>WVXO01000047.1:4706-5861 GCA_011773465.1 Candidatus Aminicenantota bacterium | reverse complement strand
GTCATACTTTTCGGTTTCCAGGACAAGGTCAGGGTTTTCGGGTTCTTCGTAGGGAGAGGAAACCCCTGTATATTCTTTTATAATCCCTGCACGGGCTTTTTTATACTGGCCTTTAGGGTCGCGTCTTTCACATTCTTCAACAGCACATTTCACGTATATCTCAAGGAAGTTATCACTATTAAAATGGCTTTTAATGTATTTCCTGTCCTGTTTATAAGGAGATATGAATGCAGTAAGGACAAGAATGCCTGCATCGATAAAGAGTTTTGAGAGTTCGGCGATCCTCCGGAGGTTCTCTTTTCTGTCCTCACGGCTGAAACCGAGGTTACTGTTAATTCCATGGCGGACATTATCGCCATCGAGCACATAGGTGCGGACACCTCTGTCGTGAAGGACTTTTTCGACAGTGTGGGCGATTGTAGATTTGCCTGATGCAGATAGACCGGTAAACCAGACGATACCGCTTTTGTGGTTGTTGAGGAGGTTGCGGTCGTGTTTTGTAACGAAGACTTTATGATAGATGAGGTTATTGTCCAATTAACTCACCGAGTAAGTAAGGAGTAAGGAGTAAGGAGTGAGGGGTAAGGAGTAAGGAGTAAGGAGTAAGGAGTAAATAGTAGGCAGTAAGCAGTAAGCAGTAGGCAGTAGGCAGAAGACACTAAAACGCAAACCGAAAAAGCACAAAGCTTTTATAAAATACAAAGTAGGCAGTTTTTTACAAAAAACAATACTGCCTAATCCATATAGCGTACTACTTACAGAACTTTTCTGGTTTATCAAGCATTCCATAGAGCATACGATTTACTTCTTCATAACCTGAATAAAGTTTTTCATATTGTTCATTAGAAAGGTAATCTGAATCTTTGGAAAAATCGAGCCATACTTCTGTTTCACCGGCTTCTCCTGCAGCATCTATACATTTACTAACAAACATCTTAGGATATCGTCTTTTCTTCCAAGCCTCTCCTATATTAGCAGGAACACTTCTTGATGATCTTCTTATTTGGTCAATAAGTGAATATTTTTCTTCCTTAGGATATGATTTTGTAATTTCAAAAATTTCCATGGCTAACTTATAAGATAGTTGATAAACTTTCAAATCTCTATATCCATTATATTTCATAGTTTTGTTATTTTAGTCGTGCTTACTGCTTA
>WVXO01000047.1:1878-4695 GCA_011773465.1 Candidatus Aminicenantota bacterium | reverse complement strand
TATTGTATTTACCAGGCCTTCTTCTAATGAGGTTGTTGGATTCCAGTTTAATCTTTCTTTTGCCAGGGTTATGTCAGGCTGTCTTTGTTGAGGGTCGTCTTCGGGTAAGGGCTTGAAGATGATTTTGGATTTTGAGTTAACCAGCTTAATGATTAATTCTGCAAGTTGAAGGATGGAGAACTCACGGGGATTCCCGAGATTAACAGGACCAGTAAAATTATCAGGGCTGTCCATGAGCTTAATAATACCGTCTACCATATCCTCAACATAGCAGAAACACCTTGTCTGGCTTCCATCACCGTATACTGTGAGGTTCTTCCCTTTTAATGCCTGCATGATGAAGTTGCTTACAACACGACCGTCATTTGGATGCATCCTTGGTCCGTAAGTATTGAAGATTCTTGCTACTTTTATCTTTAATTTATGCTGACGGTGATAGTCAAAGAAGAGTGTTTCTGCACATCTTTTACCCTCGTCATAGCATGACCTCCGCCCGACAGAATTCACATTGCCCCAGTAAGACTCGGGCTGGGGATGGATAGTTGGATCACCATAGACTTCCGAAGTAGAAGCCTGAAGAATCTTTATTTTCAATCTTTTTGCAAGGCCGAGCATGTTAATGGAACCGTGTACAGAGGTTTTTGTTGTCTGCACAGGGTCAAATTGATAATGTATGGGAGAGGCAGGGCAGGCAAGATTATAAACCTCATCTACTTCAACATATAGTGGGAAACAGATATCGTGCCTCATAATCTCGAAGTAAGGGTTGTTTACCAGGTGGGAGATGTTTGACCTGCGGCCGGTATAGAAATTATCAACACAGAGAATCTCATGATTTTCATTTAAGAGTCTTTCACTAAGGAAAGAGCCAAGAAAGCCGGCACCGCCTGTGATGAGGATACGCTTGGATGAGTCGTAGTTTTTCAAAATATATATTCCTTAATAGTGCTTAATTTATATATTTTAGCATATTAACTGGTTATCAGGTAATCAGGATATCAGGTAGTGGATATCAGGTAATCAGGATATCAGGTAGTGGATATCAGGTAATCAGGGAATCAGGTAGTGTTGGACCGATTATCGTTTGGCTCCTCTCTTGCTACGGATATAGTTCACATAACCATTTATACCACGCATAACCTCTTCAAATTCTTCTATCCACGTTTGGGAAGTTTTTGGATTTAGATAACCTTTTCCTTCTAATTTTCGCAGATGATTCTGTGTTTCGCCAGCTTCTTTTCTTGCCGTAAAAAATCCTTTAATTTTGTCTTTATAGTAATAAGATGTGTAGCCTTCGGATATGTTATCACAAACGGAAGAAGACGAACGTTCGATTTGATCCCTAATCCTAAATTTTTCTTCTCTCGGTAATGTTTTACAGAATTTATGAATCTCCTGCATAAGGTTGTGAGCTTTTTGCCATATCCAAAGTTTCTCAAAACCCGCTGTTGTTTTTTCATGTTTAACGGTTTTAGTTGTTTTTTGATCCATTTTTGTTATATCGAGAGTATTTGGTTTAGATAGTTTACCCCTTACCCCTTACTTCTCACTCCTCAGTTCTTATTGTTTGTTTCTTTTTTGAGGGTTTTGATTTCTTGTTTGAGTTCTTCGAATTCGTCAAGTTTCCTCTGGAGGAAGCTGTATGTCAGTTTTACTCTTTCGCTTATGCCTTTGGGGGTAAGGATGTACATGTAGGCTATTTTATTTTTGGAATTCTTGAAACGATTTGCCTTGATGTAACCTTTCTCAAGAAGTGCATTGACAAGGTAGTTTACCCTGCCAAGGCTAAGGCCCATCTTTTTTGAGAGGTCGCGCTGGGATAGGGTGCCGTCTTTAGCTAGTTCGCGCAGGGCTTTGAATTGATTTTCTTCCATAAAAACGCATAGCGCAAAGCGTAAGATGGGGAATATAGAAGCGCATAGCGCATAGCGCAAAGCAAATCCTTAAATCAAAGTTTTTTGAAAATTGCTAATTTTTCGACAAAGATGATCAAGCTTATCAAGAAGCCTCTCAAGATCATTATTATCTATAAGATTACGTCTTTGTAAAAGAATCAAGATATTAGAATTTTCAAATGTAGACCTCTTTGCGATATTCAGGAATTGATTGAATTCCTTTTTATAAGTTGAACCTGAGCCTTCTGCTATATTATTTGACATTGACATTCCACTAGCACGAAGTTGTTCCGCGAAGCGATATAAATGTTTCTTTTCTAAATAATCGGCTATATCGAAGAGTTCATCAGCAATTTCAATTGCCAACTGCCAGATCTCTAAATCCTGGAACCTGAATTTAATCATATGTTAAGTCGCCGAGCGCCATGCGCCATGCGCCTTGCTTTTTTGTAAAAAGGGAATGCTACCGCCGGGTTGTGTCATTTGACACGACAATAGATGACAGAAATGTAGTGCGTTCATGCGGTGAACAAATCTTAGTGCAAAATACTCAAGCTGTCAAGTAAAAAAAATAACGCAAAGCGCAAGGCGCTAGGAGCATGGCGTTCTTTACTGCTTACTTTTTTCCTTTGCTTTTTTCGCCCTGCTCTGTGCTCCCTGCCCCCTGCTTCTTACTGCTTACTGCCTACTAAACGCATGGCGCATGGCGCTCGGCGCATAGCGTTTTTTTACTCCTTACTTCTTGAGAACTAAAGGTTACGTTTTACGGTAACGGTTACGATGCCCGCCCTGTTAAGTAAGCTTTTCTACTTTACAGGGCCCGTTTCGGTATTTGGTTACGTCTGTCGTCCCTACTGCCTACTACCTACTGCATACTTTTCGCATAGCGCAATGCGCTATGCTTTCTTTATTGCCCGGCTTT
>WVXO01000047.1:0-1846 GCA_011773465.1 Candidatus Aminicenantota bacterium | reverse complement strand
GGAACATTTCTTTCGAAGATGCCATAGAAGTCCTTAAAAGGGCCTTCCTTTATCAAAACCCTGTCACCTGGTTTGAAACTCTCAGGGGCAGGTGTCACAATGTTACCATCCATCCGTTCCCTTATTGCATTTATTATTTTAGGATGGACCTTGATAGGGTTTTCCTTGCCCACGATGTAACGTACTCCGCGTGTATATTTAATCATGTGGCCGTGTTTATCCTTGTCGAAAAGTGCAAATATGTAAGACGGAAAAAGCTGTTCTATTACTTCAGTGTATTTTTTTCTTTTGTATTTTATTACTTTTATCTTGGGACTCAGTGTTTCGATACCTGCATTATTGAGGTGATAGACTGTAGAGTCTTCAGATTTTGGTTTTGTATATATAGCGTACCAGTTCATTTTTCTAAAAGGGTTCAAGGGTTCAAGGATTCAAGCCTGCCTGCCGGCAGGCAGGGGTTCGAGTGAAAAGACAAATATAAAAAAGTAAAACTATCCTATAAACCTTAAATTTACCCATCATATACTATCCCCTTTTTCTCCTTCTTTCTAAAGATTTAATAAGTGCCTTAAGCATCCTTTCAACTTCTTCTATAACTTTCAGAAGTTTGTTCAGATTGTTATCGTTAATATATCCTAAATCTCCTGATAACAATATTTGTGTTTCTAGTTCACAGATTGAGCCATAAGATATGTACAATGATTGAATATATTCAGGAGTAGTTTTCCTGCCATATCCTTCAGCTATGTTTGATGGAACCGATACTGCTGATCTTTTTAACTGTGATGTTAATCCATATAATTCTTCATTCGGAAATCTTTTTGTTGTTTTGTATACTTGTAAACATAGTTCATAAGCTTTCTGCCAGACCTTTAAATCTTTGTAACTTTTTAGCATTTTCAGTTCTCTCCTTCTCCTCCGTTCTTTATTTTATAAGCTTGACGCATGGCGCATGGCGTTCTTTTTACTGCCTACTGCTTACTTCATACTAAACGCATGGCGCATAGCGCTTAGCGCATAGCGTTTTTTTACTCCTTACTCCTCACTTTTTTCTTTTTACTTATTTCCCTGTTCTCTACTACTGCCAATGGGTTTTTGAGGAAGATTCGCTGTGCTTCATCTTCGTCAAAGAGCTCGGTAATTTCCCAGTATGCACTTGAGAGCACAGGGTTTCTCCATCCAGCAGAATGTGCATCTGATGCTACAAAATCTATAAAGCCTTTTTTAAGAAGCATTTGTGAAAACTTTTTTATCGGGGTTCCGAATTCGCCTGTTATGCTCATGGCAGTGAGCTGAAATAAGGCACCCGAGTCCCTTAAAGCCTCCATTTTTTCAGGGAAAGAAAGGAGGCTGTAGTTTCGCTCAGGATGGGTGATGATTGGCACAAATCCTTTCAGCTCTGCTGTGAAGAGGAAGTTGTCAAGGTTCGGTGGTATGATGTTTGGAAGTTCAAGAAGAAAATAGCGGGAGCCATTTATTGTCGGGATCTCGTTCTTATCTATCCCGTAAGTCAACTCATAGGTCAGCCCTATATCAGCACCGCTTGAGAATTTTACCCTTATGTTTTCTTTGTTAACCCTTTCCTCAAGCATTTTGAGGCGGTCTTTTATATCATCAATTGTAGGCTTTTCATTATATTTAAAATGAGGTGTTGCAACTATATGGGTTATGCCGTCATCAGCCGCAATTTTTGACATCCTGATGCTGGTCTCGATGTCAGAAGGACCATCATCAATTCCGGGCAGTATATGGCAATGAAGGTCGATCATTTTTTTCCCCAATTAAAAAGTAAGCAGTAAGCAGTAGGCAGTAAGCAGTTTTTTACAAAAACAATACTGCCTAATCC
>WVXO01000073.1 GCA_011773465.1 Candidatus Aminicenantota bacterium | reverse complement strand
CTCATATAACTAATGCGGGTTTGATGAATCAAACGCCTACGGCTTTCTTCAAGAGATTGCGCAGCCTGTTCCGAGCATAGCGAAGGAATCTCCTTCGCTCCTCGTAATCCCACATTTTTTATGTGATTGCTTCGCCCCTCAAGGGCTCGCAATGACATTCGAACTATCTCCATCGTTCCTCTCATTCACACTTAGCATAATGCGTCTATATTAGGATGGAAAATGATTCTTTTCCCAATGACACAAAGATCGGATCTCATCCTCAAAATACGACTTCCGCCGTGAAAAAAGCTCTTCCCAATCCACTAAATGACCGTCAAAATCAGGTCCATCAACGCAGGCAAATTTTGTTCTGCCGTCTACTGTCACCCGACAGGCTCCACACATACCTGTTCCATCCACCATAATCGGATTAAGGCTGACCGAGGTTTCTATTCCGTAGGATTTAGTCGCCTCAGAACAAGTATACATCAAGTAAGTGCAGCCTATCGAGATCACCTTGTTGATTTTGGACCCTTTGGTGATGATATTCTTGAGAGTTTTGGGGATATAATCCTTACAGTTGTAGTAACTATCACGAGCTGAAACCAAAAATTGATCACTTACAGCTCGAAGCTTCTCTTCCCAATAAAGAAGATAATTCGCCTTGACATCTAATAACGTAATTATCTTATTCCCTTTTTCTTTTAAAGCGCGGGCTACTGGATATATGGCCGCAATCCCAAAGCAACCTCCTGCCAGAAGAACGGTTCCATATCTTTTAATTTCAGAGGGTTTTCCTAAAGGACCGACAAAAACAGGGACTTCGTCTTCTGGTTCAAGAAGCGAAAGTTTATGGGTGGAAGTACCTACGACCATAAAAACCGAAGTAACAAAGCCCTTTTCCTTATCCCAATCAGCAATTGTCAAAGGAATTCTTTCTCCTTTTTCGTCTGGCATGACGATGACAAACTGGCCGGGCTTCGCTTTTTTGGCTATCTCAGGCGCGTGAACCTCAATAAGATGAATATTAGGAACTAAACGCTCTCTTTTTAGAATCTTTGCCATTATTTTTCTCTTTTTATTTTTACAGGCAGCATTCCCAGAGAATGTGATTCCTGAAAACCGCTTGGAATAAGACCATTCACCGAAAAGTCAGCATCTTCGCTCAAGAGGAAGCTGGCTCTTAAAATCCCATCGGGCAAGGACTCTAATATCTTGACGAACCCCTTAAACTTCCCTGAGGAGGATTCAATCACTATGCTCTCCCCTTCCTCCAAATTCAATTTTTCTGCATCCTCAGAAGAGATCTTAATCCACCTGGAATCCCTGATAGCCTTCATACCTTTACTCTCCTGACTCAGGACAAGACTCCTGTAGTAGTCCAAACTGTAATCCAGGGACAGTAGAAAAGGATATTTTTTGCTTTTCTTATAATTTATATCCATGTATTTTACAGGAATAAACGACCTTTCTTTCTTCGCCTTTTCCTGAATAAAGACTTTTTGGCCTTTTCCAAGCTCGGCGCAGGATATATTCGAAAAACCAGGGATAGTTTTAATCAGCTCTTTTGTGATTTCTGGTGGATTCTTGAACGGAAAGCCTCTATTCCCCATCCTGCGAGCTAATTGAGAGATAATCCACCAATCTGGCTTTGCATCTCCAAGAGGATCTATAATTTTATTAAATTTTTGAACCCTGCCTTCTCCATTAATGAACGTCCCATCAGTCTCTGCAAAAGTTGAGGCAGGCAAAACTGCATCAGCAAGCTTAAAATTCTCATTTACAAAGCTATCCTGAATTACCAAGAACTCAAGATTAGCTTTCTTTAGATAAGGCGCTGGACCTGCCAGATAGAGAGCTTTTAGGTCCCCGGATAAAGCTGCCTGGAAAATTTGATTAAAATTTAGCCCTTGACCTGAAGAATTTTGCCCTATCTCGAACACGCCTCTCAGGTTATTCTCTAAGCCGAGGGGAAAGAGCTGAGCCTGGGCTTGAAGGGCCAAATTCCAGAGTGCGGCTACATTCCGCGTTCCCCAGGGATATTGAGTTAATCCCATACCGAAAAGAAAGGCAGCATCCTCTGCTTCTGATAGAAGCCCAAATGCTTCTTCCAATCCCTCTCGAGTTATGCCAGTCATCTCAAAAACCTGGGATAAATCAAACTCTCCAAGTGAACTCTTAAAAGAGTCAAATCCTTCAATTCGAGGATGGTTCGCTTCCTGTTCATTTTGCAGAAAGAGCTTAGATAGAAAACTGAGAAAATAAAACTCAGTCCCCGGCTTTATCTTAAGCCATAGCGATGAGTAGCGATTCAGAGAAAGCTCTGCGGGACTGGCAACCATGAGCTTTGCACCGCGTTGAACAGCCTTTAATACTTCGAGCCAGATAATAGGGTGAGATTTAGGAATATCTTCGCCGATGAGAAATAAAGCCTTCGCTCTCGAGATATCTTTGAGCTCAAAATTTAAATCTAACTCTAGTCCATTTTCTTGAGCCATTTCGTCGATAACCGCTAAAGGAGAAAAACGATAAGAACTGTCCACGTTTTCGGTTTTTAATTCTTCACTAGCAAACTTATGAAGGAGAAAATATTCTTCGCAAGATACCTGCGGAGAAGCTACCAGAGCAATCTCTTTCCCCTTGAATTTTCTGAGTCTTTGAGCAACAAAATCGAGAGCTTCTTCCCAACTGGTTTCTTCAAGCTCTTTATTCATTCTAAAGAGCGGCTTGATAATCCTGCGCGGGCTTTGGATAAGGTCTTTTATCAGGAATCGTCCTTTAACACATGCCTGCCCTTGATTCACTGCTCCCTCATCTGAGGGTTTAGAGCTTAGTATCTTCTTTTTCTTAAGGTCTATTTTTAGCTCACATCCCATGCTACAGAGAGGACAGATCGTTTTTACCCGTTCATCGGGCAGGTCTTCATACCTTATACCTCTCTCAGCTAAAGATCCTGTGGGGCAGATATCTAGGCAAGCTCCACAAAACTGACAGCCTGACTCAATAAGAGGTAGATCAAGCACAGTTCCCACCACAGCTTGAGAGCCTCTGTAAACAAAGGAAACAGCAGCTGCTCCCCTCAGCTCTTGGCACACTCTTACACATCTTCCGCAGAGAATGCACAGGTTATAGTCTCGATCAAAGAAAGGATCGCCTTTTTTTACTTCTAGATTTCGATAAACAGATGGGAATCTGACTTTATCTATTTTTAAGGTTTCAACTACATCCTGAAGCTCGCAGCGTCCATTATTAGAACAAAGGACGCAGCCGGTTACTTCTCCCACCTTCCGAATAGTCGATTTATATTCATCGCATTTCTCTTTTTCGCTACAAATAAGGCAAGCATTCGGATGTTCAGAGAGAATGAGTTCTAGGATTTCTCTTCTTAATTTTTGGAGTCTGGGAGTTTTTGTCTTTATCTCCATCCCGTTTTCGACAAAGGTACTGCAAGATGGAGGAAAGCCCCCTTTTTCTTTGATCTCCACGATGCAGAGTCGGCAGCCGCCGAACGGAGCTAACCGAGGATGATCACAAAGAGAAGGAATATAGATACCCTTTTCTCGGGCAACTTCTAAGACGGTTCTCTTTCCCTCAACTTCAATCTTTTTTCCGTCTATAGTAATTTTCATTTGTTGACTCTTTGCTTGGAAGCTTTCTTGAGGATTCTATCTCTCTTATTGCCCGTATATTTGGAAACAGCACTGACTTTTGGAGGACAGACATCAAGGCAAGCCCCGCACTTAATACATAATTCCTGGTCAATCACATGGACTTTTTTCCTCTCACCGCTTATGGCATCGACCGGACAATTCTTCAAACATAAAAGACAACCAACACACTTATCCGGTTCGATGTGGTAAATGATCAAATCTTTACAAACCAAGGCCGGACAGCGCTTTTCCTTAATATGAGCCTCATATTCATTCCTGAAATACCGGATTGTCGTCAGCACAGGATTAGGCGCAGTCTGTCCTAAGCCACAGAGAGATCCATCCTTTACGGATCTGGACAAATCATTAAGTTTTTCTAGATCCTTTTCATCTCCCTTTCCTTTGGTGATGCGCGTCAAAATATCTACGAGCTGACGTGTTCCAATACGGCAGGGAACACACTTACCGCAGGATTCCTGTTGAGTAAAATCGAGAAAATACCGGGCAACATCAACCATGCAGGTATCTTCATCCATGACAATCATGCCGCCAGAACCCATCATCGATCCAGCTTTAGTCAATGATTCAAAGTCGATGGATAAATCAAGCTTATCAGCCGGGATACATCCCCCAGAAGGCCCGCCAGTCTGGACAGCTTTGAACTTTTTATTATCTTTTATACCGCCACCGATGTCGTAGATAATCTCTCTCAGCTTGATCCCCATAGGCACTTCCACTAACCCAGTATTGTTTATTTTGCCCACCAGAGAGAATATCTTTGTCCCTTTGCTTTTTTGAGTGCCTATCTGAGAATACCACTCAGCTCCCTTATTTATTACCAGGGGAACATTCGCCCATGTCTCAACATTGTTGATATTGGTAGGCTTTCCCCACAATCCTTCTTGAGCAGGATAAGGAGGTCTCTGCCTGGGAAAAGCCCTTCTTCCTTCGATGGAAGCCATCAAAGACGTCTCTTCACCCGAAACAAAAGCTCCCGCTCCTCTAAAAATACGAATATCAAATTTAAATTCAGACCCAAGGATAGATTCACCAAGCAAGCCGAGACGTTTTGCCTGTTCTACGGCCAGGGTTATATTCTTAACAGCAAGTGGATATTCCATTCGTACATAAATAAAACCCAACGACGCTCCGATAGCATAGGCACCGATGGTCATCCCTTCTATGACACTGTGAGGGTTGCCTTCTAAAAGACTCCGGTCCATATAGGCTCCAGGATCTCCTTCGTCTGCGTTGCAGATGATGTATTTCACATCAGAGCTAACTTCACGACAAACTTCCCATTTTTTCCCTGTGAGGAAACCAGCTCCTCCTCTCCCCCTGAGACCAGAAGCTTTAATATCAGCGATGACTTCCTCTGAAGTCATGTCAAATAGGACTTTCACCAGAGCCTTGTACCCATCCAAGGCTATATAATCATTGATATCAGTAGGATCTATGAAGCCATTATTCCCGAAAATAATACGTCTTTGCTTCTTATAAAAAGGAACTTCCTTTTCATAAACAATTTTTTCTTTTGTCCTTGGTTCAGTATAAAGGAGTCTGTTTACGATTTTTTTATTGATTATCGTTTCAGAGATGACTTCTTTGATATCTTTGAGTTGAATTCTTTGGTAGAAAATTCCATCCGGTTGAATGACAGTAATAGGTCCCCTTTCACAGAAGCCATGGCAGCCGGTGATTCTCACATCGACTGAATCTTGAACATTTTGCTTTTTTATTTCATCCTTAAAGGCTTTTGCAACTTTTAAGCAGCCATAGGCATGACAACCTGTTCCGCCGCAGACAGTAATGCATGTTCTCTTTTCCTTTCGGGATTCGGAAATTTTAGCTCTTATTTCGTCTAGCTTGCTAGCGTTAAATTCATCCATCATTCAATGCTTTTGCCTTTTTCCTGCTTTAATTTCTTAATAATTTCACCGACCTCTCTTGTTTTCATCTGGCCATGATAATCTCCATCGGCAATCGCTATGGGCCCTAAGGCACAAGCCCCAACACAGTTCACAGTCTCCAAGGTAAACAGATTATCCTCGGTTGTTTCTCCTGCTTCAATTCCCAGCTTCCTCTCGAATTCATCAAGGATCATCGGAGCTCCTCTTACGTGGCAAGCTGTTCCCATACAGATGGTTATCAGGTGCTTGCCCCGTGGCTTGAGTGTAAAGGCTTTGTAGAATGTGAGAACTCCGAATATCTCACTCTCAGAGACTTTTAATTCCCTGGAAATCTGGGAAATGCTCTGGGCCGGGATATACCCGAACTTATTCTGTACATCATGAAGCAGGTGAATAAGCTCTCTTTGAACGCTATTAGATTCACTCATAATTTTTTCCATTATTTGCAGCCTTTATCAAGATGAGAGGATATCTTTATAATCCAGGCCAAATCTTTCCGCTATATTCTTTTTGGCTATTTTCCCACAAAAGACATAAACACCCCTCGCCAGAGATTTATTCTCTCTCAAACACTTCTCAAGCCCAAATTCTCCTATCTCAAGGAGACAGGGAGCAACTAAGTTGGATAAAACTTTTGTTGAGGTTCGGCTTACAGAAGAGGTGATATTGGGAACACAGTAATGAATTATTCCTTCTTCAACATAAGTAGGATGCTCGAGGGTTGTTAAACGGCTTGTCTCTATACACCCACCCTGGTCGATTGCCAGATCAATGATGATTGAACCTTTTTTCATTGTCTTGACCATATCCTTTGTTATCATAATGGGGGCTTTCTCTCCGGGACGAAGAACCGCTCCTATAAGGATATCGGCAACTTTTGTCATTCGCGCCAGATTGTAGTTGCTGGCGAAGAGAGTGATCAATCTGCCTGAAGTTAGCTCCTCTAGTTCTCTCAACCTGTCCATATTTCGGCCCAAAGCAATAGTATGTGCTCCGGCTCCGAGCATGCTTTTAATAGCACTTCTGGCCAGGACACCACTTCCAATTACAACAGCGGTTACGGGAGGAACGCTTACCACGCCCCCGATGATAACTCCTCGACCACCTTGGCTGGTTTGAAGATAATGACCTGATATGGCCAGACACATCTGGCCTGCAATCTCACTTAAACTCTCGATAAAAGGAAGGACTTCGTTCTCTTCTTGGATTATTTCATAGCCGATGATGGTGACTTTTTTCTTAAGAAGTTCCTCAATATTACACTTCCGAGAAACAGCTAGATGATGAAACCCGAATAAAATCTGGTCTTTTTTTACGAGTTTGCATTCCTCATCATCCAGGGGAGATATATTGAGTACAATATCCGAACGCCCAAAAACTTCATCTTTTGTAAAAACAATTTCTGCCCCTTGAGCAACATATTCCTCATTGGAGTATCCAGCTTTTAATCCAGCTCCAGCCTGCACATAGACTTTGTGTCCTTTTTCCGCCAGCAAAGAAACACTGCTCGGAGTTAAACCAGCTCTGTTCTCTATTTTGGGACTCTCGTTTAAAACACCAACATTCAATCTTTCCTCCCGCTACTCAGAAACAAGTTATAATAACAAATATATTCTTTATGAACAACAATAATCGAATAAAAGCAAACAAAAAGAGAATAAAAAGGAAACAGGCTGCTTTTTCGGTGAGGAATGTTCATAATAAAAACGCGAAAAGCAACCTGTTCTATGCCGAATGTCCATTGGATGTAGGGGTTCGACTCATCAAGCCCACTAAAAAGATAGCCTTTTCCCTTTTCTTAAGAAAAAGGGGCCTGGCCCCTTTTTTCTAAGTGAAAAATCTAAGAGTTAAATATAGATAGAGGAAATAAAGCCCCAAAAGAACTAAGCCCTTTATCTTTCCTAATCGACAGCCGATTCTCATAGCCACAAGCATGGTTATCACTATCAAAATCATAAAAGGAAAGGCAAAGTTTATAATTTTTAATTCAACCCTTATAGGATTGGCAATCGAGGAAACGCCGATAATCCACAGAACATTGAGAATGTCTGCCCCGATTATATTTCCGACCGCAATCTCCCCTTCTCCTTTCAGTGCTGCTGTCACACAAGTACTTATTTCAGGAAGAGAAGTCCCGATGGCAATGATAGTCAATCCGATTATTGCTTTTGAAATAGAAAAATATTCAGCAATGTGAACGGATGCCCAGATGATTGCCCGGCAGGTAATGATGACTCCGATAATACCGACGGAAAATAGAAAAATGGGCTTCTTCAACAAGGCTAGCTTTGAGTCAGTGAGATTCTCTTCCTTACAGCTTAAGGCGTCTCCTTTCCTCTCATCTTTGCTGATACTGTATCTCTGCTTTCTGAGTATGAAGATAAAATAAAGGCATAAGATAATCAGGAAAAGAACTCCCTCCATCCGGCCAATTGTTCCGTTTCTTGCCAAAATATATGCCAGAATATCGATAGAGATAAGAAAAAGGCCGGCGGTCTTTAAGATTCGACAGTTGATTAAGATTGCCGTTGGAGCAACGATCGCAGCTAGAGCAAGGGCAACTCCATCATCACAAATGACAGAGCCGATAGCGTTACCTAATGCAATCTCAGGATGACCAAGAATGGCTGCAATGACTGAAGTGCCAAATTCTGGAGCAGTTGTGGCCATGCCAACAAGCACTATTCCCACTACCATTTTTGAAATGTTCAGCTCTCCGGCTATGCCACAGGCTCCATCGACAAAAAAGCCTGCAGACTTGAACAGGATTGCAAAAGAAACGATCAAAACGGCAAAATAAAGATAAATCATTTAACCGAGCTATTTTTTAGAAATGACTTTTCCGTTAAAGATAGTCATCTTGACTTCAGTCTTTTGAATTTCTTCAGGCGGATTCTTAAAAATATTTCGGCTCAGGACAACCAGGTCAGCCAGTTTTCCTCTTTCTACAGAACCCTTTGTATTCTCAGAAAACTCTGCATAAGCACCGTTTAGAGTATAGCCTCTAATGGCTTCCTCCAGGGATATTTTTTGTTCTGGAAACCAGCCTTCAGGATGCTTGCCATCCAGTGTTTGCCGCGTCACAGCCGCATAAATCCCCGTAAGAGGGTCTAAGGGAGCAACCGTCCAATCAGAACCACAAGCCAGTACAGCTCCTTTCTTCAGGAGAGATTTAAAAGCATACGTATACAGGCATCTTTTTCTGCCGATTTTTCTCTCTGCCCATCGACCATCATCGATGGCATGGTAGGGTTGAACAGAAGCAATAATGCCCAGGTTTGCTATCCGTTCAATATCCTCAGGAAGAAGATGCTGGGCATGTTCGATTCGCCAACGCCTGTCTCTTTTTTCGTTCTGAGTGATTATCCTTTCAAAAATGTCAAGGAGGATATTATTTGCCTTGTCTCCGATAGCATGGATGGCTACTTGAAGTCCAGCCTTATCAGCCTGGAGAATCCTTTTCTCCATTATTCCCTCAGGAAACATTTGAGAATGGAGCAGGCCTTTTTTTCGGGGATTGTCTGTATAGGGATCAAAAAACAAGGCGGTCGACGATCCTAGTGACCCATCAACAAATCCCTTTAATCCTCCTATCTTTAACAAATCGTTGCCAAATGGAGTCTTTAATTTAAGTCGCGCGTAAATTTCAACCTCGGCTATGGGAATATACACATAAAGGCGAGCCGTCAGTTTATTTAGCCTTAAGAGCTCCTGGTATACCTCAAAGTTATCGGCATAAGCCATATCATGGATAGATGTTACGCCTGCTTCAGCAGCGTGCTTCAGAGCGACTTCAGCGGCGTTCAACTTTTCCTTGAAAGAAGGTTCTGGAATATGCTTCATTACCAGATTCATGGCTGCATCTTTTAAAATTCCTGTTGGCTCTCCCGTCTCAGGGTCTTTGAGGATTTCTCCTCCTACAGGAGAAGGAGTATCTTTCGTGATTCCAGCTAGTTTCAAGGCTAGGCTGTTAACAAGAACCATATGACCGTCAAGGCGGTTCACACAAACAGGATTGTGGAGAGTGACCGAATCAATCCATTCTTTCCTCGGTAGCTCAGGAGGATCAAAAGACTGGTGGTCCCAGTCGCCTTCAAGAATCCAGGCTTCTTTCTCGATTTCTTTAGCCTTATCAGCAATCCTGGAAATAAATTCTTCCCGACTCTCCGCATCTCTTAAACGAATGCTTAAGAGAGAAAAACCCCCATCAAGGAAATGAGTATGGCTGTCAATAAAACCGGGAAGGACCGAATCTCCTTTTAGATCGATGACCTGTGTGCTATCCCCGATCATCCCTTTTATTTCTTTGGCGGAGCCCACTTCAAGAATTTTTTCTCCTTTTAAGGCTACGGCTTCAGCCCAAGGCTGAGCGGGGTTGACTGTCCAGACAGCACCATTGAGAAGAACAAGATCAGCTATTTCTCTCTTAGGATTTGTCTGCCAAGCAAGAGCTAAGGAAAAAAACAATATGAAAATAATGATCAATCCTTTCATTCATGCCTCCAGCGTGTCATGCCAAAATTACAGCGAATCGTTCCTCCAACTCAGTTTATAAGGTTATTTTTTTAAAATCCTCCGGAATGACAATTCTCCCCTTGTAGTTCTCTCTTATCTCATCCTCAATTTCAGAAAGGAGAAATTCTAATTCACCAAAAAAATGACAGGGGATAAGACATTTGACCTCTGCCTGTTGGGAAAACTTCCCCAGCTCAAGCGAATGAGTATGCATGGTCTGAAGGGAAGGATATTTCTTAAAAAAGCGAGAGGGAGCGCTGCAGTCATGTATGAGATAATCTATCCCTGAAGCTTCTTTAAAAAGCAAAGGATTAAGCGCTGTGTCTCCTGAATAAAGCAATTCTTTCTTTTCCTCCTCAAAGCGAAAATAATAAGCCAAGGATGAAGAGCTGTGGGCTACTTTAAAAGAAGCACACTGCAGTGATTCTTTCAATTTGAAGTCCTCTCCAGGTTCAACGGAGACAAACTCAATCTTTGCCTTAATTTTCTCATCCCGCAAGTAAAACAAATCAAGGAGATTCTGGCAGAATTGAACAGTTTCTTTAGAGCCAAAAAGCCGGATAAGGCATTTATCCAGCATCAGGCTGTGAACAAAAGAAGGCAAGCCATAAATATGGTCAGGATGAATATGCGTCACCAATATTGAACTTACTTTGCGGGGATCATAGTTGAATTTCTTTATCTTCTGGATAACACTCCCCGGACAGTCGACCAAAATCAAGGTCTCATCATGGTCAATGAGAAAGGACATATTATCTCTTTCCTCAGTTGCAACAGCTCCTCCTGTTCCTAAAAAGCATATATCATTCATTTTCCTTCTCTTAAAGATTAGACTCCTTTATAAAAAAAATTACCTTTAAAATCAACTCCTCCTTAAAAAATGGGGCCATAAAAAATGGGGCCAGGCCCCATTTTCTCATTTTCTGATGTTCTGTCCTCAAGTTGAGAATATCCTCTCTCTTACAAGAATGGGGCCTGTTCGCTTTTTCACCGCTGGGGCAAAAGCAACGTGTTTTTGAACCATACAGTCTGAGCCTTTGAAAGCATCAAAGGTCTGATCCATTGACAGTTTTCAACTCAGCTTGTATAAAAAGAAGTCATGACAAAAGAGGAACTTCGGGTATCTGCACCAGCAAGGATCTGTCTCTTCGGGGAACACCAAGACTATTTCGGTTTATCCATTATTGCTGCTGCAATAAACTTGAGGATTTCCATAAGCGGCACAAAAAGAAAAGACATGACGTTTAAAATCAACCTTCCTGATATCGATGATATTGAAGAATTTTCTGTTGAAAAAGAACTGGAATACACCAAAGAAAGAGATTATTTAAAAAGCTGCATCAATTTACTTAAAAGAAAAGGCATAGACTTGCCAGCAGGGTGGGACTGTCTTATCCAAGGCACGGTTCCGATAAATGCTGGCTCTGCAAGCTCCTCTGCCCTTGTCGTCGCCTGGATAAAATTCTTGCTGGAAGCAGCCGAGGACGAAAGAGCCAATATGGCCGACGAAATTGCAGAGTTGGGCTTCCTGGCAGAAGTGGCTGAGTTCAGAGAGCCGGGAGGCAAAATGGATCACTATGCTTCATCCCTTGGTGGTGTTGTCTCTATAAACTTTGGCGAAAAATTTAAAGTCAGAAAGCTCAAAAACCCCTTGAAAGAATTTGTGCTGGCCGATTCCCTCCAGAAAAAGGATACAACCGGAATGCTCAGCTACATCAAGAACCACGTTCTTCAGGGAATAGCAGAACTCAGAAAAAAAAGAAAAGACTTCAGTCTAAAAAGCTCTCCCATTCAGGAAGTAGAAGATGAAATTGAAAAGCTTTCTCCTGAAGTGAGAAGACTATTAAAAGGAACTCTTCTCACCAGGGATTTAGCTGCTGAAGGAAAAACACTTTTTGAAACGGATGTCTTTGATCACGCCCGATTTGGGGATTTGCTTACCTCCCAGTGTAAAGTTCTTAGAGACTATCTCCATATTTCTACGCCTAAAATCGAGCAGATGATAGAAACAGCCCTTAAAGCCGGGGCTCTTGGAGCAAAGACAAACGGTTCAGGAGGGGGCGGCTGTATTTTTGCTTATGCTTGTAATAAAGCAGAAAGTATAGCCGAGGCATTGGAAAAAACAGGAGCAAAGGCATATATCGTTCGTATCGATGATGGAGTAAGAAAAGAGAATTAAGGAGTTAAAATTGATAAATGCAATCCAAATAAGAAAAGGAATGATCATAAAAGTTGAGGGAGAAATCTATAAGGTCCTTGAGGCCACCCACGTTACTCCTGGTAAAGGACAAGCATTAATGCAGATAAAACTTCGAAACCTCAAGGATCAAACTCTGTTAGATTACAGGTTCCGCTCAAAAGACAAGGTAGAACAGCCCTACCTCGAAAAGGTCGAAATGGAATATCTCTATAAAAGCGGAGATGAATATGTCTTTATGAACCTTGAAAACTACGAGCAAATAAGACTTGCTTCAGAAATAATTGGAGATGGAATCAATTACCTTGTTCCCAATGTTGTCTTCCTTGTAGAAATGCATGAAGCGAAACCTGTGGGGATAGAACCTCCCTTGACCATAGATTTAAAGGTGGTCAAAACAGAGCCCTTCCTTAAGGGAGCTACTCAGTCTGCCAGCTCCAAGCCCGCAGTGCTTGAAACTGGCATTACTATCAATGTCCCTCAATTCATAAAAGAAGGGGAAATCGTTCGTATCGATACAAGAGAAGACAAGTACTTAGAGAGAGTAAAAAGCAAGACAAATACTGCTTAGTTCAAAGCAACGAACATAAACAGGGAACTTGAAACTGTAGAGTTCTAATTTATTAAACTTGTAGGGAATTGATTTATCATGCCCGTTGTTGTTTTATTCATCAAACTCCTTCAATTATTCTTATAAGAAAAGGGTAGGTTTGATAAATCAAATCCCTACAATATAGAAATGACAAAAAGGTGGGCTTGATAAATCAAGCCCCTACAGAATATGAATGAACGCGTGGGTTGATAAATCAAACCCCTACACAAGATGAATCAAGCACCTACAAAATCAAGATCCGACAGTACAAAGACCGTATAAAATTAAGGTGGGTTTGATGAATCAAACACCTACGGTTGGATGGTGGAACATTTTTCGCGGGCGGGCTTAAAAAGTGAACTTATAAACACCGATATTGCCGTGGCGGTCTTTAATCCTGACTGTAAGGATATTGTCAAATCTATGGGGTAAGGTTAAAGTCAAACTGAAATTCTCCCACTTTGAGTCACAAATTCCATCCACTGGAAAAATACTTTGCCACTCATCGGGCCTGATGAGGTATTTGACTTCTTTGATGTAAGAGAGTGTGTCCTCAGCAGAAAAAGTTACGTTCAGGTTGTTTTTTTCTTTCTCAGCTTTAAAATTTTTGATTGTGGGAAGAGAGTTATCGATTATAAAGGGACTGCTCGTTTTTTCTGATTTTAGCTCTGTGCCCACAGGATTAGAAGGAATGTCAGAAACTACAAGCTTCAGAAAATAAATCCCGTCGGGATAAGAAAGCGTATCAAAGGCATAGATCGCATCTGTCCATTTCTCGTTTAAAACTCTCCACTGACTCTCATCTTCTCCTTTAATGTAGCAGGAGAAAAGGAGAGCATCTCCATTCTCATCTGCGGCTTCCCAGATAATGGTCTGGTATCCCTTTTTTTCAGCTTTTTTTGCTATTAATAAAGACTTTTCTTTATCTTTGCTAACAGCCCGTTCAGAGATACTCACATCCGCACCCCATACAATCTCTTCCTGCTCGGGCGGCTTGAGATAGACTTCGTTTGGAGGAAGAATTTCAAGCTTTTTGATAGCAGGGGCAACGTTTGCTTGAAGATAGAAAAGAGAAACTTGTTGAAGTAGAGGAGATTTCTTTGCAGATTGAGTTTTAAACATGACCTTAAACTGGACGTAGCGGGCCTTGGGATTTAAAACCTGCTCCCCTTGTTTTTTCTGATAAGGCGGGGACCAGTTGCTCCAAGTCTCGTTAGGGTTGCTTGAATTTCCGCTGCGAGTTTGAAACTGAAGAGTGGACCCAGAAGGAATTGTGGCTACCCATTCTATTCTCCCCCAGGACGAAATTGTTTTCGTATCCATAACTCGACTCAAATACTCCCCATTAAATCTCTGGTCAGAATAAAAGATACTCAAATCGGGGGGATTATTAGCAATAAAATAAGTTTGTAAATTATACGGAAGGAGGAGATAAACCAGTTCCGATTTTTTCTGGACAACAAGAGATATCTTTTCATCTTTATCTACAGAATAGATCCTTCCTTTGTCTCCAGTGCCAAAAATGAGTTTTCCCTCTCTTTCATTCCAGAGCAGGCTGTAAATCAACTCCTCGCTGGAATGCCAGAGTCTCTTAGCTACTCCTTCATTGTCTATCTTATATAGGGCACTCGGTTGTTTCTGGACTAAAGAGGGAACCTCTTTAGTTTCCGGTGTGGAAGGCGATACAGTAACAGTAATAGCTGTTTCTCCTTTTAAGGAAACTGGAGTTTCTTCTTTTTTTGGTTCGACAACAGCTCCACTCGCTGCAGCATAAATATTCCCCTCTTTATCGAGAGCGATACTCTTTATCTCCTCATACGGGGATTCAAACAGAATGGATGCCTTCTTTGCTTTAGAGATTCTGTAAAGAAGACCCTTCCCACCGCTTCCAGCGAAAAGGTCTCCATTCGTGTCTCTTTTGATGCAAAGAATATGATTTTCCTCCGCTTTCAGGATTAGCTTTCCTTCACCCTCGCTGTTTATCTCGTAAATGCCCCCACTCTCACCAACGGCAGCAAGCAATACACCTCTATCGACAAACAGTAGATCCCAGATATATTTTTCGCGTGGATTGAAAAAAATATCTCCCTTGCCCTTATCTGTAATTTTCCAAATCTTCCCGTTAGGCGATGTTCCTGCATAAAGGTCTCCTTTTCTGTCCCGGGCAAGACAGTAGATATCCATCTCCGGCACCTGGAAATACAGTTCTGGTTCCCCTCCTTTTTTGATTCTGTATATCTTCCCTCCATGACCTGTTCCAAGATATAAGATTCCATCCGGGGTAATAAGTAGGGATAAGTAGAATTCCTCTTCAGGCCCACCAATCTTTTCTTCTTTAGGAGAGAGGGAGAGTATGCCGTCATAAGATACCGAGATCCCATCAAACTTGCCTTTCAAAAAGTCATCTTTGCTTTGCACTTCCCATTTTTGAGGAACTACTCCTTGAAGAGCCTGAGCTAAAAAGACAAGAGTAACAAACACTGGAAGCATTAGTCTTTTCATTCCCTTTCTCTCCTATCTCTTTATTTTAATCGGAATCATAACAGCTCCATTGAAAACGTAAGGAAGAGGCAATTGATATTCGCTCAGAGTAGACTTGTTTAGTTCGGTAGGAGCAGAAGCTGCAGCCCGAGGAGAAGAAAACATGGATTTCATCGTGGGAGGCAAATTTGGCATTTCTTCGCCCTTCAGAAAAATACCGGGCTTAGAAGCGATTATTTTAAAATAAATGCGGTTATTTTTCCGGAGATTATTTAAAACCCTTATTAACTGGTTCAAACTTCGGGGAACAAAGGTCCCTCTTTTGTACTGACTCATCTCTACTTGAGCCATTGATGCCGCATCACCAATGACAAGTTGAAATTCAGAGCTCGATGGGAGTTGAGGGGCAAGAATCCCCACCTCCTGGACCATGGTTGTTCCCCTGAAAGTACGGTGATAAACCTTTATTCTTATCCTTTCGCCGGGCGAGGCTTCATATTTATCAAGCCAAACTTTTTCCAAATACGAGAATTTGGCCTCTTCAGAAGTACGCACGCTCAGGTCGATGCGATGGATGCCTAATTCTGTGAATTCATTGTTAATCAAGAAATAAACAACCGCAGCAATTAGGTTCGAGAGTCTCGTTCCTGAGGTATTAAAACTCCCGGAAAAAAGATCCTCAAGATGAACGCTCATCCCATTTTCCAGGTAAACATCGCCTATGAGCTCAAGGGAAAGATCACCAAGAGATCTCTCTTCCACTGACAAGATGCTCGCCAGCGAAAGATTGACAAGAGCTGGAGTCAAAATTTTATCAGTGACTGCTTCTATCTTGAAATTATTTATATTGCCTTTTGTATCCATCATTTGGACATTGACAGGAACGAGTTTGGGTATTTTCCCTATCTCACCGAACAATCCGGGAATCCGGTCTTGAGCAAAGCTCCCCACAAGGGCGTCTGTGGAAGAAATCTTGAAAGAGGTGGAAAGCCTCGGAACAACAGTTATAACACTGGCTTTGCTCATGACGTAATCAACTGCTCCCAGATTATATAAAGAATGACCGAAGGCAAAAACCTTGTTACCATCAACATGGGTTACTGTCCCGACTGCAGATAGGTCTATATCGCCCCTAACGAGTTGAACGGCCACAGGATCTCCCTCATGAAGATTAAGATCAGGAGAGGAAATCCTTTGAAGTGATTGTCCTGAAGGGCCTCCTCTAACAGGACTAAAACCAAAATTAGAAAAAAACACTTTAGCTCTTTCAAACGCGTTGGAGGAAAAGCCGCTAAATACAAGAGGTATACTCAACGGAGCAAAGGTTTGCCCTTCAGAAAGGAAAGAAGACCTGGGAACAAGAAATTCCTTGTTAATTTCAAAAAGCTCTTCTAAACTCAGGTTCTTTTTAAACGGAATTTGAGGGGAAAAGGAAGATCTCGCAGTTCCATCTCTCGAAATAGAAAGCATTTCTCCTATGGGAGTGATACCGGCAATGGCTTCTTTGGCGAAATCTCCAATACTATAGGCAACTGCTCCGATAAGTTTTCCTCCCACATAGACCGGGCTCCCGCTCATTCCCTGGATAACACCAGTATTATTAAAAATTTCGCCCTTGAGCTTAGCCAGGATGATATTTCTTTTTGGGGCAATGTTATACAGAATGTCCAGAATTTCGACGTCAAATTCCTCGATTTTATTCTCCTCAAAAACAGTCTTTCCCTTGCCCTTCATTCCTGCTTTAATCTGGTCCAAAGGCAGGGTAGAAGCAAAACCCTCAACCGTCAAAAAGCTGAAGCAGATTATTAATAAAGCCGAAAATATTCGTCCATACTTAGCTATCATTTTATTATCATCCACCACTACTAAAATTATGTAGAAATACTAAAAGATGACAAAGTCGATTTCTCCAATCTTTTTATTTTATTATTCCCAATTGCTTACCACACTTCTCGAAGCTCGCAAGCACAGTATCCAGTTCCTCATCTGTATGAGTGGCAGAATAGCTCGTTCTTATGAGGGCTTGACCTTGAGGAACAGCAGGATAAATCACAGGATTTGTAAAAATGCCATCCTCTCTGAGCAATCTCCACAGCATGAAAGCCATCTCATCATTTCCGATGATGGCCGGGATGATTGGAGTTTCTGTTGGCCCTGTATTGTACCCCATTGCCTGGAATCCAAATTTCATTTTTTTGGTAATGGCCCACAACTTCTCTCTTCTTTCAGGCTCAGATTGGATTATATCAACCGTTGCCAGAGCTGTTGCAACAGAGGCAGGAGTGATGCTAGCGCTAAAAATCAAGGAACGAGCAAAATGTTTGATATAAGAGATAACTTTAGCGTCCCCAGCTACGAATCCTCCTAACGAAGCTATCGATTTACTGAATGTGCCCATTACCAAATCAATGTCGTCCTCGACTCCAAAATGTTCACAGGTTCCTCTTCCGTTCTTTCCCATGACACCTATCCCATGAGCATCGTCGACCATAACCTTCGTATTATATTTCTTCGAGAGCTCCACAATTTTGGGCAAGTATGCCAGATCTCCTTCCATGCTGAAGACTCCGTCCACAACAACCAGCTTTCCTGCATCCTTATCCAGGGACGAAAGGACCCTCTCTAAATCAGCCATATCATTATGTTTGAAGCGGTGAACGCTCCCGTAGGTGAGGCGACAAGCATCAATTATACTCGCATGAACCATTTTGTCTGTGATGACTGAATCTCCCTTGCCAATGAGCGTAGATATTATTCCTTGATTGGTCTGAAAACCTGTACTGAAAGCAAGAGCCGCTTCTTTTTTCATAAATTCTGCCAATTTTTTTTCAAGTTCAATGTGAATATCTAGGGTGCCGTTTAAAAATCTCGAGCCGCAGGTCGCAACGCCATATCTATCCACAGCCTCCTGAGCTGCCTTCTTAACTTTGGGATGATTCATCAGCCCCAGGTAATTATTAGACCCAACCATAATCATCTCTTTCCCATCAACTTTAACTTTATTACCTTTTACCTCTTGAATAGGCGTGAAGTAGGGATATATCCCTAGTGCTTTGGCCTCGTCAGCACGTGTGAAGTTATAACATTTATCAAAAATATCCACCCTCTCCTCCTTTTTTAGCATCTCTCCTTAACACAGGAAATATCTCCTCTAATTCTTCATAGCCCTAGAACGGTTAAGGTTTGACCATGGTGGGCAATTTTCATACAATCTAAACAATGAAAGCTCTTCTCACCGGAGGAACTGGCTTTATCGGAAGCCATCTCGCAGAATTTCTCTTGGATGAAGGCGCTGAAATATACGCGCTTGTCCGAGACCCTCATAATCTGAAATGGTTAAAAGGACTCAGCATTCATCTCTTGAAGGGAGATCTTCTCTCTATTCCCTCTCTTCCTTCTGACATCGACTTTGTCTTTCATATTGCAGGCCTAACCAATTCTTCCGATGTGGCTGATTATTATACAGTAAATCAACAAGGAACGGCAAGCCTTTTCAACTCTCTGCATGATCAAAAGATACATCCTAAAAAAATTATCTACCTCAGCAGTCTCGCGGCCGTCGGGCCTTCCTTTGACGAGAAACCAGTCCAGGAAAGCGACGTACCTCATCCCATCACACCCTACGGTAAAAGCAAGCTTATGGGTGAGATCGAGGCTTTAAAATTCAGGGAGGTCTATCCAATAGTCATCTTAAGAGCTCCTGCTGTCATTGGTCCGAGAGATAAAGATTTCCTTAATTATTTCAAATGGATAAAAAAAGGGGCTCTTCCAGCGATTGGTTCAAAACAAAGATATATGAGTGTGTGTTATGTCAAGGATCTAATCAGAGCTCATTATCTTTGCTCCCAAAAAGAAATAGAAAATGGAGAAATCTTCAATATCGGCGATCCGAATCCCTGCAGCTATGATGAGTTTGGAGAACTCGCAGGACAAGCAATGGGCAAAAAATTAAAAAAAGTGAAAATTCCCATCCCCATAGGCTTTTTTGTAGCTTTGATCGCTGATATTGCGGGCAGGATAAGCAAGAAACCGAGCATTCTAAACCTGGATAAATTCAAACAGATGAAGCAGAGAAGCTGGATCGCAGATATGGGAAAAGCAAGAGAGAAATTATCTTTTCAACCTCAGTATTCACTGCAGGAAGCTATTCAAGAAACCCTTGACTGGTACTTCAAACACAACTGGCTGTAAATTCAAATCATAAAAAAGGAGATAAGCTACTTTTTCGTAAATTTCGTAGGGGTTTGATTTATCAAACCCACACATTTAAAAAAAGTAGCTTGTCCGCTTTTTTCCTTTTCTCGGGGATAAAAGCGCAAAAAGCAAGACCTGACCCCGGGATTAAGGCTGGCGGATGTAGAAGGCAGCAGAAAACTTAGATGTATACTTCAAGCACCATCCCTCTTCTTTTGAGCAGGCAAAATATTTGATTTTTCCCTCAAGAAGATGACTGCCTTGCTTTGCCATCAAGCGGACCGTAAAAGGTATTTCAATTGCCTCCCTCAGATCCAAGTGATCTTCTCCATTTTCTTCTAAAATATCAATCTCCAGACCAGAGTCAGTAGATAAACTTTTAGGGATGATAAGCTCCTCACAAGGATTAAATTCGATGATAAAAGAAGGCTCAGGACTGATAAAGATACCTTCCTCTAAACTAATTTTTAGGACTATCTTCCCTTTCTGGCTCCTAGAGAGCCTTTTAGGGCTCGAAGAAGCTTCAATCTTCAAAAGATCTTTTTCTTCAGCAAAAGCAAAAAGAGAAAAACTAAAAATTAGAACACAAAGAAAAATATACCTTCTCAATTAAGCTCTCCTGCCTTTTCCTGCAAAGTGGATATTACTCTCTTCCTTTTTTTGAGTCAAGAAAATTATGCCTTTATTTTTCCTGGCTCTTCTATTATAATTTATCGAAATCATTATGAATACAAAAGCACTTATAACAGGAACAGGTCACTTCGTCCCGTCCAAAGTTGTCACAAACTTCGACTTAGAGAAAAAAATGGACACCTCTGATGAGTGGATTCGCCAGAGGTCAGGAATTGTAGAAAGGCGTCATGTGGAACCTGGCGTAGGGAGTTCAGACTTAGCTTATGAAGCAGCCCTACTAGCTATTGAGGACGCCAAAATCGACAAATCAGAAATAGACTTTATCATCGCTGCCACTCTCTCCCCAGACCATTATTTCCCTGGAATAGGCGTGATAGTCCAAGCTAAACTGGGGCTTTCAGGAATTGGAGCCCTCGATGTGAGGAATCAGTGTACAGGCTTTATCTACGCACTTTCTGTAGCTGATCAGTACATCAAAACGCACAGCTACAAGAGGATTCTTCTTGTTGCTGCTGAGGTCCAATCATCAAACTTGAATTATTCTGATGAAGGAAGAGACATGGCTGTCCTTTTCGGAGACGGAGGCGGCGCGGTTATCCTAGAGCCCAATGAAAAAAATGACAGCCGAGGCATCCTTTCAACCCATCTTTTTTCAGATGGAAGGTTTGTATCTGATTTATGGATGGAGAAACCAAGCCCTAAAGATAATCCCACGTTTTCTGAAGAATTCTTTAAGAACAAAAAATTCTTTCCTGAAATGGACGGACGGAATGTTTTCAAAAACGCTTCAGAAAAAATGCCCGAAGCAGTAAGAATTGCTCTAAAACATAATGATCTCTCGATTGATGATGTTGACCACCTTATACCCCATCAAGCTAACGACAGGATCTCTCAGATGGTAGCAAGGAGTCTAAAAATTCCAATCGAAAAAGTGATTAGAAATATAGATCGCTTCGGAAATACGACATCAGCCTCGATTCCTATTGCAATGGATGAAGCTCTTAAGGGAAGAATAATAAAAGAAGGCGATATTGTTGTCCTTACAGCCTTTGGTTCTGGCTACACATGGGGATCAGCAGTTATCCAGTTCTAAAGTAAGGATTAAAGAGAGGAATTGTTGCTTCCAGTCATCATTTTGTGGTAGGATTGCAACTTCATAAAATGATAAAAGCCCCTGGAAGAGGTAACTTGCATGAAATAAAGCTCTTATAGAGGAGGATTAAATGAGGAGAAAAATCATTCCATTCGTCATCCTACTCTTTGTTTTTTTGAGCACTAGTATGCTTCTCTCTGAGAAAAATGATGAAGACGAAAAATTCAAAAAAACATTAGAAAATTATCTCGATGAACTTTGGAAGTTTTACCCGACCTCTGCTACCATCGCTGGTTACCACAAGTACGACACCCAGCTAGAAAACCTCAGCAGCAAGAGCATCGAGAAGCGGCACGAATCTTTGGATGAATTCAATCAAGAATTCGTGGCTAAAGTTGATAAATTCAAGCTAAGCCCTGAGCTTCTGATCGACCATGAGATGATGATCGATGCTTTAGACCTTGAACTTTTCAAGCATGAAAATCTTGTTCCCTGGGAGTACAATCCTATTTTTTACAATGAAATCTTCACAAGCTGCATACGATCCCTCCTTTCCAAGGAATTTGCTCCAATAGATACAAGAGCAAAGAACGCTACAGACAGATTAAAGGGACTGCCGAAACTTATCAAACAGGCTAAAGAGAACCTAAAGACTCCTCCTCAAATTTTCACAGAAACAGCTATAAAGCAATTCCCGGGAATAATGAACTTTTATAAAAATGAATTGCCCCAATTGATTGAACAAGCCCCAGAAGCTCACAAATCCAAACTTAATGCAAATTTAGCTAAAGTTATTCCTGCCTTAGAAGATTATCAGAATTTTCTCCAGAATGAACTTCTTCCCAAGTCTACCGGAAATTTCCGTTTAGGAGAACAGGCTCATCTTAGGCTTGCCCGGCTAACATTACAGAACGACATTCCTCTCCAGGAACTTAACGCCAGAGCCGATGCTGATTATAAGAATATCCGGCGTGAAATGTTCCTTGTCTGCATACCACTTTATAAAATAATGGACCCGAAAATAGACCTAGAAAATCCGCCTCCTAGTCTCAATGAAGACCAGCTCATAAATACCGCAGTATCGCATGTATTTGATAAGATTAAAGCAGAACATGTTGCGAAAGAGGATTATATAGACAGGATCAAAACTTCAACAGAGGAAATAAAGAGTTTCATCATCGAGAACGAGCTTGTTGAACTACCTGAGAATAGCCTCGAAATCGTACCCATGCCGCTTGAATCACAGGGAATAACCTGGGCCTGCCTTACATCTCCCGGAGCTTATGAAAATTCAGGTGCCTTCTCTTTTCAGATCACACCCATTCCTGAAGAATGGGGAGAGGACCAGATCAAATCCTTCTTTGAGGAATACAATAATTTCTTTCTCTATTTCTGGATTGTCCGGAAAGCTTATCCCGGGCAGTTTGTTCCCTTGTTTTCCACTCGCAAATATCCCTCGCTCGCAAGAAATCTCTATCCGAATATGCCTTTGATTAAGGGGTGGCCTGTCAGCCTTGAAGAAGAACTGATTTTTAAAGGTTTTGGCAATTATGACCTAAGACTCCGTTTGAATCAGCTCAAGTTGCTTCTCAAAGCGGTTATGGATTTTAAGCTAGAACTCAATATCCATCAAGGCGGCATGACTAAAGAAATGGCCGTTGCCTATATGACAAGAGGCGGCTTTCAAACTCAAGCTGAAGCCGAAAGAAAATGGAATCGCATTATCCTAAAGCCGGTCGATAGCACTTGCGCTTACGTTGGTTTCCAGGAAATTCTGGACATGGAAAAGGAATACAAGAATCTTAAGGGCGACGATTTCAGCAAAAAAGAATTTCTCGCAAAACTACTCAGCTACGGAGCCCTTCCTATTCGCCACCTGAAGAAAAAGATTTTGGAATAAAAAAAAATGGCTTTCTTTATTCCATTTTTCGCTTGAACCTAGACGACACCATATTTGACTGCGGAATAGCCGCTTTTTGGTTCTTTGATGTAACAGAGTCTGCTTTTTGCCCTTTACCTTTTACGTTATAAGGACTTTTGCTTTTCTCGATCTTTCTTCATAAGAGAAAGAAATGGCTCACACCCTTGTTGATTCGCATGCTCACCTAGAGATGGAGGAATTTGATGAAGACCGCGATCTGGTTGTCCAGAGAGCTTTCCGGGAAGGGATCAATTCCATACTTTGCCTTGCAGATGTCACCAATCCCAAAAGTATAAAAAAGACTTTCGATTTAACAGAAAAATACGAGAGTCTCATTGCCGCAGCAGGAGTGCATCCTCATCAAGCTAAACACTTCACTCCGAGCCACGCTCAAAGAATAGAGAAACTGGCCGTAGAGAAAAAAATAAAAGCCGTAGGAGAAATCGGGCTTGATTTTCACTACAACTTCTCGCCGCGCCTTGAGCAAGAAGAAGTCTTCCGCCGCCAACTCAACCTAGCTCAGAAATTGGGGCTTCCGGTCGTCGTCCACAGTCGAAATTCAAGCAAGGAAGCGGCTCAGGCAATAGAGCAAGAGCGCTTCAGCAAGGGAGGCGTCCTGCACTGTTTCAGCGAAGATTGGACGCTGGCAAAGCAAATGATGGATCTCGATTTCTTTATCTCCTTTTCTGGCATTCTAACATTTCCAAAAGCCCAGCCTTTAAGAGAGATTGCCGAAAAAATACCTCTAGGAAAACTTCTAGTCGAGACTGATTCCCCCTATCTTGTCCCCTTTTCCCTTAAAAGCGAAAAAAAGAGGAATGAACCGGCCCATGTTATAGAAACCGCCAAAGTTCTAGCTGGAATAAAGAAGGTCTCTTTGGACAAACTGGCCTGCGCAACTTCTCAAAATTTCGAATCTCTTTTTATGTTTGAAATAAAAAATCCGAGATGCTAAGATAAGGACGGTTTTGAATTTTTTCAATTAAAGATGAGTAAATTAGCCAGAAATTCTATCAAATCTCGCGTGGAAAAAAGTCCAAGCCTAAGAAGTCTGTACAACAACATCATGAAGGATCTGAAAAAAGTGGAGGAGGAGCTCCGACTTTTTTCCTGTTCTCCTAATAAGCTCATCTCCGATATCAGCACCTATCTTTTTCAAACAAACGGTAAAAGAATAAGGCCTGCTCTCGTATTACTTTGTTCCAAATTATTCGGCTATAAGGGAAAAGAGCACATTTTGATGTCCACCTTGGTGGAAGCAATTCATACTGCCAGCCTCATCCATGATGATATCATCGACAACTCAAAAATAAGGAGAGGAAGAGAGTCCATCCATGCCAAATGGGGTCCAAACATTACTGTTCTCTTGGGTGACTATCTGTATATAAAGGCCCTGGGTTTATCTCTACAGAGTGAACACCGCCAGATCATCCAGATTCTTACCAGCATTTCCGCCAGGATGGTCGAAGGGGAACTGACAGAATACTATCTGAGCGGAAATCTGGATCTGGCCGAAAAGGATTACTTGGATATCATCAATAAAAAGACCGCATCTCTTTTCTCCGCTTCCTGCCAAATAGGAGGTATTCTTGGAAGGGCCTCCAAGGAAGAAGAAAACTACCTGGCAGAATACGGTGCGAATCTGGGAATGAGTTTTCAAATAATTGACGATCTTCTTGACTTTACAGGAGAGGAAAAAACCTTGGGCAAGCCAATTCTTTCCGATTTAAGCGAAGGCCGTATCACTTTGCCCTTAATATACACCCGGCACAATGACGGCAGAGAAAATCGAAAACGTATCATTGAGTTAATGAGACAGAAGAATCAGAATAAGGAATCTCTTGAGGAAATTCTCAAAATCGTTAAATCCAACGGTGCGCTTGATTACACCTACAAAAAAGCAGAAGAGTTCTCGCATAAATCCAGAGAAATCATGTCTCAGTTTCCAAAATCTACCCATCAAGAGGCCCTAAGTTTGTTATCGGAGTTCATCATAAAAAGAAGGAAATAGGCCTGAAGCAAAGGATTAGGGTCAAAAAAACTTTAAAGGAATTCAAGCTATCCTTATTGTTTACTCTTCATGCTTTACTAATTTGTGCGGCTCTGCTGTTTTTCTCAGATGAATATTATGGTGCTCGAGATGCAAAAATCCTCAGAGCAGGAAATGCGAAAAAATAAAGGTCCTAAGGAAGAGAATTGATGGTTGAAATAGAAGTAAAAATCAGGGTCGATGACATAAAAAACCTCGGAGAAAAAATCTTGAGGCTCGGAGCCAAACTGGAAAAAGAACGTTTCTATGAAGAAAACACCCTTTACGACTTTCCCTCAAAGACGCTTTATAAAAGGCAACAAGCATTAAGATTTCGAAGAATGAATAAGAAATCCTTCCTAACTTTCAAAGGACACCCTCAAAAATCAAGAAAATTTAAAATAAAAGAAGAATATGAGACAGAAGTAAAAAACGAAAAACAACTGAGAAAAATACTAAGATCCTTAGGGTTTATTCCTGTCTTCAACTATGCAAAATACAGAACAATCTACAGAAAAAAAAGCTTAAAAATATCTCTGGATGAAACATCTATCGGAAACTTTATGGAGCTGGAGGGCGCAAGAGAGGAGATCGTAAAATTTGCCGAGGCCCTGGGCGCTTCAAAGAAAGAATTCATCAAGCTGGATTATATCCAGCTTATCAAAAAAGAGTTGGAGAAAAATAGATAAACTCTTAAAAAATCTCTCCGTCTAAGTTTTATCCCCTTATTTCTTCTTTTTGGATTTTTCCTCTGGCTTTTCCTTAGGTTTTTCTTTGGGCTTCTCTTTAGGTTTCTTCACTTTCTTTTTAGCTTTAACTTCATCTTCCTTACTTGGCACTTGTTCTTTGTTTCTTATTTCCTCTCCAATGAAGTCTTCTTCTTCTGGTTTGCGCACTTGTTCTTTTTTGGGCTCAACAATATCATAGTGGACTAATCCCTTAGCCACTTCCAGCTGAGCTACACGGATTGGATTCCTTGATTTAGATTTTAATCTTGGTTTACCCCCTCTTAATAACTGCTTTGCTCTTTTTGCTGCTAAAATGACAAATCTGAATTTGTTGTCTATTTCAGTGGATGTTTTCAAGTAATTCTATCTCCTGGTATCCTGGTTCCTGTATATATTTTAGCAAGTAAGATACCAAAAATTTCAGAGGAATTCAACGAAAAATACGAAATAAAAAAGGGGACAGGCTACTTTCTCTGGAGATATTTTCCATTTATACCGAGGTTTGACTTATCAAATCCATAAAAAAGAGACACTGCTCCTCTTCTTCAGGAAAAAGTAGCCTGTCCCCTTTTTATGTATACTAATATTCTAAGACAATATCATCAGATGTGTTAAAGACTTTATCCTTACCAGCAGAAGTTAAAAGGAAATTCTGGTCTGATAGCCTCTTATATCTGATTGGAGTTCCCCAAGAATCTAGATTCGCACCAAATTGCCGACTAGACGCTTTTAGCTCCTTTAGATCTTTTGGGGTTCGTCCTTGTTCAGCGGTAAAAATAAAAATTGCTGTCTTTAGATTATGCATATTTGCTTTTGTCAGTTCAAGCCTCATCTCACCGTAGGCCTCTACTTCTTTTGGCAGTTGCTCCTTACCTCCCTTCATCATCCAGAGTAAATAGACTATTCCTGCTGCCAGCACAAGCACGACTAAGAAACCTTTTATTTTCATTTTTGCTGAGGACCCAAAAAATCAGAAGGATAAAAAATCACAACGGGAATCATCTGCTGTATTTTATAGCTTTTATTCCTTGTTTTCAACCAAAAGATATTTCTAGAGACATATCCAGGAGTTTAGGTGGATTTCATATTTATGAGAGTACAAAATCTGCAGGGATTGATTCATCCTTTGAAAAGGAAATCACTTCTCTCTAATATGGAGAGGTGTATCAATTGCCTCATCTCCATAGCATTTTTTGGTATTTGGATAAACAACATCATCTCTCATTCCTGCCACGTGCATAAGCTCGTGGAACAAAATAGAGGGGAAAGAACCGCAACTATTCCTAAAGGCTGCAGGATATAAGTAGATAAAACTGGTTCCCCGAGGAGTACTACCACATTTCTCTATTCGAAAGAAATTTCTTTTTCGCTCTATAATCCGATACTTTTGATCATTTACGGGCAAAACGTAAATAGGTTTGGATTCATTAAGTAAACGATCTAGCATTTTCACTCGAGGACTATCAGGACGACTATCAGGGAGACAATTAGATTTTATTTTTATTTTGACATCACTTAAATAGGCGTCCAGTATTAAATCCTTTAGCTCTTCAGTAAAAGCGCTAGTGTGAGCCACAATCAACTCAGCCAAGGATTCTTTATCGTCCTGCTCCAAGAACAAATTATCTGATGACTCGCTTGTGCTGTCTTTATTTTCGTAGGTTTTAAACTCAATAGATTCTTCATAGATAATTATATCCATTCTAATCCTTTTCTCTTTTCTTATATGTAACCTCATATCACCAGAAACTTTTTGTTTCTCATCGCCATATCCAACATGAATCCTGTAAGAGCCTGATTCATGTATTCTCATAGAATAACTTCCAAGCGAATCACACATTAAATTTCCCATATCCTCAGAATCTTTCCAAAAGGTTAAGTGAGCACAGAACGGCTTCCCCTCTCTTGAAACGACCTTTCCATAAATACAAGTTGGTTCATCAGGAATCACAAAATCAACTCCTTTGGTCGTCCTATCTTTTTCAATCCTTATACCTTCTTTCACTATTTTTCCACACCCTTTTGAGACATTCCAGCAGGCTGCGACAACTTTCAGGTCTTTCCCAGGGGGAAGTTTTGACACGCAATAAAATCCGTCTTTATCAGGGCATGCTCCATAAACTCCTGGTATCTCGTTTTCTGCAAACACCTTAATATTCATAGATGATACAGGAGTTCCATCCTCCTCTTTTATCGTGCCTTCAATAGCGCCACCCCTCATGGCGATAATGTCTTTAAGAATAACATTTTTCTTCTCTTCCATGATTACGTCAAATTCAAGCATCTGGGTACAATATGGCTCCTTATCAATAATTACCCTAATCTCATATTTGCCATCTGTCGGCACATTTTCAAATTTAAAAAGTCCATTCTTATCAGTACGGATTTGCCGATCCTCCAAGTTTATGGTGATAATGATTCCTTCAACTCCCTTTCCTGTTAATTCATCTACGATTCTACCTGAAATTGTGCGGTAAATTGTCTCCTCCAGGTTTATTGGAGCAGACATCCACCCCAAAATACACATCAAAATCAATGTCAGCAAAATCAAAAAACCAGTTTTATTAAACATTTCACAATCCCAAGTATTGTTATTTCCAGAAGAGACGCTCTCTCCTTTTAATGTGGAACCATTTTTTCATTCTCTTTTTCAACATGAAAACTAATATATCAAGAAAAAATAAAAGTCAATCTGAGGGACTTTTTGAGCAAAGAAAAATCAAAATTGATTAAGCATAAAGAATGGTGGTAAAAAGAGGGTAATGAGAATTTTTTCATTGTATCGAGGTTTTTTCGCATTCCTGGACAAAATCACCCCTAGCTCCAGCAAATGGGAAATTTACTCTACCCATTATCTCAAGCCCCACCAAGAATTTTTAGAAAATTACTTTTCTCATTTCCCTTTAATAAATGTTTCGAGCCTTAGGGATAGAGTCGAGAGGATTAAAGCTTCGGATTATTCGCTACAGAAACATCTGATTTCTGTTTGTCCTCCTGAAAAAATAATAAGCGAGTCATATGAGAGGTGCAGGAGTATTGTTTCATCAAAAGAGGAGCCGGAAGTTTATCTTTTTGTTGGTTTTTTCAGTCCTGATGCTTTTGTTACGAATTTCCAGGGAAAGCCTGTTATCTGTTTTGGTCTGGAAAGATTCAGGGATTTCAGATTGCTCAAGATTCTTTTTGCCCATGAGTATGCTCATTTTCTTTTGAATCTAAGAAGCGGAGAAATTCCAGAAGATAAAAAATTAAGATGGCTTTTAATTTCAGAAGGAATTGGGACTTATTTTTCATCCTTAGTCTTCCCAGAAAGCAAAATATCTGACCACCTCCTCATGAGAAGGGATAGATTAAACTGGTGTCAAGAACATGAGGGCCATTTAAGAGACATCTATTGTTCAGGGAGATTTTCACCTGAAGAATTGATTGATTTTTACAGAAAGGGAAATCAAGAACTCGATATTCCTCCTCAAGCGGCAAAATATCTAGGCTTTCAAGCAGTAAGAAAATACTTTGCTCAGAGAGAAGAAATAGACATCAACTCACTTTTCTCGAATAAAAATCTAGCCTTATCTTTGGAATTGTAGGTTGTTGCGAATTTCTTTTTTCCACAAATCAGCAGTCTAAGCAAGCTTATTATTCTCTTGATATTAAATCCATGATCCACACATTGCTCTCATCCTGGCGGAGTGCTAAGTAAATACACTGGCTATCCGCAGAAACGCTCGGCTTCCCATGCCTTTTGTATGGATCATCAAGGATGATCTGTTCGTTGGGTGAAATTCCTAATCCTTACTTCAACAATGAGGCATTAGCTAAACTTTGATGGAGAAGAAGATATTGCTGTTACTCAAAATCCCGACAATCTCCTTGCCATCGAAAACAGGCGCTCTCCTAATGCCAGTCTGATTGAACAGCCTGGCGCAGTACTTCAGCTCGAGATCAGGGGAGACCATGACGAGTGGCTTGGTCATGATCTCAAAGACTAGGACTCCATGAGGGTCCCTCCCCGGACTGACGACCTTGCTAACCACATCCTTGCGGGTCATAATTCCCCACGTGTCCTCTGGGGTTCTTCGGTTCACTACTAAGCTGGAGACCCCCATCTCCTTCATGAGCCCGATAGCATTGGCAACTGTCTCGTTACCGTCAACGTATACCACTTTCTTGGTCATCACATCAGCGGCTTTGGCAAACCTTACTTCTTTCAGAGCTTTTTCCTCCATTTTCTGGCCTCCTTTCTATCAGTTTTATATTACTTTTCCGACGTAGATTCAGTAATCCATAAAGTGGCTCGTGCCACATTTACAACCACTTCATTTCCTCTAACGGTCTCGGCATAAGAGAAGCGCCGGTTGTAAGCCTAATCATCAGGAGTATTAGGATTGGAAGAGAAAGCACGCGCAGCGGTTTAGGCTAGGCCCATCCATTTCTGCTCCTTTCGTCTGAGAGTGCTTCATGAGCTTAGCCAAAGCCTATCTCCAATTTCCAACAAAGAAATTATACACAGGGAAAATACGAAGTCAAAGGCGCTGCAAAGTCTAATGATGAGAATTTCTTCCCCCTCGATCGTCTCTCTTTCGAGAGACTAATAACGCTCAGCTTTCTTTCTGCAATCAAAGGAATCCAGGGCCTTATGGTCTTTGGCCTCCACTCGACTCAAATTTAATTTTTCTTTTTCTCTTTTCGCTTATGGCTCGCTTCCTTCTTTACTTTCCATAAGCTCTGCGCCAAGTGTCCAGCCTTCTTCTGTTAATTTTAAACCAGATTCTGTAGGTTCTATTAGTTTCTGCCCAATCGGATTTTTAATAATTTCGGTAAATCCTTCAAGACTTAGCGAATATGTAATAGGATAATCTTTCTCCGCATCCAGTGAAATACTATCGCCAAATTGAGGAGACTTTTTTCTTATGTACCAAATTAAATTCTTTAGCTTTTCTCCAGCGGTCTTGTTTTTATACTCTGCAATTATCTCTTCCAAATTCTTCGGGTCTCCCAATTCAGGTGGTTCCTCGCCAAGCTCAAAACGCTCCCTCGTGTAGGCAGAGAGCATCGCTCTCTCCTCTCTCGGCATTTTATTGTATTCAACCTCATTTGTCCTGTTTAAAAAAATATATCTGCCGCATATTTCGCAGTTCACATCATACTTATCGCCTGCTATCAAAGATGCACTTGCACTCTTTTCACAAAGATAACATTTCTCTTCTTGGCTCATTTTTACCTCCTACTGATGATTAACTGATATCACATGAAAAAGTTGATGTCAATACAAGCCGTATGTGCTTTCTTTTATCTTGCTTATCTAAGGGGAGATAATCATAGTTATAAAGGTGCCTGCGGGGATATGGGTCCAGTGAAATTGGATCAATCAGAAATTTTCTGGACGTGTTCCCTTTACTCTTCACCACATGAAACATGAACGTCAGATAAGGATAAGTCCATCTCTATCCATATCGCTGATTTACAATTCATAAAAATATAATAAATCGTTTAAAAAATATGTTGACATAAGAATATTTTAGTATTAGTATATAAAACATATAAAATCTATATAAAAAGGAGGAATTAATGAAGAAGAGTTTTTTCACAACTTTGTTTCTGGCTGTGCTGATGATTTCTGTTCTTACCTTCGCTTCTACAGATTATATGAGCAGAAAGGGAAAGAAGAACATCGTCGAGACAGCTGTAGCTGCAGGCCAATTCAACACATTGGTCACCGCAGTCAAAGAAGCCGATTTAGTTGAAACACTCGCTGGTCCAGGTCCATTTACTGTTTTTGCTCCCACCGATGATGCCTTTGCTAAGCTCCCCGAAGGAACTATTGCAACCTTGTTGCAAAACAAGGATCAGCTCAAAGCCATCCTCACCTACCATGTCGTTGCAGGCAAAGTTATGGCCTCAGATGTGGTTAAGTTGCAGTCCGCCACAACAGTTAACGGACAGCAGATTACAATCAAGGTAAAAGGCGGAAAAGTGATGGTCGATAATGCCAAAGTGGTCAAGACAGATATCGAGTGTACTAACGGCGTTATCCATGTTATCGACACAGTTATGTTGCCTAAATAATCGGCTTAATCGCTTTAATCAAAAATAGGGGTGGTTGTTTATAACAGACCGCCCCTATTTTTTTGGCTCAATGATTTAAATTTTTACGAAAATCAATCATTAAACAGTTTCAAGATATAATAGAATAGTTAAGCATAGCGCACTAAAGAGTGGATTATCTTATAGAAGGCAGATAATCTATATAAAAAAAACACATGATTAGAACCGGTTAGAATTCTACTCTTAAGTATCCGGCCAGTAAAATTAGACTAAGATCTGCATAAAATCGCTAATTCTTGCTTAATCTTATTAAGCAGACCAAAACTACAAATAAATTGTAAGTTGTTGATTTGGATGCAAGACCACGGGTAATTGAGAATGACCCGTCCAGGACTCGAACCTGGAACCCGCGGATTAAGAGTCCGCTGCTCTACCAGTTGAGCTAACGGGCCATAAAAATCAGTTTAAGTTTAGAAAAGTCCTTAAACCTTGTCAAATTGCCTAGTTTTTTTCCTTATTACAAAATAATCATTTTTAGTCTAATTAAACAAAAAAGGTGGGCTTGATAAATCAAGCCCCTACAAACAAATCAAACCCTACATAATAGGAATCAATCCATACATTTAAATAAGGTGGGCTTGATAAATCAAGCCCCTACAAACAAATTAGGCCGCTTCAGATAAATCAAATACATACATAAGATTTGCACAGGCAAAAGGTTTTCTTTTATAATGGCAGCAATGAGGAAAGATCCTCGATGAATCTAAACATCTTCTTAATCATATTCGCAGCTGTGCTTATCCTTCTCTTTTTCTTTTTTGTTATTTTCCTTTTTCTGTCTTTGAAAAGGACCTCTTCCAAAATCGATGAGATGAAGCGTTCTCAGTCAGAAAACCAGGCACTTTCTCTCATGCAACAGCAGATCGGCCAACTCACCCAGAACATAAACCAACAACTGCAGAACATGAGCACTCAATTCCAGAAAACAACGGGAAATATCGGCAGCACTTTGGGAGATGTTAAAAAAGACCTGGGGAAAATGGAAGAAGTGACCCGGGAAGTCCTGGAAAAGTCGAAAAACATCTCGAGCCTGGAAAGCCTCCTCCGCGCCCCAAAATTCCGAGGCGGCTTTGGCGAACTCTTTCTCGGAGACTTACTGGCTCAAATACTCCCACCTGCCCACTACGAGCTCCAGTATAAATTTAAAAGCGGAGAAAAAGTTGATGCCATCATAAGAATAGGAAATAATCTTGTTCCTATAGATTCCAAATTTCCCCTAGAAAATTTCAAAAAATATCTTGCCGAAGAAAACAGCAAAGAAAAAGAAGGCTTGAGAAAAAAATTTATCATTGATGTTAAAAAACATATCGATGAGATTTGCGAAAAATACATCCTTCCTGATGAAGGAACTTACGACTTTGCTTTGATGTACATCCCCGCTGAAAATATCTATTATGAGACCATCCTCAAGGATGAAAGCCTGGGCGAGGAGCGTAGTATTTTCTCCTACGCCCTCGAGAAAAGAGTTCTCCCTGCCTCTCCTAACTCCTTTTTTGCCTATTTGCAGGTCATAGTGCTCGGACTTAAGGGCCTCCAAATTGAAAAATCAGCTCGGTATATCTTTCAGTCTCTGGCCCGGCTTCAAGGGGATTTAGGACGTTTCAAGAACGACTTTCAGATTCTAGGAACCCACCTAGTCAATGCCAAAAGCAAATTTGATGATGCGGAGAAACGTCTGGACAGATTCTCGGGTAAACTGGAACTCGTAAGCGAAGAGACTCCGGAAAAGCTTCCAGAAAAAACTGCCAGCAAGAAAAAACCTTCTTAATTTTCGCTGCTATTCCTTCCGCTTTTCCTTATACACTCTCGCTTTTTTCAAAGAAATAGGCGCCTAATAAAATCATCACTGAAGAAAACATCACCATAAAGACAAAATTGGAAAAAATCGAAAACGAAGACACACCGATCAATGCCGCTCTTAAACCATCAACGCCGTAGGTGAGCGGATCTATCTTCGAGACAAGTCTTAACCAGGAAGGAAAATTTTCAAGAGGATAAAGGGCTCCGGATAAAAAGAAAAGAGGGAATATCACAAAATTCATCACAATGCTAAATCCCTGCATGTCTCTCATCTTTGAAGCGAATATCAATCCCAGGCCTAGAAATGTAATCGCAATCAGGATCATGAAAACAATCGCCAGGAAAATCGATGAGAGATTGATAATCTTAAATCCCATGATATGAGAGATACCAAGGATAAGAACTGCTTGAATCAACGCAGTCGTTGCCCCTCCTGCAATCCTTCCTAAGACGATAGATACTCGACTCACAGGAGCCACCATGATTTCTTTAAGAAATCCAAACTCTCTGTCCCATAAAACCGATAATCCCCCAAAGGTGGACGAGAAAAGAATGCTCATCCCAATTATCCCGGGGACCAAAAACCGGATATAATCCACTTCTCCCGCCAATCCTGGAATAGACATTCTTCTAAATCCCAACCCAAGAAACGCCAGAAAAAATAACGGCATGGCTAAGGCTCCGACGATTCGAGACTTTGCCCTCCAAAACCGCTTCATCTCCCTGATCCACAAAACATAAACAGCGGTTGTATTGATCATCTCTCTCTACCTGCAAGCCGTAGTGAATTCTTCATCATAAAAACAGAAAATATGATCCAAGCAGTTATTGTTACCAACAGAGGCCAGTATTCAAGAACAATAGTACTTTCTGCTCCTCTTCCCAAAACAACAAAAGAAAAAGTAAGCAAGAACACTGCTATAACTTTTAAAGCCCGTTTTTTATCTTTCCTGATTATTTCAGTAAGGGAATAATAAAAAACCGGTAATAAGAAGATAAAAGTATAATCCTTAAATCGCGGCAAAATGATTGGATAAACAAAACACCAGAGGAAAAATAGATATTTCTTTTTTTGCAATAGAGAAAAATCTTTTTTTAATATGTTTCTTGAAACAAAATAGGAAATGAAAAAAACTATAAAAATCCATAAAAAATAAAGAATCAGCTCCAAGACTTTTCCGCCATTTCCGATAATTTGCCTTATAAACGGCAAAATCGCAGGGTTAATTATCCCGCTCTCCCGGGGCATAAAAGAGGCTGATCTCAAAAAATTAAACCATTCTCCAAACTCAAAAGGCATTATTAATAAACCTGCCCCCCATATAACTAAACCAATTAGGCATATAATTGCTAATTGCTTTATCCTGTCTTTTATTTTCCCGGTTCCCACTATAAGAACAAAACCAATTAAGACAATAGGAAGCAGTTTAAAAAATGATGCAACAAGCAAACATAATCCAAATAATAAATATCTTCCTCCATACAGTAAAAACAGCATCCCGCTCCATATTAAAAATTCCTCTATAATAGAAATATTGCCAGCTCTAAAATCCATATAAATAGCTCTATTAAAAGCACGTAATGACCAGACTAGGAATAAACAAAATAAAATCCAGCTATATCGTTCATCGAAATAATCATAAAAAATTTTTTTCCATATCCAAAATAAAACTATCAAAATTCCCAATTTTAAACCTAACCATAAAAAGGCTGCGTTCTGAGATGGCAGAATTCCTAAAAAAAGCAAAAAATAGATCCCATAAGGAGAATACGGATAAGGGGGTCTGCCACCTTTTTCCTTTATGAGCTCACCGTCATAATAATTTCCTCCATCAAAAAAAACTTTTACAGCACTATGATACATTTTAAAGTCCCACTGAAAGGAAGAATTCGTTGCTACTTTAACAATATAATAAGCTAGCATCATTCCGCATACAGCCAACAAGATCGTTGCGGTTATCTTTTTATTTTTAACAGTGTAGTCGCGTATCGCTTTTAGTATTTCTCTCATTTTCTTATCTATAAAGACTTCCTTCTTGAGAGCATAACAACCTTTCTTATTTTTATGTCATTCAGGCGGCAACTCTCTTCGTAGAGCAACTCACAATCAAAATCGCAGCAGAAGTTTACGACCGATTAAGAAACTTATTAAATTTCAAGAAAATCATGAGAAAATTTTAAAATTGACAAGGCCAGTTTTTTGAATTATATACTTGGCCATAACCGAGAGGGTCTGGAGCCCGTACTTTGTGCTTCTTAAAAAATTAATCGATGATGCTTCTTCAAAATAGCGGCAGGGAATGGGAATATCGCCAATCTTAAAGCCAAAGAAAACAGCCTGAGCAAGAAATTCTGTGTCAAACACAAAATCATTTGAATTTTTTTTATAGGGAATAGTTTCTAAAACCTTCCTCCTATAGGCTCTAAACCCGGAGTGAAAATCCCCGAGATTCTGACCCAAAATGATATTTTCTATTATGGTCAGAAAGCGGTTGCTTATGTATTTATAGAATGGCATTCCGCTCTCAAGAGCTTCGCGACGCGTTCTGATTCTTGAGCCGATAATAACATCACAAACTCCCAAAGAAAGAAATCCCAAAGCATAAGGTATCACCCGCCTGTCGTATTGGTAATCTGGATGAATCATAACAACTGCATCCGCTTCCTTGTCCAGTGCCGCTTCATAGCAAGTTTTCTGATTGGCGCCGTAACTTTTATTTTCCCAGTGGCAGAGGACTGTGACTCTTAAGCTCTTAGCAATTTCAACAGTTCGGTCAGAGCTACAATCATCTGTAACTATAACTTCATCCACGCTTCCTTTCGGAAAGTCACGAAATGTTTTCTCCAGAGTAAGTTCAGCATTATAGGCAGGCATCACAGCAACTACTTTTCGGAATTTCCGTTCTCTGCTTTTTGCCGCTTGAAAATGACTGATTATCTTCTCCTTCCAAATCTTCTTCTTAGTATCTCTCTATTTCGTTCGGCCTGGCTGGCCTCTTCTTCTCTAATGGTCCTTCCAGTAAAGTGGAGAAAGACATCTTCGAGGCTTGGCTTGCGCAAATGGACACAGGTAACATTTACTCCGTTTTCTCTGGCAACATTAATCAATTCTGGAATTCTTCTTTCTCCCTTTTCCATCGTCAGACTCAAATTTTCATCGTGCTTTGCTATATTCTTTATCCAATCCAAACTGCTTATTCTGTTAACGAGAGCATCCGCACCTCCTTCAATTTCCAGGGAGACAACATCTCCACCAAGTATATCCTTCAACCGGCCTGGTGTATCCATAGCAACAAACTTCCCTCTATCCATGATGGCAATTCTATCACAAAGGAAGTCCGCTTCTTCCATGTAATGAGTGGTTAGAATAATTGTGACCCCACCTTCTTTGTTCAATCCTTTAATATAATCCCATATGTGACGTCTCGTCTGTGCATCAAGGCCGAGGGTAGGCTCATCAAGAAACAGAACATTAGGCTCGTGGATAAGTCCCCTCGCAATCTCCAATCTTCTTTTCATGCCCCCAGAATATTTTTCAACCAACACTTTCTCTTTCTCAGTCAGCTCAACGAGCTCGAGGACTTCCTTAATTCTTTTTTTTCTCTCTTCTTTCTCTATTCCGTACATCATCGCATGAAATTCCAGGTTTTCTTTTCCTGTGAGTTTTATATCTAGGGCAGGCTCCTGAAAAACAACTCCGATGGAGCGCCTAATATTGTCCTTATTCCTGGAGATATCATGCCCAGAGACTTCTCCGTATCCTGAAGTTGCCTTGAGCAGGGTGGAAAGCATGTTTATTGTCGTAGTCTTGCCAGCGCCGTTTGGTCCGAGAAGCCCAAAAAGCTCTCCTGTTTTTACTGTGAACGAGATTTGGTCAACTGCAGTAAATCCGTTAAATACTTTGGTTAAATTCTTGACCTCGATTGCGTAATTATTCATTTCACAGTGGATGGAGAATTGTTTTTAAGCAAATTATATTATATCAATTTTTCATCAAAATCTTCCTTTTTTTAAGCTCTGAAGTGCATTGGGAACGAGAGGAGGATCATACAAAAAGCTATGGATTTCTTTCCAGGATTATGGAATTTTTTGCTTTTATCCATCATTCCCCAGAAATTTTTTCATAAAGAATAGACTTCGACAACAAAAAAGCAACTCATTGGTTTAAGCGATATTTTATATGCTAGAGCTTAAAAGAAAATAGACACACCTAAGTAGAAATTATTATCTGTGCGGAAATGTTCGCCCTGTTCGTCAGAGTAACGAGTGTATCGATATTCAAGTCGAATTGCAGCTGAGCTGTTAACAAGGTATTTTATCCCTGCTCCAAAATTCCAAGCAGTAATGCTCTCATCCTCATCCCATGCAACTGTATAAATTGGAGATGCGTTGCCAAAACCATAGCCTCCAAGAAAAAAAACAATTGTTTTCTTTGAAGCTTTGAGATTATAGGAAACATTAGCCAGAACATGAATGCCAGTGCCATCACCATCTTCTGGTATTGTTAATAATACTTCTGGTTCAATTTCTATTCCTTTATAAGCAAAGAAGCCAATCCTAAGAGGCATGTTGAATATTGTTGTTGCTTCATCATTCCACTCGAACTTAATATTCCACATGGAAGCTGAAGTTGAAAATTCAAATTTTTTATCTTGAATGGGCTGAGCGTAAGTTCCTTTGACAGAGATAAAAATTAACAAAAATATAATAAAGATTCCTATGAGTCTTCTCATTTTTTTCCCCTAAAAGTACATTGCTGATAGTTTTCAATAGATTGAAATATCTTCTACAATTTATCACCCCCTTTTTGACAAGAGTTTATTCTTTTTCCCGCAAAAAAAATTATAGTACCGGCAATGATTAAAGTCAATCAAAAATAAATAGACTTGTCCCGTGTAACTGATATACAACAGATTTTGCCCAAAATACTCCCAATTACGGCTAATGGTGCTTAAAGGAAATTAAGGAATAATATAGGAAAAGCTGAAGCATGATGTAAAAAAAATAAATGATAAATACGAAAAAAATTTAGTAAAAAGGTCTGGAATGTCGTACAAAATTATTATTTTAAAGGATCGCTATTTCTTCAGCAAAGCCTCTCTATCAATCGTATCACCGTTGAGAATAAGTAAGGATATATCCTTTAGATTTTCTATATTCTCGAGAGGGTTCTTATTTAGCACCAAGATGTCAGCTTTTCGTCCAGGTTTCACCTCTCCCAGCTCGTTCCAACCGAATGTGTCGGCGAAGCCTGTTGTAGCTGCAGCAAAGCCATCGAAAAGACCTGGAACGATGAATTTTCCCGAGGCATCAATGATTTTTTTTCCTTTAGCAATGGTGATAGCGTCCGTTTCTCCCACTTCAGCAATTCTACCTCTTTTGATTAATACGATAGCGTTCTTGATATCATTTGCCGATTTGCCCCAATCAGCAACATCAATGATCGTGCCTCCCTTTATTGCGATGTCATCGGAAGAATAAGTAGCGCTGAGAAATAATGAAACGATCAATAAGGAAAAAGTCCTTTTCATGGTTTATCTCCCTTTGGACTTTCAAACTAGAATAAACGGTAAAGTAAGCATAAAGATCCTAAATCATTTCTTAGGCCAGATCTATAGAAATTTTTTTTGTTCCCCCTGCAAGTCCTTTCCACTTTTATCCATTTTCTTCCCTCTGATATATCAGACAGAAAATATCAAACAAAATCTGGTGTTGTCAATAAATGGCGATTATTCATTCGATAGAAGTTCGATACAAAAGGCATGCTTAGAGCTAGAGTCAAGCCGACACGTATGTAAAACCTTGAGGAATCTTAGGTCCCTTGAATCAAATAAATAGACTTGGTCTAAATCCGCGTGGACACGGCGTGGACAAATTGTGTTAAAAAAGCTCAGTTAGATTAACTCAGGCTTAAAGAAAACTAAGGTTTTACAGGGAAAAAGCTGGCACGGCTGGCAGTACAAGTTTAGAGCTCTCCTCAAGAGAGCATGCGAGTCAAACACACTGATAAACTTAGGGATTTTCTAAACATCGAACCTCAACCGGTAACAGGATAGGATCTAAAACACTAATAGGATGAAGGACGGCAGCCAAATACCCTTAAGTTTTGGCTTCCCTGGATTGAAAAAAGACGCTGATGAAGTTAGAATTTTTATAACGGTGGGAATATGAAAAGCAAAACTAAGATTGTCTCAATCACTCTAATATTTTCAGCCTTCATGATATCTGTTTCCTGTGTCCCTAAACAGGAAAAAGTAGAAAAGATAATAGAAGATGGAGTGGAAGTTATGTTGAATCATCTTGAGCCTTACAAAATAAAAGGAGAACCTTCGACGTTTGATATTGAAGAAAAATTTGTAATAGATTTTGAAAAAGATGACATTACAGAGTATGAAATTTCAGATATCAGGGGATTTGATGTCGATTCTGAAGGGAATATTTATTTATCAAGTTATAAAGGTTCAGATAATTGTATCTTTAAATTTGATGGGAAGGGAAATTTCATTACCTCATTCGGTCGAAAAGGACAGGGGCCGGGTGAACTTCGATATGCCAGAAATCTCTACGTTAATAATCAGGATTTAATTCAGACTATTGCTTCATCGAGACATAGACTAATTAGTTATGAAAAAGATGGAAGCCTTGTGGATGAGATTCCTCTCAAGCCTGATATTTCCAGAATAATTCCTTTGAAAACAGGTAAATTTTTAGTCTCGAAGAGGACCGGAGCACGCGAGTCTTTGTATTACTTCAGAATTGCGCTATTTCTTTATAACGCTGAATTTGGAGAAACGAAAGAGCTTGAAAAGGTGATAATCCCCAACAGGGCATCGGCAAGCTATTGGATGGCATCAAATAGGAATATTTATGTTGGAAATGACGAGAGAGGCTACGAGATCTGGGTGTATGATTTGGAAGGAAATTTACGAAGGAAGATAAAAAAAGAATACGAATCTGTAGAAATCCCTGACGAGATTAAAGAAGGAATTAAGGAAGCCTATGAAATGCTTCGGAGGCAATCGCGCCGTCCAAGCAAAACAGTTGAGGCTCCCGCACACTGGCCTCCCTTTTCTGCATTTTTCATAGATGAAAAAGAAAGGCTCTATGTGAGATCTTGGGAAAAAGGTGAAAACATTGGTGAATCCATTCATGATGTATTTAACCAAGATGGTGCGTTTATTGAAAGAATTAGCTTGAACATATATTTTAGCAGGGAATGTAAATATGCAGTGGTTAAAAAGAATCTTCTTTACTTTCTTCGTGAAAAAGAAAGCGGCTACAAGGAATTAGTTGTTTCTAGAATCAAATGGGAAAAGCAAATAAAGAACCAACTGGAACCCAAATCCTCTAAAGCTACAGCTTTTTTATATAGAAAAAAATACATAAATGAATTATTGACTTATTTAAATTTATATAAATCAAATTTACCGTAAAAAGGTGGAGAAAATGGAACGCATTTTTTCTTTTCCAAGAATAGGAAAATATACAGACATTTTTATACAAACGTTCAAGAGTTTTGGATTAAGCGTCCTATCGCCGCCGCCCATAACAGAGAGAACTATAAAACTCGGAGTAAAACACTCTGCGGATATGATGTGCTATCCTTTCAAGGTGACTTTAGGAAATTTTATTGAAGAAATAGAACAAGGCGCAAACAGCTTGATTATGTACGATTCAAGAGGAAAGTGCAGGCTCAGACATTATTGGATTCTTCATGAACTCATATTAAAAAACATTGGATATGATATTAAGATGTATCCTCTCTGTCTCAAGAATCTTATTAAGCTGATAAAAAAGTTTAATCCAGAACTTTCATACTTTACTATTGTTCGGAAATTAAGCCAGAGCTGGAAGAAGTTAAACGAAATTGAAGATTCCTCTCTCTACACGATTAAGGAAGGAGTAAATATCGGAATTGTTGGAGAGATATATACATGCTTAGAACCAACTGTTAATTTAAACATAGAAAAAAAACTCAAAAAATTTGGCGTTAATGTCTGCAATACAGTACGTTTATCTGACTTTATAAAAGCAAGCACCAGGACAAGTCTTTTAGAAAAAAGAACTTACAAAAAAAAGGCATCAAGATATCTTAACGGACCTCTGGGAGGACATGGATTTGAAAATTTGTATAATGCACTGCTTTTATGTGAAAAAGGATTGGATGGAATCATACATCTTCTGCCCTTAACCTGTATGCCTGAAACCACCATAGTACCCATATTAGACAAGATTTGTGCTGATTACAATTTGCCGCTTTTGCGCCTTATGATAGACGAAACAAACAGCGAAACTAATTTTGATACAAGGATCGAAACATTTGCAGAAATGATAAAAAGGAGAAAAAAATGAGAAATGCATATTTAGGAATTGACGTGGGAAGCACATCTGTGAAGTGTGTGCTATTAGATAAGGAGAGTAATATAATTGATTTTGTTTACATGAAAAATAAAGGAATTATAGAAAGCGTCATTGAGTGTCTTAGCACATTAGAAAAGAGAATGGAAATAGCTGCTTGTGGCATTACTGGCAGCGGGAGAAATTTCACAAATGTGTTAGTTGGCGGAGACATAGTTAAGACAGAAGTCCTGGCCCATTCTGTAGCCGCTTTAGAGTTTTACCCTGATGTGAGAACTATTTTTGAGATTGGTGGCGAGGATTGCAAATTAATGATTGTAGAAGATGGAATTTTAGTCAATTTCAATATGAACAATATTTGTGCTGGTGGAACGGGAGCAATGATAGAAGCAATTGCAAGCAGGATGGGCATAGCCATTGAAGACGTTGGTGAGCTGGCGTTTCAGAGTAAGAATCAGTTAGAAATGCCAGGAAAATGCGGAATTTTTTGTCAGTCCGCTGTTGTAAATAAACTAAACTCAGGAGTCAATAAAAGTGATATCCTGATGGGAGTATGCAGAGCATTAATAAGAAATTATCTGACGATTTGCAAGGGGAACCAATTAGAGCCTCCCTATGTTTTTCAAGGAGCAACAGCACAAAATGAGGCCTTAGTTCGGGCACTTGAGGAAGAACTGAGTTATCCAGTTATTGTCCCTGAACAATGTGCACTCATGGGGGCCATAGGGATTGCAATGATGGCTATGGAAGAAGTGCCAGAGAAGACAAAATTTAAGGGTTTTGATGCTATTCTCAGTGCAGACTATGATGTGCGTTATTTTTCTTGTTCTGACTGTGAAAATAGATGTGAGGTTATTCAGGTCTACCAGGACAATGAACTTGCTGGGTGCATAGGCAGCAAATGCTGTAAATGGAATAAGATAATTATCACAAAAGCTTCGAGTGAGTTCATGGGACTCGGAACATAATAATGCTTTAAACTTGAGTGACTTAGAAGAATTTATATATTGGAGTATAGACCACCGGCTCCGGAGGCTACAAATTTCACTTTACAGGTAGTACATTAATGGAGAGCAGGTCAGTCCAAATTTAGCTGAAACGAAACAGCGATCATCTCTCCAGATTCAAGATTTAACAAACGCCATCTCGCCCTAATCTCGAGTATTGAGACCTGATCCATCTCTTTTAAGAACGTCGCATAATTTAATTGCTAGATATCTCATTTGATTCAAAAGAGTTTTTAATCTTCTGGCCTTTCCACTACAGTCCTAATGCTTCCTTGAAATACTTCTTATCCAAGTTCGATCCGCTTACCACAACGCAGACTGGTCCGCTCTTTATCTCTACCTTACCGGCCAAGAGAGCGGATATCCCTGCTCCCCCCGCAGGCTCCACAACCAGGTGAAGTTCTTCCAGGCAGTAACGGACTCCCTCGATCAGCTCCTCCTCGGTAAGGAGAATCACTTGCCCGATTCGATCGGTAGCCACCTCAAATGAGATGTCGCCGGTATAGCGAGGGGACAGGCTGTCGGCACAGGTGGGCAGTGGCATAATCGGCACGGGTTTCTTGGCCTTCAGCGCCTCGGTGAGAGTAGGGGCTGCATAGGACTCCACGCCAATAACCTCTACCTGGGGCCGGGTGTATTTCAAGCCCAGGGCTATGCCTGAGATCAGTCCTCCTCCTCCTACTGGAACCAGGACCGCTTCCAAGTCCGAGGGCGCGTCCTCGTCTATCTCCAG
>WVXO01000072.1 GCA_011773465.1 Candidatus Aminicenantota bacterium | reverse complement strand
TCTCCTTTCCTCCAGGTTAAATTCTAACATAGCACCTGGACTAAGATTAGGGGGGCAGGTCACTTCAGCTATAGATGTATTTGAGTACTAAGGATGAGACTGAATCTTCAAGGTTCACGACGAGCAGTGTTTCAAAAATATTCGTATTTTGCCGCAAAATTTCAGCAATTCCTTTTGAATTTTATTCTCTACAAAGGAGTATTTTAATATAGAGAGGTGAAAAAATGGCAAACATAGTTTTGATATGTGCCATCGCTTGTGTGTGTTTATATGTAATCTTCTCCATGATGATTGTCCATCAACTCTCTAAGCGGGGTGTCAAAATTAACTTCTTTTGGCTCAGGCTGCTAATTATCAAATATATTCACCAGTATAAAAAGATGACCTTAGAAGAAACCGGAAAAGTTGGCCCTTTATTTTACCCCTGTATCATATCCGTCAACATGGCCTTAGTTTTAGCCATAGTGTATTTTATATTGTAGGTGGATTGTCGCTAGTTCAAGTCTCGTCGGCCCTGCCGCTTTTTATCCCCATTGACCATTGACAAAGCTTTTTTATCTAAATTATAATTTAAACCTGAGAGACGGGGGCGAATTGGTTTCGACGGAGATAATGAGGCAGATGTTGCATGTCGAGATTCCACCCACCTCGTAAAAAGGTGGAAAAAACTAAGTGCAGAATCTCTGCCTGTTGCTGCCTAAACAGTAGGCATGCCGTTTCTCTTGTTCTTTCCTGCGGTGCTTGAGAAGCGTCGACTAGCAGGATAGCAATCCAGGTTAGTCCTGAGCCTGGCAAGTGAAGCTCGATCGGGTCTGGTTCCGTTGTGTTCCTCCTCTTCGGACACTTCAGAACGAGATTGCAGAAGAGGATAAGCATGTAGAAGCTATCTGCTGAATGTCTTCGGACGCGGGTTCGATTCCCGCCGCCTCCAAATTAAATCTTCTGAAAAGATAATACTTGAACAAAAAATTGGCTCACCGAAAGAAGCGAAGTGCATTATTGGCAGGAATTGTTCTCTTTTTTCTTCTTACTGGTGTTTTCGTTTCTCAAACTCAACCTTTCATAAAGTTATCTGTCAAGGATTATCCCACTCTCAGCCGGGTCATCATCGATTCATCCTTTCAGTTGTCTTTTGATATCGAAAAAAGCTCATCCTTATTAATGGTTAATATAAGAACAGACGTGCCTTTTCGGATTCAGAGGGAAGCCTTTGAAAGTCGTATGATCAAGTCTTTTGGCTGGTCAAAGGGAAAAGATTTTTATATTCTGGCCATCAGGACCAAGATTAGAAACTTTAGCTATGATTATTTTACTCTCAGCGATCCACCGAAATTGGTTATTGATTTCACCCAGATTGCTAAAGAAGAGAGCGAGGCACGGGATAGTTTAAGGGAAAAAGAAGCATTAAGAGAAAAAGTCCCTCAGCCATCAACAGCCTCACCATCCTCGAGGATAAGAACACGTTCATCCTCTCTCCAAGGAATGAAAACTATCGTTATCGACCCTGGGCACGGCGGCTTGGAGCCTGGAGCCAAAGGTAGATTTGGCACGTTAGAGAAAAATGTCGCTCTTGAAATCGCTCTCAAACTAAGAGCCGTTATTGAGCGGAATTTCCCTTCTCGAGTTGTCCTCACAAGAGATAAAGATTTGGATGTTTCCCTTGAGAATAGAGCTGCTTTAGCTAACAACAATAAGGCAGATTTTTTTATCAGTATTCATACTAACAGTTCATTTCGGAAAGATGCTCGCGGGTCAGAAACGTATTTCCTCAGTAGGGATGCCACTGATGAGGAGGCAAGAAGATTGGCTTTCATGGAAAATAATCCTACTGAATTCGAAGAAGGAATTACTAGAGAAAGTGAAGATGAAATACAGATGATTTTATGGGATATGGCTCAGTCAGCCTACCTCAAGCAGAGCAGCCTGCTCGCCGAAAGCATCCAGAAAGAGCTGAATTCACTCCTTAGAACTTCAAACAGAGGAATCAAGCAGGCTCCTTTTACAGTCTTGGCAGGAGTGGCATGTCCTGCTGTATTGGTAGAAGTAGCTTTCATCTCCAATCCTAGGGAAGAAAGAAGCTTAACAAGGGAAGGATTTCAAGTTAATGTCGCCCAAGCAATCTATCGAGGTTTGGTGAATTATATCGAGCTTTATTCTCAAAAATGAAGTGAAGACATGGACGCGAAAAGAATAGCGCTTCTTGCAGTCCTTTTAACGATCTTGGCCATCGTCGTTGTGATTTTTTTTAGAAGCGGCGTTATGGAAAAGATAAAGCCGCCTGGAGAAGCCCCACTTCCTGTGCTTGAGCCATCACCCCCAGGACCTGTTCAAACAAGAAAGATTGTTCTTTTTTTCCTCTCAGAAGCAGATACATTACTGCATCCTGAAGAAAGAGAAATCACCGCCAGTTCATCCATCGTTCGCCAGGCCAAGCAGGCCGTCGAGGAGCTAATAAAAGGCTCCAAGAAAGGCTACATCTCACCTTTTCCTCCTGAGACGAAACTAAGAGAGTTATTTTTGACAAGAGATGGAGTAGCCTATGTGGATTTTTCCGAAGAGATTGTGGAGAAACATCTCTCCGGCTCATCGGCTGAAATTTCAACAATTTTTTCGGTAGTGAACTCGCTTGCCTATAATTTTGAAGCTATTAAAAAGGTCTTCATTTTGATCGAAGGCCAGGAAAGGGAAACTCTGGGAGGCCACATAAACTTGAGCCGGCCCTTTCTGCCTCTGTATGATTTAATCGCCAATTAGCTTCGCCTCATTTGAATCCTTAAAAGAGAGTGCTTTCCATATGAAAAAATTAGCCAAAGTTGCTATTGTTGGCTTCCCTAATGTGGGGAAATCTACCTTATTCAACCGTCTTTTAAAAGAGAAAAGGTCGCTGGTCCATTCTCTCCCCGGCATGACTCGAGATCAAGTCTCTTCCCCTTGCAGCTTAAAGGGCAAAGAGTTTGTCCTGGTTGATACAGGTGGATTTTTCGATTTCCAGGAGGATCCCCTTTCCTCCAAAATCAAAAAAAAGGCAAGGGAAGCAGCGGAGAACTCAGACATTCTTCTCTTTGTTCTGGACGGGAAAAGGGATCTTTTGCCGGCTGAAGAGGAACTCTATTTTTCTTTGAAAAAATTGAATAAGCCAATTTTTGTGGTTGTAAATAAGATAGACTCTTCTTCTGAGGAAGCAAAGCTCGGTGATTATTATAGATTGGGTGAAGAGAATTTATTGGCCGTCTCAGCTGAGCACAAAAGGAATTTGGAGCATCTCGAGTCGTCTCTAATCACTGCTGTCCCTGCTCTCGCGCCTGATAAGGAGGAAACAAAGGCTCTTAAAATAGCCATAGTCGGACGCATCAATGTTGGAAAATCATCCATAGTGAATCGCCTCTGCGGGGAAGAGAGATTAATCGTAAGTGAAATACCCGGAACAACCAGGGATAGTATTGACACTCTGATATTAAGGAATAAGAAGGCTTTTTGCCTGGTTGATACAGCAGGGATTCGGAAATTGAGCCGTACCCGAGATAAAAGAGAAAAAGCCAGCATCATAAAGGCGAAGAAAGATATTACCAGGGCAGATGTTATTTGTTTGATCATGGATGCACAGGAATTCCCCACTCGTCAAGATTCGGCAATCGCTCATTTATCTCATGAATCCGGAAAGCCCCTGTTGATCGCTTTAAACAAATGGGACTTAATCCAGAAAAATACTAACACTTCAAAAAATTTTAAACAGAAGGTTTATGAAAAACTGGATTTTGTTAATTATGCTCCTCTGCTCTTTATCTCCGCTTTATCTGGGAAGAGAGTCATAAAAATTCTCGATATCGCTGAACAGGTCTATGCTAACGGCTATAAAAAAATAGAGACATCTCGATTGAATAATTTTTTATCGTGGATAAACGAAAATCATCCTCCTCTTTCAAAAAACAAGAGAAGAATAAAGATAAAGTATATGATTCAAAAGGGAATTCTCCCTCCGACTTTTTTCCTGTTTACTCATTCAAGAGTTCCGCTTGCTCCTGCTTATGAGAGGTTTTTCATACGTCTTCTGCAGGAAAAGTTTGATTTCTGGGGGACGCCCATAAGATTGTTCCTGAGAAAATAAAAATATAAAAATGGGGTCAGACTTGCAAAACTTGAGTTATTATTTGTTTCTTCTTAAAGAAACAACTCTTTTTTTTATCATGCAATAACTCAAGTTTTGCAAGTCTGACCCCGGCTGTTTTTTGCTATTCTTGACTTTATTGGTCAATTCTATTATAAATTTATATGCGGCAATAGAATTGACCAAAGGAGAACGGAGGTTACTATGCGACAAAGATTATTAAATACGATCCCCCTAATTATTCTAGTTTTAGCCATAGTTTTTGCTTCTCCAGGCTGCGGCAAATTCATCGGGAAATTACAAGCTAATTATTATTTTGCCCAGGCTAATAAATATTTTGCTGAGTCTCAATACCGCAATGCAATTGAACAGTATGAAATAGCCTTGGCCTATAATCCTAATTTGGTTGAAGCCTATCAATATCTCGGTGAAAGCTACAAAAATCTTTATAGGGGTCCTGCCGTGGATACTCCAGAGAATAACGAGAGGGCTGATAAGGCTTTAGAAGCTTTACGAAGGGCCTACGAGATTGATCCTTACGACAAGGATGTTATTTATTCCTTAGGCGACATGTATGACAGGTTGAGGAATTTTGAAGAGGCCGAAAAACTGTACTTGAGAATACTTGAATTGGAACCGACAAACATGGAGAACTATTATGTTGTAGCTGGATTCTATAAAAAATATGTACCAGTAAGAGCTACTGGATCCTCAGACCAGCAGGCGGGCGGAGAAACAGAAGGAGCAGAAGAAGGCATGACACCCTTTCAGAAGGCAGAAGAAATGTATCTTCGAAGGATCGAACTTGATCCTGAAAATCCTGAGGGCTATGCTTACGCAGCCCAATTTTATGAAGATTTACGACCTCCTGATTTTGACAAAGCCTATAAATTTCATGTATATCGCACAAAACTGGAGCCTGATAATTACATTCCTTGGTACGCTATAGGAGTGAATCGTTTTTACAAGGCTCATCGTCTTCAGAATATTCTATCGAGGGAAGAGAGAATAAAGCTCGGAGAGGAAGCTATAAGTGCCTTAAAGAAAGCCATTGAAATAAACCCCTCCTATTCTTTTACATATTCTTACATGAATATCGTTTATAGAAATATTTATGCAGTAGTTTATCCCGAGAGAAAAAGCCGGTATATTGAAGAAGCCGATATATGGGTGCAGAGATTCGACGAGGCTAGGAAGAAAGAGTTAGAAAGAGAGAAGCTTGAACGAGAATTGAGAGGGATAAGATAGAGCCAGAGAAGCATAGTCCTTTTTGTCTTGGCATATTTTGTATCCTCACTCACCTCCAATAAGCTTTATACGCAATGTTTATCCCTCTTAAGGATGAGAATCCCACTTCTCGCTTTCCGTATATCACTGTTTTTTTTATAGCTCTCAATATCCTGATTTTTCTTTACCAATTTTTTTCACCGCAGGGACTACAATATTATGTTTTTAAAATGGGTGCTGTTCCCTATGAAATTACTCATTTTACTACAGTCTCTTTTGTTTCCTTTGAATCTCAGGAACCCATATCCAGATTATTACCGCCTTTATCTCTAATAGCCTCGATGTTCCTTCACGGGGGCTTTCTCCATCTTTTCGGCAACATGCTCTATCTCTGGATATTCGGTAACAACATTGAAGACTTTCTCGGGCCCTTTCGATTCATCCTTTTCTATCTGCTCTCAGGATTGGGCGCAAGCCTAACGCATATTATCTTCCATCCCAACTCCCAGGTCCCAATGATCGGTGCAAGCGGAGCTATCGCGGGAGTACTTGGAGCTTATTTGATCCTCTATCCTAGAGCAAGGGTCTTGACCTTTGTCTTCCTGTTTTTTTTCATTCGAATTCTGCCAGTTCCTGCTTTTTTTATTCTTGGAATATGGTTTATCGCTCAAGTGCTTAATGTGGGATTGGGTGGTGGTGTGGCCTGGTTTGCTCATATAGGTGGATTTTTAATCGGGATTGCGCTGATAAAAATTTATACTAGAAAAAGAAAAAAAGTCAAAATTTGGGTTCATTGATAAAACTGACGATAAATGGGGCCTTAAAAATGGGGCCTGGCCCCATTTTTAACATTTTTCATAGATTTGGTGTTTGAGACCACAATATTTAGCTTAGGGCTAAGCATTGTGTCCCTTTTAAGCTAGGAAGGATGTCACCGTTAAGCTATTGATTTTGCCTCAGTAAAGGTTGACAATTCCCCCAAGATTTAGTATTTTAGAGCATCGCTCCAGACTAAAAGCTTGTATTTAAGGTTTAATGAAATGAGAACGTTTACCCCAAAAAAGGATGAGATTGAGAAGAAGTGGTGGGTGATTAACGCCGAAGGAAAAACTCTCGGGAGGCTTGCCACTGAAGTAGCAGTCTTGCTCCGAGGAAAGAGGAAGCCCGAGTTTGCCCATTTTGTTGACTGCGGAGATTTTGTGGTTGTTATCAACGCGGAAAAAGTAAATGTCTCAGGGAGAAAGCTAGATCAGAAGAAGTATTATTCTCATTCCGGTTACCCTGGGGGGTTGAAAGCCAAGACATTGAAGGAGCTCTTAGAGAAAAAGCCAGAAGAAGTTGTTCGAAAAGCAGTCTGGGGGATGATTCCCAAGGGAAAGCTTGGCCGAGCTGTCTACAAGAAGCTTAAGGTTTATAGAGGTTCTCATCATCCTCATGAGGCTCAAAAGCCCCAAGAACACCGGTTTTAGGAGGAAACTTGAGTTTAATTCAGTATTACGGAACAGGAAAGAGAAAAACATCCGTTGCTAGGGTTTTTCTTCGACCAGGAAAAGGTGATATCACTTTACATGTGAATAAAAAACCTCGTCAATTCACAGAATATTTTTACATGGATAGTCAAAAGCACACCATCAAACACCCTCTTCGTCTGACTGAAACAGAAAATAAATTCGATATTTTCATCCGTGTCAACGGAGGGGGGCTAACCGGACAAGCAGAAGCAATTCGCTTAGGAATCGCAAGGGCTTTGGTCGAGTTTAACAAGGAGTTAAAGCCCAATCTTAAGGGGGCAGGCTTATTGACGAGGGACGCCAGGATTAAAGAAAGAAAGAAATATGGATTGTTGGGGGCCCGAAAAGCACCACAGTACCATAAGAGATAAGCGGAGAATTTCCATTGGTATCAGTAACGATGAAAGAGCTTTTAGAAGCAGGCGTCCATTTTGGCCACCAAACTAAAAGGTGGAATCCCAAGATGAAAGAGTATATTTTTGGCCAGAGGAATGGAATCTATATCATTGATCTACAGAAGACAATAAGAATTTTTAAGGACGCCCTCCAGTTTATAAAGAGTGTTGCCGAGAGTGGAAAGGAAGTGCTCATGGTGGGAACAAAGAAGCAGGCTCAAGATATAATCCGGGAGCTTTCTTTAAAGTGCGAATCCAGTTATGTCAATCAACGTTGGCTGGGCGGATTGTTGACTAACTTCAGTGTCATCAGAGGCAGCGTGGAGAGATTGATTGAATTAGATGAGATGAAAGAGGACGGGCGTTGGGGATTGTTCTCCAAAAAGGAACAGTCGAAACTGGAAAAGGTCTACAGAAAACTCTCTAAAAATCTGGGTGGAATAAAGAATATGTTAGAACTCCCTGGGGCTTTGTTCGTGATAGATTCTACCAAAGAGGAGATTGCAATTTATGAAGCCCAAAAGCTGAATATTCCGATTGTAGCTGTGGTTGATACGAATGGAGACCCAGAGAAGATAGATCATCCTATCCCTGGTAATGATGATGCAGTAAGAGCCATCGAGTTGTTCACCTCAAAAATATCTGAAGCCATAATTGAAGGCAAAAAGAAGAGAATGGAAAGAGAACTCCTGGAAGCCAAAAAAGAGGAGGAGGTTTCTGAAGAAAAAGAGGGAGCTCCTCAAGAAGAAGGTGCTATTCAAGAAGAAGAGGTAGTCCCGCAAGAGGAAGAAGAGGTCTCTCCAGAGGAAGGCCAGGCTACTCCCTCAGAAGGGCAGACTCCTTCTCCCTCTAAATCTTCTGATAAAGAAGAGAAAGACGAGGATTATACTGAGCCTGAAAAAAGTGCTTAAGAAAGGAAAGTGAGATGGATATAACAGCGGAAATGGTTAAAGAGCTCCGCCAGCGCACAGGAATTGGAGTGATGGAGTGCAAAAAGGCACTCAAGGAAAGTAAGGGAAACGTAGAAAAGGCAATTGTCATTTTAAGGAAAAAAGGATACGCTCGCGCCAAGGGTAAGATGAGTCGAGACACAGCAGAAGGAATAGTTGGTTCCTACATACATCTTGACGGGAAAATAGGGGTTCTCCTGGAGGTCAACTGTGAATCGGATTTCGTATCCCGTAACGATGAATTTAAAGAACTAGTAAAAAATATTGCCATTCATATTGCCGCTTCAGCACCCGAGTACTTATCTTCAGAGGATATTCCTCCAGAGGTCTTAGAGGAAGAGAAAGAGATCGTTCGTGAGCAATTCAAGGATTCAAAAAAGCCTCCAGAGATTATAGAGAAAATCGTCCAGGGCAAGATTGGTAAATTCAACGAGGAAGTCTGTTTATTGGATCAACCCTACATAAAGGATGATAAGATTTCGATCAAAGAGCTAATAACTTCCCATATTGCCAAATTTGGCGAGAACATCCGTATAAAAAGGTTTGCTCGGTTTGAGCTGGGTAAACCATAAGATAAAATCATGCCTCAAATTAGGCCTGCCTATAAGAGAATTCTGTTAAAGCTTTCTGGAGAATCTCTTTTAGGAGATGCTCCTTACGGGATTGACCTCGATACTTCAAAATCTATCGCCCAAGAGATAAAAGAAATTCATGATTTGGGAGTTCAGGTTGCCATCATGATCGGCGGAGGGAATATTTTTCGCGGTATGAGTGGAACAGAAGCAGGGATGGACCGAGCCTCGGCTGATTATATGGGCCTTTTAGCTACGATAATGAACGGAATTGCTCTTCAGGATGCTCTGGAGAAAGAGGGCGTTTTCACCCGCCACATTTCAGCTATTGAGATCAAAGCCGTGGCTGAGCCTTTTATAAAAAGAAGGGTAATAAGGCATCTTGATAAAGGAAGAATTGTCATTTTCAGCGCAGGTATCGGCAGTCCATATTTCACCACTGATACCGCGGCTGCGTTAAGAGCTTTGGAGATCAAGGCTCAGGTGATATTGAAGGCGACAAAGGTGGACGGTGTTTATACAGCCGATCCTTTGGTGGACAAGACTTCCAGAAGGTTTAGTTCTATAAAGTATCTTGATGTCATAAAGAGGGGATTGAAGGTTATGGATACGACAGCGATTTCCTTGTGTAAAGACAATAAGCTGCCAATCATAATTTTCAACCTTAAGAAGAGAGGAAACATAAAAAAGGTAGTTTTAGGCCAGAAAGTTGGCACGAAGATTTATTGAACTATGCCTTGAGAATGATTTCTTACCCATTATTCAGTCTTTTAGAGAGGAATAAGGATGGTTAAAGACATATTAAGAGAGCTAGAAAAAAAGATGAAAGTTTCCACGGAGCATTTTAGAAAAGATCTGAGTAAATTAAGAACGGGCCGTGCGAACCTTGGTCTTTTTGAGGATATAAAAGTTGACTACTATGGAAGCCTAACACCGATCAATCAGATGGCGACCCTGGGAGTTCCTGATCCTACCTTGATCACTGTCCAGCCATATGATCCATCCTTGTTGGAAGCTATTGATAAAGCAATCAGGAGTGCTGATCTGGGTCTAAACCCGATTAATGACGGCAAAATACTCAAGATACCGATTCCTCCTCTGGATGAAGAAAGAAGAAAGGAAATAGCCACACACATAAAAAAAATGTTGGAAGATGAGAAAACCGCTCTTCGTATCATGAGAAGAGAGAGCAAGGAAGAGATCGAAGAACTAGAAGAGAAAAAAGAGATTACTGAGGATGATAAATATTGGGGTTATGACAAGCTTCAGGAAGTAACCGATGAATACAATAAGAAAATAGACGAGCTTGCCCGTTCCAAAGAAAAGGAAATTCTTGAGTTATAAATTCATAAGGCGTGTTTGATGAATCAAACACCTACATAAGATTAAGCGGATGCCTAGGTTCTTTTAAACCAATTCTCAGTTGTCCCGAATTTTGTCCTTATAACGACTCCCCAACCGATTATGCTCATAACGAAGGTGAAGAGAACGCCTATAACAGGGATAAAGGATATGAGACTCACAAGAATCAAACCCAGAACGACAGCCAGAAGCGGAGAGATTTTGCTTTTCCCGAAAGCGTTGATAAGGCTTTCTCCAAAGAAATAGAAAAGGATAACTCGACCAAAGATTTTAATAATAAAGCCTATTATAACGAGAGCAAGAAGGATAGGAATTCCTATCAAGACTAGGGAAAGTAAAGCTGAAAAAATGATTAGGCCAGAAAAAATAATAATGCTTAAAAGACCTGTGGCAAAAATTGGCCAGAAGGATTTTCTGATTTGAGCAGAGGCAAAGGAAATTTGACGAGGGAAAAAAGCTGCTATCAATAAGGCAAGGAGAAACCAGATAAAAACAGAGATCAATTTAATAATCAAAAGTAAGGGAATTAGAGAAACAGAAAGGAAACCTCGTACTCCTTCCTCAAATAGCTTTGTGATGTCTTCCGAAGTCTTAAAATAAACCGTATCCCCTTCGACAGTGCATCCGGGTTTTTTGATGAGTGTGCCTCCTATAGAGGCGACATCTCCTCTGACGCGAGCTGTGGGTTCCAGAGTGATTGTTGAGCCGAATCCTAAAACTACATCCTCTACTTCGCCAGATATAATAATTTCGCCTCCGAAGGCAATAACGCCTTCTTTGACTCTTCCCTTGATATCGACGGCTCCCCCAAAAGTGACGATATTATCTTGGACTTCGCCTTCAGCGACAACGATGTCTTTCTTCAAGGTAAAGCTCTGCTGACTTTGAAGAGGGAGAGAAGCTGAGACAAGGAAAAGAAAGGTGAAAACAAACACAATTTTATTTTTCATGCTTTTTCTCCGATCAATATTTTTCTTTTTATTCCGTAGATAGAGAAAGCGATTAAAATAATAGCGATGGTGATAATGATTATCTGCACCTGGGGACTTATGATAGTTGTCAGAGAAGTGAAAGTCTTGATGATATATCCAAAGAATTGCTGAAGAGCTTTGATAAAAAGAGATGCTACCTTAACGAGCTTCACAAAGACGGGAGAAAGATTTCTTACAAAATTCCACAGGCTATGATTAAGGCTGGTAAGAAGACTTGAGAAATGTTGACCTGCAACTAGAAAGAGGATAAAAATTGCTAAGGTGGTTGATCCGAGGCCAGCATACGCGGCTGTGAGCCAGGCAGAGAGGGGAACTCTGAGCGGAAAAATTCTAGCCATGACCTGCTGGGTGAAATCGGGAGGCGTCTTCCAGAGGGGGAGATTTTCTGAGGCCTGAAGCAATGGCCTTCTCTCTTCAAGAGCTTTTTTACATTTTCGGCAGGTAGCCAGGTGCTCCTCGATTTTTTTATTTTCACTAAGCGAGAGCTCTTTCTCTATATAAAGATAAATCTGGTTAATGCTAAGGCACTTCATGCTTTTTCCTCCAAGTGCTTTCGAATTAATTCTCTGGCTTGAAAGACTCTGTTTTTGATCGTTCCCACAGGCAAGCCTTTTATTTCAGCCATTTCTTCATAGCTGAATTCGTTGATATGCCTCCAGACAAAAACTTCTCTTAAGGGAGCTGGGATTTTCTCTAAAGCCTGCTCAATTCTTTCCTTGAGCTCGGAGAATTCAAGCTTTTTCACGATGGAAGGTTCTTCATCTGAAACTTGAAGAGGAGGAAGGTCATTATCTCGATCCTTCTGGTCAAGGGAGAAGGCATCAATTTTTTTCTTTCGCCAGTAATCAATGATAAAATTGGATGCGATTTTGAAAAGCCAGGTACTGAATTTATACTGAGGCTTATAAGAATGGAGAGAAGAATATGTCCTTATAAATACTTCCTGGGTAAAGTCTAGAGCCAGTTCACGCTCCCCAACCGTGCGGCCGATGTAGTTCAGCAGGGGGTGCTGATACTTTTGGATAATCATTTCAAAAGCCTCTTTCTCTCCTTTGATTGTTCTTTCGACGAGTTCTTTATCTTCATCCATGGAGGACATCCTGTCCTCAAAAGTTTATACGAAAGCGAACAGAGATGGTTTAGGTTTGGAGTATTTTTTAGAGGTATTCATTTCTCTTGTCTGATTCATCCTCGATAATTTCAACATCTGGGGGTATTTTCAACTCAAACACGTTTTTTGATAGTCGAACATCTGTCTTTATCTGGGAAAACCTAAACTCATTTTTATTTCCGGCCCAATCAAAAAAAATGGCTCTTAGGATAAGCCATGTTTTTTCGTCTATTTCCAGAAGGATGTACGTGTATTCACCTTCTTCTCTGGGAGTTAATTTCAGCTGGTGCGCCTTTTTATTTTCTGACGGGAATGGGCTAGGCTCGATCAAATAGTTGTCATTCAAGTGCCTCTTACCAGAAAGAAGAGAGAGGATTTCTGAGTCATACATGTCTTTTGATGAGTAACTTCGGTAGAGTTCTTTATCCTCAGGAAAGTACTGCAAGAAGACTCCTTCCTTATAGAGGAAAATCTTCTCTTCAGGATCTTTGTACTCCCATTTCATTAAGTCTGGTTTTTTGAAATAAAATTTCCCCTTTTCTCTTAGAGGGGTAGAAACAGAGGAGGAGTAAAAGATTTGATTAAAATTAGATTGGAGAGATTGGATTGAGCGAAGTTTCCTCTCTACATTAAGTGCGATATCTTCAACAGTGGGAAAAGTGCTAAGCCAGGAGAGCAAGAGCAAACCAATGAAGTGTTTCATTGCATCTATTATATAAAATGGGGTCAGACTTGCAAAACTTGAATTATTTTAAAAGTCTGATCCCATTGCCAAGATATAGATTTTTTTGTTATAAGTTGCTGCGTGAAGCTAGAATTTTTCATTTTTCTCCTTACTTATTTCTTTCTTCTTCTCCTCCTAAGTTTCATTTTTTCAAAGAGGATGAAGAATCTGGAGGATTTTTTTCTTGCCTCGCGACGTCTTCCAGCTTTTTTAGTCTATTTATCTCTTGCTGCTTCTTGGTTCGGGGCGACATCAACCCTGGTCTCTGCTGATGAAGCCCTTGAGACAGGGGTAAGTTCATTTTGGATCATGGGGGCACCGGCAGTGCTTACCGTTCTTATCCTTGCCTTTTTTTTGGCCCGGCCCATTCGGCGCCTTCCTATAGTAAGCTTGCCGGACCTTGTAGAGTTGCGCTATGGTCGTGCTGTTCGTCATCTGGCTGCCATATTGATTATCTGGTACATGGCAGTATTGGCTGCTTCCCAAATGGTAGCTATCGGGCATTTTTTGAAGATGTTTCTTGGCACTTCTTATTTCATGAGTCTGGCACTGGGAACAATCGTGGTCCTCGTTTACTCTGTCTTTGGAGGCTTTTTTTCCGTCGCAATCACAGACGCTCTTCAGTTTTTTCTCCTTGTAACAGGAATCTTCGGTCTTTTCTTTTTTCTGTCAGATGCTTCCTCCTTACGCGAGGTTTCCTTGTGTGCTTCGGAACTTGGTAAAGATAATTATTTCAATTTTTTCTTAAATTTTAAAAAGAACTTTCTAATCGTTCTCTCTTTTACCCTGGCATGGACAATCTCTCCTATTGCCTGGCAGAGGATTCAGGCAGCTCGAACAGAAAGGAGTGCACGGCTTGGGCTGTTCGCTGCATCCGGGACTTTTTTTCTTCTCTACGGAATCGTTGTCTTAATAGGCATCCTCTCTTTTCCTTTATTCTTTTCCCTGGAGCTTGAGGGGCCTCTCTTTTCTGAAATTATTTCCTCTAGGACTGGGATTTTCCTGGGAGGTGTTTTGTTTGTTGCTATCGTGGCTGCAGTCATGTCCACTATGGATACGGCAATCAACACCGGAGCTCTTTCTTTAACGAGGGATGTCTACCAGCAAATTTTCTCTTCAAGCAGAGAAAAAAGAATTGTTTTAGTGAGTCGTCTCTCGACTTTGCTTGTAGGAGGATTGGCATTTCTTGTGGCGACCAGGTTTCAAAGCATTCTGAAAACTCTGGGCCTTGCTTCAGAAATTATGGCCGAAGGCCTTTTTATCCCAGGTGTTGCCATGATTTTTTTGAAGAAAAAATTGCCCATGGCTGGTTTTTTAAGTCTGCTTCTGGGTGGAGGATATTCTTTGCTCAGGTTTTTATGTGAAGTAAAACTTCTTTCCTTGAGTTGGCCTTCTTGGCCCTATTCCATTCCGTATGGCGTTGGTCTAAGTCTTGCCGGATTTGCTGCAGGCATTGTCATTGAAAACTACAGGAAAAAATAATAGGTTGAGAAACAGAAAAATGTGGCCAAAAAATGGGGCCAGGCCCCGTTTTCTGTTGTTTTGTCCTTAAGTTGAGAATGTCCTCTTTATTACAAAAATGGGGCCTGGCCCCATTTTTGGTGGCCCCATTTTCCCCTGCATTTTGGGTTTTGTTGTTTACTGTTAACTGAGTTTTTTATATTATTTATGCCGATGTCTTTTTTCAGTGAGCTTCGTTGGAGAACGGTTGGAGTTTTGAGCAAATTGGTATTATGGCTATGGGCCAAATCAACCAGAATGAAAGTTCTGGGAGTAGATAGCTACCGAAAAATAAGAGAGCAAGGAAGGCCAGTTATTTTTCTGGTTTGGCACGGGAGGATTTTCATTGTCCCCTTTTTTTTTCGCAAAAGAGGAATCATGCCGCTTATAAGCCCCAGCAAAGATGGCGAGATCGCTGCCCGGATTATGTCTAGGTGGGGATATCGAATCCTAAGAGGATCAAGCTCACATGCTCTCATAAGAGTATGGAATGAGATGAAAAAAGAGCTTCAGAGCGGAGGAGAATTGATAATCGTTCCCGATGGTCCCAGAGGGCCCGATCGAAAAATGAAGTTGGGAGGTCTTAAACTTGCTCAAGAGACGGGAGCCGTTCTTGTTCCCTTTACATTTTCGACCTCCAGAAAAAAATTCTTGAAAAGCTGGGACAATTTTTTGATTTTTCATCCCTTCTCCAGAGTCGTTGCTATATATGGAGAACATTTTGCAGTTGATCCTGGCCTCAAGGATGCTGAGCTGGAGAAAGAGCGTCAAAAAATAGAACGTTTCATGCTTCACTTGGACGAGAAGGCGGACAGGTTTTTTGATTAGGACGACGCCTTGTTGTCCTTTGTAGGAAATTTATGTTATATATACACGCAAAAAGGAGAGGAAAATGAAAGCAAAAAAATTGTATTTACTACTTATTCTTTTAAGTTTCTCTGTAGCCTTATTCTCGCAGGAGCCTGAAGAATTGATTTCTCAGGGGGACAAATTGTACGCTGAAATGAAGGATTTGGCTACAGCCAAAGAGGCCAGGGCAAAATACCAGGAAGCTGTAATAAAAGCAAAAAGTTATGAAGCTTATTGGAGGCTTTCCAGGATACTCTATTATATCGGAAAAAATACGGAAAGCAAAAGAGAAAAGAAGATCATTTTTTCCCAGGGAGTTTATTATGCTAAGAAAGCTGTTATTTCAGAACCAGAAAAGCCAGATGGACATTACTGGCTCGGGGTCAATTATGGACTCTTTGGAGAAACGAAAGGAGTGCTTAAGAGTCTATCCTTGGTTAAGCCGATTAAGAATGCGATGAACAAAGTTATAGAGCTAGACCGAGAATATGAAGACGGAGGACCAGACAGAGTCCTGGGCCGGGTCTATTTCAAGGTGCCGGGTATCGCTGGAGGAAGTAAGAAGAAATCTCTAGAACATCTTGTGAAATCCAAAGAGATTGGTCCGAATGATGCCTTAACGCGTTGTTATTTAGCTGACACCTTGCTTTCTCTCAAAGAGGTGGATAAAGCGAGAGAGGAATTGGAATTTGTGTTGAACATGGAGTCGGATCCGCGCTGGATTACTGGAGTAGACGAATGTAAAGAGGAGGCCAAGAAAATGCTCCAGGAAAAAGCATTCACTGAGAAGTAATTATTAAGTTTTATTTTTTTCAGGATCGAGTCTGTTAAAACCTGGGAGAAGAGAAAAGACAGATCACATATAAGAATTTGGCAATTTGAATTTGCTCTCCCTAATTTTAGCCCTTCATTCTGAAAACACCTGAGCAGAGAAGATCTCGATATCAACTCCTTTTTTCCATTCATCCTCATCCAGGCCAGCCTTTAAACATCCATGAGAAAGATAGGTCTCTAAATCCCAGTTCCACTCAACCGGAACCTGAGGGAGGAGGAGGCCTTTGCAGGGGCCTTTAGAGATTATGATGCCATGCTTTCCTACTTCTATTTCCTTAATATCCTTGATTGATCTGGGCAGGCTGAGCACGGATATTTCAATCTTTGTATCTGGCAGTTCCTCAAGTGTTATGGATTCGAAGCGTAAGTCCTGAGTAGCAGCTGAGATGGCAACATCGGTGATTGTTTCCCAGAGGGGTTTGTAAGGTAGGGGGTATCCGATACAACCCCTGAGTTGATCATTTACCTTGAGAGTGACAAAGGCCCCCCTTTTTTCTTTAAGCTGTTCATCTTCTATTTTTGGCTTAGGGACATTTCCTGTCTTCAAGTAATGCTCGATGGCTTGACGAGCTAAACCAAGGAGAATTTTTTGTTGATCTTTGTTCAGAAGATTCTCCCTTATATATTATAGTTTCTTATTAGTGACTCGTTAGTTCAACAGGCAGTAGAAAAAATTCATTCTCGTAATCTATTACATATGATTTAATGGTCATCTTTTTTTGCTGGTTGGAGCTGATTTCTAAAAAGAGTTTTCCGCATGCAAAGGGAGCCAATATTTTTTTGATTTTTTTCTCCTCCGGATTAAAAGAGAAAAAACCAATGAGTTTTCCGTCATAAAGCTTATCTAACTCATGATACTTCTTTAGAGATGGAAAAAAGCCTGGCAGAGAGGGGAAAATTTTCTCCACAAAAAATCTATGACCTCTCTTGTGCCCGATAAGTAGACCATCAGAATTTGAGCTAGAAGAGATCAAGTTTATTGCGTTGAGAGATTGGTAAGCCTCCTGGGATAAGTAGGCATCCATCATTACTGATTATAACAGAACTTCCTGATGGATAAAATACAATAACGACAAAACAATAAATATATAAGTCATGGCAAAAGCGCTAAGGATGAAATTGTAGGGGCTTGATTTATCAAGCCCACATTATTTATGTAGGGATTTGATTCGTCAAATCCACCTTTTTTTAAGGGTTTATTCATTAAATCCAGACCTGCTAATGCCGAAAGAATTAATGTATTCTATGGGACGCTTGATTCATTGTAGGGGTTTGATTCATCAAATCCACCTTATTTTTATAGAGATTTGTTAATCAAACCCACCCTTTATATCAGTCCCAATAAAGGAGCGATGAACGTTACGCCGACCCAGATGATTATGATTCCGGCAATATTCATCCAGAAGCCAAATTTCATCATTTGAGGAAGTCGGACCATTCCTGAGCCGTAAATAATGGCATTGGGAGGAGTTGCCACAGGAAGCATAAAGGCAAAACTGCAGCCGATAGCACTCCCCAAAACAGGAGGCAGAGGACTAATCGAAGCAGCTTTTGAGATGGCGATGATAATGGGAATAATCATATTGGCTGAGGCCGTGTTAGAGGTTAACTCGGTTAGATAAACGCTAAATGCAACAGAGAGCAGAGTGATTAGGGAAAGGCTGGCAGCACTTCCGCCAGAGGAAATAAAAAATCTTCCGATGGAATCAGCCAAACCAGTTTCGAACATCTGGAATCCCAAGGATAATCCTCCCCCAAAGAGAAGAAGAGTACCCCAGTCGATCTTCAAGGCTTCTTTCAAAGACAGGGTGAATTGGCCGCGCCTTAGATTAACTGGAAGGATGAAAAGGAGACCTGCTCCTATTATAGCTGCTGCCGCTTCTGGGAAGCGTTCTTGGAGCCAGAGGAAAAGAGGAGCCTCTCTTCCCCATACAAGAGAAACGAAACCTGGAAAGATCCAGAGCATAACAGTGACAGAAAAAGCCACAAGCACATTTTTTTGTGCTCGTCCCAACCCTTGATGGACTTTTCTCCCTTTAAACGGAAGAATACTGGCTAACTCTCCAGAATCTTTTTTGTCTCTGAGCATAAACTTCATGAAGTAAAAGAGAACGAAAAACATAGGAATAAGCACCAGAAAACCGATGATCATCCACTGGAAAAAAGTGATCTTATAAGCAGCCAATTTTTCGAGCATGCCGATGGCGATAAGGTTAGGGGGGCTCCCTATGGGAGTGCCGATACCGCCTATAGAAGCTGAGTAGGCTAGTGTCAGAAGAAGGATTATGCTGAAAGAGGGAACTCCCTTTTTGCTTTTCTCTGAATCGAAGGTGCCCAACACTCCCAGAGCAATCGGGAACATCATGGCAGTGGTGGCTGTGTTACTTATCCACAGGGAAAGAAACACAGTAGTTAGTCCCAAGGCAAAAAGGACCCTTGTTTTCTTAAGGCCGATGGATTTCAAGGAGAGAATAGAGTAGGCTAATTTTTGGTCGAGGGCATGAACACTCATTGCCCTTGCCAGCATAAAACTCCCTAAGAAGAGCATGATAATGGGATTAGCAAAAGGAGCAAAGGCTTCTTTGACTGGTGCAATGTGAAAAACCGTTATAAAAATTGGGATGAGGAGAGCAGTAATAGGGATAGGAATACATTCCGTAACCCACCAAACCACAACCAAAAGAAACACGGCCAAAAGGCTGTTGGCCTTTGGGCTGTAGGGAAGAATAGGAGAGAAATAGGCCACCAGAAAAAGAAAAGGGCCAAGGAGAAAGCCTATTTTTTTTCTTTGCTCCATGCTTAAAGCTTTAGATCATATCAAGAATTTTTCCCCATATCATGAGCCGATCATCTCTCTCCCTGTAAAGCGATTTATCCTAAGGGAAGAAAGCCCGAACCAATGGAAAGAAAAAGGATTATATTTTTTTTCTTGGGAAAAAACAAGAAAAAAGACTCATGCTGCATGGTTCAAAAACAGGTTGCTTTTGCCCCAGCGAGTCAAAAGGAAGTCGGATCCATGCCTCGATCTCCACTTGGGATCAGAACTTTGTCCTCATGTTGCTAATCGGGCTGCATTCTATCTATGAACATGACATGATAAAGTCTGACCCTTGAACCATGTCCGCTCAGCCTTTCTCACGGTTTTTTCATCATACAACCTTCGCCAAGCGTTTCTATGGGCACGCTCCTCTTTTTTTCCTGTTTTTAAGTTCCAGAAAAAGTAGCCTGCCCCTCTTTTTTTTGATAGAATTACCATCGAAGAAAAAAGATAAAAAGAATGAGATACCAAGTGCTAATTGTGGGTCCTCTCGAAACAAACTGCTACCTTGTTTATTGTCAGGATTCCCTGGAATGCGCTGTTGTTGATCCTGGAGCCGAGGCAGACAGGATATTTCTAATGATTGCCCGGAAAAATCTTAAGCCAGCGCTCATACTCAATACTCATGGTCATATAGACCACATAGGGGCAAATAAGGACGTCAAAGAGAAGTTTAACATTCCATTATATCTCCATTCTGCTGATAGCCCTATGCTGGAAAATGTTCAGCAGTCTGAAATGGCCATTTTTCTGGGAGCAATGGATTCTCCCCCTCCAGATAATCTGCTAACTGATGGGGATAAGATAAAGATTGGAAAATCTTTCCTTCGGGTTATTCATACGCCCGGACACTCTCCGGGAAGTGTCAGCTTTTTAGGCGATGGGTTTCTTATTTCTGGAGACACTCTTTTTTTTGGAGGAGTAGGGCGCACTGATCTTCCCGGAGGTTCCTGGAAGGATATGGTGAGTTCGATTAAAAATAAAATCCTGACGATGCCCGATGAAATGGTGGTCCTTCCGGGCCATGGCCCTTCAACAACAGTAGGACAGGAAAAGCGAGCTAATCCTTTTATCACATGAAAAATTTTTCCTCTGCGCCTGAGGATATTCTCCGGGTTTTCCTTGAGTTCCTTTCTGTTGAAAAAGGACTATCTTCGAATACTGTGCTTTCATACTCACGAGATATGAAGAAGCTTTTTCAGTTCCTAGGGAAAGAAAAAATACCTTGGTTAAAGGCCGGAGAAGAAGATCTCATAAGATTCATCCATCACCAGAGCCGATCCGGCCTTTCAGCTCGCTCTTTGGCCAGGCTGATCTCTTCTCTTAAGAGCTTCTATAAATTTTTGGCCTTGGATGGAGTGATCAAGAAAAATCCTGCCGTCAATCTTTCCTCGCCAAAGACCTGGCTTTCCCTGCCAAAATTCTTAACCGTCAGCGAAGTCGAATTGCTTCTTCGCCAGCCTGATGAGAGGGATAGGTATGGAGTAAGGGATAAAGCTATGCTGGAGCTTCTGTATGCCACGGGATTAAGGGTTTCAGAGCTTGTCACGTTGAAGATAAAAGATTTAAGTTTGGAGGACGGATTTCTCCTCTGTATGGGTAAGGGCGGCAAGGAAAGGATTGTTCCGATCGGAGACTCGGCTGCAGAGGCTATCCGCAGATATCTTGATGAAGCCCGACCTCTGCTTTTGAAGCAACCGAATAATTTCCTTTTCCTCACTCGCCGCGGGAGTTCATTTACCCGCCAGGGCTTCTGGAAGCTTCTGAAATTTTATGCAAAGAAGGCAGATCTAGACGTGCAAATTAGCCCTCATATCCTGCGTCATACCTTTGCCACCCATCTTCTTGAAAGAGGAGCTGACCTAAGGTCTGTTCAGCTAATGCTGGGGCATAGTCAGATAACCACTACCCAAGTTTATACCCACGTTAGCCGGCAGCAGCTCCGTCGTGTCTACGATAAGTTTCATCCTAGGGCTTGATTTTTTCTGGCTCAATTAAAAAGATTCCCGAATTTCATCCAGCATTGCGAAGGCTTTCCTCAGAGGAGGGATGACGATGGAGCCTCCCACTACAAGAGCGATATTGAAGGCTTCGTAAAGCTGCTCATTTTTGAGCCCCAGGCTAACGCAACGAGAAAGATGATAAGTCACACAATCATTGCATCTAAGAACAAGTGAGGCAACTAGTCCCAAAAGCTCTTTCGTTTCAGCGGATAAGGCGCCCTGATTGTACGCATTTTTATCGAGAGCAAAGAAGCGATGGATTTCTTTGTTTCCGCTTTCCAGTATCCGTTTATTCATTTTCTGGCGAAAATCTTGGTACCGGCTGAATTCTTCACTCATTTCTCCTCCTAAAATATATTAGTTTTCTTAGTGCTTTTTGGTTCAATTGAAAAATGTGTGTTTGATAAATCAAACACCTACACCAGATTAATTAAGGCTGATTGCAAGGCTTCTTGGCTCGTTCATTAAAAATGGGGATCTATGGAGATTTGGACTTTGACATCATGGCTACTGGAAAAGAACGCAGGTATGCTTCGCTGTATATGCGGTTTATGGTACTCCCATTTCCAGGCAAATTTCTTCTCTACGGTATCAAGATAAATCTCCCTTTCCTCAAGAAAGATGAGATTAGAACCTTTGGAAACAAATAAGTTGTAGTCAATGTCAGAAGAATGGCGGGAATTTTCTTTAGATGCAGGCAAGCTAAGTTGAAATTTACGAATAGACTCATTTTGGGGGATGGGGAAGCTTTTGACAAAAAAATCAAAATGGAGGTTTTCGCCTTTTCTCAAGATATAATTCAGTTTAAAGGAAGGTTTATCACGGAAATCATCTGTATATATAATCTTTGTAGACTCAGGAAATTTTCCCTTTTCTTCAGCTTCAAAACTTATAAGTTCTGAATTCTCATAATAGAGAATATAATCTCCATTATCCTTTTCCATACAGCCCGTCCAGAAAAGGGTGAAAGAGTAATGGCCTGAATAGGATGAATTTTTCTCCACAACTTTGTAATTCCCGTCTGAAATAAGGAGGATTTTAATCTCCCACCAGAGTGGTAAAGCTTGGTCAGAAGGGGTAAAGAGAAAGCAGTAAGCAGGCGGCAGGAGGTGAGGTAGGGTGAATAAAGAGATTAAGAGTAGAATGAGCAGCTTTTTTGCCATTTCTCTATATATAAAATATAAAATAAAAGAACCTATAATTCCACAAAAGAAAGTTCCTAATAGTTCTTGACAGGATAGTTAAATTCCTGTTAAACGGGTCTTGCTTCAGGAAGGTTTGACGCAAGAAAGTATATAATATAGAAGAATACATAAACTTAATCCAAAATATCTTTCTTGATAATAAAAAAAAGATTGAAAAGGAGAGTCAACATGAAGAAAGCAAAAACCATATTATCGATAATCCTGTTGATTTTTTGGGCAGCAAAATTTTCTTTTCCCCTGGAAAAGACGACACTAACACTTGAAGAGAGTATCCGCTTGGCTCTTTCCCAGAATCCTTATCATTTGGCTGCTGAGGAGAGATTAGAAACAGCCAGAGCCAAACTCAGAGAGGCAGCCGCAGGTTTTTTCCCCTCTCTTAATTCTGAGGGACTCCATACACTTGCTGAGAAACTATTTATTTTGGAGTTTCCTTCTTTTATCCCTGGTGAGCCTCCTCAGAGAATATCCATAGACTTCACCAAAGACTATCAGTTCTCTCTGAATTTTTCTCTGCCTCTTTTCACCAGC
>WVXO01000027.1 GCA_011773465.1 Candidatus Aminicenantota bacterium | reverse complement strand
CCTAACCCAGCTCCTAATAATAACTTTGACCTCTTCACAACTCTAATAACCCTGATATCCGCGATATCAACAGACACATCTTTTCCTTCCGTATCCAAAAGAAGAAGTGAATTCGGTTTAACTGTGATAAGTTCACCTTTTATGCGTTGTCCGTCCTTTTTTGTGATTATGAGCGTAGCTCCTCGTCTTTCTTTAGCATACAGATTTACAGAAAGCATCATTAAAGAGAATACAAGAAACAACGATATTAGTTTTTTCATTTTTAGATTCATTTCAAATATTCACTGCAAGTTCTTCTCAGAAAAGTTAAAGCTCAGCAACAGGAAAAGCTTACCAACCACTTGAAGAGGAGATGTTATTTGATATGTATTAAAAGAATATTGAAATCCCTGCAAATATCCTGTGGACTGTATGACTTTGCTTAAGCTCAAAAATGTCCACCTCAGTAATAGAGAAACTTATAAAGCGATATTCAAATCTTAAAGCAACACTGTTAGCGGCAAACCACTTAATGCCAGCTCCTACATTCCAGGCAAATCCAGATTCGCTCACAGTCTCCACATCCGTAGCACTTCTAGATATTATCGTTATTCCAGCTCCTCCAACCATAAAAGGCATCACTTTAGAAGAAGTGCCAAAATTATAAGCAACATTGGCAAGCAAAATAGCTTCTGTTTGAGAGGCATATTCACCATCCGAACTTATGCGCATATAATTATAAATAACTTCAGGTTCTATCTCTAAGTTGTTTGTAAGAAAAATGCCGACTCTAACGGGAACACTAAATGTTGAAAGAGTTAAGACTTCCCCCACCTCCACTCCATCTATTTCTTCTTTTATTCTGTCTATATCTAGAGATGCAGCAGTGGAAAATTCTATGTCTCCCTTCCTACCTTTATTTCCTTCTGGTTGGCCTTCTCCAGTCTCAGTCTGAGCATTTTCCTTTTGAGTTTTAGGACTGGCATAGCCGAGAAAAGTCAAGTTAAAAACGCAAAAACTCAGGATCAAGAAAAAGATTGAAATTTTTCTCATTATTTCCTCCTTAAATTTTTAATTTTAAATTCATAAAATTATGATTTTTAACTCTTCCTTCAATATCACCTCCTTTTTTCAATTTAAGGCATAAATATGCCTCATCTATTTAAATTGCTATTGTAATCGTGAAAGAAAGGAATTCTTTTTTGTTCTTCACAAATGACTTATCCTTCTACTGACTAAATTTCTACGTTACTGTTCTTCTTTGGTATTGACTCTATTACTAAATTAATTAGTATTTGTCAAATTTCTAAATAAACTTAGTTGGTCCTGCATTGCATATCAGAAGGGGGGGTATAGAGACTCTGGGACTCCCAAGAGCTTCCCCATAGAGATTACTTATGACACAAGTAGCAAAACCCTATAATGAATCCCTTGGTCTATAGTGAAACATACTTCTCTCTAGAAATCCGTGTGGACACGGTGTGGACAAATTGACCCAAAATGACTCAGTTTAAGTGACTCAGGCTAAAAATCATAAACAAGGAAAAAGCTTAACTATCTGGGGAAAAAAGCAAAATGAGATGGTGGAGCTGAGGGGATTTGAACCCCCGACCTCTTGACTGCCAGTCAAGCGGTCTTCAACTTTAATAAATAACAATTTTAGATTTGAAACTCTTTTGACATTTTTAAGTCAAAAAAGCTCAAAATGGCATAGGCTCGTTGAAATCAAAATCCAAGGAAAACCATTGAAAAATAAGAGGTAAGGCTGGCGCGCCTGGAGAGACTCGAACTCCCGACCCGCTGCTTAGAAGGCAGCTGCTCTATCCGACTGAGCTACAGGCGCGTCCTTGATATCATTATATCTCAATCGGCTTCGATATCCGATTGTTGCTTTATCCGTCTTAGGCTTTAATCGGGGAGATCGGATTTGAACCGACGACCTCCTGCTCCCAAGGCAGGCGCGCTAACCAGGCTGCGCTACTCCCCGAAACCTGTGAGACAAGCGTGTATCCCAAGCGGGAGAAAGGGGACAGTCCCCATTTTATAAAAAAAAATGGGGACAAACCCCATTTTTTTCAATGCTTTGGAGCCCGCTAATGGTAGCAAAACAGGAAAAAGTTGTCAATTTCAGTTCCTTTTTAAACCCCGCTCTATCTCGTTCTTTTCTATCTTGACCATGATGGGCCTTCCATGAGGGCAAAGGGCTGAATTTGAGGTTTTAAAAAGCTCTTCCACCAAATAATTCATCTTTTCGAAAGACAAAACCTGGCCTGCTTTTACAGCGGTCTTACAGGCGAGAGTGGCTAACAGCCTCTTTTTTTTATCCTCAATTTGCTCTTCCTTCTTTTCCTCAAGAAGAGAGATAAATATGTCCTTTGCTTCCTCTTCTTTAAATATGTCAGGGTACTCTTTTAAGGCAAAGCTCTGCCCTCCCATAGCCTCCGCCCTGAATCCAGCCTCTTCCAGCAGGGCTTGATTGTTTTCAAAACTTAAGAGCTGGGATGGAGAGAGCTCGAAAAGAATGGGAAGAAGAGCCAATTTTTGAGGCCATTTCTTTTTCTTGTCGATCTCTTCATACTTTTCAAAAAGAACCCTCTCATGGGCATTGTGCTGATCGACGATGAGTACACCCTCTTCAGAAGAGGCAACAATGTACGTATCCAGATACTGCCCCAGGACGCGCGGGCATGTCTCTTCTCTCTTTTCCAGGGGAGTGAACAAATCTTTCCATTCTAACCGCCGTTCTTCAGCTCTCAGAAAAGCAGGCGCACCTTTTTCTTCTATCCTTAAGCTCCTTTTTTCCTCTTCCCTGAAACCCATTTCTTCTTCCTTGGAAGGATAAATCTGTTTTATTCCCTTCTCCTTCAAAATGGTCTGCTCTATACTGCGGATTACAAGCTGAAATACTGCGCGGGAATCTTTAAACCTGACCTCTGCTTTGGCTGGATGGACATTTATGTCGACATCAGAATAGGGCCAGGAAAGAAAAAGAAAGGATTCAGGAAACCTATCTTTTTCTAAAAAGCCTCTGTAGGCTTGATTCAGGGCAGCCAGGAGAGTTCGGTCTCTTACCGGTCTTTTGTTCACATATAAGAGCTGGAGCGTTCTATCTCGATGTCCTGATGGCGGGAGCGAGGCATACCCATAAAGCTGCCTCTCATCCTCCTTGTAATCAATCTCCAGGAGTCTCTCTAAAAGGGATTTCCCGAAAACCTGAAAAATCCTTTCCTTTAGACTGCTCACAGGCGGATAATCAAAGACCTGTCTTTTTCCATGTATTAAGGAAAATCTCACTTCAGGATAAGCTATGGAAATATAGGTTAAGAATTTTACAATCAGGTTAAGTTCAGATCTATCAGAGCGGAGAAATTTCTCCCTCGCGGGTAAATTAAAGAATAGATCTCTGACTTCAACGGATGTTCCCAGCGGAAAAGCAATGTCTGAAGTTCCGATCAGCTTGTCTCCTTCTTTTTCGATTAAAGTACCTTTTTCGTCTTTGCCATCGGATGTTTTTAAGATAACCCTGGAGACAGCAGAAATACTGGGCAGAGCTTCTCCTCTAAAACCCAGAGTTGAAATCAGGCTGAGGTCTTTGATACTTTGAATTTTGCTGGTTGAATGCCTTTCAAAACATATCTTGGCATCTTCTTGGCTCATTCCATGACCGTTATCCGTAACTCTTACCAGTTTTTTCCCTCCGGAAAGAAGCTCGACTTTTATCTCCGAAGCCGCGGCATCCAGAGAGTTCTCCACCAATTCTTTTACAACAGAGAAAGGTCTCTCGATGACTTCACCGGCAGCAATTTTCTGGGATATTTCGGGTGGAAGAAGGATTATTTTTTTCATCGGATTTTATTTTATCCTTATTTTGACCTGATAACCAGAAAAATTGTGATCGCATTACGTAAAAAGCCATTTATAGTTACCAATATGAGTGCCATGGCAAGAGGCATAGTCCACTTCTACATAGGATCAATTCTGTATTAATTTGTTTTTTAAGTGAACATTTTCGATAATAAATACGTTGTATACAATATAGGAGATTCGATGAACACAAAATTCATTTCACGATCGGAAGAATTCCTTTTGCTGGCTGTCTGGCGATTGAAGGAGAATGCCTACGGCGTCACAATCAGGAACCAGATCAAAGAAGCGACAGGGAAAACATGGTCCTACGGAGCGCTTTTTGTCATGTTGTGCCGCCTTGAAAAAAAGGGCTATCTCACATCCCATTTTGCGGATCCTTCATCCCAACGCGGGGGAAAAAGCAAGCGTATTTTTCAGCTTTCCCCTCAGGGTATCAAAGCCCTGAAGGAAGTTCGAAAAGCGCACGAGTCTGTCTGGTCGGGAATCGTGGAGCTGACTGTACCCCAGGAATGAGGATTATGATGAAAAAATATCGCCATCCTCCACGGCTTGCAGGGTGGTTTATCCAGCGGATGTTCCCAGACAGAGGACGGTGTTCCATCCTGGGGGATTTGATCGAAACCTATCATGATCTCGCTGATGATAAAGGCCTTTTTTGGGCGCGTGTCTGGTTTTGGGGCCAGTGTGTAAAGGCTTTTCCCTACTTTTTAATCGATGAATTATACTGGAGGATTCACATGTTTAAAAACTACATTTTGGTCACTGTGAGAAATTTGAAGAAAAACAGCACGTATTCATTGCTCAATATCATAGGGCTTGCAGTCGGTATGACTGCCTTTATTCTAATAGCCTTGTACGTTCAATATGAGCTGAGTTTTGACAAGTATCATGAAAATGCTGACCGAATATACAGAGTCGTAAGGGAAGGGCGTGCCTTCACTCCCGCGCCATTAGGTCCAGCATTGAAGGAAAAAATCCCCGAAGTCGATTCTGTTGCCAGGATCTTGCGCAGTAGCAATACTCTCATTTCTCACGAACAAAACCATTTTCTTGAAGAAGAATTTTATTGGGCGGATCCTGAGACGTTTGATATATTTTCTATTCCTTTTATTGGCGGTGATCCTGAAACGGCATTGAACGACCCTTCTGCAATAGTATTATCCCAAAGAACGGCAAAAAAATATTTTGGAGATACGGATCCGATGGGGAAAATTTTGACTGTGAGTGAACGTTATGAGTTTAAGGTATCGGGTGTCTTTGATGACATGCCGGCCAATTCCCACTTTGTCATGGATGTCGTTGTCCCCTATGAAACGTACTTTCGAATAACAACGAATGACATCACCAATTGGAGAAGTAATTTTTCCTATACTTATTTTTTGTTGCGTAAGGGTGCAGACCCGGAAGTAATGGAAAATAAAATCTCCCCGGTCATAGTGATCCCCCTACTCAAAGCGGCCGGGATTAAGGGACCTTACCCCAAATATTTTTTCATTCAACCCCTGACGGAGATCCACCTTCATTCTCATCTGATGCAGGAAATAGAGGTGAATAATGACATGAAATACATCATCCTTTTTTCATCGGTTGCTTTCCTGATTCTGTTTATCGCCTGTATCAACTACATGAATCTGGCAACAGCCCGCTCCCTCCGGCGAGGCAAGGAAGTGGGAATGCGGAAAGTGGTAGGTGCTCAGAAGGGACAATTGATCGTGCAATTTTTGGGAGAATCTGTGGCTATGGCCGTACTGGCGATGATTCTTTCGACAATGATGGTCCTCATGGCATTGCCGGCTTTTAACAACCTGGTGGAGAGAGAGCTCAGTTTAAATCCTATCCAGAATCCCCAGCTCTCCTTAGGGCTTGTCTTCATCACGTTTTTTGTCGGGTTGTTTGCCGGAAGCTATCCGGCGATGAGAATGTCTGGTTTCAGGGCGATCTCTGTTTTGAGCGGAGCTTTCACCAGGAGCCCCAAAGGATCATCGCTGCGAAATGTTCTTGTTCTGTTCCAGTTCTCGATCACGATCATTCTTATCGTCTGTACCATAGCGGTCCGGGAGCAGCTGAAATTCATCAAAAATGTGGATATGGGCTACACAAAGGAGCAAATTATCACATTACCTGTTCGAGGAGGCTCTCTCCGCCGAAATATCCAATCGATAAAGGCAGAATTGATGCGATATTCAGATATTATCGCTGTTTCAACTTCAGGCCGTCTGCCCAATAATATTGATACTTTCACATCGAGAGATTGGACAGGCCGAAATCCTGATGAACCCATACCCATATTTTATAATACGGCAGGCTATGATTTTATCGATCTATTTGGCATGCAAATCGTTCAAGGAAGAAATTTCTCCAGGGATTTTCCTTCCGATGAAGAGGGTGCGTTCCTCGTAAATGAAACCGCTGTCAAGGTCGCTGAATGGCAATCTCCCATCGGGCGGAAATTCACTCATTGGAGTGGTCAAAACGGAAAAATCGTCGGAGTCATAAAAGATTTTCATTTGCAATCTTTGCACAGTCTGATCGAGCCGCTGTATATCTTTTTGGATACCAGTACCTTTTCCCATATCTCGATAAAAATAAAGTCAGCCAACATTCCGGCAACAATCGATTACGTGGAGAGCATTTTGAAAAAATTTTCACCGAGTTACCCCTTCTCCTACTCCTTTTTTGACGAGGTGTTCGAACGAGCCTATTTTACGGAACAACGAATGGGACGAGTTTTTGGTGCATTTGCAATCCTGGCCATTTTTATCGCGTGCCTGGGGCTCTTTGGCCTTACAGCATTCGCAGCAGAACAGCGGACTAAGGAGATAGGAATCCGGAAAGTGCTGGGGGCATCTGACTCAAAAATTTTTCTGCTGCTTTCTAAAGAATTCGTAAGGTGGGTGCTGTTGGCGAACCTCATTGCCTGGCCCATTTCCTATTTTGCAATGAATAAGTGGCTGCAAAATTTCGCGTATCGAACACACATCGGGATTGTTGCCTTTTTAATATCTGGCGGAACAGCCTTATTGATCGCGTATCTCACGGTGAGCTATCAATCGATCAAGTCTGCACGGGCAAATCCGGTGGATTCCTTAAGGTATGAGTAATAAAATAAGATTCCCTTTTAAAAGAAATCTTTATTTTACTAATTGTGCGTCGTTTAATGGATTTGGACAAACTTTCTGATTCCCTAAGTTACAGCTTCGCATCTCAGCTTATCCTTATTTTAATCCGATGACTAGGTAAAAATTATGATCGCATTTTGTAAAAAGCCATTACCACGCTAATAGGAAAACAGATGGGCCACCCAATTTTCATTCATACCGCAGTGAATCCACTGGGTTCGCTACAGCTGCTCTTATTGACTGGTAGCAGACTGTAAGAAGTGAAATGGCCAGAACCAGGCTTCCTGAGAGCAGGAATATCTCCCATCCGATATTTGTGCGGAAAGCAAAATTCTGCAGCCAGTTATGAACCGCAAAGTAAGCCACAGGCCAGGATATCAGATTGGCCAGAAGTACCCACTTTATGAATTCCTT
>WVXO01000049.1 GCA_011773465.1 Candidatus Aminicenantota bacterium | reverse complement strand
CTCTGTATTTTTCGTCCTTCCAACCGGATAGAGTGCTGAAAAACACCTTCCAGACCGGATCAAGGAGAAGCGGCCTTCGAAAGACATTAATTGTTACCCAATTCACAGCATCCATCCTGCTCATTATCGCCACCGCGACTATCTACAAGCAGATCCAGTATATTCGCAGCAAGGATCTCGGTTTCAGCAAAGACCAGATCCTGGTGGTCCGGGCACGGCGGCAGCTGCGGGCAAATTACAATATTGTCAAAGAAAGACTCCTGGCAAATCCAGATATTCTGCATGTGAGCGCGGCATCGAGTATTCCTTTGAATATTGGCAATAATAATCCGGTCTACTGGGAGGGCAGAAGTGCTGACAGCTATGTAAGAATGAATTTTGTATGTGTTGATTATGATTACTTCGAGACCTTTGATATGGAAATGAGTTACGGCCGAAGCTTTTCGCGGGAATATCCGACAGACCAGGAAAATTACATCATCAATGAAGCGGCACTGAAGCTCACCGGATACAAAGACCCGATAGGAAAGATGTTCTCCATGTGGCAAGATGAGGGAACGATAGTGGGAGTTGTGAAGGACTTTCATGGGACATCATTGCATAACGATATCCGACCTATTGTGTTCGTTATGTACCAGAACCTCCCGTACAGTAACTGGTTTATCAAGATTCGCGGACCCAGGATAGCGGAATCCATAGATTTTGTTAAAAAGACAGTAGCCGCTGTTGTTCCGGGTTATCCCGTAGAGCCGGAATTTCTGGACGAACATTTCCAGCGTCAATACATTAACGAAGGCCGTTTGGGAAAAATTCTGACGTCCTTTACCGGCCTTGCCATTTTTATCTCCTGCCTGGGTTTGTTCGGTCTGGCTGCATTCATGGCGGCACGGCGGTCCAAGGAGATCGCCATAAGAAAAGTACTCGGTGCTTCGATTTGGAGTGTCATGAGGATCCTCAGCAGAGAGTTTATCGTCCTGATTGTCCTGGCTAACATCATCGCCTGGCCGCTGGGATTATTCGTCATGAGCCGCTGGATGAGGAATTTTTCCTATCACACGAGTATAGGCCTTGGAGTGTTCATTGCGGCCGGGACGGCCGCCCTGGCCATCGCTCTGTTGACTGTCAGCTACCAGACTTTCCGGGCTGCGACTGCTAATCCGGCCGGCCGCCTGCGGAATGAATAGTTCGGAGAACAAAACCTTGTTCAACCGGATTACAATGTTAAAGGTCTTATTACCCACGAATTCCCTTTAACCGAGATATCCAAAGGATTTCAACTGGCAGCTAATCCAATAGATTCCTTAAAAGTAATTATCCATCTAAATCGCTGAAGGCTAAGTATTCGATGGCTGCTACGGCTATTTCATAAGATTTATGTCTCTAATATAGCCATCAATTATCACTGAGAAAATGGGGCCTGGCCCCATTTTCTGAGAGCTAATGTTTTTTAACAAAAAGGAGCATAATTCCCGATACAAGAGTAAGAACGAGTGAAAGATAGAAGGGGACAAGCACCCCGAGTGTATCCCAGAGGATTCCAGCAATAAAGGAAGCGGGTAGGGTGCATAAGCCGATTACCATCTGGAATCCGCCCAAACAGCTTGCTCTGAATTCCGGGGGAGCAAGCTCGCAGACAAAGGTTCTTTGCACAGGCTCTAAGGCTCCCTTATGAGCTCCATAAAGAATAAAGATAAATATTATCATCATTCGATTTGGTTCAGAAATTACGCCAAGACAGACTGCAATCCAGAAAAAGTATGAGATCAAGAGTACGTATTTTCTTCCTATCTTATCCGAGAGCCTTCCGAAAGGATAAGCGAAAAGAAAGGCGGAGAGGGTAAAGATTAGATAAAGGACTGGGACAAAGGCCAGCTTAAACCCTAATTCTTTGGCGTAGATGAGTAAAAAAGAATAGCTGAAGGCTCCTAGAGCAAAAAGCGAACTCAAAACTAGGAAAAGCCTGAAGTTTCTGTCTAGATCTTTCAGTGAGATTCCTTTGTAGATTTGGATCGGCTCAGTTTTTCTTTCTTTGATTAAAGTAAAAACAAGGAAGGCACTTACTAGCGAAGGGATGGCTGCCAGGGCAAATAAGAATCTGTATCCCAATAAACTGAAAAGTGCAATACAGACAAGAATACCAAACACTGCGCCCAGGTGATCCATGGCTCTCAAAAGACCAAAGTTTTTACCCCTGTTTTCTTTAGTTGAAACATCAGCGACTATCGCGTCGCGTGGAGCGCTTCTGATTTTCCCCACTCGGTCCAATACTCTAAAAGGAACGAGATGCGGCCAGATAGTTGAGATCGAATAACCCAGTCTTGAGAGGGCTCCAAATAAATAGCCTGTCCAGATAAAGATCTTTCTTTTTTTGATTCTGTCTGATATATACCCTGAACCGGCCTGGGAGATGGAGACAAGAGCATCTCCGAGTCCATCCAAAAAACCTAGGACAGCCATGTTTGCTTTTAAAATTGTGATTACAAATAAGGGCCAGACAGGATAGATCATGTCAGAGCCTAAGTCATTCAGAAAGGAGGCGAGGGCAAATGTTCGGATTGTTTTTTTGGGTTCTGTTCTTTGGTTTTTCATCAATAGATTTTGCTTCCGTTAGTATAAATTTAAGATGCTGGAATGTAAACAGAAGCATAAGTAAATTGACATCGGCAAAAAATCAGAGATATGATACATAAAATAATATAAAGAGAGAGAAAGAATGATCACTAAAAAAATAACTTTAGTTTCAATTCTTCTTTTCACATTTTCCTTTCTCTGCGGACAGGAAGAGGAGGATAAAATCCTGCTACTCAAGATAGGGGATAGAAAGCTCAAAGATAAAACAATGGACATTGCAGCGGGAAAAATTTATTCAGCACGCGGAGGAACTCAAATTCCTTTCCAAGAAATGATTAAAGAGATAAAAGAAAGTGAATTCATCTATGTAGGAGAAACTCACAACAGCCTTCCTATGCATGATATTCAATTGAAGATAATTCAGGCCTTATACGAGCAAGATAGAAATTTATCCATTGGCTTGGAGATGTTTCCTGTCAGTTTCCAGGAAGCTTTGAATAAATGGAGCATGGCCATTCTTTCCCAGGACGAGTTCATTCGAGAATCTCGGTGGTATGTCAATTGGAATTTTAACTTTGGCTTTTATGAAAAGATATTAAGACATGCTAAAAACAATAAGATTCCTTTATATGCCTTGAATGCTCCGAGAACAATCATCAGTAAAATCAGGATGAAAGGTTGGGAAAAGCTCTCAGAAGAAGAAAAAAAAGTCGTCCCTAATCCCGACGTTTCTCATGAAGAACACCGAACTCTTATTAGAACGATTTTTGAGGCAACAGAACTCCCTCATCAGATGAAAGGGGGAGGTCTGGACATGGTATTCGAGGGGCTTTACCGGGCTCAATCTGCCTGGGATGAGGTCATGGCTTTCAATGCTCTCAGGTTTCGTGAGAGAGAGGGAGGAAAGATGGTTGTGCTGACTGGTTCAGGTCATCTTCTTTATAATCTGGGGGTAAATCGCCGGGCATACGAAAAAAGTCATCTTCCCTTTAAAACAGTTATATGTGTTGTTATCCCTGAAGGGAAAAAGGGCATTAAAGTAGCAAGGAGTCTTGCAGATTATGTTTGGGGCATTCCTGAAGAAAAAATAGCTGCTTTTCCTTCCATCGGGTTGAGATTTAAAAAATTTGACAGGCTGGATAATTTGGTTATCGAAAGTAAGCCAATAGACGGAGTTTCTAAAAATGCAAATTTTGAGAAGGGAGATGTTGTTCTTTCAGTCGATGGAAAAAGCTATTCTGACATAAATGAGCTTAGAATTTACTTGGCCAGAATCAAATGGGATGAAGAAGTAAAATTCTGCATTCTTAGAAATGCTCAACAGCTTGAAGTTTTGTTGAAATTCCAACCTCCTGAGAAGAAAGGACAGGGGAGTTGATAAATTGACTGGAGTATAGTAGATATAAATTCTATTTCATAACTGAGTGCCGAGCAGGGACTAAGGATAAGATTCATTAAGAGAAAAGATTTATTAATATCGGAGGAGTACATGAAATCCAAAATATCTGAAATTACAGTTCTTTTAGCTTTTTTTATTGTCTTTATGCAGTTTTCTGTTTGGGCGGAACAAGAGGCGCAAACTCCAACAGGGATCGAAAGGCTAAAAAAACAGATAGAAGGGGTTATTCGTGGAGTAGAAGGCGAAGTTGGTGTAGCTGTCAAGCATTTAGAATCAGGCCAGGAGCTGTATATAAACGGCGATATGCATTTTCCGATGGCCAGTGTTTTTAAGGTTCCTATTTTGCTTGAAGTTATGGCTCAGATAAAAGAAGGGAAATTTACTTTAAAAGATGAAATAAGCATCCAAAAGACAGATCAGCACCTTGGCAGTGGGATGCTTTCTGACCTTGAGGCACCGGGAATTAAGTTGTCTTTGAGAAACCTGATAACCTTGATGATGATCATAAGTGACAATTCAGCCACAGATATTCTTTTAACCAAGGTTGGAGCTGAAAATGTCAACCAGCGCCTTCGAGGTTATGGAATTGAAGAGATCACTGTCAACAGAACCTGCCAGCATCTAATAATGGATTTTGTTGGGATGGATTATGAGAAATATAAAGGAATTTCCCTAGATGAATTCTCTGAAGTTTATAGAGCTGAGAGAAAAAAGGATCCCGAAGCGTTTAAGGAAGCTTCAAAAAAATTTAGCTTGATAATGAAGGATCAAAGCACTCCTCGAGCCATGAACAAGCTTTTAGAGATGATCTACAAAAAAGAAGTGCTTGATGAGGAGAGCTGCGATCTCATTATTTCCATAATGCTCGAATGTCAAACAGGACAGGGGAGGATCAAGGGGGATCTTCCAAGTAGAACAGAGGTTGCTCACAAAACAGGTACAATCGGAGGAACAGTCAACGACAGCGGTATAATCTACTTGCCTGACAATTTGGGTCATGTAGCCTTGACGGTTTTTACAAAAGATATGACCTTGAAGAGCAAAGATGTGGAAGAAATAATCGCAAAGATTTCCAAATTTGTCTATGATTATTTCTATTTTACATCTTGATAAGAAATGTCATGTCCAGCGACTGCAGGAAGCGTTGCAGTCGAATAAGATATATCATTATAAATAGCCGTAGGGCGTGCGGCAATCCGAAGTTGCGAGCGACCGAAGGGAGCGCGGCAATCTCATATAAAAAATTGTCATTGCGAATGAACGGAAAAACTGGGGCAATCTTAAATAATACAAAGGGAGTTTAATATGTATGACAAAAGATATTTTAGTGCTTTATTTCTAGCAATTTTTTTCCTTTTCTTTTCCTCTTTCAGCTCAGGGGCGGAGACTGTCAAGACCCCTGCTGAGGAAACAAACTACACTCAGTACAGCCAATATGAAGAAATTACGGAATTTTTAAGTCATGTCAGTCATCTTTCAGAAAAGACAAAAGTCCAGATAATCGGCCGGACAAGAGATAGCAGAGATTATCCTTCAAAAGACCTCTACCTGTGTATCATAAGCGAAGAGGGGGCTGATTCTCCTCTTAAGCTAAACCGGAAGAAACCGACTTTTCTGCTAGTTGGATCCCAGCATGGACGTGAACAATCTGCCAAAGAGGCTGCTCTATGGCTTATCAGAGACCTGGCAACAGGCAAGCTTAAGAGTCTAGTGAAGAAGGTTAATTTCCTGATCATTCCACAGGCAAATCCCTACGGAAACTGGTTCGACCAGCGCAGAAACGAACAGGATTTGGACCTGAACAGGGATCATGTCAAGCTCGAGGCACCAGAGGTCGAAGCCATTCATCATGTCTTCAGAACATGGATGCCTGAAGTGACGATGGATGTTCATGAAAAGGGCGATGATTTCTATCGTGTATCGATCGGCTGTGTTTCTAATGCAAATATTCATCAGAGTCTACAAGAATTTTCCCGGTCAAAGATATTATCTGAGGTGTGGAAAAAGCTTGAGAAGAAACGAATCGCTCACTATGAGTACTTAATAACTCAGCCTATGGGAATTGACTCATCGGCTGGAGTGCAATACAGACAGGAAGATCTGGAGAGAAGAGAAATGATGAAGCGCTACAGCACAACTGACCTTAACGATGGCCGTAACAGTTTAGGGATCTATGAAACTCTGTCTTTTATTCAAGAGGGAGCCTCCCGTCACGACCTTAAAACTTTAAAAGAAAGAACGAACTGGCAGTATTACGGAATCAGGTATTTCGCAGAAAGCATCGCTGAACATGGAGAAGAAATCATCTCTTTAGTGAACGAACTTCGGAACAAACTCCTTGCGAAGGCAAGAGTATTCTCTGAAGATGATTTAATTCATTTGAGAATGCAGTATACAAGAGATGAGAAAGAACCAGAGTTAATCATACAGGCATTCGAACGAATTGAGGTCCCCATAAGAGGAATCCTCAAAGTTGATAAAAAAGCTGGCGACTTTCTTACTCGAGATGATGTTAATCCTTATCGCTATCCTTCAGAACGTAAAGTCGTAAAAGAAGTCGTCACGAACTGGTTTCCTAACGTGGAGCCAACTCTGAGCGTTCCACGTCCTTTAGGCTATATTATTCCTGCCAAGCATCTGGATGTCGTGGAAACTCTTCTCGGTCATGACATAAAAGTTGAAATGTTTACTAAAGACATCCATCTTGAGATCGAATCTTACCAGACTAAAGAGATCGTGCCGGCAAGGTTTGATTATCTCCCCCCTCAAAAGATAGATGTAGGAAAGAAAAAGCTGCAGACGATTATAAAACGAGGTGATTTTTTCGTAAGCTGCGCTCAGTGGGGAGCTAACTTAATTCCATGCCTTCTTGAACCCCAGTCCCAGTATGGATTCATCCGCTACTGGAAGTTTAAGTTAGTTCCTGAGGCGGGCGATATCTTCCCTTTCTACAGATTCGTTGGAAAGAAAGCGCTGCCCCTCATCCCCTATAAGAACTGGCGAAGATAGATAGGAGAGCTATTTTTTCTCTGTAAGCTCGAGATAAATCGTCTCGATAAGACCGGGCCGCCTGCTTCTGCCTGGAGGGGTAGGACGGTCCTCCACATTAAAAATTTTCTTAATTTCCTCTAAGGATTTTCCCTCTTTGATAAGAGCTTTTATTTTTGTCTGTTTATCTTCAAGAGATTTTATCACTGCTTCCAAATCACTGGGGCTGGCAATGCTGCCGTGACCATGGATAAATGTCTTGGCGCCGAGTTCCAGGATGTTTCTTAGCGTCTTGACAAGTCCGAAGGAGTTTCCGTTTTTATGTCTGTGGATCAAGGGATCTCTACCGAGAAACAGGAGATCTCCGATGAAAGCGACTTTCTCGTCGGGAAAATAAACGACGACATCCCCGCTTGTGTGAGCAGGGCCAAAATGAAATAACTTGACTATCTTGTCTCCAAAATGGAGTTTCAGTTTTTCGGAAAACGTAAAGTCAGGAAGGTAAGATCTTAGCTTCGCATCTTTGAAAGCATTATCCATGTCCTTTGCTGTTTGATGATGAGCGGCAATGATAACATCTGCCGGGAAGCCGACAAGGCCATTGACATGATCGCCGTCGCTGTGGGTTAGAATAACATACTTTATGGGACTGGAAGTCAATTTTTTGATTTCAGAAATCATCTGTTTAGTCGATTCTTCGGTCATTTTTGCATCTATGACCAGAACCTCTTTTTCTCCGATGAAGAATCCGGCATTGGCGCCTCTTCCTCCTGCTACTTCGTAGATATTTCCTTTGACTTGAGAAGCTTTAACTGGAGCTGGCTCTTGCTGTTGGGCAATTACAGACGAAGAGAGAGAAAAAAACAAGATGAACACTGTGAGAAAGAAAAACTTGATGGCATTTCTCATAATAGACCTCCTTGAATTTTATATTGCGTAGGGGCTTAATTTATCAAGCGCTTACAAGTGCTTTTTTAACTTTTTGACCGATTTCAGCCGGACTTTTGGCTACATGGACTCCAGCTTCTTCTAAGGCTTTCATCTTTTCTTTGGCTGTGCCTTTTCCTCCTGATATGATAGCACCTGCATGACCCATCCTTCTTCCTGGAGGAGCGGTTTGGCCGGCGATAAAGCTTACAACTGGCTTATGAAATTCTTTCTTGATATATTCAGCAGCTTCTTCTTCTGCGGTTCCTCCGATCTCCCCGATTATGATAACGGCCTCTGTATTCTTGTCATCTTTGAAGAGTTTCAGAAGATCTATGAATTGGAGACCAACAATGGGATCACCGCCAATACCCACCGCAGTTGACTGTCCATATCCCAACTTTGACACCTGATCTACAGCTTCGTAGGTCAGAGTGCCCGAGCGGGATATAATACCGATTGTTCCAGGAACATGAATATGGCCAGGCATTATCCCTATTTTGCACTTACCAGGAGATATGATCCCAGGAGTGTTTGGTCCAATCAGGCAACAGTCTTTTCCGCTGAGGAATAATTTTACTTTTATCATATCAAAAGTCGGAATTCCTTCGGTAATGCAGACGATGCATTTAATCCCTGCGCTTGCGGCTTCCATGATAGCATCAGCGGCAAAAAATGCGGGGACAAAAATTGCAGAGGCATCTGCTCCTTCCTTTTCAACCGCATCAGCAACTGAGTTGTACACAGGAACATTGAGGTGGGTGGTTCCTCCTTTCCCGGGTGTGACTCCGGCAACAACAGTAGTCCCGTACTCCTGCATTTTTTGGGTATGGAAAGTGCCTTCTCCTCCCGTGATTCCCTGAACCACAACTCTTGTCTTTTCATCGATGATTATGCTCATATTCAACTCCTTTCTTGTTGTTTGGCAAGGGGAACAACTTTTTCAGCTGCTTCTCTCATCGTTTCTGCGGGATAGAAAGAGAGCCCTGATTCTTTTAGGATCTTTTTTCCAAGCTCTACGTTCGTGCCTTCGAGCCGGACTACCATGGGCACCTTGAGACCGAATTCTTTAGCCGCTTTAACAATGCCAGTGGCCACTAAATCGCAGCGGACAATGCCTCCAAATATATTAATCAGAGCTGCTTTTACATCCTTATCCGAGACGAGAATTTTAAAGGCATTCTTTACTGCTTCTTCTGACACTCCACCGCCTACATCGAGGAAGTTTGCTGGCATTCCTCCAGAGTGCATGATGATATCCATGGTTGCCATGGCAAGGCCTGCTCCGTTCACCATGCAGCCTACGTTTCCGTCCAGTTTGATGTAGTTCAAGTTGAAGGAAGATGCTTCGACTTCTAATGGATCTTCCTCATCCAGATCCCTCATCTCTTTGATATCAGGATGACGGAGTAGGGCATTGTCATCGAAGTTCATCTTGGCATCAAGGGCAAGGACATTTCCTTGTTCTGTGATGAGCAACGGATTTATTTCTGCTAGAGATGCATCTGTAGCTGCGAATGCTTTATAAAGACTCATGATGAATTTTACGCCTTGTTTAAAGGTATCTCCCTCTAAGCCTAGTTTAAAAGCTAAATTTCTAGCTTGAAACGGAAGAAATCCGGTGGCCGGGTTGATATACTCTTTAAAGATAAGCTCTGGCGTTTCAGCAGCGACTTTTTCTATCTCGACTCCCCCTTCGGAAGAAGCCATGACAACGGGAGCTTCTTTTGCTCTGTCTATAACAATTCCTATGTAAAGCTCTCGAGCAATATCAAGTGCTTCCTCCACAAGAATTCTTTTTACAAGCTTTCCTTCTGGTCCAGTTTGGGGGGTGACCAGGGTCATTCCTATCATTTCCTTGGAAATTTTTTCTGCTTCTTGAGGATTCTTTGCAAGTTTGATGCCCCCTCCTTTTCCTCTGCCTCCCGCATGGACCTGAGCTTTGAGCACGACTTTCGGGCCGATTTTATCTGCAATCTCGCGGGCTCTGGAAGGAGTGCTAGCTACTTCTCCCCGGGGAATTTGAACGCTATACTTACTGAGAATTTGTTTGGCTTGATACTCATGAATTTTCATTGTGTTTATCCTTTTTATGAGATTACTTCGCCCCTGCAGGGCTCGTAGTGAAACATGAAGAATCTTCTTTTCTCCACACAATGACATGCGCCAAGTAACTTTGTGACAATAACATTTTTTCTTATTGTCTTGTGAATAAACTGATAATACCTTCTTTGAACCTAGAACTCTTCCTCCAAGAGGAAGAAAGGAGAGATGAGTTTAGGGTTTGTTTTTAGGTCTCTTCTTCAATCCTTCTGGTATTTCTTTTTGCCTTCTTGATAAAGATCGCCACCATACATATCGTTGATTACAATACATGGAAAATCTTTGACTTTTACTCTTCTTATGGCTTCAGGCCCCAATTCTGGATAAGCGATAACTTCAGATTCTTCGATACTTTTAGAAATGAGAGCTCCAGCTCCACCTACTGCGGCGAGATAGACACCTTTGTATTTTTTTAAGGATTCCCTGACTTCTTCACTTCTGGATCCTTTTCCGATTGTGCCTTTAAGACCGAGGGAGTGAAGAGTTGGAGCAAAGGAGTCCATCCTGTAGCTTGTAGTTGGTCCTGCAGATCCGATGGGCTTCCCAGGACGAGCAGGTGTAGGGCCTACATAATAAATAAATTGCCCTTTAACGTCTATCGGTAAGTCTTTGCCTTCTTTAACAAGATCAATCAGTTTTTTATGAGCAGAGTCTCTCCCTGTATAAAGATAGCCGGTGATAAAAATTTTGTCTCCGGCCCGAAGTTTGGCGATGTCTTCATCCGAGACAGGGGTTTCGATTCTGTGTTCAGCCATTATCCTCAGAATTTAATCAGGTTTACTATGTTGCGAACAGCAGCCTCTGAGTTTTTGATAGCCTCTTTCTCCTCGTCTGTAAGCTCTATCTGTATGATTTCTTCAACTCCACCAGCGCCTAATTTGACGGGTACTCCAAAATAGAGATCATTAATTCCGTATTCTCCTTCAAGATATGCTGAACAGGGGAGTATTTTTTTCTTATCCTTAACGATGGATTCTACCATCTCTGCTACAGCAAGGGAGGGTGCATAGTAAGCACTTCCTGTTTTCAGGTATTTGACGATTTCGCCGCCGCCCTTTCTTGTTCTTTCGATAATAGCGTCAATCCTGTCCGGCCGCAGGAAATGTGTGAGAGGAATTCCAGAGATTGTTGTGTATCTGGCGATAGGAACCATAGTATCTCCATGTCCTCCCAGAACAAGAGCCTGAATGTTCTCAACCGAGACGTTGAGCTCCATGGAAATAAAAGCCCTGAAGCGAGTCGTGTCCAGAATTCCTGCCATACCGAAGACTCTGTTTTTCGGGAATTTGCTGACTTTATAAGCAGTGTAAACCATAGCATCGAGAGGATTGGTGACAACAAGTAGCATAGCATTAGGAGAGAATTTGATGACTTCTTCTGTTATAGGCTTGACAATATTGACATTGGCTTCAAGAAGTTCATCTCTGCTCATTCCAGGTTTTCTAGGCTTTCCCGCCGTGACGACAATGATATCGGAATCGGCGGTGTCTGCGTAGGAGTTTGTGCCCATGACAGCGGAATCATATTTTCCAACAGGCCCGCCTTCGCGCATATCCAAGCCCTTTCCGATGGGCATATCTTCTATGATATCAAGCAGCACTACATCTCCTAATTCCTTCTCAGCGAGCTTGAATGCGGTGACTTCTCCAACATGTCCGGCTCCAATCACTGTTATTTTTTTCCTCATTATTAAACCTCCTCTAATTTTTGATTATTATGAATAATAATTATTTCCGCCCAGTTATTTTCTTTGAGTTCTCTTGTTTTTATTGATCGATCCAGTCTTTTATCAATTGTGAAAAACTTCTAGATATTTTGAAAAGAAACCGTGCTTATTTGAAGTCTGAATATAATGCAAATTTTTATACCAGTCAAGCAAAAAGGCGACATCGCAAAAAAAACATCGCAAAAAGGGTGCAGGCCCCTTTTGATACAATTAAAAAACTACTATAAAGAGCGGACAACATAAAAAAGGGGACAGCCCTCTTTCTTCAACAAACTACTTTTTCAAAGCTGCTTTGTGTAGCCTTCCCACTTATCTTTCAGTCCAGGGTCCTGAAGAGTTTCCATGAGGTAGTTGGCATATTCTTCTCCGGTAGATCCAGTATCTCGGCCAGTTATAACCAGTTTCTTCTCGTATTGGCCGCAAATATCCAGAGCCATTTCTAGGTTTTTCCCCTTTTCAGGATAGCCTATGTGACTGATCAGTAAGGCCGCAGCTCGAATCATGCTGCATGGATCTGCATACTTAGCCCGCCCCTCTCTAACCATACGGGGAGCAGAACCGTGGATTGCTTCAAACATGGCATACTGCTTTCCGATATTCGCACTTCCGGCAGTTCCAACACCTCCCTGGAATTCAGCAGCCTCGTCAGTAAGGATATCTCCATAGAGGTTGGGGAGGACGACAACTCTGAATTGGGTCCTGCGCTTGGGATCCACAAGTTTGGCGGTCATTATATCGATGTACCAATCATCGCATTCGATCTCGGGATATTCTTTGGCAATCTTATAACCTATATCCAAGAATTTTCCATCAGAGGTCTTAATCACATTGGCTTTTGTTACGATCGTGACTTTGTTAATTTTATTTTTCCGGGCATAATCAAATGCCAGACGGATAATCCTCTCTGCTCCCTGAGATGTGATAACTTTAAAGTCAATGGCTAGATCCTCGGTGACATTGATTCCTTTGCTCCCCATGATATATGCACCTTCTGTGTTTTCTCGGAAAAACATCCAGTTTATTCCCTCTTTGGGGACATTGACAGGTCTCACGTTGGCAAAAAGGTCTAGGTAACGGCGCAGAGCAACGTTAGCGCTCTCAATATTAGGCCAGGGATCTCCTTTTCTAGGTGTCGTGGTTGGGCCCTTAAGCGTAACATGGCATTTCTTAATTTCTTCCAGGACATCATCAGGGATAGCCTTCTTATGTTTTGATCGGTTTTCTATCGTCAGCCCTTCGATATCCCGAATCTCAATTTCCCCTTTTTCTATTTCCTCGTGGAGCAGGAATTCCAAAACTCTTCGTGATTCTTTGGCGATAAAAGGACCGATCCCGTCTCCGCCTATGATTCCTACGATGATGGGTTTTAATTGAGAATAATCAATCCAATCCGCAGCTTTTTTCATTCCCTCCACGCGGCCCAGCTGCTCTTTGATAATCTGGCCAAAATGATCTTTGGCCTTCTCAATTGCGCTATTATCCATAATTAAGCCTCCCTATGATAAAGTATGTAAATGAATAAAAAAGTAAAATGAATATTATAATTTTTTTGAATGAAAATCAAATAAAAAGGGACAGGAATAAAAAGGGGGCAGGCTACTTTTTACATTAAAAAGTCAGAGCCTGATTTTCTAGTAACAGCTTGATATGGACATATCCTATATATCGGTCGGCATGATGATTAATTTAAGGAAGGAAGCGTGTATCTTATGTTAAAAAAAGTAGACTGTCCCCTTTTTTCACCCTTTTTTCCTTTTTAAAAAATAATTTTGACAAATAAGCACAAACATTTATACAGTATAATAATCAAAGCAAAATATATGCGGAGAATCGATAATGCTGGAATCATATTTTAAACATGAAGCTGAAAGGCAAAAGCAGGAGGTTCCTCCTTTGCCCTTAAGCCCTGAAGAGACTGGGGAAGTTTGCAGACTGCTGGAAAATCCTTCAGCCGGTATGGAAGAGCTTCTTTTAAGGCTCTTAAAAAATCGGGTTTCACCGGGTGTGGATCCCTCGGCAAAGGTCAAAGCGGCCTGGTTGACAAAGGTTGCAAAAGGCGAAATTTCTTCTCCGTTATTATCCAAAACTGAGGCAGTTTTTCTACTGGGCACTATGCTTGGAGGTTATAATATAGAGCCTTTGCTTGATTTTTTGGAATACGAGGAACTCGCTGAGGAGTCTGCCAAAGCACTGAAGCAGATTATCCTGGTCTACAACGCTTTCGATAAAGTTGTTGAAATGTCGAAAAGCAACCGCTATGCCAAAGAGGTTCTAAAATCCTGGGCGGATGGAGATTGGTTCCTTTCCAGACCGAAGTTTCCAGACAGGCTGCGCCTCAAAGTATTCAAGGTTGATGGCGAGGTAAATACCGATGATTTATCCCCAGCAAAGTATGCCTGGAGCAGGCCGGACATTCCCCTTCATGCGCTCTCAATGGGAGAGACGAGATTTCCAGGAGGAATCAATACAATCAGAAAATTCCGCAACGAAGGGCACCGTGTAGCGTTCGTTGCTGATGTTGTGGGGACTGGCTCCTCGAGAAAATCCGCTACCAATTCCTTGTTGTGGCACATAGGGGAGGAAATTCCTTTTGTGCCAAATAAACATAAAGAGGGAGTTGTAATCGGAGGTTTGATCGCTCCAATTTTCTTTAATACAGTAGAAGATTCTGGGGGACTGCCTCTTGTGTGTGATGTGGCAAAAGTGATGACTGGCGACATCCTTTCCCTCGATACAAAATCTCAGACAATCGCTAACGAAAAAGGCGAGGTTATAGCCTCATTTGAATTTCAGCCGGCGACAATTAAGGATGAATATCGCGCCGGAGGGCGTCTTAGCCTGATCATCGGTCGGTCGTTAACTGCCAAAGCACGCAAGACATTAGGAATGGACGAAGCAGATTTTTTCACAATCCTTGAGAGGCCTGCTGCAGAGCCAGGGCAGGGATATTCCCTGGCCCAAAAGATTGTAGAGAAAGCCTGTCGCTTAGAAGCTATACTTCCAGGAGTTGCTTGTGAGGCGAAGATGACGACAGTCGGTTCTCAGGATACCACAGGTCCGATGACTGCGGATGAATTGAAAGAACTTGCCTGTATGGAATTCCAGGCAGATTTGTTCATGCAGTCCTTCTGTCATACCGCTGCCTACCCAAAGCCTGCAGATGTAAAAATGCATAAATCGATTGCCGAGTTCATTACGGAGCGAAAAGGCATAGCCCTTAAGCCCGGTGATGGCATTATCCATTCCTGGATGAATCGCTTCTTGGTTCCTGACACTCTGGGAACCGCTGGCGACTCCCACACTCGTTTCCCTATCGGGCTCAGCTTTCCAGCAGGCTCTGGCCTCGTTGCTTTTGCAGGAGCTCTCGGTTTTATGCCCCTGGATATGCCTGATTCAGTATTGGTGAAATTCAAAGGCGAGCTTAATCCAGGGATAACCCTGAGAGATGTGGTGAACGCTATTCCCTATTTTGCCATCCAAGAAGGGCTGTTGACCGTAGCTAAAGAGGGCAAAAAAAATGTGTTCAACGGAAGAATTGTCGAGATGGAAGGATTGTCCAACCTGACAGTGGAGCAGGCCTTTGAGCTGACAAATGCTACTGCTGAGCGTTCCGCGGCAGGAGGGACTGTCGCCCTAAGCCCTGAGGCCGTTAGCAAGTATCTGAGAAGCAATATTGCTTTAATGGAAAGAATGATAAAGGATGGCTACCAGAATGCTAATACTCTGCAGAGGAGGATAAACGGCTGTCAGGAATGGCTAAAAAAACAAGCACTTCTCAGAAGAGATGATAATGCCAAGTATGCAGCCGTTCTCGAGATAAACCTAGCAGATATAAAGGAGCCGATTGTTGCTTGCCCTAATGATCCTGATGATGTGAAAATCCTTTCTGATGTTTCAGGTGACAAGATCGACGAGATCTTCATCGGGTCCTGTATGACCAACATCGGGCATTTCCGGGCAGCTGGAAAGATTTTTGAAGGTAAGGGCTACATTAACACCCGTATCTGGCTAACACCCCCGACAAAGATGGATAGGGCTCAGCTGATGAAAGAGGGGTACTATTCGATTTATTCCAGCGTTGGAGCCCGGACTGAAATCCCCGGCTGCTCCCTTTGCATGGGGAATCAGGCCAGGGTTCGTCCAGGAGCGACCATTATTTCAACCTCCACTCGAAACTTTGATAATCGTATGGGAGATAATGCTCGCGTTTACCTGGGATCGGCAGAACTGGCTGCCATAACAGCTCTTTCGGGTAAACTTCCAAAGCCCGAGGAATACTTCTCGGTCTTTAGAGAAAAGATAATGCCCCACGAGGACGAGGTCTATCGATATCTTCAGTTCGACGAGATGGAGAATTTATCTCTCGATTACTAAGTTAATTGTCCATGACTGATTTTTCAATAAAGAATCATGATTCATATTATGTAGGTGTTTGATTTATCAAACACACATTTTTGATAATAGAAAAAAATAAGGTGGGCTTGATAAATCAAGCTCCTACAGATAAATAAATTAAATGACTTGCTGCACGGTAAGAGAATAAGAATAGATTACTTTTATTATCCACTGGGCACCCAGTCAGACGATAATAGGGGAGGAGGTTCTATGATTTACCTGAATGGAAAGAAGGCTTTGATCACTGGAGGTTCAAGAGGAATTGGTCGGGCAACCGCCATTTTATTTGCCAAGGCAGGGTGCGATTTGGCGATAAATTATCTAAATCAAAAAGAAGCTGCCGAGAAGGTTAGAGAGGAAATTGATAAAATCGGACGGGAGTGCCTGGTATTTAAGGCGGATATCTCTCAGAAGAATGATATTAATTCGATGATTGAAGGAATCATGCAGAAATGGGATCGAATAGATATCTTGGTGAACAACGCTGGGATCTGGACCTACGGAGAGATTGGCAAGATGTCGGAAAAAACCTGGGCAGAAACGATGAAGATAAACGTGGATGGTGTTTTCTATACCTGTAATGCAGTCGTGCCCCATATGAAAGAGAAAAAAAGAGGTTGGATTATCAGTGTTGCTTCTACGGCTGCAGTTAGAGGTGAAGCCTTTCATTCCCATTATGCAGCGAGCAAAGGGGCTTTAGTATCTTTTACGAAATCCCTTGCTGTAGAACTAGGCCCCTATAATATCCGCGTCAACTGTGTCGCACCAGGATGGGTAGATACAGATATGTGCTCTGAGGTTTTCAGTGATCCTGATTTTAGAGATAATATCCAGGAGTCTATTCCTTTAAGAAGAATTCCTCCTCCTGAAGATATTGCTGGGCCGATATTGTTTCTTGCCTCAGACCTGGCTCAGCATATTACAGGCGAAGTTTTAAATGTGAACGGGGGATCTGTCCTTTGTGCATGAAATAATTGGCAGCATCTCCAGATACGTGCGTGATTATTTAATAAGAGTGTTTGGGAAAAAATGGGGCCAGGCCCCATTTTTCCTCTAATACTCTCTTAGGAAATTGCTTGCGAAATTCGAGCAATTCTGGTAATTTAAAAAATAACCGCTCAAGAAGGAGGCCTTTATGGAGGAAGAGATTGGAAAAATTACTCACTATTTCTCCAAAATAAATGTAGGTGTTATTGAGTTATCCAAAGGCACTCTCCAGGTTGGCGATACAATCCGCATCAAAGGACATACGTCTGATTTCTACCAAAAAGTAGAGTCAATGCAAGTGGAACATGCTCCTGTAGATTCAGTAAAACCAGGCGAACCAGTAGGAATAAAAGTTGAAAGCCCTGTTAGAGAGAACGATATAGTTTATAAGGTAACAGAGGAATAAGGCAACTTATTGGTTAACGGGTAAAACCGCTTTTTACAAAGCGCTACCCTGAATTTTTTTGATATTTCCTTAGAACTGTCGCCTGGAACTGGTGACATAACATACCCCTTTGAGGTGATAATTGAGTAGGAAAAATCACCCCTAGAATCACCTTCTATAGCTATTGACTGTAACAGGGCGCTCTGTAAATATAAGACATGAGAACTATACGGACGAGAAATAAGAAAAAAGGAGTAGAGCTCACTTGAAGAAGAACAGTTCGTCCGAGTTGAGCTTGAAACAGTCATTTGACCACTGGAAAGCGGAAAAGCACGATAAGGCATTGAAAAAGGCTTCTTCTGAGAAGATGGAATATACAACGATTTCAGGGAGAAAAATTAAAGAGCTTTACACCCCTCTTGATCTTGATGGCTTAGATTACTTGAAGCAATTGAGTTTTCCAGGGGAATATCCGTTTACCAGGGGAATCCATCCGACCATGTATCGCGGTCGCCTGTGGACAATGAGACAGTTTTCAGGTTTCGGGACAGCTGAAGACACAAATAAGAGATACAAATATCTTCTCTCTCATGGGCAAACAGGATTGAGCGTAGCCTTCCATCTCCCCACCTTAATGGGCATTGACTCTGACCATCCTCTGGCTCAGGGAGAAATAGGAAAATGCGGGGTAGCAATAGATTCCCTGGCGGATATGGAAATTCTTTTTAACAAGATCCCGCTAGACAAAATATCTACATCCATGACTATAAATGCCCCGGCTGCAGTATTGTGGGCCATGTATATTGCTGTTGCTGAAAAACAGGGCGTCTCTCCAAAAGCTATCTCGGGAACAATTCAGAATGACATTTTAAAGGAATATATCGCTCAAAAAACTTTCATTTTTCCCCCAGAACCTTCTATGAAACTGATTGTTGACACCTTTGAGTACGGATCCAAAGAGGTTCCCAAGTGGAATACCATTTCCATTTCAGGCTATCATATAAGGGAAGCGGGCTCTACAGCTGTCCAGGAACTGGCTTTTACACTCAGGGATGGAATCGAGTATGTGGAGTGGGCACGGCAAAGAGGGCTTGATGTCGAAGAGTTTGTGCCTCGACTATCCTTCTTCTTTAATGCTCACAATGATTTTTTTGAGGAAATTGCGAAATTTCGAGCGGCCCGAAAGATTTGGGCAGAAGTGATGAAGGAAAGGTTTAGAACAAGAGATGAGAGGTGCGGGTGGCTGAGGTTTCACACTCAGACTTCTGGAGTTTCTTTGATGGCTCAACAGCCGTATAACAATGTGGTAAGAGTCGCTATCCAAGCCCTAGCCGCAGTTTTAGGTGGTACCCAATCCCTCCATACAAATTCTCTAGACGAAACTTATGCCTTACCCTCTGAAGAGGCGGTGACTATTGCCCTGAGGACCCAGCAGATCATTGCTCATGAGAGTGGCGTAATCAATTGTATTGATCCCTTAGGAGGATCCTATTTTATTGAGAAATTGACAGATGAAATGGAAAGGGATGCTAAGGAATATATCAGAAAAATTGATGATATGGGAGGGATGGTCAAGGCTATAGAACTCGGATTTCCTCAAAGGGAGATAGCTGATAGTGCGTATTTGTATCAAAAGGCTGTTGAAAAAAAAGCAAAAATAATCGTGGGAGTTAACGCTTATGAAATGGAACACGAACCTATTCCTTTTCTAAAAATCGATGAAACGGTTGCTAAACAGCACCTGGCTCGCTTACGTGATGTTAAGAAAACAAGGAATAATGCCCAAGTCGGGGAAAAAATACTCGACCTGAAAAAAGCAGCTTCAGATAAACAGAATCTGATGCCTTACATATTGAGTTGTGTTAAGGCCTATGCAACTTTAGGGGAGATCATGGATTCTTTGAGGGAAGTCTACGGAGAATACCAAGAACCTATTACATACTAATTAATAGATGAGAAAAACGACTAAATAAGTATGTGGATGAAGAAAGATGTCGTGTCTGTTAATCTTGCTTGGTGAATGGAGGATTCTATGGTAGGAGAGAACATAAGGGTACTGATAGCCAAACCGGGATTGGATGGACATGACCGTGGTGCTAAAGTGATCTGTCGGTCTTTAAGGGATGCTGGCTATGAAGTGATCTATACAGGCCTGAGGCGAACACCGGATGAAATTGTTAATGCAGCCGTTCAGGAGGATGTTGATGTCATAGGTTTGAGCATCCTTTCCGGTGCCCATAATGTGCTTTTTCCAAAAATCATGAATCTCCTTAAAGAAAAAGGAGTAGATGATATCGCTGTCATAGCAGGGGGAATTATTCCCGATAAAGACATACCTTTTTTGGAAAAAATAGGAATATCCAAGACTTTTTTGCCTGGTTCATCTACACAAGAAATTGCTGATTGGATCAAAGAAAATGTGCGGAAGAGGCCATAATGAATTTAATAAAATTCTTGACTTTAAAATTTTTTTTATGATAATTAAGGGAGAGGTTGATGGCTAAAAAGTTTTTCTCGCTAATAATTGTCCCCCACAACAGAGGTAAATTCAAAACAATCACTCTTTCTGAAAAGAGAGTTAAAATCATAATAATGATCCTCACCCTACTTTTTACTGCTCTCACTGTTTTCCTCATCGATTATTTTTCAATGAATGTTACTAGGCAGAAATACAGAGAGCTTTTTGATGAGAATACCCGCCAGAAACAGGCAATTGCCAAATATAAAGTATCTCTGAACAAACTGAAGGCGGATATTGATGATTTTGCAAGCTATGCCAACAAGATAAATGTCATGGCCGGACTCAAATCACCTGAAGTCCTGAAAGAAGTTGGAGTAGGAGGAGGAGACAGAGGCAGTGGTCAAGAAATGAGTTCTGTAGATTATAGTCAAGATGTTGGCCTCAATCGGGCTCAGAGAATTAGCAGGAAAGCAGATGGCATTGATAAGAATTTGAATACATTAGTGAGGTTTTTCGAAGAACAGACGGCAAAACTTGCTTCTACTCCCACTATCTGGCCAACCACAGGATGGCTAGTTTCTGCTTATGGTTCGAGAACAGATCCTTTCACAGGGAAAAAGGCTTTCCATTATGGCATGGATATAGCTTCCAGTTTTGGAAACCCTGTAGTGGCTACTGCTGATGGTTTTGTTTCTCATGTCAAGAGAGAGAAAATCGGAGGAAATACGGTTATCATTAGTCACGGGGGAGGCTTTACCACAGTCTACTGTCATTTGAGCAAATTTGCAGTCAAGGCGGGGCAGAGAGTCAAAAGATGGGATGTCATTGGTTACATTGGGCAAACAGGAAAAGCCTTAGGCCCTCATGTTCATTATGAGGTTCGCCGGAACGGAAAGGCTGTTAATTCCTACAAATATATTTTAGAAGAATAATTATCCCTTTAAGCTAAGCAAACTTATCGCGGGGTTTAATTTCTGCTCCAAGAAAAAAGGCATAAGCATCCATGCGTTTTCTATTTTCAGGCTGAAGACTTTCGATAAGATAGGTGCCTCCCTCTCCACAACATACCTGGATGCCTTCTTTTTTTATCCTCAAAATTTCCCCAGCAGATGAGCCAGGCGGGGCTTCTTTCTCTATTTTTCTTCCTTTATGGATTTTTAACCTTATGTCTTTGAAGAAAGTAAAAGCTGAAGGCCATGGAGTGAACGCCCTTACCTGCCTTTCTATGGTGATAGAACTTTTTGTCCAGTCAATTTTTCCATCTTCTTTACTAATCTTAGGGGCGTAAGTAGCCTGAGAATGATCCTGTTTGATGTGCTTTAATTTATCAATTTGAGCTATCGTCTTTATCAGAAGATCTGCTCCCTTTTGTGCTAAGCGGTCTTCAAGCTCTGCTGCGTTCTCATCAGGAAAAATATTCATCTCTTCTTGCATAAGGATGTCTCCTTCATCCATCTTCTCGTTGAGTTCAAAAATAGTGATTCCTGTTTTCTCTTCTCCATTTAAGAGAGCCCACTGGACAGGGGACGCTCCTCGGAACTTGGGCAAAAGAGAAAAATGAACATTCAAAGAGTTATATCTAGGAAGATAGATGATTGAGGAAGGGATAATCTGTCCGTAGGCCACGACAACATTAAGGTCTGGCTTAATTTCTTTTATTTTATCGAGCGCGGTTTGGTCTTTTCTGATTTTTACCGGCTGATAAAAAGAGATGTTTAGATCCAAAGCAGCTTTTTTTATAGGACAAGGCATAAGTTTTTTCCCTCTTCCCGAGGGTCTATCAGGCTGGGTAATAATGAGAGCGATGCTGTGACCCGCTTCAAGGAGTTTTTTTAAAGAAGGAAGACCTAAGGCAGGGCTGCCAAAGAAGACAATTTTCATTAAATCTTGCCCGTTTGAACCGCTCTTTTCAGTTTCTTTTTGATAAGACTTTTTTTGAGAAGAGAGAGGTGGTCTATAAATAGTTTTCCGTTAATATGGTCAATTTCATGACAAAAAGCTCTGGCTAAAAGTCCTTCTGCTTCAAAAATTTTTTCATTACCCTTAAGATCAATGCCTGTAACAGTAACCCGAGAAGGTCTGATGACTTTTTCACTAATATCAGGAACCGATAAGCAGCCTTCTTCGTAGATGACTTCTCCTTCTTGGCTGGTAAGTTCGGGGTTTATGAGGATAATCAGATTTTGACTGTCCTCCCCAACAGAGAGATCAACGGTTATCAATCTCTTGCTTACGTTGACCTGCGGAGCTGCAAGGCCAATTCCAGGAGCTGCATACATGGTTTGAACCATATTTTGAGCAAGATCCTCGATATATTTATCTATATTTATAATTTCCTCAGCTTTTTTAGTAAGGATAGGATTCCCGTACTTTACAATTTGAAGTATAGGCATATTTTCTTTTTAAATAATTATTCTATAGGAAATTCCTTTTTCGTTCAACAAGCTTGGGGTCAGACCTGCAAAAGTTGCAAAATTGCCGAAAAGTTACTCAAGTTTTGCAAGTCTGACCCCAATCATTTATAGAAGATGAAATGGTTTTTTTCCAGGCTTTGAAGAAAGAGGGCTAGTCTATCATAAAGAGGTTCTACATCTTCTCCGAATTTGTTTTTTAGATTTTTGGCTACTTCTTTAACTCGGAGGGTTCCATCGCACTGCTCCCAGATGAAGCTCCCTACATGGTCAAGCTTTATTTTGAAATAGGGTTTTTTCAAACGTGGAAGGACGTATTTCTTTAAAAGGGCAAGTTCAAATTTTGGCTTGAGAAGAACAATCAAGCCGTCTTCTTTTTTTTCCCACTTGATATTCCTGATTGGAATGAGATCAAGAAGGTTAATTTTGGATCTCTCGACTCCTCTTTTTTTCACAATCTACAAAATTTTGATGCTTGCTTCGAATTCTATTTAGCTCTCTTTTTCTTCAGCTGATTTTCCGAATTCACCAGCAACGACCATCTTCTTATAGGGAAAGTAGATCAGGACAAAACCGAGGATGAAGAAAATCAATAAAGCGAGCCACGGATTATTCAAAGATTCTGGCATTTCTATCTTTGTTCCCTTTACGGCTGCAGTAATGATTCCCATCAGAGCTTGTCCAGCGATTAATCCTGAAGCAAGGAGGAGGCCTATGTTTTCTACGATTTCTTTTCCTTTGGCTGTTGTTTTCTTTTTAGCAACGCTTCTGTCCAGAAAATACTTGAGTACTCCTCCGAAGAAGATACAGGCTGTGGCACGAAAGGGCAGGTACATTCCGACTGCGATGAGCATAGGGGAAGGAGAGCCAATAAGGATAAGAACAACGGCCAAGAGCATTCCCGCCATTACCAGAGGCCACGCCATTTCTCCGCCGACTATTCCTTTAGACATGGTCGCCATCAATCCTGCCTGGGGAGCTGGAAGTGTTTCGCTTCCAATTCCGATGTTGTTGTGTAAAAGCTGGAGCGAGAAAGTCAGTGTCAGGGCGGCTGCTATAACACCAATCAGCCCTCCTATTTGCATGCGCCAGGGAGTACCACCAAGAATATGACCCACTTTCCAATCTTGGATCATATCTCCAGCAACTCCAGCAACACAACAAACTACTGCTGCGACACCCAACACAGCCTTTATGCCCTCATCTCCTGTCTGTCCCATGATAACCATCATCAAAGCAGCTATAAGCAGCGTGGTTAAAGTCAGACCAGAAATCGGATTGGAAGAAGAGCCGATTATACCCACAAGATAGCCGGCTACAGCAGCAAAAAGGAGGCCCATGATTATCATCACCAAGGCAGATACGAAGGAGGAACCTATGTTATGGGTGAAGATGTTGTAGAGAAAAATCATTGGTATAACCAGAGCTATGATGGCGATTATGATGGATGGAAAAGGCAAGTCTCTATCAGTCCTGAGTGTTTCTGTTGTGACTCCTGCTCTTGCTTTTTTAACATCAGAGATGGATCGGCCGATTCCCGCAATCAGGCTTTTTCTCATCCTGAAGAGCGTATAAAAAGCGCCAACAAGCATGGCTCCAACTGCAATGGGTTTAATCTGAGCATTGTAAGCTGAGATGGCCATATCAGTCCAATTCCCATCGAACTTGGAGACAATGTTACCCAATTCTCCGCTGATGAAAAGCAGAATTGGCATTAAGAAAAGCCATCCCAGCACTCCCCCAGAAAAAGTAAGAGCTGCTAACTTTGGTCCGATTATGTAGCCGACTCCGGTCATAGCAGCATTGGCTGCAGGGGATTCTATAAACATTCTCCCTTTCATGGGTGCAGCTTTATAGATTTCAACATTATCATCGTTGAGGTACGCGGTGCGAGATAAGCCGGGAATTTTGAATACTGTGTTGACAAAAGGTTTTATTAGTCTGATGCCGTTTTCGCTGGTAAAGAATTCAATAAGACCTCCCAAGCCCATGGCCCAGAACATATAAGCTGCATTTGAACCCGCCTTCTGTCCCGTCTTGACCATCTCCGCACAGGCAACACTTTCTGGGAAGGGAAGCTCTGCATCTTCAACTAGGGTGCGTCTGACAAGGATGATGAGGAAAACACCTAAAATTCCCCCTACAAGCATCAGCATAGAGGATTTTGCAAAATCAAATTTTACCCACACTCCGGTCATCAGAAAGGCAGGAATTGTAAATATGGCTCCTGCTGCTAGAGCTTCTCCTACTGCGCCAGTAGTTCTTGCAAAATTTTCTTCTAAAATTGTTCCCTTAAAAGGACGAAGGGCTGCCATGGCGATAACAGCTGCTGGAAAAGTGGCTGCTACTGTCATTCCAACCATAAGGCCTAGATAGGCGTTTGCAGCGCCGAGAACAACGGCCATTATAATTCCCAAGAGAATAGCCTTTAAAGATATTTCTTTCATCGATTGCTCTGGGGAAACGTAGGGCATATATTTATCGCTCATATCCACCTCCTTTAGTTATTATGCGTGGTTTTTTGATTATATATTTTTTAAACAGAAAAAAGTCAAGAAAAAATAAAAAAATGGGACAGGCTACTTTTTTAGAAAGAAGGAAGACGGTCTCTATTGTAGGCAGAAAATCAGATAAGGTAGCTTGTCCCCTTTTTTCACTTTTTTTTATTATCTGATCCCGACGACTTATTGCCTTTGATAAGGCCAGGTCCCAACCAAATTTTATTTGCGTGAAATAGGAAATTATGTTAAATAAGAGCTTGTAGAGAAAGGTATAAAGATGAGTTTGATGGGCTTATTAAAAGAAAGGCTTTTTTGCGATTTAGCTATTGACCTTGGGACTGCCAACACTTTGGTTTATTTAAAAGGAAAAGGAATTATTGTTCAAGAGCCTTCTATCGTTGTTGTTAGCAAAGGGACTGGCAAAGTGGAAGCTGTGGGCAAGCGGGCAAAGGAGATGCTAGGGAAAACTCCGAGTGATGTGCTGGTTATTAAGCCAATGAGAGATGGAGTTATTGCAGATTTTGAGATTGCGGAGAAGATGCTCGACTATTTCATAAAAAAGTCAACAAACAACCGAGTCTTTTTGATTAGACCGAGGATAGTTATCGGAATTCCAACAGGAATCACTCAAGTAGAGAGGCGCGCAGTTAAGGATGTAGCCATGAGGGCAAAAGCATCTGAAGTCTACCTTGTCCAACAGCCAGTGTCAGCTTCTGTAGGAGCTGATCTTCCTATTTCTGAGCCGACAGGAAATATGATCGTGGATATAGGAGGGGGGACGACCGATATTGCAGTCATTTCTATGAATGGGATCGTTTTTAATCATCATATACGAATTGCTGGAAATGAAATGGACGAGGCAATCATCCAATACCTTAAGAAAAAATACAATTTGCTTATCGGAGAGAAAAGCGCTGAACAGCTTAAAATAGATATAGGCTCAGCCTATCCCTTGGATGAACCCATGACAGTAGAGATAAAGGGAAGAGATTTAGGAGAAGGAATCCCCAAAACAATTATTATTGATGACCAAGAAGTGAGGGAAGCGCTAGAAGAAGTTGTCTCTTTAATTATCAATGCCATAAGAGTTGCCCTGGAAAAGACTCCTCCGGAATTATCAGCAGACATCATTGACCGCGGAATTATTTTAACAGGGGGAGGCGCTCTCCTTAAAAATATAGACAAACGTATACGCGAGGAAACTAAATTACCAGTTTTTATTACTGATGATCCTCTTGCCACGGTTGTTCTTGGTGCCGGAAAGATGCTTGATGATTTAGATCTTCTGAAAAAGATTTCTGTAATTTAGCGCAATTTAAATTTTATGCCCCTTTTTTTCAAAGAAAGAAAGAGTCTTTTAGTCCTCATAGCCCTAATCTTTTTTCAGCTGATATTGATTTCCACTCAGGTTCCGTTGGGTTATGGAGCGAATTATTTCGAAAAGGCAGTTTTTTCCATTTTTTCTCCTATCCAGCATGGAATCCTTTCCTTCTTCCGGTCAATTGGTTACCTCTGGAAGAATTATTTTGACCTTCAGAATGTTCAGAGTCAGAATCAAAAGATGAAAGAAGAAATGTTTTATCTTCGACAGGAGAATAGTCTTCTAAGGAATGCTCTTGAAAACTTGAGAAGCGCAAAGGAAATAAAGGAGAGCCTCTTAAGGCTTCATGAGAATATTTTGGCAGCTCAAGTTATAGGTTTTGATGCCAGTAATTTTTATAAATCTGCAATTATAAATAAAGGCTCTCTGGAAGGTATTAAGAAAGATATGGTTGTTCTCGATAAAAATGGCAATTTAGTGGGACGAATAATAGATCCTGTGGCTTTGAAAGAATCTAGAGTTCAGTTGGTCACTGATAACGAGAGCGGGGTTGGTGTTTTTACTCAGAGGAAGGAAATCATGGGTATTCTGAAAGGCGATGGTAAAGGGTACTGTTTTTTAGAATATATCCATGTGACAACTGAGGATATTTATGAGGAAGAAGATATTATCACCTCCGGGAAAGATCGCCTCTTTCCTTCTGGAATCAGAGTGGGCAAAATTGTTTCTATAGCCACAAGCACTTCGCTTTTTAAACAGATAAAAGTTGAACCTTATTTTGATATTCGGCATTTGGATCAGGTAGCTGTTATTATGAGAGATCCAAAGGAAATTTTTTAAAAATTAGCTTTAATGAAAGACTTTGTTAAGGTTTCTCTTGGAATCATCATTGCTTTTTTATTTTATACAGTCCTGAACAAAATCTCTCCTTCTCTAATTCTGCTATTTAATGTCTTTAGTTTGGTTGTTATCTACTTTGCCGTTAAAAAAAATGAAATTTTTGGCGCCTGTTTAGGAGCGTTTTGCGGTCTCATCCAGGACTCTTTTTCTTTGGGAGTTTTTGGAGTAGCAGGACTTGCGAAAACAGTTGCTGGGTTCACGGCTGGATACATTTCAAAAAAAGTCGATACCGTTCCTTTTTTGCGCAGCTTTATCTTTATCTTGTTGTTGATCAGTTTTGAATTCGTTATATGGGCTTTGCTTTACTCTTTTATTTTTTCAGAAAGCATAAATACAGGAGGAGGATTGATCTTTTTTCAGCCCTTGGGCACTGCTCTGGTGGGAAGCATTCTGTTCTTTTTTTTGAGAAAGTTCAAAAGGAGTAAATCCTAGTTATATTATGAAAAACAGCAAGATTTATGAGGATTTCGTTCTCGTTCTAAAAAGATCCAAGAAAATATTCATCCTCATCCATGTATTAATCATTTTTTTGCTTCTTAATTTCTGGAAAATTCAGGTTTTAGACCATAAAAAATACTGGGAACAATCCGAAGCTAACCGAATGAGAGAAATCGTCCTACCTTCGCAGCGAGGGTTAATCAAGGACAGATGGGAGACCATTCTGGCTGATAACAAAGCCTCTTTCAAAGTTTCCATCATTAGAGAAGATTGTGAAGATTATGATAAGTCCTGCCGGAAAATATCTCGCCTTTTAAAGATTGAAGAAGGTGTTTTAAAAGAAAGAATTAGAAAGTACGAATCCTTTCCCATTTTCAAGCCTATCGTGGTTAAGGAGAATTTGTCTTTTGAAGAGGTTGCTGTGATCGAAGCCAGAAAATTAGAATTTCCCGAATTATTTCTCCAAGCAGAGCCAAAAAGATTTTACCCGTTTGGTAGCCTTGCAGCTCATGCCCTGGGTTATATACAGGAGTTGTCAGAGGAAGAAATAAAAAATGGTCTCTACCAACAGAGGCGTTTGGGAGATCTCATAGGAAAGACTGGAGTTGAAAAAGTATATGAAGCAACCCTAGTCGGAACAGATGGGAGGGCGTTAGAGATTGTAGACAGCGTGGGCAGGACTAAAGGGGAGATGGCAAAACGTGATCCCCAAAAAGGTCAGAATCTTATACTCACTTTAGATTATGCTCTTCAGGAGAAGGCTGAAGAGTTATTGGAGGGAAGAGAAGGCGCCGTTGTTATGATGGATCCCCAGACAGGTGAAATACTTGCCTTGGCCAGCTACCCTACTTTTGACCCCAATAAATTTATTGACCGCTTTACTCCTGATGAATGGCTTGATCTAGTCAGTAGTCTTGAGTTCCCCTTGGAGAATCGAGCTATTCGAGGCCAGTACGCTCCTGGGTCAGTATTCAAGCTTGTGGTAGATTTAGGAGCACTCGAATTAGGTATAGTAGATGAAGAGACAACTTTTACCTGCAAAGGTGAGGTTGAGATTTATAATGAGCCCTTCGTCTGCTGGGTTGAAAAAGGCCATGGTGAAATGAGCCTTATTCAAGGAATTCGGAATTCATGTAACATATATCATTATCAAGTGGGAAAGAAGATGGGCATCGAAGAGATTTCTCGCTATGCAAAAATGCTTAGATTTGGGGCAAGAACTGGTATTGATTTACCTGGAGAAAAAATAGGATTAGTTCCTGATCCTCAATGGAAGTGGGAAGTTAGGAATGAACGCTGGCAGCCAGGAGAGACAATTTCTGTTTCAATAGGACAGGGACCTTTATTGGTGACTCCTATTCAAGTTGCTCTCTATACTTCTATTATCGCCAATAGAGGAAGGAAAGTTACTCCTCATTTGCTTAATTCTCAATCTCAAATAGGGAACAAAATATTTGCGGAAAGTAATACCGTGGAGATTGAACCTTCTACTTTTGAAACAGTTATTCAAGGCATGTGGGAAGTTGTGAATAATGGAGGTACAGGATGGGCTGCTAATGTAAAAGGGTTCGATATTTGTGGGAAAACAGGTTCAACTCAGCTTATCAGTACTGAAAAAGATGAGGAGAAAAAAGAGGAAAAGGAAGAGGAAGAAGAGGAAGAAATTAAGACTCATTCCTGGTTTACAGGATTTGCTCCGAGGGATAATCCGAAGATCGTTGTAACCGTCCTCGTTGAATATGGTGGTATGGGCGGTGCGACCGCAGCTCCTCTATCAAAGCAATTATTTAATTTATACAGAAGAAAATATGATTGATAGAAACCTCCTGAGAAATACTGATTGGATATTGATTGCCGTTTTGCTTTTGAACTCCATTCTTGGAGTAGCGTTTATTTACAGCAGCTCTCATTATCTTCCCGGAAGCTATTATGTGAAACAGATCTTCTGGATTATTTTAAGCTCAATAGCTCTTTTTTTATTCCTTTCAGTAGACTATGGTATTCTTGTTACATATTCTTTTTATTTATACATCGTCTTCACAGGGATACTTGGAGGACTATTATTTTTTGGAACCCGTGTGGCGGGGGCTAAGAGCTGGGTTAGATTTCCGTTTTTTAGCTTCCAGCCTTCAGAAGTTATTAAAATAATGATTATCCTTCTTCTAGCCCATGTCTTTGCTAAATTTAGAAGAGACTACGTTTCCGTGGGTAAGGGATTTTTAGGCGTTACAATTATCTCTGTTCCTGCTTTCCTTGTAGCATTGCAACCTGATTTAGGAACCGCTTTTAGTTATATTCCCATTTTATTTGCGGCGCTCGTCTTAGCCGGATTAAACAGAAAAGCCATCGTTGGTATATTGATTTTTGGATTGATTCTAGGGATATTTGGCTGGAATTTTGCCCTTAAAGACTATCAAAAAAAGAGATTAACTGCGCTAATTTCTCCTGGTCAGGATCCTCTGGGCTCAGGTTATCATATCCTTCAGTCAAAAATTGCTATTGGATCTGGGGGTTTTTTAGGAAAAGGTTTCAGAAAAGGAACTCAAAGCCAGTTGAGATTCTTGCCTGCCAGACATACAGATTTTATCTTTTCGGTTATCGGTGAAGAATTCGGCTTCGTGGGCGTGGTGCTTATTATTCTTTCCTGCTCTATTTTGCTTTGGAGACTGTTTCAATCTATCGGGCATTCGAGAGATAGAGAAGGGATATATATTATTTTCATGGTGGCGATCATGATTTCCTTTCAATTTCTTATAAATCTAATGATGATTATTGGTCTCTTTCCCATAGCTGGAATCCCTTTGCCTCTATATAGCTACGGAGGTTCCTCTCTTCTTACCACTTATTTAGGAATTTCTCTCGTGTTAAACGTCAAAATGAGAAGATTTGTTAATATATAGCGGAAACAACTATAGAAAAGGGGACAGGCTTCTTTTTCTGATCTACTGCCTGCGCATTGAGGCTTTTTCTTTCCTTCAGAAAAAGTAGCCTGTCCCTCTTTCCATTAAGATAACGACTGTCCCACGATATAACCGCCTATCAAATAATGACGGCAAGATAATAACTTTCTGCATTATCAATTGCACAATCAATTCAATTCTGCTCCTCTGGAATTCCCAGTTCTCGGGGAAAATCTTATTGCATAGTTTGCATTTAGTGCATTTTTAGCACTCAATATGGCACAAATCTGCGTGTGTTAATTTTCATCCTGCCTGATACAATTTCAGAGGCAGAGTAAGGTCTTGACGTATTTTCCTAAAAAAGGACCTGTGCCAATTACCGCTCTGCCTCTCTTCTTTCCTGGGATGGCCCATAGGATGTAGCATCCTTATGCCTAGACACGCAAATGCCGCTGGGAAAGGAAATTCATTCAGGAGGTATTGTTGAGATGTTTGATTTAAGAAAGGAAAGTCCGAATGGGGAGAGAACCGCCGTTGGAATCGATCCGTGTAGCGAATTCCTTCAGCTTGCCATCCTCTCCCCGAAGTGTGAACCGGAGTTTAAAAAACTCCCCCTTTCTCCTTCTATCACAGAGGAAATCGTCAAGTCAACGGACCCGGCGAAGACCCAGATAGCCATTGAGTCTTATGGAAGTTACGGGAAGCTTTTTATCTTCGAGCTTTTGAAGAGAGGATACGATATACGGGAAGTTAATCCCCATGTCTCAAAGAAGCTAGCCGGCCTCTATAGAGAGGAACACAGTGATCTAAGAGATGCGGAGAGCTTAGCTAAGGCTTTATTTTTGATTCCTGATTTACCCAAGGTCTCTTTTAGTGAAAGGAAGCTATGGTTGTCGAAACTGAGCAGGTCAAGGAAAAAAATGATTAAAGATCTTAATGGATACTTGAATCGTCTCCACAGGGCTTTGGTTGAGAGTTATGGTGTCATTTATAAGAAATTATTTAAGATCCTTTTTTCAAAGAAAGCTCTGAGCTTTTTTGAGAGTTATCCAACCATTAACGATGCTCTTTCAAGAAAGAGAGAGGTTACGAAGTTAATAGGGAAGGCGAAATGTGATTTATTGCTTCAGTTAGGTCAATGGGAGGACGGTTTTTATTTAGAGACTCTGAGGATGGAGATAAGAAGCTTGATAGAGATCATAAGGGCCATCGATAAGGTAAAAAAAGAGTTAGCAAAGCGGATAGAGGAGATAGGGGAAGAGGATAAAGAGATGAAGATATTAAAGACTTTTCCAGGAATAGACTCTCTTACAGGAGCAGCTCTGTTGAGTGAGATAGGAGACATAGAAAGATTCGGTAGAGAGAGCAGTTTGTCCTCATACTGTGGAGTGAGCCCAGTCAGGTGGCAGAGTGGTACAGGGAGGATAAGGTCAAAGAGAAGAAAGAGATTTAGCCGTCGACTTAGAGGAACCCTTTATTTTATCTCTTTATCACAAATAAGGATCAATCCCGAATCCAATAAGTATTATTGGCGGAAGAGAAGAGAGGGGAAAACTCATTGGCAGGCGATGAATGCTCTCTCCAGGCAGCTCATAAAAATCATATATTACATGCTCAAGAATCCTATAAAAGATCTCCTCTTATAAATTAATTATTGACATAGGATATTGTGATATGGGAAGAGGTCTATATTTGATTTGACACTCCTCTCGTTAATTATTATCCTATTGCCAAGTAAGCTGAGGGAAGAATGGCCATTAAATGTCCTGAATGTCAGGCTGAAATCCTCGATGACTCCCGCTTCTGCAGCAAATGCGGGACACTGATTCATTCTTCAGAGGAAATCTTTATCTCGCAGACAAAGACTATTCTGAAGCCTATGGAGGAAATGCGATCTGGAACTACGCTTGCTAACAAATACAAGATAAATGAGGTTCTGGGAAGGGGGGGAATGGGAATCGTTTACAAAGCTGAGGACGTTAAGCTTAAACGCAACGTTGCCCTCAAGTTTCTACCTCCAGAGTTAATGCGTGACGATGAGGCAAAAGAGCGATTTGTCCTCGAGGCACAAGCCGCAGCAGCTCTTTCACATCCGAATATCTGCACCATCCATGAAATCGATGAAGAGGAAGGCAAATCTTTCATTGCTATGGAATACATAGAAGGTCAGAGTTTGAGGGAAAATATAAAGAGAGGTCCCTTAAGAATCAACGAAGCTCTGGATATTGCCATCCAGGTGGCAGAAGGCTTAGAGGAAGCGCATAAGAAAGAGATAATCCACAGGGACATCAAGAGTGCCAACATAATGGTGACAGATAAAGGACAGGCTAAAATCATGGATTTTGGGCTGGCAAAGGTCAAGGGAGGTTCACTCCTCACAAGAGAAGGGACTACTCTAGGCACTGTAGCTTATATGTCACCAGAACAGGCTCGAGGCGAAGAAGTTGATCATCGCTCCGACATCTGGTCGTTGGGAGTGGTTCTGTATGAGATGTTTAGCGGAAGACTTCCTTTTTTGGGAGATCGTGAAGCATCTATTCTCTATTCTGTCGTGCATGAGGAGCCAAAGGCACTCAAAGCTATAAAGTCTGACATCCCAGTTGAACTGCAACAAATCATCAATCGTGCCTTGAAGAAAAAACCAGATTCCCGCTATTCATCAATAGGAGAGATGTTGAAGGAATTACAGCAATATCAAGAAAGCTTGAGATCTCCTGAGTTTGGAATATTTAACCTAAAATCTCTCTTACGATGCATTCGTAAGCCTCGCGTTGCTATGGCCGCTATTCTCATCCTTCTTGCAATTATCACCATCGCTGTCTGGTTTTTAAAAAGCAGGGCCAATATACGGTGGGCTAGAGAAGAGGCTATCCCGAAAATTAGTCATCTTGTCGACATGGAAGGCAACTGGAACGCAGCGTATTTTCTTGCGAAGAAGGCTGAACGATATATTCCAAAGGACCCCATTCTTAAAAATCTCTGGTCAAAATTTTCTCAGGAAGTGACAATAAAATCTGAACCTTC
>WVXO01000052.1 GCA_011773465.1 Candidatus Aminicenantota bacterium | reverse complement strand
TAAGATGTCAATTCTTCAGAAAAATCCTCAAAAATAAAAAAATTCAAGTTTTGCAAGTCTGATCCCATTTATTTTCACTCATCTTCTATGCTACAAACTTGGATTTGATAAATCAAATTTTTCCACTTAAGCATTATTTAAAATGATAAGAGTTTGAAATACCCGATCCTATAACCCCCCTCGGTTTGTTGATTTTTCGAGCGTAGGGAATTAAAATGTTTAAAAATGAATAGAAAGTAAATATATGGAAATACTAAATAAAGAAGTCGTAGAAGCGACAAAGAAAAAACTCGATGAGGAGATGAAAGAAAAAGTGACTCTTCTCCTTTTTACACAGGAACCTAGTCGGCTGATCGTTCCTGACCATCTCAAAGGACAGGAATGTGTCTTTTGCAGGGAAACAAGAGAATTGCTGAAGGAAGTCAGCGCTCTCTCCGATAAAATTGAACTTGTTATCTACGATTTTAGCGGGGATAAAGAAAAAGCGGCAGAGTACGGGATAGATAAGATTCCAGCCACAATCATCCTGGGCCAGAAAGATTATGGCATAAGATTTTTTGGAATCCCTTCTGGATACGAGTACTCAAGCCTTATTGAAGCCATCCTTGATGCCTCAAAGGGACAGACTGGGCTGAGTCAAAAAACTAGAGAAGCTTTAAAAACTATTGACAAGGATATTCACATCCAGGTCTTCGTAACTCCTACCTGTCCCTATTGTCCTCTCGTTGTCCATTTAGGGCATCAATTTGCTCTCGAGTCTCCTTTTATAAGGGCTGATATGGTCGAATCCACCGAATTTCCCCATATTGCACATAAGTACAATGTCTTCGGAGTTCCAAAGACAGTAATAAACGAGAAAATTTTCTTAGATGGTGCCGTCCCAGAAGAAACATTTCTTGAGCATGTGCTTAAAGCTATAAGCTCTGAAGGCCAAAAATAAACAGGGGGATTTGATCCCTCAAATGATAAGTTAGCGAGGTTTATTGCCAATGGAAAAATCAAAGGCACAAGATAAGACCGCCAGCAAGCTTAACTCCATTTTTTATCCTAAATCCATGGCTATCATCGGTGCTTCAAGACAGCAAGGCTCTGTTGGCCAAGCCCTTCTCGCCAACATAATCGACAGTCGGTTCCAGGGAATCGTCTATCCTGTTAATCCTCGTGCCAAAGGAATTCTCGGAATAAAATGCTATCCCAGAGTGATGGATATTCCTGATGAAGTGGACCTGGCAATCGTCATTGTTCCTTCACGCTTTGTCCCTGGCATTCTGGAAGAATGCGGGAAGAAGAAGATCAAAGGAGCCATAGTTATCTCAGCCGGATTTAAGGAGATAGGAGGAGAGGGAATAGAACTGGAGAAAAAAGTCCAAAAGATCATCCAGAATTATGACATTTCACTTGTAGGGCCAAACTGCTTGGGCGTTATGAACACCGACATTGAGTCATCCATGAACGCAACCTTCGGCACTCCGATGTCAAGAGAAGGAAATATTGCTTTCATCTCTCAAAGCGGAGCGCTGTGTGTGGCAGTGCTTGATTATGCAAAAGAGTCCAATATCGGTTTTTCCAAATTTATAAGCATGGGGAATAAAGCTGGCCTGACTGAGAATGAGCTCTTGCTTTACTTAAAAAACGACCCGAAAACAGACGTCATCTTGATGTATCTTGAAGACCTTGTCAACGGAAGAGAGTTCATGAGAATAGCTCGCGATATCACAAGCAGCCGTACGAATCCCAAACCGATCATCGCCCTTAAAGCAGGGCGCACCCTTTTAGGCGCCAAAGCAGCTTCTTCTCATACCGGCTCTCTGGCTGGTTCGGACAGAGTTTATGATGCCATCTTTAGCCAGTGTGGAGTGCTCAGAGGAGAAACTTTGGAGGAACTTTTCGATTATGTCAAAGCTTTCTCCAGCCAGCCTTTGCCAAAAGGAGAAAATGTCGCCATAATCACGAACTCAGGAGGACCGGGCATATTAGCCACTGACTCCTGCATTCGCCATGGTCTGAATATTGCATCCTTTAGTCGGAATACAGTAAAGGCTTTACAGGCGATTCTACCTCCTCAGGCGAGCTTAAATAATCCTGTTGATTTAATCGCAGAAGCCCAGCATGAACTGTATGAGGCAACTCTAGAGGCCATATTGAAAGATAAAAACGTCCATTCTTCAATCATTATTCTGACTGCTACTTCTTTTACAGAGGTGGATAAAATTGCCGATTCCATCGTCAAAACAGCTAAAAAATTCCAAAAGCCAGTCTTGTGCAGTTTTTTGGGGGTCTATGATGTATCTTCAGGAATAGAGATCCTGGAAGAGAACGGAATTCCTTCTTATCGGTTCCCTGAATCAGCAGCTCGAGTGCTTTCTGAGATGACCAAGTTCAACTGGTGGCTCAACCGACCAAAAACCGGGATTAAAAAATTCAGCGTAAATAAGGCCAAAGCCAAGAAAATTATAGACTCTGTCAAAAAAGAAGGCCGATTTTTCCTGTTAGAACACGAATCGTACGAGGTTCTTAAGGCTTATCAATTCCCTGTGGTCAAATCCTCTCTGGCTAGAAACAAAACAGAGGCAGCAGAAGCAGCCCAAAAAATCGGCTTTCCAGTAGTCCTGAAAATCGCCTCCCCGGATATCCTCCATAAATTTGACTTTGGAGGAGTCAAACTCAACTTAAAAAATAAGAAAGAGGTCCATGAAGCCTATAAAGAAATCCTTGAAAATATCCTGGCTAAAAAACCCAAAGCAAAAATTAAAGGCGTGCTTGTAGAAAAAATGGCTTCTCAGGGAAAAGAAATTATTCTGGGAATGAACAGAGATCCTCAGTTTGGACCCATTCTGATGTTCGGCTTGGGTGGAATTTACGTTGAAGCCCTGGAGGATGTCACCTTTAGACTCGCTCCTATTCGTGAACTCACAGCCGACATGATGATCATGAGAACAAAAACTCATAAAATCCTCGAAGGATTTAGAGGTGAACCAGCTTACGACATTAAGGCTGTATCTGAATGTTTGAAAAGACTGTCTCAGCTCGTTACAGACTTTGAGGAAATAAAAGAACTGGATATAAATCCGCTTTTTGTCTATAAGAGAGGAAAAGGCTGCGCTATCGTCGATGCCAGAATAATCCTCGGATCCAGCTAATTTAAGCGGTCCTCTTCCATTTTATGTGGGTAATGATCAGAAAATATGGTATGGAGAACCCAGAAAGGTTCAGGCTGTATGGCTCTAAAACACGTTGCTTTTGCCCCAAGAAAAATGGGGCAAAAAAATGGGGCCAGGCCCCATTTGCAGCGTTTTTTCCACTGCAGCTGAACAAAAATAACGCAGATGAGACAACCTGACAAAAATTGACATCACCATGTTCCCTGTTATAATAGGGGGTTTCATGTCGCTGTTTAAGAAAAAAAAGAAAGAGAGAGTTTTGGTGATAGGCCTAGATGGAGTTCCCTACTCTCTCCTCTTAGACCTCGCTCAAAAAGGTATCATGCCCGCTACCTCAAAGCTTATTGCTTCAGGCCATATGCAGCGGATGAAGGCGAGCCTTCCTGAAATATCTGCTGTAAGCTGGACCGATTTCATGACTGGAACAAATTCTGGAACTCATGGCATCTTTGGTTTTACAGACTTTAAAAGAGGCTCATATGACCTTCGCTTCCCGAATTTCCTAGATCTAAGAAAAGAGACATTCTGGGATAAGCTGGGAGACCAGAGGAAAAAATGCATCATCATCAATCAGCCCTCCACTTATCCTGCCCGCAAAATTAACGGAATTCTTATTTCCGGTTTTGTAGCTATTGAGCTCTCTAAAGCAGTTTACCCTCTCTCCTTTAAAGCTCCTCTTGATAGGGTGGGATATGAAATCGATATCGACACGAAAAAATCAAGAGAAAATGTTGAATTTCTCTGGAAGGATCTGGCTAAGACCCTTGATGCGCGCCTGAAGGCTTTTAACTTACTCTGGAAAGAAGATTGGGATTATTTTGAATTCGTTATCACCGGCACGGACCGCCTCCATCATTTCCAATGGGAAGCTTATGAAGATGAAAACCATGCCTATCATCAAAAATTCCTTGAGTATTACAACCAGATCGACAGAGCAATAAACGAAATCATAACATCTTTTCGGAAGCTAAAGGACGAAGATAAAGGCCTTTATCTTCTTTCAGATCACGGATTTGCCAAGATCGAACAAGAAGTCTATCTTAATGTGTGGCTGGAGGAGCAGGATTATCTAAAGTTCAAAAATCCTTCTCCTGAAAGCCTGGCCGATATCTCTCCTTCAACCAGAGCCTTTGTCATGGAGCCCAATCGCATCTACCTGAACTTGAAAGAAAAATTTCCTGAAGGTTGTGTTGAACCATCAGAAAAAGAAGCTCTAAAGGAAGAAATCAGCAAAAGATTGGGAAGGCTTGAATACGATGGGAAAAAAGTTGTGAGATGCGTGTTTGATGCTGAAGAAATTTACTCCGGTCCTTATCTTTCCGAAGGCCCGGATTTAATTGTACTCTCAGAATCTGGCTTTGATATGAAGGGCTCACTCAAGAAAAAGGAAGTCTTTGGCCGCTCAAAACTGCAGGGCATGCACACCTGGGATGATGCTTTTTTCTGGTCAAGAAAAGAACAAGGCCAAGATCTCTGTATTTCTGATATAGCAAAGATAATCCTGGATGACTTTTCATAAAAAGGATGTGAATAAAATGGGGACAGGCCCCTTTTTTCGAAATAGCAAGCCGTACTCTTTTTGTTTCCGCAAAATACAAGGCCCTATCAAAAAAAGGAACTTGCCCCCTTTTGTGTTTTTTTTCATTCTTTTGCTTTCTTTTTCGCTCCCGCTCCAAGCTTATGTTGGCCCAGGAGCAGGATTTGCCTTTCTCACCTCCTTTTTTATCCTTTTTCTCACTTTTTTCCTGGCTATCTTCTCTTTTCTCTCATGGCCCTTTCGTTTTCTTTTTCGGATCATAAGAGGGCAAAGAGCATATAAGAAAAGCAGCATAAATAGATTTATAATCATCGGACTGGATGGCCTAGAACCGACTCTTGTCGAAAAATATATGTCCGAAGGAAAACTTCCGAACTTTTCAAAATTAAAAAAAGGAGGAACCTACACCAAACTTCAAACTACTATTCCTTCCATATCCCCGGTCGCCTGGTCTTCTTTTATGACAGGTTCCAATCCTTCCAAACACAACATCTTTGATTTTCTAAGCCGTGACCCGAAAACATATCTTCCAGATCTTTCCTCGGCGAGGATTGGAAAACCAAAGAAAACTCTACCTCTTGGAAAATACAATATTCCCCTCTCCAAGCCCGAAATCAAAGGTATGCGCAAGAGCGTTTCTTTTTGGAAAATCTTGGGGCAAAAAGGCATTTTCAGCACCATCCTGAGAGTGCCGATAACATTTCCCCCAGAAGAATTCAAAGGACATCTCCTCTCTGGCATGTGCACTCCTGACTTAAAAGGAAGCCAGGGAACCTTCTCTTTTTATACCTCAGATAAAGAAAGAATAAAAAAGCGGGAAGGCGGAATAAATATCCCTGTGACCTTAAATGGCGATAAGGTTGAAACTTACATATCAGGCCCAGAAAATAGCCTTCGGCGAAATGACGAAGAAATTCGCCTCCCTCTTCAAATCTCAATCGATAATGATAAAGAAGAAGCTCTAATAGAAGTCTCCGGCCAAAAATTCAAGCTGGGAATGCACACATTCTCAGGATGGAAAAAACTAACATTCCACCCTGGCTTGGGAATAAAAATAAGAGCCATCTGTCGTTTTTATATCTCTCAAATTCATCCTCATTTCGAGATGTATCTCACTCCGCTAAACCTGGATCCAGAAAAACCAGCCCTGCCTCTTTCCCATCCATTTATCTATTCTGTCTATCTGGCGAAGCTCCTAGGAAGCTTCATAACGCTTGGAGAAGCAAACGATACCTGGGCTCTAAACGAAGGAGTCATCAGCGAAGAAGCCTTCTTAGAATTGACTTATTCAAACCACGAAGAATGGGAAAAAATGCTTTTCAATGCCATGGACAAAACAAAAAAAGGCTTGATCACCTGTGTTTTCGAGACCACGGACAGCATCCAGCACATGTTCTGGCGGTATCTTGATAAGAGTCATCCCGCGCTCCAAAGCGGACAGGCTAATATGAGCGCCAATGTTATCGAAGACCTCTATCAAAAAATGGATGAGCTAGTAGGGAAAGTTCTCGACAAAACAGATGAAAAAGACGTAGTAATCATCATGTCAGATCATGGCTTCAAGTCCTTCCGTCGCGGAATGAATCTCAATTCATGGCTTTATCTAAACGGTTATCTTTCCCTTCAAGAAGGGAAAAAGGAAAGCGAGGAATGGTTTAAGGATGTCGATTGGGAGAACACCAAAGCATACGCTTTAGGCCTCGGGGGAGTTTATATAAACCAGAAAGGGAGGGAAGCAAAGGGGACGATTCATCCAGGTGAGGAAACAAAGGCCTTGAAGAGAGAACTTATCAGAAAGTTGGATGGTCTAAAGGACGATGAAAGAAATGCTATAGCCATAAATAAAATTTTCGACAGGGATGAAATTCCATCGGGTCCTTATCTAGATAACTGTCCTGATCTTATCGTAGGATACAACGAAGGATACAGGATATCCTGGGATTCAGTCACTGGAAAAGTCAATGACATTGCCTTTGAAGACAACATCAAAGCCTGGAGTGGAGACCACTGCATCGACCCCAGGATTGTCCCTGGCATATTTTTCTGCAGCAAAAAAATAAAGATAGAAAGTCCTTCTTTAATAGATATTGGTCCTACCGCACTCGAATTATTTGGCTTCCAGGTGCCCTCGCACATGGACGGGCGTTCACTAATAGATATCCAGAATTTTTCCTTGGAAAAGAATAGAAAGGAAGAGAAAAAATGAATCACATAGACCGAAGAGAATTTATTAAATTAGGCCTGGCTGCTGGGTCTATTCTAGCTTTAGGTAGTTCAGACTTAACTATAAAAGCTTTTGGAAAGAGGGAGACTCCCCAAAAAGTTCTTGTTCTTGGGCTTGATGGGATAGATCCTCACCTTCTCCAGGTATGGATGAGAGAGGGGAAGCTTCCTTATTTCCAGATGCTGGCGCGCCAAGGAGACTTTATCCCCTTGATAACAAGCATTCCACCGCAGAGCCCGGTGGCTTGGTCGAATTTTATCACCGGAACGAATCCAGGGGGGCATGGTATATTTGACTTCATCCACAGAGATCCTGAACGCTACTTTCCTGAATTTTCTGCATCCGAAACTACAGAGGCAAAAAAAACAGTTCGAATCGGAAAACTTGTTCTTCCTCTTTCAGGAGGAAATGTAAAGAATATGCGGAAAGGAAGAGCTTTCTGGCAAATTCTAGAAGATTATGATATTCCGGCAACTGTTTTTAAAATCCCGGCCAACTATCCTCCTGTCGCTACAAAGCAGAGAACAATTTCCGGTATGGGAACGCCTGATATACTCGGAAGCTACGGCATCTTCAACTACTACACAACAGAAACAAAAGAACTCAAGGAAGATATCGGTGGAGGAAGAATACATCCAGTCAATGTCATCGCCAATAAAGTTGAGGCAAGGATTCCCGGACCTGTGAATACTTATAAAAAGGATAGACCAGAATCATCGATAGAATTTAAGGTTTTTATCGACCCGGTAAATCCGGTGGCCAAAATTTCGATTCAAGATCACGAGTTCATCCTCAAAGAAGGAGAGTGGAGTTCATGGAAAAGAATTCACTTCAGAATGATTCCCACCCAAAGCGTAAGCGGCATCTGCATGTTTTACCTTAAACAGGCTCGACCTAATTTCAAGCTTTATGTTTCACCCATTAACATTAATCCAGGTCAAGCAGCACTTCCCATTTCCACTCCTAAGAGATACGCAGAAGAGCTGGAGAAAAGGTTCGGTCCATTCTTTACCAAGGGTCTTCCGGCTGACACCAAAGCTCTTGATAACGATGTTCTTGATGATGGTGAGTTCCTTGAGCAGGACAATCTTGTCCTCAGAGAAAGGCTGAATATCTTCGACTATGAACTGGCAAGGTTTTCATCAGGGCTTCTTTTCTATTATGTCTCCAGCACTGATCAACGGCAACACATGTTCTGGCGTCTTATAGATAAAGAACATCCTTCTTACGATCCAGGCCTAGCAAAAAAATACGGAAACACGATTGAAAATATCTATAAAGAGATGGATAAGTTACTGGCAAAAGCCATGGAGAAGGTGGATAAGGATACAGTACTCATTGTTATGTCTGATCACGGGTTTTCTCCCTTTCGCCGGTCTTTCAACCTAAACACATGGCTTAAAGAAAGCGGCTATCATACCCTCATCAATCCTTGGAAACAGGGGCGAGAAGATCTTTTTCTGAACACTAATTGGTCTAGGACTAAAGCTTATTCTTTTGGCTTGAACAGCCTTTACATTAACCAAAAAGGAAGAGAAGCGGAAGGCATTGTTAAACCAGGAGCGGAAAAAGAAGCTCTCGTTCGAGAAATCGCTCATGAATTAGAAGATTTCCGCGATCCTAAGACAGGAGAAAGGCCGGTTTTAAGGGCATATATCGCTAAAGATGTTTACCAAGGTCCCTATGTGGAAGAAGCTCCAGATATCATCGTCGGCTACAATCATGGCTACCGTACTTCCTGGGCTGCCCCACTTGGAAGGATCCCAAAAGAAATTGTTGAAGATAACACAGAAAAATGGAGTGGTGACCACTGCATGGCTCCGGAAGTTATTCCTGGAATTTTGCTCACCAACCGCAAGATAAAGGTCAAATCTCCTGCTCTTTATGATCTAACGCCGACAATCCTTCAAATCTTCGGCATAGAAATACCAAAGGAGATAATAGGAAAACCGATATTTTAGGTATCAGGAGAAAAAAATGGGAAAAGCCAAAATAAAACTCGACAAAGATTTAATGGATAAAGTCAAAAAATACTCTAAAATAGCTGGCTATTCTTCTCCAGAAGAGTTCATCACTCACTGCCTGGAGAAAGAGATTGCGAAACTCGAAGAATCCAATTCCGAGGACGAAATCAAAAAAAAGCTTAAAGGATTGGGATATATTTCTTAAGAGCTTACTGTAAGGAATGAGGGCATAGTGTCATTGCGAGGAATGAAGTTACATTGTCATTGCGAGGAGTGAAGCGACGAAGCAATCTCATAGATGATTGAGATTGCCACGCTCCTTTCAGTCGCTCGCAATGACATAATCTTCGCGATGACATAGTTAAAGAAAAAGGATGATGTGGATATTTAATTCTGCGTTCGGTAAAATCTTCAAACTTATCTTTTTCCCTTTCCGAGGCATGAATCCCTGGGTAGGCATGATACTCATCTCATTCTTAACAGCGCTCTTGATGCTTTTTGTCTTCCGTTTCTCATCAAACCAAGAAGGAATAAGGCGAGTCAAGAACAAAATAAAGGCTCATCTTCTCGAGCTTCGCTTGTTCAAGGATAGTCTGAGCCTCTCTTTTAAAGCGCAGCGAAATATTTTCCGCTACAACTTAAAGTACATCAGCTACTCTGCAAAACCTTTGCTAGTGATGATCATTCCACTCATTCTGATACTTATCCAGCTTAACCTCTGGTTCGGCTACGAGCCTTTAGTTCCCGGCCAAGAAACTATATTAAAGGTCGAATTGGAAGAAGGTCGGAGTCCTCTTGATATCGACCTTGCTCTTGAACCTTCCGCAGGTTTTGACATCCAAACTCTTCCCCTCAGGATTGAAGAAGAATCGGAAATAGACTGGCGCCTTCGGGCTAGAGAAAAAGGTGTTCATGATCTAACATTTATAGTTAATGGCCAGAGGCTCACAAAAAAAGTAGCAGTCGCTCAAAAACCGCTGAGTAAGATTTCTCCTATGAAAGTTAGACGAAGCTTCATCAATGAACTTATCAATCCCGGAGAATCCCCCTTACCACGAGACCTGCCGATAAAAACTATAAGAGTGAAATATCCAGCCAAGGATATGAATCTTTTCGGCTGGAACATCCCCTGGCTCTTGGGTATCCCTCCCTGGCTTATCGTTTATTTCGTTCTTTCTATTATTCTGGGCTTCGTCTTTAAGGGTATTTTCAAAGTCGAAATCTAATTTTCTATCTGTTGTAAGGTCTTTATCATTTAACTTTTTACTTTTTGTCAGTTTTGAATTCAATTTTTTCCTATGAAAAAGATTGTTAAATAAATTTTCAATCGCGGAGGATATAATGAAATTAAAACCCATAGTGCTCGTATTGTTTCTATCAATCTTTATGGAAACTTATGTTTTTGCGCAGGAAAAACCAGAAGAAGAGCCAAAATACGGCTGGCAAAAAGAAATGGTCGGAGGGATAAATTTAACTCAAACCAGTCTAAGCAATTGGACCCAAGGAGGTGAAAACTCATTCGCCTGGCAGCTAAACTTTAGTTTTAGATTTATAAATAACCAGGAAAAGTATAGCTGGACTAATTCTGGAAAGTTTACCTACGGTTCAACTAAGATTGGTGGTCAAGAATTCCGCAAGTCCTTAGATGAGATTAAATTGGAAAGTGTCCTTACATTTAATCTGGGAATGTTTGTTGATCCTTTTATGGCCTTTACTGCTGAAACTCAGCTTGCACCAGGTTACAATTACGAAACAGACCCAAAAACACAAGTATCGTCTTTTATGGACCCGGGATATTTCCGAGAAAGTATAGGTGTCGGCTATCAACCAAACGAAATCGTAAAAAGTCGGTTGGGTATTGCCCTGAAACAGACCATCACCAGTGATTATCCCGTACCGTATGCTGATAATCCGGATACTGTAGATAAAATCGAGAAAACAAAGAATGAACTCGGAGCTGAATCAGTGACTGATATAAATTGGAAAGTCACTAAAAACTCACTTTTTACCTCTAAATTAGAACTCTTTTATGCTTTTCAGGCCTTTGATGAAACAGATGTAAATTGGGATAACATTTTCACGATAATGATTTCCAAATACATTAATATAAATATAAATTTCAAGCTGTTCTATGATAGAGATATCTCCAAAAAACGCCAACTCTACCAGGCAATTGCGTTTGGTTTTACCTATAGTTTTTTATAATCACAAAGCTATAGAGACGACTATCAGATAAAAGATATATGAAGAACTGGAAACAGGAATCAAGAACGGTTCTGATTATTCCTGTCTTAGGAATTGCATCTTTAAAAGGAAATAAGGTTTAATCCAAATTATTCCTCTAGTCCTTTTCTCCAATTTTGTTGAACCAGGCTATTTCTTCGAGTTTTCTCCTTTTCTTCTCTCGAGACGGTTTTTTCTCGTAGTATCCCATTGTCATAAGTGAGACGATCTTATATTTTCGGGGAATTTTTAAAAACTTCCTGGCTTTTCTGGGATTGAACCAGCCAATCCAACACGTGCCCAGACCAAGCTCCTCGGCTTGAAGCACGATATGTTCACCAGCTATGCCTGAATCAATGTAGTAATAGTGGATGTTCTGTATCTGCTTCCCTATTCTGTTGGCGATTATATCCAGCCGAGCCAGTATCAAAATGATAACCGGAGCCTTTGCTGCAAATTTTGTAACGAAATATATTCCCGAAAAAACCTCTTTAGCAAATTGAGCCTTAAGCTCTGGGTCGTCAATAATTAAAAACCTCCAGGGTTGGACATTATCTGCTGACGGCGCCAACCGGGCGGCTTCGATGCACGTCAGAATTTTTTCTCTTTCAACAGGCTTTTCCAGGTAGCGGCGGATACTCCTTCGGCTCTTGACAAGCTGCTGAAAAGGATATTTAGATTCTTGTTTTTTCTCTATCATCTAAGTTTTTATCTTATCAGATGGAATTTGGTCTGACGTCCATCAATAAAATAAACTCCATTCCTGATGAAGGCTCCATCCTGTTCCAGAGCTATACGAATTTCCTGGCTTCCCCACTCTGCAAGGTTTGTCCTGATGTTCAGTTCGATTGCATGGCATGTGTCATAGTATAGGCGGTAATCTCCTTTTCCAGGAACGTTAACCTGGTTATCCCACAGGCCTATGGTCGGTCCTGCTGCATGACCATGGAAGCCTAAGGGATGGCTATAGATGCTGGCTTTCAGGCCAGCTTCCTTGGCTTTTTTCAAAGCAGTAGCAAGAATTTCGTTTCCGGTTCTTCCCTCTTTGAATTCCCCGATCAAAATATCCTGGAGCTGATTTCCAAGCTCCAACGCCTCCTTTAAGCCCTGAGGAGCATCTGTTTCTCCTTCCTTCAGGACATAGGCGTGTTCTTGGGTATCTGTGTTAAGGCGGAGATAGGTTATTCCGATGTCGCAGTGCAAGAGATCTCCTCTCAGGATAATATTTCCATTATTTTTGATTTTTTTAGAGCGCTGGATAGACACCGAAGGATGAAACCAGTTGCCCAGACGCAGCTCCCGAAATCTTTCCCTTATCCACCAGGAGACATCCTGAGTTGTGGTCACTCCTGGTGTGATGACTTCTCGAGAGAAAGCTTCGGTGATGATTCGATGGGCTATACCCACGATATGGGGATAGACTTCAAGCTCCTCAGGTATTCGTCTCTCCAGCCACCCGACAGCAAGTTTCTCTGCTGAATGAAGTCGCGAAGAGTACTCGGGGCCAAGAGTTTTAAGGAGCTTTTTTTTCAGGGAGGATGAAAGGCCATCGCCAAAGGCAAATGTATCAGACTCATTAATCCCGATTCTTTTGGGATTTCGCTCCTTTATAACCTTTGCCAGGCATTGCCACTGCTCAATTTTTTGAGGCTGCCAAACTCCTTCGTAGAAATCTCTAATTCCGTAACGGCTAACAGCAAGCCTTTCCACACCTTTTTCTCCCCTGTCATAAAAGACTAGCATTGTTAAACGACGGGCAGCAAGGGAGTTATAAGGAACCAAGGAAAAAAAGACAGGGTCCTCATTGTACTCACGACAGATAACTACCCACATATCAAAGTTCTCCTGCCGCATCAGTTCAGGAAGAAGTGTTTCAAGGCGAATCTTTAACCAGTTATTAACTACGGCGTTTCTTTCCCTCATGCTGAGAATAGAAGGCATATCTTCCTTGCCAGACACGGGGGGAAGAAGCAAAAAAATAAGAAAAGATACAAGAAGTACTATTTTTCTTCTTTTGGACATGATTCCTCCTTTCCAATCCAAATATTATTGTCCTTTTTTTCTAAATTTATAACAGAAAATTGAATTTTTTAAAAACCTTCGAGTCTTTTTTTCGTATTACACTAGTGAATCCATGTAAAATCTTTAGAGCAAGCTGCAAAGAAAAATTGATCAAGAACAAAAGGAACCATCACCAAATCTGGAAAAAATGGGGCCTGGCCCCATTTTCTGTGGCCGCATTTTACACTTTTTACAAGTCAGGAATTTTTTGGTATAGTGCTCAAAGCTTTAAGGCTTTTAAAAAATTTAATCATCAACAGAGGAGGAAAAACAATGAAAAAATTTGCGATGATCGGAATTGCGGTTATTTTCGCTTTGTGTTCTTTTACATCTTGCGAAGAAGGTTTGTTTGTTTCTAAGGCTCCCCCTGCCGATGCTGAAAACGCGCTTAAGCTCATTCCCAAAGATGTAATGGCTGTCTTCTTTATCGATATCCACAGAGTCATGACGATAGAATTTATAAATAAGCTAATCAAAGAGAAAGAAAGCGCTGAGACGTCAGATGAATTAACGGATTTTCAGGAATTTAAAGCGAAGACAGGAATTGATCCCGAGAAGGATATCAATTTCATCGTTGGGGCAATAACAGGAGAGGCAGAAAAAGGAAAGGAAGAAGGCGTCGGAATCATAAACCTCACTTATAACAAAGATCTTTTGCTCTCTATGATTAAAGAAGAGATGGCAAAAGAAAGAGAAGAAGAACATGAGAAAGAAGCTGAAGAAGAACACGCTGAAGAAGAGGAGGAAGAAGAAGAAAAGGAACTGATCGAAGAAGAATACAACGGCTTTACTATTTACACAGTTAAAGAAGAAGAAGAAGAAGAAGAAGAAGAAGAAGAAGAAGAAGAAGAAGAAGAAGAAGAAGAAGAAGAAAGCTTTGCTTTCCTGGATAAGTCTAACATAGCTGTAGGCAATAAAAATGCAGTCAAGTCTGTGATAGATACTCTAGCTAAAAAGAAAGAAAGTGTTTTAAAAAACGAAGGATTTTCCGCTTTGCTTACAAAAATCAATAAAGAAGCAATGTTCTGGGGAGCAGCTCTTATCCCCGCCGAAGCGATAAAAGAGGCTATAGCGGCAAAGCCGGAACTCGTCATCCTTGAGACCGTTAATGCTGCCTCTATTTCTCTTGATTACAAAAACACAAACATCATTGCTGACATAAAAATCATGAGCAGCGATCCTACGAAGAACCAAGAGCTGGCTGATAACTTAAACGGTTATAAAGATATGGCAGCTTTGATTCAGATTCAGGATTTAAACATGGCAGAGATTTTAGACAGGATAGAGATTACCTCCTTCCCAGATCATGTAAATATTTATGCCAGCTTTCCCGAAGATCTTCCTCAGACCATTATTGATAAGCTTAAGATGGAGAAGAAAAAAGAGGAAAAAAAAGATATTTAGCAGTTCTCTCTATTTGATTTTCTAGCCTTTATAAATCTAGAACACCTTTCTATCAATCTTCAAGAATATATTCCTTTTGAGAAAAAAGAAGGCAGGCTAAACCGAGAAAAATGCCCGTGATAAGAAAAAGCATGACGATGGCAGTCCCTGTAGGGCTGGGCTCAAGCCTAAACATCAGGAAGGAAAATCTTCCTGTTCTAGGAGCCGGCAGCAAGGATTTGAGATAATGAATGATGGAAAAGCGCTGGGTGGAACCTGGAAAATATTGGATAACGTTTTCCCAGCCAAAGCTGAATACAAGCCCGACTAAGATAGATTTTTTCAGAAAAGTCCCGATAAAAGTAAAAAACGCTGTATAACAGATAATGCCCAGGCCTAGAACAATCACATCTCTCAGAAGAATCTTATACAGGGAAAAATTGCCCAAGTTATCCACGTTCAAGATAAAAAATGATAAAAGCACCCCGACACTCATCATCAATATAACCAGAGTCGTGTAGGCTGAATATTTTCCGAGAACGATAGCGGACTTAGGGATAGGACGTGTTGTCAAATAGGTCAGTGTTTGTCCTTCTGTCTCCTCTGAAGCAACCGAGGTCCCGAAAAAAAGCGCCAGGATGAGGATAAGAAATTGAAGATAGAAGACTACAATTAAGTTGGAAAAGATATAAATGCCCTGAATTTTACCGCGACCCGAAAAAATTTGATTAAACTTAATAATAAAGGCAATCACAACTGGTAAAAAACTGAACAAGAAAAAGACTTTTGTTTTTTTCGCCTTTCTTCCCATAGACAAGAAGATGGAATAAACATTTTTCACAGAGTTCAGGAAAAAAGAAAATCTCCTAGTATTTTCTTGATTCATCTTACTTTCCTACTAAATAGTCAAAAACGGCCTGAAGGTTATCATCAGGTGATGTTATTTCGTCCACATCGATTTTGTTCTCAATAGAAACAGAAGGCAAAAGGCTGAATAATTTATCCCTGTTATTGGTTTCGATGAGAAGAGAATCATTCGACGAACTGAAATGAACTTTCAAAACATAATCTTGTTGAATGAATTTCGATGCGAGCTGGCGGGCATCACTGCACTTAATAGATATAATATGAGGATGGGTATCAATCAGATCCCGGATGTAGTGAATATCACCTTGGGCAAAAATCTTACCCTGATGGATAAGAATAATCCGCTTGGTCATAGCTTCGATTTCAGGCAGGACATGGCTGGAGACGATTATTGTTCTTCCTTCTCCCTTATAGGATTTTATAAGGTGAATGATCTTCCGCCTTCCCAGAGGATCAAGGCCGCTCAAGGGTTCATCTAGGACCATAATTTCTGGATCATGAGCGATTGCCTGCGCAAATTTTAATCTCTGGCGCATGCCACGGCTGTAAGACCTGATGACCCTGTCTTTATCCTCGACCAATTCCACGATTTCCAGAGCCTTTTGAGCTCTGATTTCTACCTCTGATTGCGAAAAATGATGAAGTTTTAAAAGACTCGTAATGAACTTCCAACCCGTCATCTCTTCATAGAAGAAATCCCGCTCTGGGCAGAATCCCATGATGGAAAATAGGTGGTAGTTATTTCTAATAGGCTGTCCTTTTACTCTGACATTGCCGATGTTCGGCTTTATCTGTCCAGTTATGAGCTTTAAAAAAGTAGATTTTCCTGCGCCGTTCGGTCCCAGAATTCCTATAATCCCGGGCTCAATCTGGAGGGAGACATCACTTAGTCCCAGAACATTGCCGTACCATTTGGAAAGGTTTTTAGTTTCGACAATCGGTTTCATTTTACAATCTCAACTCCCTTGACTTTACTTTTCAAAACAAAGCCAGCAACAACACAAATACCTAGAAGAACCAGGAAAGAAAAAATCCAGGAGACATCATATGGAGCTTTCTGGCCAAAAATATGGGCACCCACCTGCTGCAGATTCGATCTCAGGGAAACGAGCGAAACATAATGGCTCCTGAATTCCCTGCGAAAAATCAAATAAACAATGTCAGAAAGAAAGTAAACCCCAAAAATGAGAATAGCTACTAATCTCCTGTTTTTGCTCAAGGAAGAGAGGAAAAGGGTATAAAACGAGAAAAATCCGGTAACAATAAACGAATAGCCGATGATCGAAAGAGGAAGCCAAGGATAGGAGAGAAAAAATTTGAGGCTGCCCGAGAAAATAAGCTTCATGATAAAAAAGACGAGGCCGGGAATCAGGGTAATAATGAATAAGAAAAAAACTATTACAGCGCTCTTTCCCAGAAAATAGTCTTTTTTCTTCAGTGGCCGAGAGAAATACAGTTGAAGAGAGTTATGTTTTAGATCATCGCTGATAAGACTTGCGCCACAAAAAATAACTATCATCAGCATAATAAAAAGCATAAACCCTTGAGTAAAATATGTTTTAAAATAGTTTGGGCCAATCTGCAGAAATTGTATGGTTTCTCCTCTTAAAAAGGGAAAATCCTCTAATCTCTCTGAAACATATATTCCAGCTAAATAAAATATGGCAGGAAGAAGACTCATGGGGAAGATAAACTTAAAGAACTTTCTCTGGAAAGTTAATTTGATCCCGTATCGGGTGATCGGCCACCAGGGAAATTTCCTGGCAAGAAACTCTCCATCCCAATGGGAATAGCCTTTTTCTTTAATAGTCACTAATCCACTCCTACTACTTGAGCAAATAGATCTTCCAGAGAAGTCTCACTTTTCACAAAATGTCTCAGCTGGATTTTTTCCTCAGCAGCAATCCTGAAAATTTCCTGCCTGTTTTGTTTGGGAGGCCAATAAACCTTCAGAATCTCGTCTTCGGTTTCTTCCACTTTACATTTCATAGCTTTCAGCTTGCGGAGGAAACCCCCTGCTTCACCTTTTACTTTTATTTCATAAAGATCCCTAATTTCTTTGAGCTCACTGATATCACCCTGGGCCGCAAGCTTCCCTTTGTTCAAAATCACGACGTATTTACAGGTCAATTCTATATCGGGCAGAATGTGAGAAGAAATCAAGACTTGGATATCCTTCTTTGAAGAGATATCCATTATAAGTTCCAGAATTTCACTTCTGCCTTGAGGATCTAAACCGCTTGTTGGCTCATCAAGAAAAATAAGTTTGGGATCATGGACAATCGCTTGAGCGAGCTTGAGCCTCTGTTTCATCCCTGAAGAATAAGTCTCTAACTTTCGGTACCGGCTCTCTTTAAGGCCAACATAAAAAAGGACTTCGTGGGCACGCTTCATGGCCTCCTGGCTCGGCATCCCCGATAATTCGCCAAGATAAGAGGTAAAGGAAACAGCATCCAATCCAGGAATAAAGCAGTCATCCTCGGGCATATAACCTACATAGCGCCGTATCTCAGTCTGTTCGTCTTTGATGTCATAGCCCAGAACGCGGCCTCCACCGTTATCTGGAGAAAGAAATCCAAGAAGGATACGAATAAGAGTGCTCTTTCCAGCCCCGTTGGGGCCCAATAGCCCGACAGCTCCTTGAGGCAAATCAAGGCTTACTCCTTCCAGAGCTTTAACTTTTCCGTAGCTGAAATGGATGTCCTTAATTTCAATACTCATCTTCTATGTATTATCCTAAATACATTATCCTTAATTCTTTAAATAAATACGATAATTTTCAAGGAAAAGTTTCCTGAGTTAAGCATCTCTTTTTCTGTGGTCGAGGACATAATGTTTAAGTAGGCTGGGTGTTAAGAAACATGAATCCCCTCGCCATAGACTAAGGCTTTATAGGCTTTTTCCACTCGATCCCAGTTCTCCTCTCTGTCTAATGCCCAGAATCTCCCCATTACAGTGACGACTTGACCGACGGCAAGAGATCGGCACATCTCCTCCACTTTGGCAACATAAGCCGCACCGCTCTCAGGCTTCTCCCCTCTCCGACCTATCAAAGAATGAACAAAAACCGGCTTCACATCGAGCTGCTTAGCCAAGCGAAGTAAAGGAAGAAGATGCTTGATCGTGCCATGAGAGCTGTACTTGGAAACAATTCCCAGAAGATGAAGACTCTTATGATCTTTTTTAGCCCCCTGCATAGCCCAAAGAAAAGCGTCATTTCGGAAAAAACTCCCTTCCTCTATCGCTCTGTCTATCCTAACCCTATCAAGCAGAATCCTTCTTCCTGCCCCGAGATGAAGATGTCCAGCTTCAGAATTGCCCACAGTGTTGGCTGGCATTCCCACTGCTTCTCCTGAAGCTTTAAGGAAAGCGCGGGGAAAATGAGCCCACAGTCTATCAAAGTTTGGAGTGTCAGCTTCAGCAATTAAATTTGCTTCTTTTTCTTCTCTCATTCCCCACCCGTCCAGAATCAGGAGGAGTATTTTTCTCTCTCCCTCTTCTTCTTCAGGAAAATTGAGAATTAAGCTCTCGCCGCTCATCTCAGGAGGCTTCTGCAATTCCAGTAAGGCCAATAGAGTTGGAGCAACATCGGCAAGCTCACCCTCTTTTTTCAAATTCCAGCTCTGTTGTGCTTCAGCAGAAAAATCTGCAAGCACAAAGGGAACTGGATTCTTCGTATGGCCGGTATTTATTGTACCATTCGAATAGAGCCATTCTTCCACTGTTCCATGATCAGATGTGACAACGAGTGTTATGCCTTGGGTGCGGCAATCTTCGACGATCCTTCCTAACTGGCGATCAACTTCTTCCACGGCTTTGAGCACCGCAGCTTTATCCTCGATGTGCCCCAGAACATCCACGTTGGCCAGATTAGCGACGATTACTCTATAAGAGGGATTTTTAAGGTTTGAGGAAATTTCTTCTGCGACTTGACTGGCACTCATCTCAGGCTTGAGAGAATAAGAGGTAACAGCCTCGGGTGAAGGAACGACTATCCTTTCCTCTCCGGGAAAGATCTCATCACTTTTGCCGTTCATGAAAAATCCGACATGTATTTCTTTTTCAGATTCAGATATTTTGAGGAGGCTCATCCCTGCTTCAGAAAGAACTTCAGCCAAGGTATTCTTGATTTTTCCCTCCGGAGGAAAAGCAATTCTGGCGTTGAGTGAGGAATCATACTCAATCATAGTTACAAAATTCAGGTTCAAATCTTTCTTCACAGGGAAATGCTTGAAATTCTCATTTACAAGACTCTCTGTTAGTTCAATTTCTCTCTCCCCTCGTATGTCATAAAAAATGACGTAATCTCCCCTCTCGAACCTTCCCAGAGGCTCGCCTGAAGTATCAATCATAACTATGGGGTCTAAAGTTTCATCTTCCTGACCAGCCTGATAAGCTTTTTTAATTCTTCGTACTAAAGGAGAATCTCCAGCGAGATCTATGTCCTTATCCATCCATTATCCTCATATTAAGTCTATACTATAGAAACGAAGCAAGAGTATGTCAATGGATTCAGGCTCTTGTAAGGCTTGCTTTTTACAAAATCACAGCAGATAAGATAAGAACTAAAAAACTTGATTTTTATGAGATGTCAATACAAACAGCCACTCCTTATTTAAATAAGAAGATAAAGAATCAAATTTTATGATCTAATCCCTATTGAAAATATGTAAAGGTTTGTGTTAAGTAGGAATATCTTTTGAATACAAAAAAGAGGAGGAACAATGAAAAGATTATTTATATTTTTCGCATACTTGTTAACGCTTTTGCTTATAACTTCTTACAGCCAGGTAACCTCTAACGCCAAGCCCATAACCTTTGACGACTTCATTCGCGTCAAGCGAGTCAGTGATCCTCAAATTTCCCCAAAGGGAGATCTAATCGCTTTCGTAGTCACGGAAATGAATAAAGAAGGAAACACAAGTAATAGTGATATCTGGATCATTTCTTCTAGAGGAGGAGAACCGTGGAGACTAACATCAAGCCCCAAAGCTGACACCAATCCACGCTGGTCTCCAGATGGAAAGAAAATTGCATTTATCTCCACAAGAAAAGGCTCTCCCCAAATATGGCTGATCGATCCCAAGGGAGGAGAAGCCTCTCAACTTACAACTATTTCTACTGGAGCCAATGGTGTCATCTGGTCCCCCACTGGAAAACTTTTGGCTTTTGTCTCTTCTGTCTACCCGGATTGCAAGAGTGATGAATGCAACAAGGAAAAAGAAAAGAAGAAAGAGGAGAGCCTGGTCAAGGCCAAAGTTTTTGGCCAACTGCTTTTTCGGCACTGGAATTCATGGCGAGATGGAAAAAGAAGCCATCTCTTTGTCATCCCGGCTGCAGGAGGCAAAGCCGTTGATGTTACACCAGGTGACTTCGATACTCCACCCATTTCTTTAGGAAGCCGTCACGACTACGCTTTTTCTCCTGAAGGCGAGCAAATCTGTTTTGTTCGAAACATTGACCCAGAATTGAAGATTTCACTCGGAACCAATAACGATCTTTTCCTAACTTCTGCCCAAGGAGGAAAGATTGAAAAGATAACAGAGAATAAAGCTAACGACAACTCTCCTCACTACTCTCCAGATGGAAGGTTTATCGTCTACAGGGCCATGGCCAGGCCAGCATTTGAAGCGGACAAATACAGTCTTATTCTCTACGACCAAAACAATCAAAAAAGGATAAACTTAACAGAAAACCTGGATCGATCAGTAAATGAAATTCTCTGGTCTCATGACAGCGCTTCTCTCTTTATCACTTTTCAAGAAAAAGGCCGAATAACTTTAGCCCGAGTTTCACTAAAAAAAAGAAAGATAGAGAGAATTCTGGAAGGCCACTATATTGGTTCACCTTGTCTTACTCCTGACGGAAGAAAGCTCGTCTTCCTTAAACAAGCCATCAATCAACCTGCGGAAATTTTCTCCATTGATTTAAAAACGAAAAAGCTGAATCAACTGACTGCGATGAACAGCAGGCTTCTCTCAAACCTCGAGATGAATCACGCTGAAGAATTCTGGTATGAGGGTGCAGAAGGAGATAAAATTCATGGTTTTCTGGTCAAGCCTCCTTTGTTTAATCCATCAAAAAAATATCCTCTGGTCATGCTCATCCACGGAGGCCCGCAAGGAGCCTGGTCTGATAATTTCCACTTCCGCTGGAATGCCCAGATGTTTGCCGCGCCAGGCTATGTGGCGGCCATGATCAACTTCCACGGCAGTACCGGCTATGGTCAATCGTTCACAGATTCAATAAGCGGAGATTGGGGAGGAAAGCCCTACGAGGATATCATGCAAGGCTTGGATTACCTTCTTGTAAACTATGATTTCCTCGACAAGAACCGGCTGGCAGCTGCCGGAGCTTCTTACGGCGGGTACATGATCGACTGGATTGAAGGCCATAATGACAGGTTCAACTGTCTCATTTCCCATGCTGGAGTTTTTGACCTGCGCTCCATGCACGGGGCGACTGAGGAACTCTGGTTTCCGGAATGGGATCTAAGGGGAACTCCCTGGACTAACAAAGAAATGTACGAAAAATGGTCCCCCAGCTTCTATGTCAAGAACTTTAAAACTCCTTGTCTGGTTATACACGGCCAGAACGATTTTAGAGTTCCTGTCACCCAGGGATTTCAATTTTTTACCTCCCTCCAGAGGATGAAAGTCCCATCAAAAATGCTTTATTTTCCTGATGAGGATCATTTTGTCCAGAAGCCACAAAACGCAGAACTCTGGTGGAAAACTGTCCATGAATGGCTCGCAAAATACTTGAAATAAATGGGGTCAGACTTGCAAAACTTGAGTTTTAAAGGTCTGTTCAATTGGGGCTAGGCCTTATCACCGGAAGGCCTATATGATCAAAAGCAGCAAGAGCCAGACTTTATCATCGGGGGTCAAGCCTTATTATGGGAAAGACTGGACAATTTAAAGCCTAAGAATTTCTATTATTTATGACAAAGTCTGACCTCAATTTCACGTTAAAAACTCAAGTTTTGCAAGTCTGACCCCGATTATTCAAAAGTGAGGCTCAAGATAGAAAAGGGGTTCACACTGATTCCAGACACTTTAACTCCCCAGTGAAGGTGTGGCCCTGTCACTCTGCCTGTGGCTCCTATTTCTCCGACAATTTCTCCCTTCCTGACCAGCTTACCTCTCTTTACCCTGATTTTTGAAAAATGGCAGTAAAGCGTAAAAACACCCATTCCATGGTCGATAATGACTGTTTTTCCGGCAAAGTAGAGATCACTCGCTAGTACGACTTTTCCTGAATTAGCAGCACTAACAGGAGTTCCATAAGGAACTATGATGTCAATTCCCCTATGGGAGGAACGAGGTTTGTTGTTGTATATTCTCCTTTCGCCAAAATTGGGCGTTGCTTCTCCTGAAGAAGGGAGGATGAAAAGACCTTTGCCCAGCCACTGATCAGTGCTTATTCCATAAATAACTTCAAGGAATTCCCTTTCCCTTCGTATTCTCTCATGGAATTCAGGTGGTGGAGTTACGAATTTTTCATCTACCCATAATTTCTTCAAAGGAAATTCCTTGGCTAGAACAGAAATTTGCTTTTTGATATGCTCCCTTTCGCCCAGTTCCTTATCTATGAAAATCTCCATATCATAAGAGCCGGATTTAAGGTCGAGGTCAAGTCCTATGAAAGCCAAAAGCCCAGAACTCGTTTCGCTTTTTCCCATAGCATATCTTCTACCTAAGAAACGAATCCAAGCGTCCTTCACACTCGAATCATCCTTTATGGTCACAACAATGACTTCCCCCGACTCATAAGCTCTGCATAAAAGTTCTACAGTCACTCCAGATGGAGTCAAGAGCTGCTCTTCATGCAGAGACAGAAGATAAATCTGGTTCAGATAAATAAAAAGGAGAAAAATTAAGAAGACTTTTTTCATTGCTTTAAGACTTTAAAAAACCAAGCACTTGAACATTAGATTCCTTTGCCATTCCGCTTGGGCAAAAAGCGGATCTGGTATCTGCCGATAGAAATAAATGATCCTTGGAATGGAATCGAGAGTATCAGACTTTCTCTTTTCTCAAGACTTTTCCAGGTAAATCTCCAGTATGCTCTCCTTCTTTGATAACGACCGCTCCATTGACGAGAACATACTCAATTCCCTCTGGATATTGATGAGGATCTGTCCAAGTAGCTTTATCAATAACTTTATCTGGATCAAATATTACGATATCAGCAAAATATCCGCTCTTCAGAGCCCCTCGCTTCCCAAAACCAAATTTTTGAGCAGGAATAGAGGTTATTTTTTTCATCATCTCAAGCATAGGAACAATTTTTTCTTCTCGAACGTACTTTCCCAACACTCTCGGAAAAGTCCCATAATGCCGTGGATGTGGCTTTCCTCTGTGCAAAAGGCCGTAGGGAGCAACAGCTGATCCGTCTGTTCCGACTCCCACAAGAGGGTGAGCCAGAATTCTCTTTAAATTCTCTTCTTTCATCATTAAGGTGACCATTCCAACCCTGCTTCTTTCTTCTATCAAAAGATCCTTCATAAAATCATAAGGTTTTTTTCCTGTTTCCTTTGCTCCTTCCAGAATGCTTTTGCCTTCAAATGTTTTGTTTTCCTCGCTCACAACAGATGAAATGACGACTTTGTCCCAGGAGCCGAGTTTCTTTTCCTGCTCAGCGAGATGAGCCTGTAGGCGGCTTTCTAGAGCAGGGTCTTTTAACTTGGCCAAAAACTCATCAGTTGTTCCCTCTCTTGCCCAAAGGGGAAAATAAAAGCTGAGCCCGGTTGACCCAGCTATATAAGGATATCTATCACAGAATATCGAAACACCATTATTCTTTGCCTCTTCAATTTTGGCTAAAGCAGCATCGACCTTATGCCAATTCCGAGGATAAGCAATTTTATAATGGGAGATCTGAAGACTCACACCACTCTTGCGGGCCGCCTCTATTGACTCATCGAGACTCTCGATCAATTCATCTCCTTCATCCCGCATATGAGTAGCATAGACTCCGCCATCTTGGGCAACAACCCTGCATAATTCAATTATCTCATCAGGATTAGCATAACTTCCTGGTGAATACTCAAGCCCAGTGGATAATCCAATAGCTCCCTGCTCAATGTTCTCGGCCACCATCATCTTCATTTTCTCGAGTTCTTCCTGGCTTGGCGGGCGGTCATTGAATCCCATCGCAGCTCCCCTGATATCACCATGCCCGACTAAAGTGGAATAATTCAAGGCTATGCCCTTCTCCTCAATCCTTGAGAAAAATCCGTTGATATCCCTCCATGTTAACTCGAGCTGGAAAAGTTCTTTTAAATTCTCCTTGGTTTCTTCGTAAATTTCCTCAGCTACAGGAAAAGGCGAACTGCCACAATTTCCGCTGACGAGAGTGGTGATGCCCTGCCGGATTGAACTCTCTGCTTTGGGATTGACCAAGAGCCCGACGTCAGTATGATCATGAGCATCTATAAAACCAGGGCATACAACAAGGTCTTTTGCCTCGATTACAGATTTTCCTCTAACACTCAGTATTTGTCCTATCTCCTTGATGTAATCTCCGCTGATTCCGATATCAGCTTCGAACACTTCTCCTCCTGTTCCATCAAAGATATAGCCTCCCCTTATGATGAGGTCAAAATCCTTTTTTAAGGCGCATCCTTTAATCAGAATCCCGCAACCACCGAGGCCTGCTGCTGCAACGAATTTTGACGATTTCTTTAAGAAATTTCTTCGAGTGATTGTCTTTTTCATATCTTCTCCTTAAAAATAGAAGTGTCTGTAATATATAAAATCAGTGAAAAGATGTCCAGAGGTATCGATAACGAGATCAGGCTTTTGTAACTTTTATAATAGGCATATGTCTGGATGAAGTAATCATGACCAGGACAGAATGTAAACGCGATTAGGTTTTGGTAGCTTTGATTATTCCTCGAGGTAAGTTCCGTCCGGATTGGACTTAGCCTATGAATCAATTCAAAAAGAAAAAGTAAGAGAAAGGGCTTGCCTTTGTCGAGAAAGCTGGAAACTAAGCTTTACTTTATTTGAATTCCGGTTCCTGTCTAAGGCACAGATTTTTTTAGCAACAAAGTACCCGATAGCAGAACCAACCAGAATATCGGATGCCCAATGTTTGTCTATATGAATCCTCGATATAGCAACCAGTGTTGCCAGGCTGTAGGCAAGAATGTCGATATAAGCTTTCTTCGATTGCTCGGCGATTACTGTAGCAACTGCGAATGCCGAAGAGGCATGACCCGAAGGAAAGGAAGCGAACCTTGATTTCGTAGAAAATGGATGAAAACTGTGACTGGACTCACCCGTCCAGGGCCGAGCTCTCCCTACAACAGACTTTAATCCTCTGATAATTATCCCTTTCGTCAACCAGCTTTCCAGGCTTAACAGAGCTGTCTTTCTCAAGCTGTTATTATCAGAAACCTCGCCAGAAACATATAAAGCTGTCATTAAACCGATAAGAACGTATCCGTTGCCAAGGTGAGTAATAGCTCTAAAAATATCCTCTGATGATGAGTTGCGATGATCCTGCACCCATTGCTGAATATCCTGGTCAACAGCATAAAGAAGCAGCCCTGCCCCTATAACCGCTGACAAATTTAAGAAATCTTTTCCCTTCCAATCTTTTGGTGAAACAAGAACATCGACAAAATCATTGCCAAAATTTAGTAAGAATTCCTTGTTGACTTTGTCCTCATCCGATGATGTCTCTGCAAAGAGGATATTCTGAGAGGGAGAAAAAAATAAAATCCCCAGGAGGATGAAGACACACAGGTTTTTCGGAAGATTATTCATCTGACGTGTTCGTTAAGAATCTGCTATCATTGCTTCTATAGCTTTGATTGTTTTTTCGGTTGCCCCTTTTAATGAATTCAAGGTTTCCTTAGCGCTATTTCCCATTTTTTCCAATGATTTCTCGTCTCTAATCAGGAACAGCTCATCTAAATCTTTATCTTTGTTTATTATCCGCGCTGCTCCGGATTGGACAAATTTCTCAGCTAAAAAGGCAAAATTCTCCATATGGGGTCCAAAAAAGATAGGCTTTTTGTAGAAAGCCGGCTCGAGCAAATTTTGACCTCCCCAAGGCACCAAACTTCCTCCAACAAAAGAAATATCAGAAAGAGCATAAAAATGAGCCAGCTCACCTATTGTATCCAGGATCAATATATGCCATTGTTTATTCGGTGAAACCCGCGTCCTTCTCATCACCTTAAAAGAAAAATTCCTACAAATTCTTTCTACGTCGTCGAACCTTTCAGGGTGACGAGGCGCCAAAATCAAAAGCAGATTTTCGTCCACACTTTTGGCTCTTGAGTAGGCTTCTATCAGTTTCTTCTCTTCTCCCTTTCTAGTGCTCCCGGCTACGATTACTCTATTTGTCGGGAGAATGCCCAGATTATTCTTTAATTTTAGAAGATCTTCTTCGGTCAAGCTGGGAAGATCAATCTCTGATTTCAAGTTGCTGACAACTTCGACCACTCCCGAATTTATACCTATTCTTTCAAGGTTTTCCTTGTCTTTTTCTGTTTGAACAAGGAAAAAATCTATGTTTTTTAATATTTTTTTCGCTACAAACTTAAACCTAGAATATCTTTTAAAAGAGCGCGAAGAGATTCTACCGTTAATAAGGAGAACGCCTTTAGTCTTTCTTTTTGCTTCTCTTAAGAGATTTGGCCACAATTCCGATTCAGCTAAGACAAACACTCTTGGTCTAAGAGTATTAAAGAATTTACGAACAACACGTTTGAAATCTAAGGGAACAAAAAATACATTATCCGCATCAGTTAATTTCTCCTTGGCCACTCTCATGCCTGTGTTTGTGAGAGTAGAAAAATGAATGGTCCATGCAGGGTGCTTCTCCTTAATCTTTTTGATTAAATTCTGGAGCGAGAGTACCTCCCCTACTGAAACAGCATGGATCCAAAGTGACTTTTTTTCGGTGCCCTCATTTTTAAGCCTCCGCCCTAATCTTTCTCGCAGAAAAAGACTCTCTCCTCTTAATAATTTTATTCGCACAAAATAGACTGGGATATAAATTAAAAGATATATAAAGAGAAGGAGTGAATAGAAGATATACATGTTCAATGAATATACTAAATTCCTTATTCTTGTGCAATATTCTTGGTAAGGTTACCCCGAGGTACTATTCTTACGCAATATTCTTAGGGAACGTGCCCTTAAAAAAACAATTGCTCTCCTGCCCTAAAGTCTGATAATCTACAGAAGAGATATTAATTATCGTTGATTTGTACTGAATATAAAAGGATATAAAATGGCTGAAGAGAAAAAGGAAAAAAAGAAAAAAACAAAAGAGAAGAAAGACGTGAAAGCAAAGGCCGCAGTTTCTGCTAAGGCTGAGAAAAAAGTAAAAAAGGAAAAGCCCTCCCCTGCAGAGAAAGTCAAGAAAGAGAAACTTCCTAAAGAAAAAGTAAAAAAGGAAAAACCTAAAAAAGAGAAAAAAGCAAAAGCTAAACCTGAAAGAAAAAAACCAGAGGAAAAAGAAGAAAAAAAGCCCAAACCAGAAGTCCCGCCTGAGCCAGAAAAGCCGCCTTTGCCAGAAGTGCCTCCTGAGCCTGAAAAAATACCCGAGGTAGGAAGGCCGCCCGAGGTGGAAAAACTGGAGGAGCCAGAAAAACCAGAAGAACCTGCAGAACCTACTGAGGCAAAAGCACCGCCTGAACCAGAAAAAAAACTTGAAGCTGACGAGCTTCCTGAGCCAGAGAAGGTGCCTGAGCCTGAAGAACCAGCCGAAGCAGAACAACCTCCAGAACTAGAAAAACCTGAAGAGCCAGAAGTGCCTCAAGAAGCAGAGGCTCCAGCGAAGTCTGAAGAAAAGCTTGAAGTAGGAGAGATTACTGCTCCAGAAGAACCAACCGAAACAGAAGCCCCGCCTGAAGTAGAAAAGCCAGCTGAGGTAGAAACACCCTCTGAACCAGAAATGCCCGCCGAGGCGGAAGCACCAGTAGTAAAAGAAGAGCCAGCTGAGGTAGAAAAACCTCCAAAGCCAGAAAAGCTTGAGGCTGCACCCTCTGTTTCCCCTGCCAAGAAAAAAAAGATCAATAAAATGACTCTTGCCGAGATTGAAACAAAATTAGAAGAAGTCAAGAGTAAAATGGGTGGATTTGATTCTAAATATGCACAGCAACTTATTTTAAGAAAAAATTATTTAGATTCCTTAAAATAAAATATACAAAGTGTTAGACACAGTCTAACACTGGAATCTTCCGTTTATAAAAAACAATCTAAGGTTGTCACTACTTTTCTGCTCACTGGACCAAAAGACATTAAATTCTCTGAAGCTTATGGGAATACGAGCCGAAAATAGCCAGTGCTTTAGGCGCTTGAATATCTGCATTGATTGGCGTGCCATAAGTTATAAAAAAACGAAAAAATACATAGATTGGAATATTTGTGCATGGTATCATTAATACAGTCAGATTTATCCTAGTCGCATTAGGATTATTATTATTCGGGTTATATTTATGTTGGCTTATTGACGCTTCTGAGCGTGGTTTCATTGCCGGGATTGCACATGAAATCAATCATTAGGTTTTATAAACAGCATCCCTTCATTTTCAGCTTACTCAAATTATTGATTTTTATCTATATATTTATATTTAGTCTTGAGCTAATGGGCACCTCCCTAAAAATGATGGGCAAAGGGTTGGCGACCACCCTGATCCAAACCACTACCAATCCGTTCGTGGGTTTGTTTGTAGGGATTCTGGCGACTTCTCTTATACAGTCATCTTCTTCAACCACTTCCATTGTAGTAGGGCTGGTAGCTGGTGGCGTTCTAAATGTGGCCAACGCTATTCCCATAATAATGGGCGCAAATATAGGAACTTCAGTTACAAATACCCTGGCTTCCCTAACGCAAATTAAACGCAGTAACGAGTTTGTGCGTTCGTTTTCTGTGGCTATTGTACACGATTATTTTAATCTGCTTTCGGTGCTCGTGATATTTCCGTTGCAGTACTTCACTAACTTTTTGGGCCGGATTTCTACCTTTATGGGGCAGGAATTTCAGAACGTGGGAGGTCTAAAATTCTTAAGTCCTGTAAAAGCATTAACCCGTCCGCTGGTGGATGTTCTGAAGAGTTTGATTGGAGATTATCCCTGGATTTTGTTTGTTTTGTCTCTAATACTTTTGCTATTTGCCTTAACGCAGATGGTAAAGGCTTTGAAGGTTTTGGTCGTGACAAAGGCGGAAGCTTGGTTCGACCGCTATTTATTCAAAACGGCTCTTCGGGCATTTTTTGTAGGATTGATGTTAACTTTTATTGTCCAGAGTAGCTCCATTACAACTTCGTTGGCGGTGCCGATGGCAGGTGCCGGACTGTTAACAATTGTCCAGATTTTTCCTTATACTGTTGGGGCCAATCTCGGGACAACTGTGACGGCGATACTCGCAGCGCTGGTAACAGGTAATCTAGCAGCAATTATTGTTGCTTTTTCACATTTATTATTTAATATATCGGGAATGGTTTTTTGGTTACCACTTAAATTTGTTCCTATATTTTTTGCCAAAAGATTTGCGCTGTTCTCAACGCGAAATAAAACGATCCCCATCTTATATATTATAATTGTTTTTTTTGTTATACCTATATTAGTAATCTATTTTTTTAAATAAGGAGAGTTATCAATGTTAGAAAAATGGCTTGCAATCTTTAAAAAAGATACGTTGATGGATCGTGCCTATCGTCGATCTTTTTCGATGTTTGATATTATTCGAGGAATGTTTGCAACAGCCAGAGAATCCCTGCGGCATATGGAAGATAGTGAGATTGGCATCGATATTTACAGCAAAGACATTGAAGTCAATCGTTTTGAACGCGAAGTTCGCCGAAATGTATTTAATCATCTGGTAGTCGTTGGACCAGAAAGATTGCCTTCTGGTCTGGTTTTAGTCAGCATTATCATCGATATTGAACGAATCGGCGACTACACAAAAAATATTGTCGAGCTGGCAATGAATCATCCCGGCAAATTACACGGCGCCAAATATGAAAAAGATTTGCAGCGGGTAGAAGCTGCGGTGGAAGATAGTATAATCAGAACCAAAAGCTGTTTTGAATCTGCTGACAATACTTCAGCGTTAAAGCTTCTAAATGAATATGACTGGGTAAATCCCATCTGCGATGAGAGTTTAATGGGATTGGTTAGGGAGGAAGATACAAGTGTACGGCCTGGTAATGCGGTTTCTCTTGGCTTGTATTTCCGCTGGTTGAAACGGATTAACTCCCATTTACGTAATATTGCTACAAGCGTAGTAAATCCTTTTGATAAGATTGGCTTCAAGCCAAAAGAACAATAAGTTTTTTTAAAAATTGGCATTAATATGACAAACATTTCACGTCATAAGTATACTCAATCAACCTTCCCTTTTGCGCTTGTTTTTTGGCTGGTCCACTTGACTTTATCCTTGGCTGCAGCAAGGCCTTTCCGTCTAAAATCACTCTTTTTCATTAGTAATTTTGACACTGCATTTTCCCTGTGATATACTTCAAAAAACAGGGTTGAAGGGAGTACAAAATTGATAACTAGCACGAAAACAAATTCTTTTCTGTTATTTTGCCGTCATAACAGGTCAGGTTAAAAGAAATGACCTTATCAAAACTCTTAGCCTCTCCATTGTTCACCTATTTCTTTCCCGACAAGCTCGAAAAGTACCCTAAATTCCGCGATTATATAGACCGACTTAGCCGCGCAGGTTTGCTTGTTGCTGGTCTTCTGGCCATGGGTGCCATTGTGTTTCACGTTGGTGCTTTTACTTTGCTGTTCGGTTTCAGACTATCATGGACTTATAAGTCTGGAGTTGCATTTGTTGAACCATTGTTAGACAAAGTAATAATCTTCTTTTTCGGGGCGATAGCCTTTGTTTTATCTAGAACTCGTCGAGGACCTCGATGGGGAAGGCCAGTCGTCTTTCTGCTAATTATGGCATTTTGCGCGACAACTATCTTGGATGACCTCGCTCGTGGCGACATTTCATTATCAGCGGGCTATCTGATACTGGGGATTTTGGTCGGGGTGGGCACAATGCCCTTTCGACCATGGCAAGTTTTTCTCATGGGAGTGACTATCATCCTGTCATTTTACTTATCGGCTTCCCATCTTCCGGCTCTTATGGGAACAGAACCTGTTCGGAGGATTGAAGGACAAGGCTTGTCTGCTTTGTTATTTAGGCCTAACTATTTTGTGATATTGACGATAGCCACTGTTTTATCTACTATCATTACCGGTGCTATCTACAAAAGTCGTTACTTGCTACATCGGGCACGCCAGAAGCAAATCTCGTTGCGGCAGGAAGTCACTGATTATGCAGAAGAGCTGAAGGAAACAAACATCAAGCTGCACGAGACCCAGGATCAACTGGTCCAGTCGAGAGAAATGGCTGCCCTGGGTAAACTCGTGGCGGGCGTGGCCCACGAGGTCAATACCCCACTTGGTGCTATCAATTCCAATGCTGACACAGCTCAGCGAATCCTCAGGATCATCAGTAGTGTTGTAGAAAATGATGATCGTAGGCCCTGGTCGGATGAGAAAGAAGCAAAAGTCAACCAAGCCATAAAAGCGCTTGCTGACCTGAACAATTCCACTAATCTTGCTGCTACTCGCATCGATAAGATTGTAACGGCCTTGCGCGGTTTTGCCTGTCTTGATGAAGCTGAATATCAGAAATTCGACCTTCATAAAGGAATTGAGCATACCATTACACTTCTTACATTCAGTCCTGAAATGAAGGTTGAAATAAAGAAGGATTTCACCTCCCTTCCAGAAATCTCCTGTAGGCCCGGAGAGCTAAACCAGGTCTTTATGAATATTCTGACCAACGGCATAGAGGCAATTAGAAAAAAGGGGGAAATAATCATAAAGACTCGGCTCGATGGAGAATGGGTAGAGATCAAGTTTATTGATAACGGCAGAGGGATCCCCAGCCAGGATCTCGATCATATCTTTGATCCTGGGTTTACGACCAAAGGTGTGGGAGTTGGAATAGGGCTTGGACTGTCAATATGCTATCGCATTGTAGAAGATCACGGAGGGTCAATTGATGTCCAAAGTGAAGAAGGCAAAGGAACAACCTTTACTATCCGCCTGCCTCTAAACCCGCCTAATGTGACTAATGAAGGGCAGGCCTCGCCGTAGGCACGCGAGTTGTCTGTTCAAGTAAGCAGAGAACAAAAGGATTTTCAATCATTGAAAAGAGATACTTGCGTTCTAAAAACTAAACAAATGTCTTTACAATCTCGCGCTGGAGATTCTGAAGATCACCGTAGGCCTTATTTATCTCTTTTATCTTTTCTTCAAGCCTTTTAATCAGCTTCTGCTTCTCCAATCCATTGCGGAAGATGATCAGGATATCTTCATTATTCCACGGCTTTTCAATATACTGAAATAAGCCAACATCATTAATTGCTTTAATAGCATTCTCTTTATCAGCATAACCTGTAAGAATAATCCGCGGAACCTGCGGTTTTATCTCCTTAACTTTAGCCAGAAACGTAATACCGTCCATTTCAGGCATAAGATAATCCGAAACGACAAGGCCCACATCGTTTTTCTTGATAAATTCCAAAGCTTTTTTGGCAGAGGTGAATGTTTTGATTTGATATTCTGTCTCTAAAGATAAAAATGAGTTGAGGCTTGTTAAAACCATTTCCTCGTCATCTACGATCACTATTATTTGATTTTTATTTGAATTGTCCATATCTCCTCCTGACGGGTATTTTGCTAGTTCAAATCCATCCTCAAGTTTTTTAAAACGTCTCTTTTTTTGCCAAAAAAGGCCTTACTTGCTAATACGGTTCATCAGATTTCGCAACCTTTTGACCAAGGTCTTCATTATGCTCTGAGTAATTGCGACATTGTCAGCCAACAGATCAATAAAATCCTCTCTATCGATGCGTAACAGCCTGGTATCCTCAAGAGTAGTGGCAGTTGCCACCCGCGGTTCGTCATCAAAGAGCGCCCAGGTTCCAAATACGTCTTTCTCCTTGGCAACCATCACTTTCTGACCTGCTCTTAATAGGATAACTTTACCTTTACTTACAATGTACATTGCATCTGGAATCTCACCCTCTTTGAAGATGATCTCATCTGGTTTAAGCTCGATCTCATCGACAATTCCGGCTATATGTGCCAAATCCTCAGTCGAGGTGTATTCAAAAATATCCACATCCTGAAGGAAAAGTACTTTTTCTACTGTTGTTAGCACTAGCAACCCCAGATCAAAATTCGTAATTCAAAACACGGATGAAAATTATCATATTTTTTGCTTAATCGTCAAACTAGTTTGAAATCCCAATTCTCTTTAAACAATACTTAGCGGTTTCTTTAACCATAGGGTCTGGAGCATCGGTAAGCTTTGTAACGAAATCATTGAATTTATTGTAGCGTAATGTGGCGATGAGGTATAAAGTGCATACCTTAAGCCAATTATCATCGCCTTGGAGAATTAAACTTAAGCATTCAGATTCGGTGGGCATAGTAAACCCGAAAAGTTTTTGCGCATTGGTTGATTGAATCCCATCTTTAGATGTTTCAACTATCGGTATCAGAATCCTTTTTAGATTCATTTCAAGAATGTTGTCTAGAAACTCGACTGAGTTTGCTCTGAGATTAGATTTATTGCTTTTAATTCCTAAGTAGGCATTAAACATATCCTTTGGAGGATGTTTCAAACCCAAAAGACGGAATATTCTCTCCAGGTTATTGTCAAGTCTTTCTTCCAGGGCAACAATCAAAAGCTTCCGAGCTTTTTTAACTGGATCAGAATAATCTCTGGAAGATCCGGTTTCTTTATCGGATGATATTAGATTATTCTGGCAAAGCCATAAAGACAGGATTCTGTTATATTGTTCAATCTCATCAATAATTCTTGCTTTGATTACCTGCTTATCGAATTTAAGCACGGAAAATTTTACCCTTAGTTTGTTTAATGCCTTTATTATTTGGTAACGCAAAAGAAGGTCCCTTTGGCCGAGGTTTTTTGTAAGAAGGTTTACCGATTTCTGAGAACTGATTAAAGCTAATACATTGGGAATAGCCAACCGTTTTCTTTTGTCCTCAGCAGTGTTTTCCAGATGCTCTGCCAAAGTATCAATTATATCTTCGCCATATTCCGCCAGAGACTCCCTCGCATACTTGCGGACCTGTTTGGTTTCTAGATGTGCTATCAAAATTGGAACAAACGTGTTAGCCCGGATTTGTCCTATGCTTATAATAGCTGCTTGTACTACATCCATAGATTCGTCATTGAGCAATACATTGAGATAGGGATAAAGTTCAGAATTGTTTGCTTCCCCGATGACTGCTGCGGCATTGATTTTAATAAAACGTTTTTGTGTCTCATCATCACCTTTCTTTCGGAAACTCTTAAGCATCCCGTTAAGCAAGCTTTTCATGTCGATTTCTTTCCTGAAATCCTTGCTCTCTTTCCATTCTCTTGAGGCACACATCATTGCTGCGCTACGAATACGATAGTCGTCATGGCCTATATATGCCTTCAAAGCTAATGTTTTATCATCGGAACGCTTGCATAAATAATGAATCGCCTCGATTCGCACTGCTTGGTCGTTGCTATCTATTAAACCTCTGGCCTCTATGGCTAAATCAAGTTCGTCATACTGAAGGGCCATTCTCAAAATACAAGTTTTAATCTCATTCGACGGGTGTTTGATAAGCTTTTTTAGATAGGGCACTAGCTCCTTATTTTTAACATCCTCCAACAAATTTAGGACATAAAGTATCTGCCGGTCGCTTTTGCCATCGAGCACCTTAATGAAACTCTTAAAAACAGAGGCATCTTCTAAGTTTAATGGTTGCTTTTCGATGTCAATCGCTCTTTTCTCTATTGCCAGCCTGAATGAGTTGACATACTCGTCCTTTACCCGGACGGTCAAATAAGTCCATAAGGCAATTAAGGCAATTATAATCAGGCTAATATGTTGAATGGTGAATCCCAAGCCAATCGATAAGGCTATCAAAAGAATACCGCCAAAGCCTTTAGCAAAGTTTTTTACGAAGACATCGATAAAGGCTTTAGCTTTGTTTTTGACATCAATAGGTATCGGAAGAGCTAAAAGCTCGGTGCCGGCTTTGTTGATTGAATGCTTAAGGCCGCCATCGCTCATTTTAATAAGGATTGCTGACCATAGAGCGGGATTTACAAGGATAGCGACAGCTCCTACAAACAAGCCAATCGGTAAAAAGAATAGCGAGGCTGAAACTCCTAGATGTTTCATTATCCTGCTTGTGAAAAACAGCTGAATAACAAGCGAGGCTATGCTCAGGTTGGATATCCAAAAGCCAAAAAAAGCTGTTAGCCGATCTGTTTCGGTGATTACCTGGGAGGCGACAGCACTGAACTGATAATCAGCCAGGTTAGCGACAACAACACCCACACCTATTATGCTGGCAAGATAAGCAAGATGGCGGGAATTTAGGATCAATTTTACAGGATTGTCGGAGGGATCGGGAAGATTTACTTTTCTCTGTCTAAAGGTTCCTTCGGGATACACGTAACGGGCGCTTTTTCTCCAGACCAACCAGAGCAGAAATATGCAAATAATTAAAAATCCGATGCAGAAAAAGATAAGGTTTTCAGTTTTTAGCCGTGGAGCCAGATAATTTGTAAGATAGCCGCCGAAAATTCCACCCGATATCGCCCCAGAACCGATAAAACCGAAAAGGCGCTTGGCTTCGCGAGCGTTAAATATATAGTTAGCCAAAAGCCAGAACTGAGCGCCTGTTATAACACCGAATATAGCCACCCAGATGTAGAAGGCATATAAAAACCAATCTCCTTGATATCCGAAATGAAGCAAAAGCCAGAAGACAAAAAGGCAAGTTATAGAGATTAGTAATGTGGTTAGTATAAGATAGTTGAGCCTGACCTTTCTGGAATATTTTGAATAAACGGTAGCAACCAAAGCGGAAAAGAGAGCCACAAGCACAAAGACATAGGGTAGCTTCTCAACACCGAATTTGACTAGAAAGAGCGAATTGCGAACCGGCTTTACTATCAATAGGGAAGCGATAAGTAAAAAAATAGATGCAAACATCAGAAAGGCTTTTAATCCCTCGCCTTCCCGAATATCAAACAGTTTGTGAAAAAGTTTTCTCATATTAATGAATTAAAAGAAGGTGTTACCTCTGTAGCCAAACCATTAATAAAAACAAATCTCTTTTCCTGGGAGTTAAGCTATTAATATCTTTACGCCCTTAAATACATCGCATATTCAGTCTACAGTCCCTGTGATTTAAAAACCGAATCCGGCGCTCACATAGATGCCCGTTCGTTCGTCTGATCTAGCTACAGCTATGCTGAGGCAGTATTCCCGCTTTAAAAACGAGATCCAGATACCGCCGCCAAAGGCTGCATGCCAAATTTTCGACCGCTCGCCGTCCAGGTAAACCCTGCCTATATCGCCGAGCCCGAAGATTCCCATCTCTCCAGGAAGGAATAAATAGATGTCGCTCAGGCGGAGCCGCAGCTCAGCGTTGGCGTACAGAGCGCTGTCACCCGCGAAGCGCTGCGCGCGGAAGCCGCGAACGCTCGAGCCGGAACCGGCCAGGCTGCCGCTACCTATGAAGGCTGCTTCGTGGAAGGGGTAAGTTCCAAAGACATGTTTACCGCCGATCCTGAGGGCAAGGGTTGGTTCGAGGGGAACTGACGACGCTGTGAGGAACGTCGAGGCATCTCCGTGAACTTCGCCGAAGGCACCCCTATTGACGTCCCAGACTCCAGGGAAGTATCGTCCCCCCAGGTTTATCAAGAAGCCTCGAGACGCGGCCCTCGAGCGGTTCCTCATGTCTAAACGGAAATCCACGTGCACTCCTAACTGCCCGAAGTTCTCGGAGCCATAAGGTCGGATTATGCTGATGAGGCGATCCTGTTCGAGTTTCGTTATGGAATACTTCATTATGGATCCTATAGTGATAGATAGCGGGCCGAGCAGGGAAATTTTGAGGGAAGGATTGATGGAGTACTGCTCCTGCTTGACTTTGTAGAAATCGTCATTTGCCTCCAATGAGGTTTCGTTGCCGAATCCATAGAATCGAAAGATCTCTATTCCAGATGCCCGGGCCGACAGGTTGATCAAGACTCTAGAATTCTCTGGGCGGAACATCCCCTGGTAGTCAGCCCGGAACGTCTTCGCGCCTGTAGCGTAACCGGCTCGTACGCTTTGGCGAGAGCTGAAAGGATGCTTTCGGAAGCCGTAGGCCGTGGTCGTGAAGCCGCCCCCCAAAAAAATCCCAAAATCAGAGCTACCGCCGAACGATATAAGAGGGATTGTATGCCGGCCCCAGTCCCGTGGTGGGATCCAAGGAGCGTTGGGATTCACGAGCGGCGGGATGTACTCACGCTTGTCGAGTCGAGTGCCAGGCCCTGGAATTAGTTTGAGAGTGCCTATGGGATTGTATATTTTCAGACCACCACCCTTAGAGTCATCTACAGTGAAGTGGCCTGGGACTCCAATAATCCGGATAGTGATGTCCTTGTGTTGCCCCCCCCGCGAGATCACCGTGTCATCTCCAGCCAGGAGGTGCAAGCGGATTTCCCGCGTTTCGTTGTGTTGGAATCGGCGCCTATAGTAGGGCTCTGGCCGGGTTTGCTCCTCCCTGGCTGGCTTGAGGGAGACACGGATTTCTGTAGCGTTATCGTTAATTCTGATAATCTCGGCCAGCTCCGCCTTGTTAGTCATGTAGATGTCCACCTTACGGGCTAGATGCCTGTAGTACCGGTCTGCCACTTCCTTAAGGAGGTCCCTTCGATTCTTGAGGGCGGACTCAAGCCGGGCGCCGTCGAAGCGGTAATACTCAGAAGGAAGACGATTGACAGCCGTCTTGATTACGGAATTGGTCAGGCGTGCCTTGAGATCCGAAGCGATGGCTTCCCAGTCCGGTTTTTCCAGGTCTGTGAGGAGGTAGCGGTCCACGTCCCAACCGGCAAAGGTCATCCCTCCTATGCCGGAGTACTTGTTTCCGAAGTTGAGGATGAAAGGCAAGCCGTACCGGGCGATGCTGGGGATTAAGCCGTCGTACCTGGTGAATGCCTGGTCGCGGTCCTCTGGAATCGGCTGCCAGACGTGCTTCCCGGGGATTCTGGCCCACCGCCACTGCTCCCGGTGCCGATCCCAATCCCCGATAAACAGGTCCACTAGGCGGGCCCTCAGAAAGGCCCGGGAGTCGACACGTTCTGATGGGCTGGTCTGGAGACGCCTCCACATCTCCTGGAAATATATGATCTCAGTGGCAGCGGCAAAGCCGCTATAATCCTCAGAGATAGGTGTTGGGTACTCCTGGATGGTCCCAAGGACGCCTGCAAATTCGCTTCGGAATTTACCTAGGGAGGGATCATCAGGCATAACGACCAGCCGGACTTCTGTATTAAGGACGCCAGCTGCTTCCATGAGCGGTTGGGCAATCAATGCCCCTGCAGGGTGAGCTGAGGAGACCTGGTCCTGGACGATCCTGTCAGCAATGGTGCCAACAAGAAACGGGGGGATGACTGCGGTTGGATCCTTGTCCAATTCCCTGAACGTATAGGCCCGCCCGTCCGTGCCCTTGAGGGCCAAACCTCTGGTCTGATGTCCGCCTACGGTTTTCACGGGCGTAAGGCCTCCACCCTCAATATTGAGGTTCAGGACTTCTACCTCGATTGGTTCCGTCCAAAGCCGGCGGTAGTCGTTACCGAGAAGAAGCCGGTGTAGACCACCGGCGCGGTAGCGTTTGCCAGCAGCAACTAGTTTGGTCTTTTCAGTAGATAAAAAATAAGATCCAAACATGATTTTGTGTCCATCTGGCGAGCCTTCTGTTAGGGAGGAAGGTTTCATCTGGACATCTATCTTTTTGTTTTTGCCTTCAAATAGCCTGATCCCTTTTCGAAATACGGTTTTTAGACCATTAAGCTCAAACTTAAGTTCATAATTTCCGGGATTTAGCTTCACGAATCTAAAATAGCCTTTGGGGGAACTTTTTATAGTTTTTTCCCAGATATTATTGCATTTAAGTGTTATAAGGACATCAGGAAGGACAGACCCATTCTCAAGTGTAACATTTCCATGAGTGTCCGATGCTGAAGCCTGTGAACAAGACAATAATGAAAGAAAGACAATTGTGAGCAATAGCAGATAAAATTTTTTCATTCTATCCTCCCTACTTTCTGTGAATTACCAAACTTTCTTCATTTTTACCATAAAAAATTAGGGATGTAAAATATTTTAAGAAAAGGGAGACGTCCCCCTTTCTGGCCTTGGACTGAATCCCTTTTAAAGATCCCGGGGCTAAAAATGGGATTGAAGTTAATTTGATCGGCTTTAAATTAACAGGGCATAAAATTATTAAAGGTCAAAGCAAGCGGATTCGTAACGCGGAGCTTAACCTTCTTTTTAATAAGTAATCCTAATCTATGTTATTGCAGCTTCTTTATTGGATTCTAATTCGTTTTAAGTTCTTTTAAAAAAACAACATCATGTTCGCCAGGTTCAACAACATATACCCAAACGCTGCCGTCTTTTAAAAAGTCAGCTGATATGAATCCTTGATGAAGATGGGCAAACAGAGTGTTATCGCCGTGTGTGACCGAACTCAGCTTCGAGATTGATCCTGCTCCACTAACTAAAATATATTCTACGGCTTCCCTTATCTCTAACACCTGCAATGAATGATCGTGTCCAGCAGCATAGATTAGCGGCTTTCTAACAGCAAATGCTTCCTTCAATTGGTTTAACATGTTTTTAAAAGCACGGCTATTAAGGTCCTGGCTGTATCGTACTATATTCCATCGTATTAGGGGATAAAGAGACCCGATAACGGGCAGGGGTATCCATAACCACTTTGCAAGGCGCGTAAGCGGAAATAGATGATCTCTCCAGTCAAAAAATCCACCATGAGGGCCGTGTGTCTCCAGAGGGACGTGTGCTATAAATACGACTCGACGGTCCCCTGCGGTCTGTAAAAGTGCTTTTAAGGTTGAGATTGAAGCTTTTAGATCTTTGTGTGGGCATCCCTTTTCAGGATTTAGTTTTCTATTTAGCCAAAAGTATGTATCCATAACTATGATTCTTATGTTTTCTACGTCTATTTTTGCCGGTCCAGGACACCCAGCCATAGGTAAAAAAACTTCGTCCCGACCTAATTCCTGCTTCACAAAACTTTCCTCTCGAATGAGTCCAGGAAGACCTCTTTTCCAATCATGGTTTCCAGGGATAAAAAATCCTCGGACTCCGCTTTTTTTTATCACATCTATTTGCGCTTGAATACGCCGCTCAGCTTCCTCTCGTTCGCTGTCTTCCTTACTGGGCATTCCCGCAGGATAGATGTTGTCGCCGAGAAATATTAACATTGTTTTTTGAGGAATTTTATTCGCCCAGTCTTCTAATTTTCTTAAAACCAGATCTTCCTCCTTTGTATCCCCCGCATCTCCGATAAAAAGTAACCTTATTCTGAGGTCTTTTTCTTCGGTAAAAAGAATTTTAGATGGGTAAAAATTGCTTTTATAATACGGTCCTAGATGGCTGCATCCAGCAAATAAATTCAGGAATAACAGGAAAGATATTAGGACAGCAATCCAGATTCGTTTGGACTGAATACTTTGTTCACTTTGAGGATCGGTCTGTTCAAATTTATTTTTTCGACACCTATCCATTTCCTCAAGACTGGTTTCATTCAAGTCATATCCTTGATTATTAGATATCATCAGCTGACCAAGTTTGAACAGAAGGATGCGATCTTCGCTCATCCATTAAACATTTTTTCGTTTTATTTTACAAGCAGAAAAAGTTACCATTGCGGCAGAACGTACGCAAAAACAACAAATTTATCGGACAATTATCAAATAGAAACCTAATTATGTTTACATTTTAATAAGTATTTGATAATTTGTTTTTGACATGGTTGTTATTTTAAAGGACGTGAGGATTTAACTCATTTTTTGGAGCAGAAACTCCCATTATCATATGTGAAGCGTGTTATTTCATATCTTGTTTTTAATGTCGTCAAAGAGCAGAAAGGATCTCCTTTGATATAGGCTAAAATATGAATAAATCGGGAGAGAGCGGACATAAGTCAGCGTTAGATTAAATGAAACGGAGATTGGGTGTTATCTTAATCATCGTACTTGGCTGCCTTCTTTTAAATTCTGTGACAGCTCAAGCACAACCGCAGGTATCCGGGGAATCACCGCCAATCGAACTCACAAAAGACTGGCAGTATCGCTGGGGAGAACCTCCGGTCGATGAGAACGGCATCCCCTTATGGACTTATCAGGAACTGAACAGCCCGGAATGGAAACCTGCCCCTTCCCAATCCAATTTGCCTGGGCATGAAGGCAAAAAAATACTCTGGCTTCGAGTATCACTACCGGCTGGCACCTGGAAGAACCCCACAATCTATCTTCCGCGCGTAATACTGAATCTGGAAGTTTATTTAGAAAGCAAATTAATTTATTCGTTCGGAAAGCTAGAGTCTGCCTACACAAATCGGTTCTCTGCATTTGTCCCCCACAGAATCTCTCTTCCAGAAGATTTTCAGGGAAAAAACCTATTCTTTAGGCTCTATTCAGACTGGTCTCGAATAAATGGGATCGAAGGGACCGTATTCCTGGGATCCAATGAAACCTTGCTTTTACGCATCATTAGACGCAATGCCGGTCATTTCATTGTGGGAGCTTTTTGCGTTTTCATCGGACTCTTTTCCCTTGCGATCTATCTAGACCGAAGCGTAAGGAGAGCCTATGCTACTCTTAGTTTTGGCTTATTCTCGACTTTTATCGGAATTGTCTTCATTGCCGGCGTTTCTCCAGTCCTATTGCTGGTCCCTGCGCCGGCATTCTGGTATTATGCTCTATTTATTTCGTTTCTTCTTTTTCCGCCTGCGCTGATTGCTTTCGTCGACCAAGTAATCGGCCCTGGATATAAACTTTTTGTGCGCCGGCTGTGGCAGCTTCATTTAGCCATTGCTATCATCGCCATCGTCTTGGAAGTGATTGATGTTATACCTCTGGCAGCATGGCAATCTTATCTGCGCTTACTCTGGATAATAGATTGTTTGGCCATCATGGCAGTAAGTCTGCATGCAGCTATCCAAGGACGCGTGGAGGCCAGGATTTTCACAGCTGGAATTGGTTTTTTTTCGATTTTTGCGTTACATGATATTATAAGAGAACCAGGCGTCAACTTGATGCCTGTGGGCACTTTTATTTTTATTCATCTGCTGGTTTACATTTTGTTGCGTCGCTTTACAGAAAACAGCAGGCGCCTGCGCATCTATTCGAAAGAACTTGAAGAAAACTCGAAAAAACTAGAAGCAGCCAAAAGGGAGTTGGAAGAATACAGTCGTTCTCTTGAAAACAAGGTGGAAGAACGCACACGAGAGGTGCGTGAGAAACAGACTCAGTTGGTCCAATCCAGCAAGATGGCTTCCCTTGGCAGCCTGGTGGCAGGAGTGGCACATGAGATCAATACCCCGGTCGGAGCCATAAGTAGCATGCATAATACACTGATGAAAGCAGTGGAAAGATTAAAAATCGAGCTAGAGAGAGCCCTTCAGGAAGCACGAAAGGAACCTAAAGAGATCAATGCGTCGCTGAAAGTAGTTGATGATGCCAATAAAGTTATTCAATCCGGGACCGAAAGGATTATCGATATTGTCAAACGGCTTCGTAGCTTTGCCCGACTCGACGAGGCGGAATTGAAAGACGCGGACATAAACGAAGGATTGGAAGACACCCTAACAATAATCCACCACGAAATAAAACATCATATAAAAATCATACGGAACTATGGAAGAATTCCAAAGATTTCATGTTTTCCTGGGCGTTTGAATCAGGTTTTTTTAAACCTCCTTATCAATGCGAAGCAGGCCATAAAAGATAAAGGCGAAATAACCATTTCCACAAATACCAAAAATAACAAAGTGTATATTGAAATAAAGGATAACGGTGAAGGAATTCCCAAAAAAGATCTTGATAAAATCTTTGATCCAAGTTTTACCACTAAAGGCGTGGGCGTGGGCACAGGTCTCGGTTTATCTATCTGTTACCAGATTGTACAGGAACATATGGGAGAGATTTTGGCCGAAAGTGAAGTCGGCAAGGGCTCAACCTTCACTGTGATTTTGCCCATGGACCTGGACAAAAAACTCATCCAGGATTAGCTCAAATTGTAAGCCTGCAGAATCCATTCTTCTTTAATAATCTCAGGTTCCTTAAGTTCGTTTTACGGCTCTGGATTAAGTTCACCAGGATGAAAGTCATCATGAAAGAAGCTTATAGGGAATCGAAAAATCAAGGAAAAGCTGCGACTTTTTTCGTACTGCTCTTTAATAACAGTTGATCCTTATCTCAAGGACGATGATTTGAAGAAAGAGCGTCAAAAAATAGAGCGTTTGTTGATTGAGCTGGATAAGAAGGCTGACCGGTTTTACAGTTGGCTCAGCTCCTTGTTATCGTTGGCAAAAGGTTTATGCTATAATATATATCCGCAAAAAGGAGAGGATTATGAAGGCAAAAGCATTTTTTTTACCCCTTATTTTTTTGAGTTTTTCTTTTTCTTTATTTTCTCAGGAAGTTGATGAGTTAATTGCTCAGGCTGATGAGCTGTATACCATAATGAATAATATCACGACTGCTGAAAAAGCCCTGGATTTATACATGAAGGCCATGGAGAAAGCAGAGAATAAATATGAAGTGTTCTGGAAGCTGTCGAGGCTACTTTATTTCCTCGGCTTCCATAAAGAGAGTAAAAAGGAAAAAAGGGCTATTTTTCTAAAAGGAATCTATTATGCTAAAAAAGCGGTGGAGTTAAAGCCGGAAATGCCTGAGGGGTATTACTGGCTAGGTGTCAGTTACGGCGTATATGGAGAAGCGAGAGGAGTGCTGAAAAGTCTATTCTTATTGGATGACGTCAAAAGAGCGATGGACAAAGTAATTGAGCTGGACCAGTCCTATGCGAACGGAGGGCCGGACAGAGTATTAGGTCGGGTTTATTTCAAGGTACCGGGATTTGCAGGAGGAAGCAAGAAAAAGTCTCTCGAGCATCTTCTCAAATCATTGGAGTTTGCCCCGAACTATCCTTTGACAAGATATTATTTGGCTGATACATACCTTGCCCTTAAAGAAGTCAACCGTGCTAGAAAAGAATTAGATTTTATTCTCAACATGGAATCAGATGACCGCTGGATTTCCGGAGTCAATATCAACAAAAGAGAGGCGAAAAAGATGCTCAAGAAAAAACAGTTTAGAAAGAATATGTAAAAGAGCTGGGCAACGATAGCCTTATAAAACCTCTCAGATTATCGATTTTGTCTTTAAAGCTATAGATAAATAATGATTTACATTCCTTGGCTTTTTTGCTACTATTACAAAATAATTCTTAAGGAGTAGAATTTGACACTGAGTAAACAAGAAAAAACAAAAATCATCAAAGAAAACAAAATTAAACCTTCTGACACAGGTTCACCAGAGGTCCAAATAGCTCTAATAACCAACAGATTAAACTATTTAACTGAGCACTTTTCTACACACAAAAAAGATCACCACTCCCGGACTGGCCTTTTGAAAATGGTCGGCAGGAGAAAAAGACTCCTTGAATACCTAAAAAAACAAGACCCCGGTCGATACGAAAATCTAATCAAAAAGCTTAAGCTTAGAAAATAGGCTAAGGTCTCGGAGTGAAAATGTCTGATAACAAAACCAGCATAGAAATAAATAACCGCACTCTATCTTTAGAAATAGACAAAATAGGCAAACAGGCTGATGGTTCAGCTTTTCTCCGCTATGGAGATACAATCATGTTTGTCACCGCAACCTCCAAGAAAGAAATGAAAGAGGAGAAGCCATTTCTCCCGTTGATAGTTGATTATAGAGAAAATACATATGCGGCAGGAAAAATACCTGGCGGCTTCTTTAAAAGACAAGGTAGACCTTCAGAAAGGGAAATTCTTGTTAGCCGTTTAATAGACAGACCAGTAAGGTCTCTTTTTCCAGAGGGCTATCATTATGATACTCAAATTGTTGCCCTTCTTCTCTCTGCTGATTTAGAGAATGAACCTGACACTCTTGGTATTATCGCAGCCTCGGCCGCCCTCTATTTCTCTGATATTCCGTTCACGACTCCTATGGGAGCAGTGAAAGTCGGTTATCTCAATAACGAATTTGTCATAAATCCCACCGTGAAGCAGCTCGAAGAGAGCCCTCTCAATATGGTGGTTGTGGGTACGGAAGAAGGAATAGTTATGATAGAGGCTGGGGCCACAGAAGTTGAAGAGGAAAAAATCGTAGAAGGAATTATCTTAGCTCAAAATACTATCGATAAGATTATAAAAATTCAGAAAGATCTCTACAGCAAACTAAACATAAAAAAAAGAGAATTCAGTGCTAAAGAGCTTGATCAATCAAAGCTAGAAAAGATCGAAAATAAAATTTCTTCTTCTCTGCTCAAAGCCACCCTGGCCAAAAATAAAAAGGAGAGAGAAGAGGCAGCAAAAAAAATCCTGGACGACCTGCTAGAATCCATCCCTGAGGAAAACGAAGACGAAATCAATGAAATTAAAGAAATATTCCAATCTATCCATAAAAAACTAATAAGAAGTCTAGTTCTAAATGAAAAGAAAAGAGTTGACGGAAGAGACTTCAACGAAATAAGACCGCTGTCTATGGAGGTGGGGATTCTGCCTCGCACCCATGGCTCAGCCCTTTTTACAAGAGGAGAGACTCAATGTCTTGCCACCGTAACCCTGGGCACGTTTGAAGACGTCCAGAGATTGGATGGACTAGGAGAAGAAGCTGAAAAAAGATTCATGCTTCATTATAACTTTCCTCCGTTCAGTGTGGGGGAAGTTGCTTTCCTAAGAGGTCCAGGGAGGCGCGAAATCGGCCACGGTGCTCTGGCCGAAAAGTCTATTCTTCCCTCTATTCCCGATGAAGAAGATTTTCCCTATACTATTCGTATTGTCTCTGACATCTTGGAATCAAATGGATCTTCCTCGATGGCCACTGTTTGTGGGGGTGTTCTATCCCTTATGGATGCAGGAGTCCCTCTCTCTACGATTATCGCAGGAATAGCCATCGGCCTGGTTAAAGAAGACAACCGCTATGCTGTGCTCACTGATATTGAAGGCCTTGAAGACCATTTCGGAGATATGGACCTCAAAGTTGCAGGGACAGAAAAAGGAATCACAGCGATTCAAATGGACCTAAAGGTTCCCTCGGTTCCGGTTGCGATTTTAAAGGAAGGATTGGCTAGTGCCAAAGACGCACGCCTAAAGGTTCTATCCAAGATGAAAGAAGTGATTTCAAAACCTCGACCGGATATTTCTCCTTATGCTCCCCGAATCATAAATTTAATGATCAATCCGGAGAAAGTAGGTGACGTTATCGGACCAGCCGGAAAGATCATAAAAAAAATCATTTCCCAAACAAATTCCAAAATAGAAATAGAAGAAAGCGGAAAGATCACTATTGCTTCGTCTGATACTGAGTCCGCAGAGAAAGCGAAAAAGATGATAAGGGAAATCACGGTGGAAGCCGAGGTTGGAAAAATCTATACGGGGAAAGTGGTTCGTCTTGAGGAATATGGAGCGTTCGTTGAAATCCTCCCCAATATTGTTGGTCTCCTTCATATCTCTGAAATTGCTCATCGCCGAATTAAAAATATCAGGGATGTCCTTAAGATGGGACAAACAGCTCGCGTTAAAGTTATGGCTATCGACGAAGATAACAAGATCAAATTGAGCAAGAAGGCCTTAGAATACAATTCTTACCGTCGTTCTGATCCGCTCGCTCCTAAGCCAAAAAAACCTCATTTTTATCGAAACCTGAATCATAAAGATAAACTTTAATTCATATACAAGGGAATCAGCGAGCATGAGCAAATTATTCCCTCGAGCGAAAGGATTTACCCTTACCGAAATGCTGGTCACCCTTACTATTCTTGCGATTTTAGCAGCAGCAGTCATGCCTCTGGCCAAAACTGCTATAAGAAGAGAAAGAGAGATAGAGCTGAGACGAAACTTAAGGATAATAAGAGAAGCTATAGATGCTTACAAAAAGCTTGCTGATGAAAAAAAGATAGATGTCGAAGAAGACACCGAAGGTTATCCTCCAGACCTAGAAACCTTGGTTGAGGGGGTTGAATTAAAAATTAAAGAAGAGGGAGAAGAAGAAAGCTCGGATACAAAGATTATGAAGTTTCTGAGAAGAATTCCCATAGATCCGATGACAAAATCTCATGAGTGGGGATTAAGGTCTTACCAGGATGAGCCTGATTCTGATGTTTGGGGAGGAGAAAATGTCTATGATATTTACACTAAAAACCCAGGAACGGCCCTGGATGGAACCAAATACAGAGAATGGTAGAGAAATGACAAAAAGGCTTTTGATACATAAGAATAGGAAAAATGGCTTTACTCTTATCGAAATGCTAATTGTCTTCGCTCTTATCGGAATCCTGGTGGGTCTGGGACTTCCCCAGTATAAATACGCCACCAAACGGGCAAGAGAATCTGTGTTAAGGGAAAATCTCTTCCAAATGAGAAAATTGATAGACCAGTATTACGCAGACAAGGGTAAATATCCCTACTCTCTTCAGGCTCTTGTATATGATAAGTATTTGAGAGCAATACCTATAGATCCAATAACTGGCTCTTCAGAGACCTGGATAGAAGTACCAGAAATACTTTCTGAGGAAGACCTGATACTGGCAGCGGAGCCTGGAATAGCAGACGTTTTATCTGGATCGGAACAAAAAGCCTTGGACGGAACACTCTACAGCACGTGGTGATTTCTCTTTACTCTAACCTTTCTTTTTATGACTCATGAATAGAAAAGAAGGCTACATACTGATTATCCTTATGGTTGCTGTCTTTATCATGGCCATTGGATTTCTAACTGCCGTACCGATTTGGAAGACACAGATCCAACGCGAAAAAGAGGAAGAATTGATTTTCAGGGGGAAACAGTATGTGGAAGCAGTTCGACTATTCCAGATAAAATACCCAGGCGGCTTTCCCAGATCCTTTGAAGAATTATTGGAAGAGAAATGCCTCCGCAAAATGTATAAGGATCCTATGACAGAACACGGGGAATGGGATGTTATCCTTTTTTATGGGGGAGCTTCAGGACGACGAGAAGGAGCTACTCAAAAAATTCTGGTAGCGCCTCAAAGTGCTCTCTCTTCTATTGATAATCCAAGGATTATCGGAGTTGTAAGCTCATCGCCAGATAAATCCATAAGAATCTACTTTGACCAAGAAACCTACGATAAATGGTTATTCTTCTACGGTTTCGTGCCTGAAAAAATGCCAGAGATTATTTATTATGGGGAAACCGAAAAGCGCTGATGGATTCCATCCTCATCATAGCTGGAGAAAATTCTGGAGAAAAATACGGCGCTGACCTCGTCCATCAGTTTAAAAAACTCCATCCTTCTCTTTCTTTTTTTGGCATCGGTGGAAAGCACATGGAGAAAGGAGGAGTCCGTCTTCTTTTTCCGGTAGAAGAGCTGGCTGTTGTTGGAGTATTCGAAATCATCTCTCACGTTCCCCGAATAAAAAAAATCTTCAACAAAATTAAAAAAGAAATAAAACGGCAAAAACCTTCAGCAGCGGTTCTTATCGACTCTCCAGATTTCAACCTTCGTCTGGCCAAGAAACTCAAAAAACTATCGATTCCCGTCCTCTACTACATAAGTCCTACAGTCTGGGCTTGGAGAAAAGGGAGGCTGAAAACCATAAAAAAAACAGTAGATAAAATGATGTTGATTTTCCCTTTTGAAGAAAAAATCTACGAAGATTACGGGATTCCGGCTGTCTATGTTGGACACCCTCTTAAAGATAGAGTAAGAGTCTCCTTCAC
>WVXO01000010.1 GCA_011773465.1 Candidatus Aminicenantota bacterium | reverse complement strand
ATTTCAACTTCCTTAAACTGGTATTCGATGATTTTTTTTTGAGGATCGAAGGGCGCTACATCGTCTAAGCCGAGGGAGGAAACAGCCGTCTTTATAAGGTCTTCCTCGGGCACTCCAGGGCTTTTTCCTTGTTTGATAAGATAATGCCTACCAGCCATGAGAAGAGCTTCCTTGGGTATTAAGCCCACGAGTTCACTTCCCGTAACCCTTAATCCTAGTTTCTCTGCTTCTTTTATGGTTTCATCGAAAACAAGGTGGGGCGGAGTTATCTTGTAGTTGATAAAGTTAATCGAAATTTGAGCAATTTCATAGTCTTCTATGTACCAGCCAACCGCTTTGACAGCTTTAAATTTACCCGGAATCTTAATGGCTTTTCCCTTTGAATCTCTCACTATATTTCCGTCCTTATCTCTTTTTGCCCTTCCTTTCTCTCTTAGGTTGATCGCAATTTCATGAGCAAGACGTCTGTCCCGGGTGTTTAGATTTATATTGTAGGCTATTAAAAATTCCCTTGCTCCTATCACCGTAGCTCCTGCTCTGGGATTAAAGACAGGTTTGCCGTAATCAGGAGCCCATTCAGGGTCTTTCAATTTTTCAGGTAAGCCTTCGTATTCGCCTGTCCTGATATTGGCCAGATTCTTTCTTTCTGGCTTCTGAGCAGCCTCTTCATACAGATATACAGGGATTCCAAGTTCTTTGGCGACTCTTTCTCCCAATTCATGGGCAAGTTGGATACAGTCTTCCATGGTTACACCTGAAACAGGAACAAAGGGGCAGACGTCTGTGGCTCCGATGCGGCTGTGGGCTCCCTTATGCTTGCTCATATCTAAGACTTCAGCCGCTTTTTTTATGGCTTTAAACGCTGCCTCTTTTACTCCTTCGGGAGAGCCGATAAAGGTGACGACAGTCCGGTTGGTTGACTCTCCGGGATCCACGTCAAGGAGATTCACGTGAGGGGTGGATTCTATCTCTTTGGTGATGGCGCTTATCTTTTCTCTGTTTCTCCCTTCGCTGAAATTGGGAACACACTCAACAAGTTTCATTCGTCTTCTCCTTTCTTGATTGTGTACTGTAAGATTCCTTTGCTATTGTACACGAACACTTCTTCAAATTCTTGGATATGATCGCTGATAATGTTTTTGTCTCCTACTATGACGACCACAGGAGTGAGGAGCGGATATTTTCGGGCTATTTCAAAAACTCTCTCTGAACTGACGAGCATAATGTTTTCATAGTATTTGCTCCAGTGTTCCTCCCCAAGGTCTAAAGCTTTGATTTCAGAAATCCTAGAGGAAAGCTTATCAAAGGTTTGGATTTGAAGGGGGAAATTTCCGATTAAATAAGATTTGGCTTGTTCGATCTCGGAACTCGGTATTTCCTCTTTGGTGATTTTTTCGATTTCCCTCAGAATTTCCTTTATGGAAGGGTAAGTAACTTCTGGCCTCACCTTAGCTTTAACAAAGAAAACGCTGCAGTTTTTAAAAAAATTCAGTTCACTGAAGGCGTAGTATGCATATCCCTTTGATTCCCTGAGATTCATGAAGAGGCGGCTGTTGTGTGTTCCGCCTAAAACTTGATTCAGGACCACAAAAGGGAAAACATCCTGGCCTCTTAAGGGAGAGACAATATTTCCTAGATAAATCGTCGCGTCTTTCTGCCCTGGCAGGTCGATAAGACAAATTTTTTCCTTGTCGTACGGTTCAAGAGGAGGATTGGTAGGATTTACCAGTTCTTTTTTTCGCCAGGTGGAGAAGTATCTGCTGACTTTTCTTGTTGCTGTCTGGAGATTGAGATTTCCGGTGAGTACAAAAAGAGAGTTGTTGGGCCTGTAATATCTATCATAAAAAGATACAAGAGCTCTCTGGTTTAAATTTTTTATAACATCTTCATTGAAGGTGCTTTTTTCATAGGGGTGGTTCCGGAACAGGAGTCGACCGAGCTGCCTTTCAGCCACAAATTCAGGGTCTTTATTTTTCTCTCGAAGGTCATAATACATGATTCTTTTTATATTTTCGATTTCCCGCCTTAAGAATGTGGGTTGAAGCATCATCTTGCTCATAAGATCAAGAGCATTATCTAAAAATTCCTCCAAAAATGTAAAAGAAAACACAGAATAATCAGGGTAGGTATAGATGGAGAAGTTTCCGCCCACAGATTCTATTATTTCCTCAATTTGTGAAGCAGTGAGGTACGAAACTCCACGGCTGACCATATTGGCCGTAAGAGTAGCCATGCCTGGCAACTCTCTTAGAGAGGGGCTTTCTCCGGCGAATATTATCACTCTAAGGCTTATAACCGGAAGATCAGAGCGTCGGATTACCGCTACTCCCAAGCCATTAGTGAGAAAGAATGGTTCTATTTCAGGAAGCTTCAGTTCTGCAAGAGGTTCAGGATAAGGAGGAGACTTTCTAAATCTCTCTTGAGAGAAGAGAGGATATTCCCAAAGCAATAGAGTCCAAAAAGAAAGAATAAGTATGAGCTTTATGCGGTCTTCTCTACTCATTTTATCTTGATATCAAAGACAATTTCGTTGACGAAATATCTCCGCATAATCCTGATGAGGCTATAATGATCTACAGAAAGATAGTTTTCTAGCTCGTCGGGAAGATCATCGAGGCTTTTTTTAGCGAGGAAAGCCTTGGCAAGAAAAACAGCCTTATCAGCTGATGTCGCGTATTGATTAAGATAGTCCATCTTAAAAATATTCTTTGCTTTTCTGAGTTCTTTTTCAGAGACAAGGCTTGATTTAAGTTTGTTTATTTCTGAGAAAATAACTCTTTTGCTTCTCTCTACCATTATATCATTGCTGCTCGAGACAAATATTTTAAAGGTGGCCAGTTCTTTCCTTTTTTCAATACTCCCGCTTAGAGATCTGGCAATCCGGCTTCTTTTAATCAATTTTTTGTATAAACGAGATGTTATGCCCCGCAAAAGAATATATTCAATGATTTTAAGTGGGTAGAAGTCTTGTGAATAAGGAGAAGCGATCCTGTAACCTATATGAAAGCCAGGCAAAGGAACAAGGAATTCTTTGGCGGTTATAGCCGTTTCTTTATATGAAGGTTTTAGAGAAGGGGGAAGAGGGATGTTTTGTCCCTTTTGAATAGTTTCAAAATACTTTCGGATATCCTCCTCTGCTTTCCTTTTATCAATGTTTCCGGCTATTGAGAGAACCGCATTGTTGGGTGTATAAAAAGTGGAGTAGAAGTCTTTAACGTCTTCTACTGTAAGATCTCTCACGTCAGCTTCGTTCCCGATAACAGAATGACTGTAAGCAACATTTGGATACAGGAGCTTGTCGAAGGTTAAGAAGCTTTCAAAATAGGGCTCGGTTTCTTTCCTATGATGGATTTCTTCAATAAGGGCCTCCTTAGCTTGCTCTACATTGGCTGCCGTGATCTCGAGAGATTTCATCCTGTCAGATTCAAGCCAGAGAACCAGGGCAAGCTGATGGGAAGGAACTGTTTGCTGGAAAATGGTATTGTCTTCAGTGGTAGTGGCGTTCAGGTCTCCTCCTGTCCTGCGAATAAAGCTCATGTGCTGCATCCGGCTAACATTTTGTGAACCCTGGAACATAAGGTTCTCTAATAAATAGGCCAAACCTGTCTTTCCGGGCCGATCATTAATGGAGCCGACATTGTAAGCAACGGCAACTGAGACAACAGGTAAAGAATAGTCTTCAGAGAGAATAACCTGCAGCCCGTTTTCTAATTTGTACTGCTTGATTGGGAGAGCTAGACGTTGTTTCTCTTGACCGTAGGCAGGAAAATCACCCCAAAGGAGAAAAAGAAAAAAACCGAGTATCACTAACTTGTTTTTAGATATGAGGCCTTTATTCATGACTAGAATTAGGAGTTTTTAAAAATAACACAAAAATTAACTCAAATTCAAATAAAGAGATTGAAACTATAGGAGTGATTCATATTTTGAAGGGCCTTGATTTATCTGTAGGGGCTTGATTCATCAAGCCCACCTTTTGATTGTTTGGGAAGCTATGAATCGTTTAACCGCCTATTTTTGAGATAAATGGGGCCTGATAAATGGGGCCTGGCCCCATTTTTGTTTTTTTATTGAAAACAAAGGCTTTTTGTGTTAATTTTTCCTGCTATACAAGTCGATAATTCTATCAGCCAAACGAGGTGATATATGAGTAAAGAAGGAAAGCATTTATTCACATCTGAATCTGTGACAGAAGGTCATCCGGATAAGATTTGCGATCTGATTTCTGATGCCATACTCGACGATCTTATTAGCCAGGATCCGAGAAGCCGTGTGGCCTGCGAGACTCTGGTAACAACTGGCCTTGTTCTTATTGCAGGGGAAATAACCAGTGAAGGCTATTGCGAGTTTCAGAAGGTTGTCAGGGATGCTGTCAAAGAAATAGGATATACCAAGGCAAAATACGGCTTTGATTACCAGACATGCTCTGTCCTCTCCTCCATCCATGAACAATCTCCTGATATTGCCAGAGGAGTCGATGAGACAGATGAACATGAACAAGGAGCTGGGGATCAAGGCCTGATGTTCGGATATGCATGCAGAGAGACAGAAGAGTTCATGCCCATGCCTATAATGCTTGCTCATAAACTCGTAAGGAAGCTTAGCCGAGTGCGAAAGGAAAATGTGCTGGACTATCTCAGGCCTGATGGAAAATCTCAGGTCACTGTCGAATACGAAGGCAGCATGCCCAAAAGAGTGGAAGCCGTGGTGGTTGCTGCCCAGCACAATCCTGAAGTCAAAATGAGTGATTTGAGAGAAGATATCAAACGTGTTGTTATCCAGGAGATCATTCCGGCCGAAATGTTTGATAAGAACACAAAGGTTTTTATCAATGAAACAGGCCGCTTTGAACAGGGAGGCCCTTTAGCGGATTCAGGAGTTACCGGACGTAAGATTATTGTGGATACTTATGGAGGAGTCGGAAGCCATGGAGGAGGGTGTTTTTCAGGAAAAGATCCGACTAAAGTGGATCGTTCTGGCTCCTATATGGCGAGATACATAGCTAAAAATTTGGTCGCTGCCGGGATCGCCGATAAATTAGAAGTGCAGATGGCTTATGCCATCGGTGTGGCTCAACCAATCTCGTTAATGGTTGACTCTTTTGATACAGCAAAAATCTCAGAGGATAAGATAAAAGAAATAATTCAAGCGCATTTCGATCTTTCTCCAAAGGGAATGATCAAAGCTTTGGATTTGCTCAGGCCTATCTACAAAAAGACAGCGTGTTACGGGCACTTTGGTCGCACAGAAAAAGAATTCACTTGGGAAAGACTTGATAAAGTCCAATCTTTGAGAAGAGACGCAGGGTTATAAGATGAAAGAAAAGAATAACAAAAGATAAATATGGAGAAAAGAATGGATTATGATATCAAAGATTTGAAGCTTGCAGAAAAGGGAAAGCTTAAGATGGAATGGGCAGCAAGATACATGCCTGTTCTTGGCATAATAAAAGAAAAGTTTTCCAAAGAAAAGCCTCTCAAGGGGGTCAGAATTTCAGCTTGTTTGCACGTAACCAGTGAAACAGGAAACCTGATTAAAACTCTAAGAAAGGGAGGCGCAGAAATAGCCCTCACTGCATCAAATCCGCTCAGTACGCAGGATGAGGTTGCTGCAGCCCTGGTGAAGAACGATAGTATTCCCGTTTTTGCCATAAAGGGAGAGGACAATAAGACGTACTATAAGCATATAAATCAGGCTCTCGATCAAAAGCCCCAGATAACTATGGATGATGGGGCCGATCTGGTATCTACCTTGCATTCCCAAAGAAAAAGCCTCCTTGAGCATGTCATCGGAGGAACGGAGGAAACGACCACAGGTGTGATTCGCCTTAAAAGCATGGCCAGGAATAAAGTCCTTCGCTATCCTATAATCGCAGTCAACGATGCCAACACAAAACATCTTTTTGATAACCGCTATGGGACAGGACAAAGCACAATAGATGGGATTCTCCGGGCGACCAATATTCTCTTAGCAGGAATGAACTTTGTAATCGCAGGCTACGGATGGTGCGGGCGCGGAATAGCCATGAGAGCGGAAGGAGAAGGAGCAAAGGTTATTATCTGCGAAGTGGATCCTCTCAGAGCCTTAGAAGCTGTCATGGATGGTTTTCAGGTTATGACTTTAAAAGAGGCAGCTAAAATCGGCAATGTGTTTGTAACAACCACAGGAGACAAGGATGTCATAAGTAGAGATCATTTCTTGAGGATGAAGGATGGAGCCGTTGTTGCCAATTCTGGCCACTTTAATGTCGAGATCGACATCCGAGCCCTGAGCAAAATGTCTCAAAAAAGGAGAAAAATAAGAGATTTTGTCGAAGAATACAGCTTGAGAAATGGAAGAAAAATTTATCTCCTGGCTGAAGGCCGGTTGATCAACCTGGCTGCGGCAGAGGGACATCCGGCAACGGTCATGGATATGAGTTTTGCCAACCAAGCGCTCTGTGTTTTACACTTGTATAGAAAAGGGAAAAGCTTAAAGAAAGAAGTTTATCCGGTCCCGGAAAAAATCGACAAGGAGATCGCCCGCTTGAAGCTTAAAGCTCTTGGGATAAAAATTGATAAACTCACTCCTGAACAGAAGAAATATCTTACCGGCTGGAAAGAAGGAACCTAGTAGATCAGGTCTTGTTTTTTGCTTGGTCTTGACTCAGGATATTTTTAAATACGCTTTTCTTTTAAGTGCCAATCTTTTTCATGACTAATAACCCATATTCAAAACCCGGATCTTATTCTGTTAATTTTTTTTATTGTTAGATGGCAAAAATCAAGACCTGACCCCTATTTAGCTAAAAAAGGTGTGTTTGATAAATCAAACACCTACATAGGACGCATCATTCTATTCTGTAGGGGCTTGATTTATCTGTAGGGGCTTGATTTATTGGTAGGGACTTGATTTATTGGTAGGGACTTGATTTATTTGTAGGGACTTGATTTATCTTTAGGGACTTGATTTATCTGTAGGGGCTTGATTTATTTGTAGGGGCTTGATTTATCAAGCCCACCTTATTAGATTTCATTTAATCATCTTTAAATATTGATCGATTTCTGCTTTCCTTGCCGGATCGATAACTCTTGCTGAAATCTTAACAAATATCTCTTTTGCCTTTTCGAATTCGTTGTTTTTGAAATAAGCAACTGCAAGGTTGAAGTTGATATCTATATCCTTTTCTCTTGCATCCTCGCGAAGTGTCTCCAGGGCAATTTTGTAACTATCAATCGCTTTTGTAAAATCGTTTAAGCCCTCATATATGATTCCCCTAAGGTTGTGAGCCATGACCATACGTCTGTTTATCCCGAGAGCCTTTTCCACATGATTCAAGGCCTCTTGAAGGTTGCCCTTTGTCATATATATTCTTGCCAGGTTATAGTAGGAGTTATCCTTGGCGGTGTAGTTTTCATCTGAAATAGCAATCCTGAACTCTTTTTCAGCTTGGTCGAGGAGGCCCATCTCCTGGTAAATGGCTCCGAGGGCATTGTGGGCGTCGGTTAAAGTGGGATTAATCCTAAGACAATTTTGGAGATGTTTTACAGATTCCTCTAAGTTTCCGTTCATTGAGTGCGATAAACCAAGGGCGTATAGAGCGAGATCATAACGGGGATTGAGCTCAATGGCCCTGTTTAGATATTTAATCGCTTCATCAACGACGCCCTCGTTCAGGTAGAAGAGGCCCATGTTATACTGGTATTGAGGATCATTATTTCTTGCATCTTCGATTTTTTTCTGGGCCGAAGCACAGAAAATAAAATTCAGACAGATAAAAATTATAAATATTAATTTGTATCTCATTTTCTTACTCCTTTCGAATTTTGTATTCACTTTTTAGTTTTCTCATCATCAAATCTTGAAGAGCAGCTCTGGGGTCTTTTTTCTTGTAGAGCACTTGATAAATTTGTTCGCAGATAGGCATTTCAACTTTTTCCCTTTTTGCCAGTTGATGAACACAAAGAGTTGTACTGATTCCTTCGGCAACCATTTTCATGGTAGAGACTATCTCTGGGAGAGATTTTCCCTTCCCCAGTTCATAGCCCGTATACCTGTTCCGGCTCAATTTCCCTGTGCAGGTGAGGACGAGATCTCCGATGCCAGCTAATCCTGCGAAAGTTTCCATCCTCGCCCCTAATTTTACACCTAATCTTGTCACTTCCGCTATCCCTCTTGTTATTAAAGCTGCAATTGAATTATTGCCGAACTGAAGGGCATCCGAGATTCCGGCTGCTATGGCAATAACGTTCTTGATGGCTCCGGCAAGCTCTACTCCTATTATATCGTCTGACGTATAGGTGCGAAAAGTGTTGGATGAGATAAGATGCTGGAGTTTCTTAGCCATTTCCTGATCTTTTGAAGCGAGAACAACTGCGGTGGGATGATAATCAGCAACTTCTTTGGCGAAACTCGGGCCAGAAAGGACAGCAATTCTGGGAACAAAGAAAGGAGAAAATACTTCCTCCATCACCTCGCTCATTCTTTTTAGCGATTTCTCTTCTATCCCTTTTGTAAGGCTGATAATCATATGATTGGAAGAGAGATGAGAAGCGAGCTCCTCGTAAACTCCACGACAGAATTTAGATGGGACGGCGATGAAAACAATGTCTGAAGATGCCACAGCCTCTTTCATGTCATTGAAAAAGGAAACCAGAGCAGGAAAGACAAATCCGGGCAAAAAAGTTCGGTTTCCTTTATAGCGCAGCGCTTCTTCATAAATATCTTTCTCTCTTATCCAGAGCTTGGTCTTGATGTTCAGGCGGCCAAGATAAAGGGCAAAAGCACTTCCCCAGCTGCCACCGCCAATAACGCTTACTTTCATCTTTTTTTATCTCCTAGTTTTCTCTCTTTTCCTTGAACGAGCCTTTCAATATTATCCCTGTGCATCAACATTATTAAAAAGAAAAGTGCAAAGCTCAAGTAGGCAATCTCAGCTTCGAGGTTGAAAAGAAGAATAAAGAAGGGATAACTCAGAGTAGCAAGGAGAGAGCCTAGGGAAACATACCGGCTCGCTACGCCGACGATTAGAAATACAGCTAGGCAGAGCAGAAAAGGCTTGAAAGCCAAAATAGAATAGGCACCAAACGTGGTAGCTACTCCTTTTCCACCTTTAAACTTTATGTATACAGAGAAACAGTGGCCTAAAACCGCTAAAAATCCACAAATCAGGGCAAGTTGTTTGTCCTGAAAAAATTTCAACGCAAGAAAAACAGGCAGAAATCCTTTGAGAAAATCAATCACCAAGGCCGGAAGAGCAAACTTCCATCCTTTTAGGCGGAATAAATTTGTAGCACCTGTGCTGTGGCTCCCAAAGTCACGGATATCTTTTTTTTCACTGATATAAAAAAAGATATACCCTGTCGGGATGGATCCGAGAAGATAAGAGAGGATGGCAACTATTATTTTCATTTAAGTTCGAATTCAGAAAGAACAGAATACTCTGCTCCTGTAGGCTTGAGAGTACTCTGGATAAAGCTGATTTTATCTGCTTTCATTTCTCCAAAATTTCTATCCCTGTATTGTTCAAGGAGAGAAAGGGTTTCTTTTATATTAGATAAACTTTTGACTCTTCCCAGCGTAAGATGTGCGTGAAATTTTCGCCGCTCTCTTGGAAAACCCAATTTTTCAAGCTCTCCTTCCAATTGATATTGAAGAGCTCGAAGAGTTTCTTCTTCTTCAATTCCAATCCAGAGCACCCTTGGATTCTTCATACCGGGAGGGAAGGAGCCTGTCCCTATAAATTTCAGCGAAAAAGAATAATATTTGTTTGAAATCATTTTTAGGACATCTTCAATCTCTGGAACATTCTCTTTGCCGATCTCACCTAAAAACTTAAGAGTGAGATGCATTCCTTCATGTTTTACCCATCGGACATTTTCATGTCCTTTATCCAGCTCGTCAATGAGAAGGGAAAGAGTTTTTTTAATCTCCGGATCGAGATTAATGGCAATGAAAGTTCTCATTTCAGGCCTCTTTTCCTTTTTTATTTTTACTAAGATGCCTTCGCACCATGTCCAGAGCTTTTTGACTGGACTGATATTTTATTTTATCCCGATTTCCAAGAAATATATTCTTTATAAATTCTAGCCCTTTATCCCAGGCCAAGGCGGTATAGACAAGGCCAACTGGTTTCTCAGGGGTTCCGCCCGAGGGGCCTGCTATTCCGGTTACGCCAATTCCGAGGCTTGACCGTGCTTTTTCTCTAATTCCTTTAGCCATAGCTTCGGCAACCTGAGAACTGACTGCTCCGTATTTTTCGATTAAAGCTGGGGAAACACCTAAAGCGCTGATTTTTGCTTCATTGCTGTAAGCCACTACTCCTTGCAAAAAATAATCCGAACTTCCGGGGACATTCGTGAGGCGATGACCGATAAGGCCTCCGCTGCAGGATTCGGCCACGGCCAGAGTTTTTTTGTTGAGGCGCAAAAGTTTTCCTACTACCTCTTCGAGCTCTTCACCGGACGTCGAGAAAACATTCTCTTTGAGCCTTTCCAGTATATTTTTTTCCAATTTTTGCACTCTCTCGTCCGCCTGTTCCTGACTTTTTTTAGAATGACTGCTAAGATGGATCTCAATCTGACCTGGATGGGCGAGAGTAGTCAGCATGAGATTAGGATCATCAGGGTGTAGATCCAGGATGAGGGTTTCTATCTTGGATTCAGCCAATCCTGTGATTTTTAAGACTGTGCGAGCCGTGTAATCAGTCTTGAATTTTTGAAGGTAAGGCCCTACTGACTTGTCGAACATTGGTTTGAGTTCATGCGGAGGGCCAGGAAGGAGTATAATTTTTTTCTTTCTGGCATTGATCCAAAGACCAGGAGCGGTGCCGTTTCTGTTTTCAAGAATTTCCGCTCCATCGATGACATAGGATTGCTTTTTGTTGACTTCGGGCATCGAGAGTCCACGGCGCTTAAACCTTTCCTCTATTTTTTGAAGAAGCTCTTTGTTGAAGATGAGTTTTCTTTCGAGGACTGTGGCGAAAGCCTCTCTAGTTCTATCATCTTTTGTCGGGCCAAGACCACCTATGGCTATGATGATATCAGAGCGGGAAAGGGATTGTTTGATAGAGAGGGCAAGATCATCCCAGTCATCTCCAACTATTGTTTTATAAGAAACTTTCATTCCCAGGTCATTCAGACGCTCTGTAAGGAAGAGAGAATTGGTGTCTTGGAAGTAAGGGGTAAGAAGTTCTGAGCCTATGGCCATTATCTCGATTTTAAGATCCTTCTTAGCCTTCATCTCAAAAGCAGGTAAAGATTAATGATCACTCCCGCATAAACCGCAGCCACAAGGTCATCCATAACGATTCCCCATCCTTCTGGGAGGGTTTCAACTTTTTTTATGGGATAGGGTTTAATAATATCAAAAATGCGGAAAAGGAGAAAGCAGGACAGAAGCGGAAGCCAGCCTGTTCCCCATGATTCTCCTATCCGGAAGAGAACAAGAAGCTGGCCGAGTGCTTCATCAATCACAATCTTTCGGGAATCCTGTTTTTTCACTTCTAATGAATATCTTGTGGAAGTAAAGATACCCACTAAAAACAGAAGGAAAAGAAACAAAAGGTAAATAGGCCAGCTTAATCTATGAAGATAGAATTTATAAAACAGGACTACAATCAGGCTTGTTAAAGTTCCAGGGGCTACCGGGATATATCCGACTCCAAAAAATGTGGCAATGATTTTGGATAAAGATTTCATTTAGCAAGTTTTCCGTATAAATCATATACATCCCCACCTGTGATTTCAACCTTTTGAATCGTGTTAACCACTTTTTCCCATTTTCCTGGGGCGTCGATGAGAATCATGCCGTCCACTTCAGGGGCCTGGAATCTTCCCCGGCCAATCAATATGTCTGAATTTTCTTTAGGGATTCCTTCAATCAGCACGTCAAGTCGCTGGTTTAGGTATTTTTTATTGTTCTCGAAAGATATCTCTGATTGTATTTCCATGATTTTATCTCTTCTTCTCTTCTTTACGCTTTCTTTGACTGGATTTCCGAAGTCAAAACAATCAGTTCCCTCTTCTTTTGAATAAGAAAAGACTCCTAGATGGTCAAACTTTGCTTCCCGAACAAATTTTTCGAGGTCCTCGAATTCCTTCTTGCCTTCACCCGGAAAACCGACTACAAGAGCTGTCCGAAGAGCAATATCAGGAATTTTTTTCCTTAATTTTTTGATGAATTTAAGCGCCCTCTTGCCGTCCATGCCTCTTTTCATTCTTTTTATAATCTTTGAGTCAGAATGTTGAAAAGGGATATCAAGATATGAGCAGATTCTTTCCTCCTGCATTACTTCTAAAAGGGAGTCGCTAATTTCTTCGGGATAACCATAAAGGATCCGGAACCACTCGATTCCTTTAATGTTCAGAAGCTCTTTAAGAAGGAGGGGTAAGCCGTCTTCCTGGCCCTGATCGCGACCAAAATAGGTTGTATCCTGAGAAATTAGGTTTATTTCCTTTGTTTCATGGGAGGAAAGAATTTCAACTTCTTTGAGAATAGATGAAACCGAACGTGATCGGTAAGGGCCTTTTATAAAAGGGATAGCGCAAAAAGAACACTCGTGCGAACATCCTTCGGATATTTTGACATAAGTCCATGCTGGAGGAGTCTGGAGGACTCGGGGAGAGGTATGATCATAAAGGAAACAATACTGAGATTTTTTAAACGGTTTTCCCTCGATTGCCTGGACTATCTTATCGAAGTCATTAACTCCCAACCAAACATCGATTTCAGGGTAATTTTTTATTAAGCGTTCTTTATATCTTTCAACATAACACCCTACAGCAACGGTTTTCTTTCCCTTTTTTTTGAAAGCGACAGCTTCTTTAAGAGCAGCGCGCGCTTCTTGTTTGGCAGGTTCAATGAATCCGCAGGTGTTGAAAACTACGATATCGGCCTGCCTAGGATCATTGACAAATGTATATCCCGCTTTTTGCAGATAGCCAAGTATGACTTCGCTGTCGACAAGGTTTTTCGCGCAGCCAAAACTTATGAGAGCTACTTTTTCCATGAGGAATAAATTGTAATTCGTAATCCGTCAATAGTAAACAGCATTCAGTAATTAATTGGGCTTGTCTAAAGGCAAAGCTGATTAGATGTCATTGCGAGGAACGTATAAGATTCCTCGCCTGTCATTGCGAGCCCCGAAGCGGAGAAGCAATCTCACCGTTTTTTTGTAAGGATTTGATTCATAAAGGCTCCCTTATACTACTCCAAGTCGTGGGGCTCGAAATATTAGATAGGAGCAAAAATTCCTGAGTCACAGACATACGGTTCAAGGATAGATTTTATAGAGGAGGCGGGGAAAGGGGAGTGTTTCTCTTATATGTTTTATCTTACAGATCCAGGCAAGCGTTCTTTCTATGCCCAGTCCGAATCCAGAGTGGGGGACAGATCCGTATTTTCTTAAATCCAGGTACCATTCGTAATCTTCCCGAGGCAGCTTGAATTCTTTTATTTTCTTCTCGAGAAGATTAAGGTCATGAATGCGCTGCCCTCCTCCGATGATCTCTCCGTATCCTTCTGAAGCCATCATATCCACTCCCAGCACTAATTCAGGTCGCTTTTCGTCAGGCTGCATGTAAAAAGCCTTTATTTTAGCGGGAAAGTGGGTAATACATACAGGCAGGTCGAAAATCTCAGAGAGAAGAGTCTCCTCCGGAGCACCAAGATCATCGCCCCATTCCATTTTAGAGCCCTTTTTCTTGAGCATCTTTTGAACTTCATCATAGGTGAAACGAGGGAACGGTTTTTTTACCCGCTCAAGAGGTTTCGTATCCCTTTCCAGTACTTCAAGCTCTTTCTTATTTTGTTCCAAAATGCGTTCTATCAGGTAAACAACAAGATCTTCTCCTAGTTCAGTTATGTCTTCCAAGGTGGCAAAAGCCACTTCGGGCTCGACCATCCAGAACTCAATCAAATGTTTTCTTGTTTTTGACTTTTCTGCCCTGAAAGTTGGACCAAAACAATAGACCTTGCCAAAAGCCATGGCTGTGGCTTCGTTATAAAGCTGGCCGCTCTGACTAAGGAAGGCTTTTTGGTCAAAATAATCCGTCTCAAAAAGAGTAGTAGTACCTTCGCAAGCACTGGGAGTCAGAATCGGTGTGTCCAGGAGGCGGAAGCCCCTGCCGTCAAAAAAATCACGTATGGCTTTTATGAGTTCTGTCCTTATTTGAAGAATGGCATGTTGTTTTTGTGAGCGAAGCCAGAGGTGACGATGTTCCATAAGGAAGGGAGTACTGTGGGCCTTGGGAGTTATAGGATACTCATCAGCTATCTGGAGAATCTCTATGTCCCTGATGGTTAATTCAAATCCGCCAGGAGCTCTTTTATCCTCTCTGACCTGGCCCCTTACAATGAGAGAGGATTCTTGGGTGAGAGTGTCGAACTTCTTAAAGAGGGGATCGTCCTTTTTAGAGCTGAAAACAGTTCCCTGGATGATTCCCGTTCCATCCCTTATGAGCAGAAAACGGATCTTTCCGCTTGAACGCTTGGTAAAAACCCAGCCTCTGAGTTCAACTTCTTTATCTTTGAATTTTGAAATGTCTTCTATGTAAGTCCACTTCATGTCTCAAGAATTATAAAAAATAGAAAAGTTAAGGTCAATTCATATTATTCATTGACAGGATGAGGGCTGTATGATAAGTGCAAATTGTATATAACTTAACTTTTTGATAATAAAGGATTTATAGCTTTCTCAATTTCAGCTTGTGACCATATTGTGACTGGTTTTTCTTCTTTCTTAGACTCAAATATCGAAGCTAGAACATTTACAGCACTTCTTTTATTCTCGGGTGTAGGATGAGCATATTTCATTGTCATTTGAATAGTCGAATGTCCCAAAATTTGTGAAACAGTTGCTAAATCAACTCCGCCTGTAACCATGAGCGTAGCTGCGGTATGTCTCAGATCATGAAATCGCAGATCTTTAATCCCTGCATTACTGCAGGCTGTCTTGAATGAATTAAAAACATCATTAATATGTTTGTGTTTTTTTGACCAAAGGCTTGGAAAAATAAACTCACTCTTTTTTTCAATGTTTTTCAGAGTGGTTGCGACTACAGAATTCATGGGAACGTTTCTCATGACGTTGGATTTTGTCTTTTTTATGTGTATATAATGGTCGATAAAGTCAATGTCTGACCAGCGCAGGTTGAAGATTTCTCCTCTTCTCATGCCCGTGTTGAGTGCAATGATTAGTATGGGCTTCAAGTGATCTGCGGCAGCATCGATCAAGCGATTAATCTCCTCCCGGTCAAGGATTTTCATCACATATTGTCTTTCCTGAAAAAATTCAACCTGTTTCACCGGATTTTTATCATCAAATCTTCCGAGTTTTTCTGCAATAGTGAACATATGCTTTAAACAGGCAAGCTCGCGGTTTATTGTTCCGGTTTTTACTTTTTCAAGTCTCATTTTCTTATATTCTTCAATATGTCGCGCAGATATTTTTGAAAGTAGCATATCCCCAAAGAAGGAGAGAAGCCTTTTTAAGCTCGATTCATCCCTTGTCCAGGATCTCTTATTGATTTTTGCATATTCAAGATACTCTTTCGCAAAATCTTCAAACCTGACTTTCCTATCCTTCTTGAATCTGTATTCTCCCCTCAGAATATCAGCCTTAATAGCAGCCAGGGCATTTTCAGCATCTCTTTTGCTGCCAATTTTCTTTCTAATCCTTCTTCCCTCATAATAATAATCCACATACCAAGTTTTATCCCTTTGATAAATTCTCATGATTCACCTTCCTTATAAAAATCCTAATTTTTCCATTTGTTTTGATATATTTACTGTATAGATGGTATCAACAACATTTCCTCCGGTTAAACCACTGGGCCATATTTCTGTAAGATTAATTCGGATTGGCTCCAATTGCCCTATTTCCTTATTGACCATATATAACTCCAATAAGCTTCCTTTTTTGAAAACTGATTTGGAAAGCATCTCTCTGAACTCTTCATAAGCATAATGTTGAGAATCACCTAACATAGTCCACTTTGCTTTTTCAGCAAGAAGTGGGATTGCTTTTAATTTGACTGATACAATTCCATTTTTTAGCGTACCCGTAAAAGTGAAATTTAATATTATTTTTGAGTGTTTAATTAAAAGTTTCCTGATTGCTTTTTTTGTTAAATTATTTGGCTTTGTACCACGGAACCAAGCTTGAACAGCTTGAGAATGCACCCCTATATTTTGAGCGATTTTTTCATAACTCCAACCACTCTTTTCTTTAAATTCCTTTAACTTTTCAACTTTATTTACCTCATCCATTTTTAGCCTCTGATATATTATACTTTTATATATAATATTTGTCAATATTTTTCAGCAAAAAAGATATAAATAAATTTCTTAAATCAGAGATAGTAAAGTAAGGTAGTCCTTCCTTCTCTTATGAGGCTCTTCTTCGCTCAGCTGTCTTTTTAGATTCGGGAAGCTAGGTTTTATATCTATTGTTTCAACTAGCCACCCTCTTCGTCGCAAGCTCAACCTCATGAATACCAGGGTCAGCATCTTTCCAGAGGTCGAGGAATTTCTCGTAGTGATCTATGGCTCTGGCTGTATTGCCTTGCTGTTCGTAGACTTTCCCCAACATATAATAGCTCTTGGCGTAGATTATAATACTTCATACCCTCTTGAACAATATCTCAATTATTCTAACATACTCCTCATAGCTTCATAGGGTGTTTTACCCTTAAACGCTCCATGCGGACGATCCATGTTATAGAATCGCTCCCACTCCGCTAATTTCTCATTTAAATCCACATCATCCGTATATGTCAACAGCTGATAAAATTCTTCCTGATCCGTTCGGAGGGATCTCTCGACCTTTCCGTTGAGTTGTGGAGATCGAGGTTTGATATAGACGTGTCTTATGCCCTTATCCTCAACATGCCAATGGAATTGGGCTTGAAACTCATGGCCTCGGTCTGTTCTTATCGTATGGATGCGGAAAGGGAATTTCTCAAT
>WVXO01000002.1 GCA_011773465.1 Candidatus Aminicenantota bacterium | reverse complement strand
GCCCTTAAAAACGAGAATTGTTATCTGTTGGTAGCCCCGAGTAACGGGATTAATGTCTGGTGCGCCTCTAGCAGTGGAGAGATGAACACTCATTCGATCATCACAGTCATAAAAACGAGTAGAATAAATGAGAGGGTTAGTCATCGCCTCATGATTCTTCCTCAATTTTCTGCAACTCGTGTTGATAGAGGATTGCTGAAACAAAGTTCTGGATGGAGCTCTGTTTGGGGCCCTGCTTACGCAAAGGATATTCCATCATTTTTAGCATCGGGCAATAAAAAAACGCAGGAACAATCGGTCGCTAAATATCCTCTTGGTTTTCGCTTGGAAATGCTGCTGTCTTTGAATTTTTTAATGTGGGCATTGGCTGGAGTGATTTTACTGATTATCAATCCTCGTTTGCTCCTTTTTGCAAGTGTTCTCTTCTGGGGAGTTGGAGTGATTCTCTATGGAGGATATAATATTCTCCCGGGTAATAGTGGTTGGCTAAAAGCTTTCTTTTTATCGATGCTGATGGTTGTGATAATTGCGCTTTTCTCATTTTTCGCTCTCGGTGTCTCTCCTTGGTTTTACTGGGGTTGGATGGTAACTGCCTTGGCCGTCAGCATGTCGCAAGGGCTCGATGTGAAAGGCAGTGTAGGAGGTAATACCTCTGAGCCAGAACACTTGTTTTATAAACTCGGTATCAAATCCTTTGGGCATCTTTTTTCCTCCGATGGAGTAAGGAATGGAGTCGTTAAACAGGATATGCACAGATGCAATGGATGTCAGACTTGTATCTTTGTCTGCCCCAAAGGTGTCTTCGGTTTTTCTGGAGGACAAAATGAAATTGCCCCAATAAACCAGGAGGAATGTTTTGCATGTAATGCCTGCGTCACTCAATGCCCCCAAAATGCATTGTCTATTGGGTGATTTTATAGATTGAAAACTATTGATGCCTCACTTTACTTGGTGAGAGCTTTCGATGTTGCATAAGATATATGCTGTGAAAATGGAGTGATGCAAGAAATGTTGAAGCGGATCCAATGTGGAGATTGCAAGTGTTTTAAACATCTTCCATCAGCGTTCTTTAGAGGCCTAAAGGTAATTTAAAATATTTTTTTCTTAGGAGTTACGAATGCCTGAAGATCTTTACACAGAATTTAGAAAGCTAAGCCCCAAGGTAACAGGCGGTCTGGTTAGAATGCGTGAGGACACATTTAAGGACGCCTCAGTCCCAGCCAAATATAAAATCTTAGCTGCTCTGGTTGCCGTTGTTGTCACGAAATGTGAGCCTTGTCTAAGGGCTTACACCAAGATGGCTTTTCAAGCTGGTGCAACTCAAGATGAGTTAGTGGAGTTTCTTAATGTTGCCATCACAGAGAGCGGATGTCCAGGCGAAACGTGGGCGCTTAAAGCCTTCAAGGTTTATAAAGAGTTAGAGCAGGGAAAAGAGATAGAAGAGGAAGTCTGTTGTAAATATGAAGACGCGTAATAGATATTCTGATTTTCATATCACAATAATAATTGTCAACGGGGGAGGATAGGATGTTGGTACTGAAACATGTTGAATACGAAATTAGCGGACGGGGACAACTCGAAAGCTTAATATCACATCTAAGAGTGACCACATCAAAAGTAGATGGAGTAACTTTTAATGACATCTATTTCAAAAAGAATGAAAAAGAATTTATTCTGTTTTTGGAATGTGGAAGTGAAGAAAAATATCTTGAATGGAGAGAAATTTGTCCCCCTCCTCCAGGAGCAAAGGACTGGTATGAAGTGTTGATGTCAAAGGACGAGTATTTTTCTTGAATCAATGACGCATAAAATGTTTAGTCTTAAACCAGAACCAACCGAACGAACAAAGAGTATTTTTCAAGAGACCTGTTGTACTGAGAACATGGGAGCCAAGTTCGGAAAAACTCTGACCAGTGATGAGGATGTTGTTAGGCAATATATATTGAGTCAAACCCCCGTCCTTGGCAGGATTCCTTCTTTAATTGAAATAAGCGAAGAATTTAACCACTTTAATAAAGGAAAGATTGAGGAAATATTGAATGAGCTGGATCGATTCGATGCTATTCACTTAGGTGAGAGCAAAACGTACATTATCGCAGCATACCCATTTTCTGGCATTGCCACCTCTCATAAGGTCTCTTTTAAAAGGAAAGGATTTAAAAGTGTTTATGCAATGTGTGCGATTGATGCACTGGGAATAAGCTTTATGTTTGATTCCGATGTTTCTATAGAATCTCCATGTTTTCATTGTGGCGAGAAGATAGAAATCGATGTGCAAGATGAGGAGATAGTATTCCTGAATCCAAGGAGTACGGTAGTATGGTGCGATATGGAATATTCGAAGTGTGCTGCTACATCACTCTGCAGGAATATCAATTTTTTCTTTTCTGAGGAACATTTTGAGAAATGGCAGAAAGAAAAACCCATAAGAAAAGGTTATTTGCTGAAAATACAAGAAGCATTCCATTTGGGAAAGCTTTTTTTTGAAAACAGATTGAGACGAACCTACTGAATCAATCTGAATAATTGGTTTGCCTTGAAACATAGTGCTATCTGCTCATTACAGGTTGCATTTTTAATAAATCTTTATCTATCCATCTGATAGCAAAGAATCTGTATGATGTCTGAATTAAAGCTTTGGCAAGGAATGTGGCATGATATTTTATCGAAATTAAAAGATAGAAAGAGAACATAGATTTCTATCTCATTGAAATTGAAAGAAATAGATGGTGGGCGATACAGGAATTGAACCTATCATAAATTAAATCGTCCCCGATCCGTCCCCAAGGAGAGGAACAAGTATACTAACTAAAGCAAGTTCAAAAAGATAGAGAAATCGAGTCAAGAGATTTAAAATCCCTAGTAGGTTATCCTACGTGCCGGTTCGAGTCCGGCCCTTGGCACGCCTGATTTCTCTGGTTTTCCCCGGAAATTTGCTAATTTGGTTTTATTTTACCTTGTCTTTCCTTTTAGGCATCCTTATCCATAGTTAGGCAGGCTTAGGCAAAATAACACAAGGTGTCCAGGAGGGTCTGACATATCTACACCCTGTGACATTCCTTACGGAAAAACATTAAGATTTTTAACGAACCAGTGCTCCAAACAAGGTCTTCTCGATAGCATAATTGAAACAGCAAAAAAAGAAAAAGTGTTGAGAAATGCTTTCTTCAACATCGTGTCAGGCCAAGAAACCTATAAAAAAACTTGGAATGAAACAAGAAGCTTTAGGCTTTTTTTTAAAATGGCTTTTAGAACTATTTTAAGTAAATTTTTTAAAAAAAGAATTCCGCTTTGAACTAATCCTTCTTAAACTGCTAGCACTATAGAAACGGCTAATCCCTTTATCAGCCGAGCCCCTACACACTTCTATTCATATAATTTTCAACAAGTCTTTCTGCTACGAAAACTTGATTATTATTCGCTCAATCAGTGCTTGACTCATCAAATATTAACGTTTATCATATAAAATCTATCGAACTAATATAATTTATTGGGAGGTCTTTTATGTTACAGGAAAAAATAGCGGCTCTTTTCATTCTTATGATCATCTTTCCGATCGCAACATTCGGTCAGGGAAATGCATATCAAGGAGAAAAGCTCTATGAGCTAAAGTGCGGCCGCTGTCATTTTGCTTATAACCCGCAGAAGTATTCTCCTGAAGAATGGAAAACAATAGTCTATGAGATGGGTCCTCTGTCTGGGCTCAATGAGAAGACAGAAAAGATCATCCTCGATTATCTTCAACAGGAAGCATCAGTCAAAGAAAAAGGAGAACTCCCCACAAGCCCAGTCCTCGCTGGATATGTCTACACAGAATTCTTTTCTTCTCAAGGCTCGACAGATACTTTCGACATCCACTACTTGAACATCGCTTTGGCTGGACGTCTTCATAGCAAATTGTCCTATCATGTGGAATTTGAGTTTGAGCATGGCGGAGGCGAAGCTGAGCCCCCTTTCATTGAGCAGGCTTATATGGATGTTTGGTTACTCAGAAATATGGGAATAAAAATCGGAGCCATCCTAACTCCGTTCAATCGCTTTGATGAGTTTCACGGCCCGCTGGAAAATTTACTTGTCACCAGGCCTCAAATGTCGAGAGAAATTGGAGTGAGCGCCTGGAAGGAAGTCGGCATTAACCTCCATGGGAATATCTTTATCCATGATGATTTTTATCTTAACTATGATGCCTACGTCATTAACGGGCTGGGAAGCGGCAGCCGGTTGAGAAGCAGCCGTCAATACAGAGATAACAATGATGCGAAAAGTTTTGGATTTCGCTTGAGCAGTGTCATTACTGACAGGTGGGAAGCAGGAGCTTCATACTATAGAGGTGCTTGGGACGATGACGGCAATCTCAACTTGAGCATGTATGGTTTTCATTTACTCGGAAAGATCGGCGCGTTTAATCTTTTTGCGGAGTATGCTCGCTCGACTTCTGAAAATCCAATCCCGATCGAAGAGGGAAAAGCCGACGGTTACTTTATCCAAGCTTCTTATCTGGTCGAAGGAAAATTTAGACCGACGGTTCGGTATGGCACTTTGGATTACTTTGACGCAGCAAATCTTTTGGGTCGAAGTCCGAGAGATACTCACACAAAAATAACTGCGTTGGGATTGAATTATTACCTGACTCGGGCAATTGTGTTTAAGCTGGAGTACGACATTATCCAGGATGGGGATAATCTTCTGGCCTTACAGGCAGCAGCCAGGTTCTAAAGCTCTATCTGGATATAACTTGACTATCTTCAGCCATTTTCACGCGCATCTCTGTGGGACTCAAGACTTGAGTCTTGTAGAGGTATTCCACGCGGGCCGTTATTGTCACTTTTCTATTTTTCGGTTGAGCGAAAGCAAACCTCTCTGTTCTTGTCTCTCTGGGTCTTATTCGGTTATCATAAGAGGCCTTGGTCGCTGTCAGGAAGATCTCGCCTTCCTTTTTTATTTCATTCCCGGATTCTTCCACCAGTATACGCTGATAGACTCGCTGCTGGCTGTAATATTCGTTCGCCGCTTTGAGCTCGACATAAAGGATCAATTTTCTTGTTGGGATTCCTGTTGGCACCATATGACCTGAGCCTCTATTCGTCACATTGACAATAACTTCTATAATATCTCCTTCTTGGTTGATGGTCTGAATGTCCACACTAACGGCCTTTCTCAACTGCTCAGTGGAATGGCCAGCTGAAATGGCATGCAAGTTGATCTGTTTCTGGCTGGAAGTTTTGATTTCTGGCTTTACGATTTTGCCAGGAATTAAAGGCATGTGGCAATTCTGGCAGTGAGTTCCTTCCGCAGCATAAGGGCTTTCCTTCCATTCAGAATAGGTCCCTAATATCTTGACTCCTTTATCATTGACGTACTCATGACAACCCGAGCAGAGCTCAGAAGATTTAAAAAGAGACGATGGCTCGGTTTGATGGGCTGGAGAATCAACGTTTGATAATGGACCCCACTTTATATCCCCTGTTTCAAACTTAAAAGGATTTTCTTTATCATTCAAGTTGACCTTCTTTATAGAATGGCAGAAATCACAACTCACACCTTCTTTGGTGATCTCTTTTCTTAAATCATAGTCGTTATTGATAAGAGCGACTGGAGCATGGCAGCGCAAGCAGTTGTATTTGGCCTCGCCTGCCGTGTTGAAATACGATTCCATAAAGGATGCTTTAAAGATGGGATCCTCTATAGACATGGAATGCATGGCGTTTTTCCAATGGTCATATATTTCCGCATGGCATTCTTTACAATCTAAACTACTTGAGATGGAGCGCTTTTCAGAGATAAAAGATCTTGATCCCAGAATGGTGCTAAAAAGGAAGACAATGGCTACTGTAATCAGAACCGGAAAAATCACTTTTTTCTTAATCATTATCTCCTCCTTTAGGACTCAAAGATTGAATATATTGAATCAAATCTTTCATCTCATCCTTTTCAAACCGCGGCCAGACCAAATTCATTTCCGTCACCATCTTTTCCATTTGGGGGACGTGATTCCACATGGCTGAGATGAGCTCAAAAACTGTGAGAGTTGAAACCTCAGCTAAATCAATTCCTTTCTTTTGTTCAACGGCTTCCTTGCTGTGGCAAGAGATACACCCCTTCTCCCCAAATATCTTCTTTCCTCTCGCATGATCTCCCTCTTCTCCATAGTATTGGATAAAGTACAAGTAAGTCATTAAATCAGCCATTTCTTCATTATTAAATTGAGGAACCTGCAGTCCTGCTTCCTTCATTATTTCCCACATCTGATAAGAATGATTCCACATCATACTCAATATTTCTGTCAGACTCTTTCTCAGAGAACTTTTCCTCAAATTCAGATCATTATTTCCATGGCAAGATGTGCACTTTTTCTGTCCGAACACCTCTCTCCCTCTTTTCGGATTCCCTGGATTCATGTAGATAGTTTCTCCCTTTTCATTCAACGCGTTTCCTTTAATAAATGAGAGGAGGTGAGACATCTCTTGTGGCGCAAAGGACTGTACGACCATGGCTTGGCTTACAGTCGAGCTGTGGTTCCAAAGAGCCGCAGCAATAAAAACAGGTGAAACATAGCGACCGTATTTGTCTAAAGGGGGACCTCCTTTTTTATTAATCCCCCCAAGAGAATGGCACTGAACACAACCTTTTTTTGAAAAAATCTCTTCTCCCTTTAAATAATCCCCCAATTCATCAAAGAAGCCAAGGTAATAGATATAAGCCATTAGCTCTTTTGTTTCGACTGAAGTCAACAGGGGTCTCTCGATGTCCTTCTCTTCCATGACTTCGATCATTTTAGGAGAATGGCTCCACAGAGCTCCGGAAAGATCAAAAAAATCTTTTTCTTGGCCAACTCTGGTTAAATCGGGCCCAAATGCATCTCCGATTCCCCAGATTGTGTGACATTTTATGCATCCTTTATTGATGAATACCAGGCTCCCATTCAAAGGATTTTCAGGGAGAGGATAGATCTCATTCCTCTGAGAAAAAGAGAAAATCGCAAAGCATATTAACACCAAGGCGCAAATGAAGACCTTATAAGCATTTGCTGAATTCTCTTTTTTATTCTTTGCCATGTTTTTATCCTTTAGAATCTCTCAACAGAGTCATTCATCCGTAGGATGGAAAACACTAAATTCATCCCTTGCTGATTGTTTCAGGAAGATAACTCTTGACTCGAGCGACAGTTTCTTCTACTCCTGCTTTCTTACCCTCTTTTATCTCCCATATGGATATGATCGGAAATATTTTTGCGAAAAGAATATAGAGGAGTATAAAAGCCGCAAAACAACCTGCGGTTATTGCAAATTCTACCCAGGTGGGAGTGTAACTCCCCCTCTCGATGGGAAGCCTTGGATTGACTAGGGTGGGGAGAACAATTGTATAGCGTTCCAGCCACATTCCAATGATCACAGCTATAGACGCAATCAGCGTACCTTTGATAGTCCGGGTCTTTCTGTTGGATAGAATGATAACGGGAAGAATAAAACAGCTAAAGACCATGGTCCAGAAATAGGGGGCGTACGGTCCTGTGAGCTTGGCGTAAAACACAGCTAAATGGGAAGGTTCAGCTCCGTAAAAGGAGGTCAAATTTTCTGTAAAAGTAAAATAAAACCACAAGAGACTCATCACCAAAAGGAGAAGCCCCAGATTATTGAAATGAATAGGTTTTAGAAAACCTTCCAAATGACAGCTCCGCCGGATGATAACCATGGCCACGATTAGGGCAGCGATTCCTGAAAAAATGGCACCGGTAACAAAGTAAGGGCCAAAAATCGTACTGTGCCACATTGGCTGAATGGTCATGGCAAAAACATAAGAGACAACAGTATGGACTGAAACCGCAATCGGGATGATCAAAACAGCCATAAACGAAATAGCCTTTTGCAGGACTTTCCACTGTTTTTCTGTACCTTTCCAACCGAGGGCTAAAATTCGATAAACAAACCCTCTGGCTGTTCCATTAAACTTTTCTCTCATTATCGCAATATCCGGGATCAGCGGAAGAAAGAGATAAATGCTGCTGCAGAAAAGGTAGGTGCTGATACTGACCACATCCCAGAGAAGAGGAGAACCAAACTCGGCATGAGAAATGGTGAAAAACATACGATCCGGCCGGCCTAAATCGGTAATTATGTTGAACACTCCGAAGAAAAGAACGAGAACAGTAATCACTTCAGCTGAGCGTGTGATTGCCCTGCGCCATTCTGCATGAGCCAGACGAAGGATGGCGGAAATCAGAGTTCCAGCATGGCTGATTCCGATAAAGAACACAAAATTTGTGATGTAAAATCCCCAATAAATAGGACGGTTTAAACCGGTGACTCCCAGTCCGCTCCTTATTTGTGTAATCCAGGCAAAAACACCCGGCGCAATGATACTCAAGAGAATGGCAGCCGTTAGATAAAACTTCTTCCCTGTACGGGTGACAGGGCTGAGAAGTTGGTTTTCCAGTTTCAAGGATTCTGCTCCCGCACTATCCATGCCATTCCCCCTCTGTGAGATAGTAAACTTTGGGTTCTGTTCCCAGCTCTTCCAGTAGTCGAAATGCTCTCGAACTCTTGGCTAGACGAGACACATTACTTCTGGGATTATCCAGATCCCCAAAGGTGAGGGCGTTGGTCGGACAAGTCTGAACGCAGGCTGGGATGTAATCTTCCTCTCTCAATTTTCTCTTTTCTACTCGAGCTTTCTCCTTTGCTTTTTGGAGTCTGTGATGGCAAAAAGTACACTTCTCCACGACTCCAACCTGCCGTCTCGACACATCCGGGTTTAAATAATTTTTCATTTCTTTTGGCCACTGAGGTTTAAAATAGTTGAAATATTTCAATGTGTAAGGGCAGTTGTTGGTGCAATACCGGCAGCCGATACATCTTGTATAAACCTGAGCCACAATCCCTTCAGGATTTAAATAAGTGGCTCCGACCGGACAAACCTTGACACAGGGTGGATTCTCACAATGCATGCACGGGCGGGGTAAGAACCTTTCTTTTATTTCAGGGAACTCTCCCTCCACAATTGTTAGAACGCTCATCCAGGATATGACCCGATTTCTAACCTCCAGCTCAGGTGTAGAAAAAGGAACATTATTCTCTGCTTTGCAGGCGACGACGCACGCCTGGCATCCAGTACATCTATCCAGGTCAATAACCATTCCCCATCTTGTCATTTGTTTCCGCTCCTTCCGGACTTATAGATCTTCACTCGAGTTGACTGTCGAGATAACACGCCAGTTTGCACATCGTGCGTTTCACCGATCAAAACTAACGGATCGATAATTTTTCTGGCATTCTTCTGTCCGGGAACATCCTCTTCTTTTCCCAAAGGAATGCTTACCACATGGGGTATTATTCCAGAAAATATCTTAACTATGACTTTAATCTTTCCATAAGGAGATTCCACCCAGACTAATTCTTTGTCCTGAATGTTCAATTTTTTAGCTGTCTCAGGATTTATTTCTACCCAGGTATGCCAGCCAAGGTTGAAGCGAAACCCGATTGTTTCCTGGTGCCAGGGCATGTTTACGCCATTAAAATCTGAATTAAAAGGCAAATCATATAAATAGAGGATAAAAGGGTATTCATTTTCATCTCCCGAAAATTCAGGGTGGATTTCCTGAGTTTTCAGCAAGGAGAAAAACTCAAATTTTCGCGAAGGTGTCTGATAAATATAGCTTCGTTCATTGAAATGATAGGAAGGATCCTGCCAGCCTCCCTTTTCCAAGAGGCCCTTCATAAAGGCTTCTGAAGACGCATGTTGAGGAACCCACCACCCTCTCTCTTCCAATAATCTCAGCTGCTCTTCCTCAGGAGGAGAAGTGAATACACTTCCCCTTTTCGCTTCAAAAAGTCCCTTCAGGCGATCAAGAAGCAGCTCTTTGAAACTCGACCACGGAAAGTTCTGAGAAATCGGAGATCCCATTTTTTTAGCCAGAGTCAGAATGACATCATCAAAGGGCTTGGATTGATAAAGGGGCTTGACAGCTGGCTGACATATTCCGACAATTGGAATCTTAGACATGGGTGAAACCTGACTTTCCTGCCACTTCTCGAAGAAAGAGGAATCAGGCAAGATAATATCCGCAAAAGAGTTTGCATCATCGAGAAATGAAGAAAAGCTCACTATAAACGGAATATTCTTTAATGCCTCTTTAACTTTCTTTGAGATGGGTGAAGAGAGATTCAGACTATTATTCGACAAGAAAAGACAATTTATTTCGTAAGGATCTTTGTTCAGAATGTTCTCGCAAAATTTTTCTATTCCATCTGTATGCGAGGTTAATTCATTCCCGGATACTCCATCTATTCTTGGCTGGGACATCCCTCTTTCCGCTCTTTTATCTAATTTCACAGGCGGCATATCTCCTAAAGGAGCCCTTCTTTGCCGGAGGAGCCCTCCAGGACTGTCGATATTCCCGATTAGAGCATTGAGCGAGTGAATGGCTAGTACACTGAAAAGACCTTTTGTCTGAAAAGAGAGATTATAGTCGGCAACCGCTACAGCCGGTTGAGTCGATGAAAACTCTTTAGCCACTTCAATGATTGTCCTTAACGGCACTCCAGTCACGTCAGATATATGATCAAGCCGAACTTCCCCAAGAATAGCGCTTTTAAATCCTTTTTGTTTTATGCCTCTATCATCTATCCAATCTTCAAATTGCAGCGCAAATCGATCAAGATATCTCTCGTTATAAAGCTTTTCTTTAACGATGACTGAGGCTATACCTATTGCCAAAAGACCTTCTGTACCCGGATTTATCGGAATCCATTTGTCGGCTCTTGAAGCGCACAAAGAAAAACGGGGCTCTGCCTGCACTATTTTTATATTGCGTTTTGATCTCTTCTCCCCATAAATCCTCTGATTTTCCATAGAAGTCGGCCAGTTCGTCAGAAAGTCAGCTCCAAAAGACAACACATATTTACTGTTTTCAAGATCTAAAGCCAGAAGGTCATGAATTCCCTGTGTTAAATGATATGCTTTTTTTAAAGTTGTCCAGTCATCGAGTTTTATGTAATTGGGAGTTCCATAAACCTTCAAGAATCTGGTTATTAGGTCTTCGGTCGTGTGACTGCTGTTTTGGCCCATAAAGGCAATAGTATGAGATTTCTCTGAATTCCTTAACTCGAGTAATCTGGATGAGACAGCATTAATGGCTTCTTCCCAGTTGATAATCTCCCACTTTCTGGAGTCCCTGCGGCCCACTTTTTTCATCGGGCTTTTGATTCTCTCCGGACTGTACAGCACTTGAAGCCCAGCCTGGCCTCTCGGACAGACCCTTCCCCTGTTGAGCGGATGAATCGGGTTGCCTTCAATTTTAACCGCTCGATCATCGACAACACGCACGAAAATTCCACATCCTCCAGGACAAGCTTGGCACACCGTCGGAATCCAGCTCTCAATTCCGGATAACCAGCTGTTTTGCTGAGTTGAATCAGATAATTTATCCAGAGCGCAATTATAAAGAGGCAAACTAAGAGAAATTCCACCGGCAATTTTGAGAAAATCTCTTCTTTTCAAGCTCATCTATTCTTCCTTTTGATAAACTTCTTGCGTAAGCATATCCGGCATAAATCTACCTGTGACAGGCGATGCAATCATTATCCGCCTTGCGTTCATCGTGACATCTCATACATTTCTTCATAGTCATTTTAACCGGCCTTTTAGGCGGGCGAGGACTTTCTCCAATATCACCGTGACAGGTTTGGCATTCAATCTCTCCAAGAACAACATGTCTCCTATGAGAAAAAAAGACATCTTCAGGAACACGATAAAGTCTCTGCCACTCCACCTCTTTTCCAGATTCAAGGTATTCTCTCAGCTTGGCCTCTTCCTGACTCTCACCAAGAGGATCTTCATGACAGCCAGAGCAGACCTCGAGAGACGGCTTTCCAGATGAAGCATGCTCTTCGTAAAGCTGGTGACAATCCAGGCATCCCAGATCATTCTCTGCATGGATCCTGTGATTAAAAGCAACGGGCTGTTTCACTCCGCCTGAGAGAGTCTGAAGGACAACTATAAGGATAACGATTAAAAAGAGAGAGGCTGTTAACAGACCAAAAACTCGAAGGGAAAGGATTTTTCTTTTTTTCTTTTGGGAGCTCTTCATAATTATTTTAAAAATTAAATAATTCCATATTGATCTTCAGACCACTACTTTCCGCCTCAGAAAGAAGAAAAACAGTTAAACTCAAATAGGTCAAATCAAGATTATCTACTAAATTTATCGTTCCAATCATCATAGTCGACATAATTTATCAAAGAAATGGAGATTAGTCAAAAAAAAAGCCGCTGCATTTGCAAAATTGGCAAAAAAATGGATAATCAAAAAATTAAGCTTACGAATAAAGTTTCTCCAAAGGAATTAGAACAATGTCTAGTCTTGAACCACTCTGGAAAATAGGGAAAAAATTCCTCGGCGTCTCTACTCCCATCATCGCTGGCGCCATGACCTGGATATCGGACAGCCATTTCGTCTCCTCCGTCTCCAATGCAGGGGCATTCGGTTGCCTGGCCGCCGGAAACATGGAACCTTCACTTCTCGAACAGGAAATCAGGCGAACTCAAGTGACCTGCCCCCCGTCATTGTACCACACCCAGAATTAGAATCCTAGGATTTGCGCCCAACGACATTGCGTTCAATGATTTGAAAGCCTTTTGCCAATTGATAGCGACTGCGTCCAAATTTGTCAGGTTCTGACCATCCATTTTTGGACATCGTCGCTCCTCCTTTATCAGTCTCTTTCTCAACCGAGTTGCTATCTAAATAAGCTAAAAGGTCGGCTGTATAATATTCCCACTTAGTGGGTTGCCCTTTACGTTCGCCTTGTTGTAAAAAGCTGACGGGCCTAAATTTTACAAGCCTTGCGTCTCTTAGCTCTTTGAGCTTTTTCTCAGTGAGAGAAGAGCTGATGGATTCTCTAGACATTTTACTGCCTATCCATTTTGGAAGAAGAGAAACACTCCGTTTCATTAATCACTTCTGCCTCCCTATAGATTAGCTTTGAGGTACAGCCAACCAAGAGCCAGAAGATGTTTCCCTTCTGAGTCTTATGCACCTTTTTCTGAAGGGTGTGCAATCCCTTACAATGTGTCATTTGACCTCCTTTTTAATTTTGATGTTTTTATATAAGACAAATGTTTAAAACATTCATGTAAAGATTTTAAAAATGCCAAGCCTCGGCTGGGAGGGATACGTTTTCCAGTTACTGGATTTAAGAATCCTCCCTTCTCCTCGGCCTCCTCTAATAAAGCTTTACCATATTTTTGACCTTTTAAAATAACTATGCTTTTACCGTCCCAGCCGAGAGTACAAATTTTGCGTAGGAGTGGGGTAACTTTCTGGACTCGGAAAATATCTACTACTTTCATTTTAAGATTCAATGTCCTCCTTTATATAAAGGCAGGCAGGTAGCAGAACGCATTCGCGAAAAGCCACTAGGTATTGGAGTTTGAGTAAGGAAAGGATACCTAGCAGTACAGACCTGCCTGCCAAATAATAGTACTGTCCTGTCAAAAAATTCCATTAATCTCAAACTCCTTTATTAATATAAGGTATTTCTCCCAAAAAGTAAAGTCTTTTTTTCATCCAAATTGCTGATTCTGAACGATTTCAATTCTTTCATTTCCCTATGATGCCAGTGTGAAAAGGTTAAAATTTTTAAAATTTTTAGCCTAAAAATTACCAGTTTTAATCAAGGCAAATTCAAGACTTATGGGGCAGGAGGTTAAGAGAAAGTATGCCTTCGCGCAACTTTTACGTGCAGTGGGCCTTACAACAACGAATTTTTTTGGGATTCTTATGGTAGGAAAAGGTTAACAGGCTAGAGGATTGGAATCACCAAAATTTGCTATGCCTTCTTCTTTCTTAATCGGGAGGCCAGAGATTTTAGGAGATTTAACTCTCCAACCCAGCCAGCCTCTTCCTGGCATCCTCTACCTCAGCAATACCAGGGTCAGCGTCTTTCCAGAGGTCGAGGAATTTCTCGTAATGCTCTATGGCTATGCTTTAAGGATTTATCTCATTTTTCCATTGCTTATTTAACTGGGCCGAGGTAGCGGTCGAGCCAGGCCAGGGTTTCCTTGATGAATTCGATTCTGGGGGGCAGGTCAGTTTCTAATATTTTCTATTAGTTATGTAGATTTTATAAAATTTTTACTTGACATATCATTTGAATTGTGATATAAAATCATTTCTTCATAATAAGGTTGGATGGGAATTCCCTCTTATTTCATCGACCGAAAAGTAGGAATTCTAGCAAGGCCAAACTTATAGATAGTTTGCGGGGGAAAAACTTCTTGTATTCAAACGATAAAAGAGGCAGCCGAGCTGCCGAAGGATTGTCCTTCAGTAGACACGGCTATTTCTTTGAAAGGAGGGAGCAAAATGAAAAAATCGCCTCTTTCACTAATGATTTTTTTATTCACAATTGCGGTCAGCATACTCATTGCTGCGATTGTTGTTCCGCCCGTCATCGAGCAGCCAGGAACCCAGCCACGCGAAGTCAGCAACCTAGAAACTCCTGATAAGTGTGACAACTGCCATGGTGGATACAATTCTGCCATCGAGCCCGCCTTCAACTGGCGTGGAAGCATGATGGCCAATGCTGGCCGAGATCCAATTTTTTGGGCAACTTTAGCCATAGCCGAACAGGATTTTGATGGTGCCGGTGATCTCTGCATTCGATGCCACAGCACAGCCGGGTGGCTAGGAGGACGCTCTACACCGACAGACGGTTCAAGCTTGGCCGCAGGCGATGCCGATGGCGTAGAATGCGATTTCTGCCACAAGTTGACAAACCCCGACAATTCAGAGCACATAGGTGTGCAAAATCCTCCTTATGTGGCCAATGATGAAGGCACCCCCCCTACTGGCTACTACGGCAGCGGCATGGCTTCCATTTGGGACGGAAACGAGAAACTGGGTCCTTACGTTGATACAATAGCTAGGCATCAGTTCATCCAGTCCAGATTTCACCGCGGCGTTGAGTTCTGCGGAACCTGTCATGATGTCTCTAATCCGGCTGTGGGCCATCTGGCTCCTAATCACGGTATTCAGGACACTGCAGATCCGGTGAATACAACTGGTCCAAGAAATAATGGGCTTGTCGCATTTAACAATTTTCCCTATCAATACGGCATCGTGGAAAGGACCTACAGTGAATTCGAGTCTGGACGGCTTTCGACAACGCCTGTTTCGCAGTATCTGAATCTCCCTATTGAGCTTCAGGCTGGGGCAATCAAGGCCGCCTACGAGAGTGCGTCTGTTGCCGGAACTGGAGGAAACTATGCTGATAACACTATCCGTTATTTCAGTTGTCAGACTTGCCACCTGCGTCCAGTAAACGGCATAGGCTGCAATAAGAAAGGTGCACTTGTTCGAAAGGATCTTCCACTGCATGACATGACAGGAGGTAACTATTGGATGCCCGATGCTATTAAATATTTGGATAGCAAGGGTATGTTGCGCCTTGGTGGAGGGCTAAGCTCTGTCCAGATTGCGGCCTTGGACAATGGAAAAATCCGCGCCATAAAGCAACTCAGTGAAGCTGCAACTCTTGTGGTGGATGGAAATAATTTGAAAGTAATTAATCACACCGCCCACAAGCTTATCTCCGGGTATCCCGAAGGACGCCGCATGTGGTTGAACATCAAATGGTACGATAAAGACGAAATCCTTCTACGGGAAGACGGGAAATATGGACCCCTCACCGTAAAAATCGATGGAGTAGACACGCAGGTCAATACCATACTCGACCTTCATGATCCAAACACCAAAATCTATGAAGCTCACTACGGTATGACCCAAGAATGGTCGTTTGAGCTAATCAACGCCCACGCATATTCTCCAAGCTTAATTCTGAGTTACAACCGAATCACAGGGAACCCCGACTTCACGCTCGATCAGTTGGCCAGTTCTGCTCCAGGTTCATATCATGAAACCTTCCACTTCGCGCTGAACAACACCGTTGTCAAAGACAACCGTATCCCAACCTATATGATGAGTTATGAAGAGGCAAGGATGCGAAATGCTCTTCCCGTACCTGCCGATCAATACGGCGGCAGTCCTGGTGGATTTTATGATCACTTTGATGTCCTGGCAATGAATCCACCCCATGGTGCTGTCTACGCAACCATAAACCTGCTCTATCAGCCTACCAGCTGGGAATACATTCAGTTTCTCTATCTGAACAATTGGGGAAAGACAGTATTTCTGGCTAACGAAGGGGCGTATCTATTAGAAGCTTGGCTGAATACAGGCATGGCTGCTCCTTACACCATGGCGTCCACAACTTGGGGAAAAAAGCCGACTCCACAGCTAAAGGACCTCTTGGTGGATAGTCTCACTACTTGGGCCTTAGGGAAACGAGATACACTCACTCAATCAGATACCTTTCGTAGAGGGGACACCGTCGTCATCATCGCCCACAATTTTGAGCCAGTGGATACTCTGCCCATATCTCTCGATGGCGCTCAAGTTTTCTTAGAAGTTCGCGATTCAGGCAATAAACTTGTCTCATCCCTGCAAGGATTCAGCGATATTGACGGAAATGCAATTTTGAAATGGAAGACCTTTAGAACAACGGCCGCGGGCATATATACAGCCCAGATCATCGATGTGATTAAAAGCGGTTACCAGTTTGATCCTGCAAGAAGCACAACAACTGTAATATTTATAGTCCAGTAACTCTTTTTAGATTATGTACAGTCCTGAAAGCAGAGGAAATTCGTTTCCTCTGTCGTGTAGTAACTTCACAATTTCACTCCCTGATATGCTGGAATAAGCCTATTACACCGAAAATTTACCGGCAAATCGAAGGAAAAGGACAGCGTAGAACGACCATACACACCCAAACTAAGAGAGGAGCAAGGTTTACCCTTTACCTTGCTGCCCAAGGACTGAGAGGGAGGCCAGAGGCTTCTGTGGTCTTTGGCTTTCACTCGCCTCAAATCATTATTTAATCGAATCCTGTATTCCTACCTTTTCTCTATAATTATACTTAAATTCTCTGGGATAATTATTGTTTTCTACCTCTTAGCTCATCTGTTATATATATCTTCTAATTTAATCCCAATTGATGACAATAATGCTTCATCATAAGCAATTTCCATCATTCCTCTTAGAATGGACTTTCCTTTAGCCTCCACACTATTTCCTTCATCTTCTGAAGGTAGAAATACAGATAGTGCTGTCCAATAAATACTTGGTGCTAAATTTCCCAAAGCAGGTCTGTTCTTATTTTTAAAAGGGTAAATATGACTTACTTTAACTTGGTTTCCATGTAAAAAATCGCATCTTGCATCATATAACTCTTTGTATAATTTCTGTACAAGATTCCCTCTTATTTCTTTATTTTTCTTTTTATCCTTATAAAGTAAGAATCTTTTGTCACGTAGCCTTTTCGTGCCCCATCTATGCATTCCTAAAAAATCACAAACATTTTTCCATTCAACTCGATCACCTGGTTTTTTATGAACTAAAATTTCAAATGCACTTACCCAAAGTGCTAAATATGTTCCATATTCATATAGCGTAGAATTATTTCTGAAAGGAGTAACCATCGCTTGATAAGCCATTTTGACCTGCCCCCCATCAATGTACCACCTGTAAAGTGAAATTTAAAGCCTCTGGAGCCGGTGGTCTGTACCCCA
>WVXO01000074.1 GCA_011773465.1 Candidatus Aminicenantota bacterium | reverse complement strand
TTCCTATCCTACTGCTAGCGAGCCTTATAGATACCGTCTCTACGCTCGTATCTGTGGACCAGAGGAAGGCACTACTGTCGAATCAGAGAGTATGAGACATTATGGCTTTTTCTTACAGGACAGCGTGACCATCAAGGATCGCCTGACTTTGAACCTGGGAGTACGCTATGACACAAGCACCGGAAGATTCGACGACCAGCATCACACTGCAACCACAGATCCTTACGGCGTTCTTCCTTTACTGATAGCTGCAGATCCAACAACAGTATTCGATGAGTGGGATATTCCAGCGGAAAAAGTCCAAACCTGGAGTCACATCTCACCGCGTATCGGCTTCTCTTATGATGTTTTTGGAGACGGCAAGACTTCAATCAAAGGCTCCTGGTCAAGGTACAATGAATACCTGATGATCCAGTACTTCTCTCTTGCCAACCCCATGTATCCAAATAGCGGTGGTTGGTACTGGTACGACGATGACAATGATTTCCTCATTGAACCTACGGATAGATTCTCAATGCGTTACTTGCCGACTGATCCCCGTGACTTTGATTTAGAAGCAGAAATGGACCTTGACGCAAGCGCTCCTTACACCGATGAATTCACTTTCGGTGTAGAAAGGGAAATGGCCAGAGACCTCAGCATGGCCCTTATCTTCACCTACAAGCGCAAAACAAATATCTTTGAGGACGTCAATGATTTCGGTTTAGGAAAGGATTTAGCCTGGCAAGGCTATCGTCCGAACAGCCCTTACTGGGAAGAATTTACCTTCAATGACCCTGGAGACGACGGAGAATTCGGAACAGCTGATGACATCACCTCCTCCTGCTATGCTCGTCTCAACACCGCACCTCCTATTCATTATTATGTGACAAACGTCGAAGGCGCCTTCCGAAAATACTGGGGCCTTCAACTCCTCGTCAACAAGAGGATGTCTAGCGGATGGCAGCTTCTGGGATCCATTACCTGGAGCAAAGCCTGGGGCAACATCGGTGGCGATTACGGCAATTCCTGGGGCGCCAGCGGTACGTTTGACACCCCTAATTCCTTCCTCTATGATACCGGAAGGCTTAACTATGACCGGCCCATCAACATCAAACTCCAGAGCACTGTTGTCCTGCCTCTTGATATAGTCCTGAGCGCTTATTTTAACCACGCAAGCGGTAATCCATGGAGAAGAACTATTACAGTCTATATTCCCGATGATCCTATGTACTGGGATCCAGGCCAAGCAATCGGCGTGCCTACAGAGCTAAACGGAACCAGACGTGATCCGCCTGTGACTACTCTTGACCTGAGGATAGAGAAGAGATTCCCCATCGGAGACTTCGGCACAATTGGTAGCTATATCGATATTATCAACGCCTTAGGCAGATGCGGCTATGACATCGCCGGTAACCCTGGTGGCTATGTCGATTACACCGATCCTGCTAATCCAACTTTCACAAGATACGGAACTCACGGCGATATAACCGGCTCATACGGAAACAGAATTTTCAAGGTCAGCCTGCGCTTCACGTTCTAAGTCGAAACGCTCGAGCAGATAACCAAAGAGGGGAGGATTTTTCCTCCCCTCTTTTTGCTTTTCTTATTTAAAAACAAGAGAGAATCCAGACAAAATCACCCCTCAGATAATAGACGGGAATTTAGTCCATTTTCATAAATTTGCCAGCTTTTTCAGCTCCTCCCAATCTTCATCGACCTGCTTTTGGTACTCTTCTAAAACCCAGGCATTTTCTTCTTTGAAAAGATGGCGGAATCTCCCCTGGGATTTAACCCAATCCAAAACTGGTTTCTTCTCTTTAGGTAAATAATTAATCTTGTACTTTCCGTTTTCAACTTCATACAGCGGCCAGACGCAGGTATCGATAGCAGTCTGCGCCAGCCGAATTCCCTGAGATTCATCATATTTCCATTCTGTCGGGCAGAGACAAAGAATATTCAGAAATGCAGGGCCTTCTATTTCAAAAGCTTTTTGTGCTTTCTTGTAAAGGTCCTGCCATCTGTTTGGACTGGCCTGGGCAACATAAGGAATGTTATGGGCAACTAAAATCTTTGTTAAATCCTTCCTGCGCTGCAATTTTCCTGGACTTTGTGCTCCTTCTGGAGAAGTTGTAGCTGAGGCACCTAAGGGGGTTGCCGAAGACCTTTGTCCCCCTGTGTTGCAATAGGCATTATTATCATAGCAGACATAAACGATGTCGTGCCCTCTTTCTACAGCTCCAGAGAGAGCCTGGAGTCCTATATCATAGGTTCCGCCGTCGCCTCCAACGCCCAAAAATTTTATCTTCTTATCCTCGGGAATCCTCCCCTTCTTTTTTAGAGCTTTGTACATGGATTCGACCCCTGCAATTGTCGCTGCTGCATTCTCAAAAGCACTATGAACCCAGGTCACATTCCATGAAGTTCGGGGAAAAATGGTTGTACATACCTCAAGGCAACCCGTGGCGTTGGCAATGATAAGAGGATCTTCCGTAGCCCTTAAAACGATTCTAAAAATAAGGGGAATGCCACAGCCCAAGCACATTCCATGACCTGCAACCAATCTATCTTCCATTGATGCTAAGTCTTTTAACTTTGCCATCTCTTTCTCCCTCGCTTTACTCTCTTAAGTTGATGTAACCGTAGATCTCTTCAACTTTTCCTGTTTCTGCGATCTTTTCCAATTTCAAGCCTACTTCTTTAAAATGCTCTACTTTTATATCTCTACCTCCAAGGCCATAAACGTAATTAACGATTTTTGGACGCTCAGCATAATCATAAAGAGCAGAGCGGACCTCAGTGAAAAGAGGAGCTCCAAAAGCTCCAGGGCTCGAAGAACGGTCGAGAACAGCTATAGCCTTCATCTTCTTCAATGCCTCGGCAATTTTTTGATGGGCAAAAGGACGAAAAATCCGGGGCTTGAGAAGCCCGATTCTCTTCCCTTCTGACCTTAACTCATCTACGGCATCTTTACATGTTCCTGCTGCTGAGCTCATAACTACGATACACAGTTCAGCGTCATCCATCCTGTATTCCTCGAAAAAGCCGTATTCGCGGCCAAATTTCAGACCAAACTCCTTCCCAACAGCCTCGATGACTGGAGGAGCATTTTCGATGCCTTCAATCTGGTTTCTCTTGTGCTCAAAGTAATAATCGGTAAAATCTATGGGCCCTACTGTCATCTTCCGGCTTGTATCCAGAACAGGGAAAACATTTTTGTATTCTCCGATGAACTTCTTGACTTCATCATCGTCCTCGACTTGAATAACTTCCATGGAGTGACTGATGATAAAACCATCCAATCCAACCAGAACCGGAGTTCTAACCTTTAAATCTTCCCCGATACGAAAGGCCTGAATAAAATTATCATAAGCTTCCTGGCAATTCTCGGAGTAGATCTGTATCCATCCTGAATCTCTGGCGCCTATGGTATCGCTGTGGTCGCCGTGAATATTAATGGGAGCGCTGAGGGACCGATTAGCTATGGCTGCTACGATCGGCAGCCTCAAGCCAGCAGCAATGTAGAGCATCTCCCACATAAGAGCGAGCCCTTGGGAGGCAGTGGCTGTCATGACTCTACCCCCTGCCGATGAAGCTCCGATACAGACGCTCATAGCGCTATGTTCACTTTCGGGGCATACAAATTCTCCTGCGATCAATCCATCTGCTTTAAATTTGGCGATAGTCTCAACGATTGCTGTGGATGGAGTTATGGGATAGGCAGCCATCACATCAGGATCAATCTGCCTTACTGCTTCAGCAATTGACTGATTTCCGTTTAGTGTTTTAAGCGTGCTCATTCTGTGCTCCCTCCAGCAAGCTTCATTTCTTCCTTAATCATAGTAATGGCCTTTTCTTTTGGCGGACATTCCACAGAACATATTCCACACCCTGTACAATAATCGTAATTGATACCTTTCACCTCTTCTCCTTCAACACGAATGGCAGAATGAGGACAGTAAAGCCAGCAAAAAAAACACTGGATGCAGTTTTCTTCTATGAACTGAGGCTTTTTTCCTGAACGCCAGGTTCCTGTTAAATTTTTCACCGAGTTTCCCGCATCAAGGTTAATAGTGCCAATTGTTAATTCCTTCCAGGTTTCTTTTTTCATCCTAGCTTTACCTCCTTGAAAGCTCTATCTATTGTTCGTATGTTCTTCTCCACGACCTCGGATCTCAGCTTCTTACTTAGAGAGATTTTTACCTTATCCTTAAATTTTTTCAGATCCATGAGTTCAGTGATTTTTACCAAAGCTGCGACCATGGGAACATTTGGAATAGCTCTTCCAAGCTCATCCGAAGCTATGGCGTAAGCATCTAAAGCATAAATTTTCCTTTCTCCTAAAGACAGCTTCTCCCGTATGAGTGGAATGTCAAAAGTGGTGTTCATCAGAAAAATCGCATCCTCTTTCGCACCTTCGCTTATATCCACAATACCTAGTAAAGATGGGTCAGTAACTACGACAATATCAGGATAATAGACGTGACTGTGCGTGCGGATTTGCTTTTTGCTGATGCGATTAAAAGCTAATATGGGAGCGCCTCTCTTCTCTGCTCCAAATTCGGGGAAAGCTTGAACATATTTGTCTTTTTCTGAAGAAAGCACATCTGCTAAAGTTACTGCTGCCGTAACTACACCCTGGCCAGCACGACCGTGCCAGCGTATTTCAATTAGCTCTTTCATTAAACCTCCTTTTTTAAAATATGAATGACCTCTTCCTTCAAAATCCCCTTTTTATAAAATTAGAAAATAAATATAGATTAAAAATTTTATACCTGGCCGATGAGTCAAAAATCTTTTTAAGCGAAGCCATGTTTTTCATTTCTTTTATTTAAGAAATTTTTTCATTATTTAGACGATACTTTCTTGAATTTGGTGGTTTATCAAATTCCTCATTCTTTGATTTCTGTCCTGCCTTCTAAAGCTTTTTTGATGGTAACCTGGTCGGCATAATCAATATCAGATCCTACTGGTAATCCCATGGCCAATCTTGTGAGCTTGATGTTGAAGTCTTTTAGAATTTTCGCCAGATAGACGGCTGTGGATTCTCCTTCCACAGTGGGATTTGTAGCAATAATAATTTCCTTGAGATTACCATCTTTCACTCTCTTCACCAGTTTCTCTGTCTTTAGCTCATCAGGCCCCACTCCTTTTAAGGGGGAAAGGGCTCCCAGCAGAACATGATACCTTCCATTGTAAATCCCGGTTTTTTCTATGGAGGAGATATTAAACGGCTCTTCAACGACGCAAAGGACTTCGTCGTTTCGGCTGGAGTCAGTGCAATACTGACAAGGATCAACATGAGTCATGCTGTTACAGACGGAACAGTAAAACGTGTTGCGCTTGGCATCTTTTATTGCTTTTGCCAATCTATCTGCTTCTTCCTGAGCAAGACTAGTGATATAAAATGCAATTCTCTGAGCAGTTTTAGCTCCGATGCTCGGAATTTTCTTCAGCTCCTCAATAAGGAGATTCAGAGGATGGGTAGGATCAATCATCAGAAGAGCCCAGGAATTTTAAGGCCCGCGCCAAATTTCCCCATTTTTTCGGATACGTTTTCATCCACTTTCGCTCCAGCATCGTTAAATGCAGCAATGATCAAATCCTGGAGCATTTCAATATCATCTTTATTCACAACTTCCGGATCAATGCTTATAGAAATCAGACTTTTTGAGCCGTCAAGGGTGACTGTCACCATCCCGCCCCCGCTCGAGCCGTCTACTCTCATCTCTGCTAATTCTTTCTGGAGTTTATCCTGCATTTCCTTTGCGGTCTTTAGCATTTTTTGTAAATTTGCCACATTTTTCATTTTTTTCTCCCTAAATCGAAAGGCAATTTATTTTTATCCTCCTCAGCTCTTTTTATGGGTTTAATCGAAAGCACCTGCGCCTTGAACTTATCCATAAAAGACTGAACAGAGGGATCCTTCATAGCTGTCTCAATTTCTCGCTCCCTTTTTTCCTTATCTTCTCCGATTTCTTCTGGTATCGTTTCGTTTATTTTCTGATTCGAGACCTCTGGAGCTTTCTCTTCCACTACTTTTTCCTTCTGGAAAGTATTTTTGATGAATTCTTTGCCAGATGGAGATCTCAGTTCTTTCTTAATATCCTCTAACTCCTGGATGATGTCTTTCAAGGGGGTAATCTTTTTAAAATGACTCAATTTAACCAGGAAAACCTCTAAATAAATCCTGGGATGGGAAGAGAATTTCAATCCCGGCTCTCCCTGCTGGAGGACAACTAGATAACGGAGGAGTTCCTCTTCGGAAGCTTTCTTTGCTTCTTCTTTCAAATCATTCATATCTTCTTCGTTCAAAGGGAGCAAATCCTGTAGATTCTTGGCTGACTTGGCAAGAAGCAAATTCCTGAAATGCTGAACAAGCTCCTTATAGAAAAATCGAAGGTCATAACCGTTCTCTATCACTTTATCCACAAGCGGGAAAACTTCATCAGGCTTTTCTTCCAGGATAGAATTTGAAAAGGCAAAAAGGAGGTCTTTGCTGATTGTTCCTAAGATCTCTTTTAAATCCTCATCATTTATCACTTCCCCCGAAAAGGCTACTGCCTTGTCAAGCAAGCTCTGAGCATCTCTTAAACTTCCATCCGCTGCTTCGGCAATAAGGTTTAAACCGGAGGATGATATTTTTATTTTCTCTTTTTGAGTAACGTCCACCAGATGATTGATTATCTCCTTCTGGGAGATTTTCTTGAATTCAAAGTGCTGACAGCGAGACATGATCGTGGCCGGCACCTTATGGAATTCAGTAGTTGCAAAAATAAAAATAGTATGGGGCGGAGGCTCTTCCAGCGTTTTTAAAAGAGCATTGAAGGCTTCACGAGTTAGCATGTGGACTTCATCGATGATAATGACTTTATAACGGCTGTGAATAGGCTTATATTTTACTCCTTCACGAAGCGACCTTACTTCCTCAATGCCCCGGTTAGATGCCCCGTCAATTTCCAGAACATCCACAGAACGGTCCTCGCTTATTGCCCTGCAAAATTCGCATTTATTACAGGGAGTAGGCGTTGGACCATGCTGACAGTTCAAAGCCTTAGCTAAGATCCGAGCAGCAGTCGTTTTTCCTACTCCCCTCATTCCAGAAAAAATATAAGCTTGAGCAACCCTGTTGTTTTTGATAGCATTCTGAAGGGTTTGAACAACAGGCTTTTGGCCGATCATTTCTTCGAAAGTCTTGGGTCTATATTTTCGGGCGTAAATAAGATAGGTCATTTTCGCAGGCTTGAATGGCTAGATAAGGAAACTAAGTTCCTATTATTTAAACAATATATTATCACAATTTATTATGAATGCAAAAACTATTTTGGCATCGTTCATAATAAGGGACATTAACTATTTAATATATCGTTTTAGACATGGATAAAAAAAAGAGTCTCTTTGAGATTCATGTAGCTGTTTTGTTGTTCGGCTTAGCCGGACTTTTCGGCAAATGGCTGATCCTCTCTCCTTTTATCATCGTCTTAGGGCGTGTTTTTTTTGCCAGCACAGCCCTAGCCCTATTTCTCTGGCTCTCAAAGCAAACCATGAAGATTTCGCCCAGAAAAAACTATCTCTACCTCATCTTACTCGGATTCATACTAACTGTTCACTGGGTATCTTTTTTTAAATCAATCCAAGTCTCTACCGTCGCCGTGGGGCTACTCTCCTTTGCGACCTACCCTGTCTTTACAACTTTTCTTGAACCTCTATTACTCAAGGAAAAAATTATCAAAGTGAATATTTTCTTCTCGTTGTTTTGCGTGGTCGGAGTATTCTTAATCATCCCCCGCTTTGACCTTAATAATTCCACCTTCGTCGGTGTCCTCTGGGGCTTGCTGTCCAGCATAACTTTTGCTGTGCTTACAATTCTGAACAGAAAACTGACTCAGCATTTCTCAAGTCTTCTCATTGCCTTTTACCAGGATTTCTTTGCCATGGTGTTCCTCCTTCCTTTCTACTTTGTGCTCCGTCCTGCTTTAAACACAAACGACATTCTTCTTCTTTGTGTCCTTGGAGTGTTTTGTACCGCAGGCTCTCACACTCTCTTTATAAAAGGAATGAAGCGCATAAAAGCGCAAACAGCAAGCATGATACACTTTCTTGAACCTGTCTATGGGATTATCTTTGCTTTTTTCTTTCTTCATGAAATTCCTTCTCTGCGGACAATCATAGGGGGAGCCATTATTTTGTGGGGTCAGGTTTTAATAATCTTAAGAATTTTTAAAAACAGGAAAAAAGATGCATAAGAGATTTGATTCTGAAATAATTGTTCGACCGAGTGAAATCGATATAAACCGCCATGTCCACCAGTCTGTCTACCTTGATTATGTTTTATTTGCCCGTTGGGAACAAATTAAACATTTGCTATCTCTCTAATAATAAAAAAGTTATATTTCAGTCAATTTGGCCTTATGACCATATTATGACTAGTTTTTTCTCCTTGTTCCGATTCAAATACTGAGGCTAAGACATTGACGGCCTTTATTTTATTCTCGGGTGTCGGGTGAGCATAGCGCATCGTCATTTGAATGTCAGAATGACCTAAAATCTCTTTTATTGTTACAAGGTCAATTCCGCCCATCACCATGAGGGTAGCTGCCGAGTGGCGTAAGTCGTGGAATCGCATATCTTTAATGCCAGCCTTCTCGCAGGCTTTTTTAAATGGGTAAAAAATATCTGAATACCGCCCCTTGGTTCTCGGACCCGGGAATACATAATCACTCTCTCTTTTAATACTTTTTAATGTAGCTACAACTACAGTATTCATGGGGACCTTCCGCATAAGATTAGATTTTGATTCTTTAATGTAGATATAACTATCGGCAAAATCAACATCTGACCAACGAAGATTGAAAATCTCTCCTTTTCTCATTCCGCTATTCAATGCCAGGATAATCATTGCTCTCAAGGGGTCGCTGGCGACTGTTATTAAGCGTTTGATTTCTTCTTTGTCAAGGATTCTCATTAAATATTGTCTTTCTTGAAAAAACCCAACTTCTTTAACTGGATTCTCATTTACATACTTCCATTTTCTGGCTAATGAGAACATGAATTTAAGCAGGGTAAGTTCACGGTTTATTGTTGCTGGCTTTACTTTATCTAATCGTTTCCGCTTGTAGTCCTCAATGTGTCTTGGATTAATTTTTGAAAGTGCCATTCCTTTAAAGTGAGGTCTAAGATGTTTTAAACTTATCTCATCTCGTACCCAAGACCTTTTATTCGCCTTGGCATATTCCATATATTCCTCTGCAAATTTCTCAAAAAGAATAGGTTTTTTACTCTCCTTGAGGTGGAATTTTCCCATTCTAATCTCCCCCTTTCTAGCCTCAAATGCTGCTTTGGCCTCAGTTTTTATGGGTCCTACAGCCTCTCGGATTCGTTGCCCATTCGCATAATAGTCTATGTACCAAATTTTTCCGACTTTATAAATTCCCATGATTCACCTTCCTAAATTTAATCCCTCTATTTCAGGTCTTTTTTAGCCTCTAAAATACAAAAGGAGGCAACCGATAATCGGCTAACCTCCTTTTTATTTTTTTTCTTTAATTATTTAATATTATACCATATTTGTAAAGCTAACTAAACCACTTTTGGGAAAATGCTAATGTCTTTTTATTTTTAAAAGGGCTTTTACTGTTTGGGATTTTCCTTGTGGTCTTTTATGAAATTAAATGGACGAAGATTCCTTATTTGGATTGACCAACACTTGAATTGACAGCAGGTGTCAAATCAAGTTCTACTCAGAGAGTGATTATCTATTTCTCCCTCTCCTTCGGCCAACAGTAAGAAGACAGTAAAATTTTCCTATCTAATCACTACTTGCAGGAACTTTAGTTTTTCTTCTTCTCCTCCAGACTGCAAGGAATAGTAATCCTGCGATGAGTGGAATCAATCCAACCCAAACGAGTGAAAAAATCTCATAACTGAGTGTCTCGTATTCACCTGTAAAAACATGCACGCCCACAAATACAATAACAAGCAAGCCAAATATTGAAAAAAAGAAACCTGCAACAGCCTCCCTTCGTAAGGCAATGAAAAGGAATACCAAACAGAGGTAGATTAGGGCAGCGATGACACCTTCACCTGTAACTATCCTGTATATCAGATTTCCTAAAGCATTTATCAGTACCAAGATAATAGCAATGATACTCATCCACATTGTTGTTCTGTCTTTTGGTTTGTCATTCATTTTTCCCCCTTCGGCTTAAGCTCCATGCCAAGCTGCATCATCAGACCGAATGTATCCATTTCTTGCCAGTCTTCCACAAACTTCCCATTTTCAATTCGGCTTATGATAATCCCACTAACTTCAATCTTATTCCCAGTTGGAAGGATTCCCTCCCATTCTTCTTTGTGAGTTCCCCTTGAGATATACCTGAGTATAACTCTATCCCCTACAGCAATTAATTCTTCAAGACTAACATGGATATCAGGAAATATCCTATAAACATTTTTCGTCATTTCTAGGGTTTCTTCTTGGGACATTGGGCTGGTGCTTCTTGATGGAATGTAGTAAACATAGTCTGAGGCATACAATTCATTAATAATCTCAATATTTCCTTTGTTCAATTCATCATTTAAACGTATTATAAGAGCCTTATTCTGCTCCTCAACCTCTGCTTGGGCTCTAAACTTTTCAAGCTCTGCCATTGCTTCCTTGTCTTGGCAGCCAAGCATAAAGCATAAAATCAGAGCTAAGGGGAGAATCATGCTTAGTTTTTTCATGCCATCCTCCTAGAAAACGAGAATTGATACGGATTAGTTGGTTCTGCCTATTACTATTCTTCTGATTGTGTTGGAGAAACCAGGCTATCATAGCTCCAAATGTTGCAAATGCATTTCCAAGTGCCATCGGACTGCTTTCTGTAGATTGTTACCCAACGGTCTTTAGCTTTAAGCGATTCTCCACCTGCCTTAGGAGTAAAGATAATTGTCTCAGTACCACGAGTAAATGCTAAGTCACCAGACACTTGAACATCTTCAACTGTACCTTCTTGTTCCATAGTGAACTGGTCGGATGACTGTTGAAACCAACTTCGAATGGCTTCTTTTCCGATTAGTGCAGGCTCGTTTGGTGGTATGTTTACTGCATTATCTGTGAAAAATGATACGAGCTTGTCGATGTCGCCAGACATACTTGCTGCCGTCCACTCTTCCTCTATTTTTTTAAGAGC
>WVXO01000057.1 GCA_011773465.1 Candidatus Aminicenantota bacterium | reverse complement strand
ACTTTCACGAGCGATCCAATCATTATTGAAATGCCGAATTCAGCGTTACGGGCTGTCATTCCGGTAGCCATCCTGGCCTTGCCAAGCAGGAATCCAGATAGAGGAGTGCTTCCGGATATAGAAGTCGAATACACTTTTGAAGACTACATCAGCAACAGGGATCTCGACCTTGAAAAAGTCAAAACGTTGATTCTCAAGGATATTTCTGAAAACTCAAATTGAGCGTTATCCCTCGAGCTTGATTCGAAAGAATAAATCTCTAAAACCGGGAATATATCATCTCTAAAATCTTATCCTGTTTAATGTTTGACAGAACGTTGGGCTGGATTTAGAGTATTTTAGATGGAACGCGATATGGACGTTTTGGTAATCGGGGGAGGAGTAATCGGTGCCTGTTCAGCATACTATTTAGCACGACAAGGGCTCCGGGTTTCGTTGGTGGAAAAAGGAGAGATTGCATCTGGATGCTCAGGTGCTAACGCTGGTCTTATTGTCCCCAGTCACTCTATTCCCTTGGCCGCTCCCGGTGTCTTTAGGCAAGGACTCAAAGGAATAATAAGATCCGAGAGCCCTTTTTATATTAAGCCTCGGCTTGATCCTCTGCTTTTTTCTTGGTTATGGAAGTTTCGAAAGGCTTGTAAACAAGATAAAATGCACCGCGGAATTCGTGTCTTGCGCGACCTGAACTCTGCCAGTTTGAAGTTGTTTGGTCATTTGATCAAGAGCGAATCCCTAAAATGTAATTTCCGGCAGGATGGCTGGCTGTTAACCTACAAAACTGATAAGGGTTTCCAGGGGGCGCTGGAAGAAGCTCAGCTTTTACAGTCTTATGATATTAAGCTGAGGATCATGAATGTAGGCGATGCTCTTGAGATGGAGCCGACTCTTCACCCTGAAATTGCAGGTTGTGTCTATTTCCCAGATGATGCTCATCTGAACCCAATGAGGTTTGTCCAGGCTTTGACCGAGCGTCTTAAAGAGCTTGGGGTAATCGTTCATACAAAAACAGATGTATTCGGGTTTGAAACATCTTCCGATAGAATAATAGCTGTAAGAACAGCTCAAGGCGATTTTAAACCAGATCAGGTAGTCTTAGCCGCAGGTGTCTGGTCGCGTGAAATCGGGCATATCTTGAGCCTGGGGTTGCCTGTGCAACCTGCCAAGGGCTACAGCATTTCATTCAAGCGGCCTGAGATTTGCCCGGGCATCCCGCTCTACTTCACAGAGGCCAAGGTTGCGGTTGCACCCTTGGATGATGATTTACGATTTGCAGGGACATTTGAGCTGACTGGGATGGATTTCAACTTTAGTAATCGGCGCGTGAACGCCATTATGCGTGCAGCCAAAGATTATCTAAGGAAAATTGAAACCACTGAGGTAATTGAAATTCGATTAGGTCTTCGGCCTTGCAGCCCTGATGGATTGCCGATAATTGACCGCGTTCCTGGTTATAAAAATCTGCTTATTGCCACAGGGCATGGAATGCTCGGAATCACCTTGGCCCCTGTTACTGGTAAACTGATATCCCAACTCGCCTGTGATCAGGCTTCAGATATAGATCTGAAGCCTTTGCAGGTGGCCAGATTCAGATAAAAAGGTTGATTCAAGAACATGCTTTTAAATTTCGTTTGATATATAATAATAATTCGGCGAAAAAAACTGATATGGAAAGGAGAGAATTCCTTAGAAATTTCCCCAGGGTGATCATAATTGGCGCAGTTGCAGCCCACATGTTCATGATCAAAGCCCAATCTTCAGTTTATGAAGTTTTAACAGACCAACCCCAGCGCAAAAAAAATCCCAAAGAAATTTTGATAGAAATGTACAAAGAAGTGGTAGAACTCGGACCTTATAAAAATGAAGACTTTATAAAAAGAGAATTTCATATGGAACTGGATAATGATGAAAATAACAGCGAAGAACATGTTGTTTTTTTAATTCAAAACGCAGGAGAAAAGGAGAAAATGATAATCCAGGTGACTTATTTCGAGGCCAAAAGAACCAGAATTATTAAATACGCTAAAGATATAAAGACGATATTATGTCACGTAAAAGGAGACGAGGTAGAGATAAAAAAATGCGACTATAGTGAGGATGAAGTTAAGTCCATGTTTCCAGATATTCTGCAGGGGATTAGAAATAAGAAAAAATTTCTCAAACTTATTGATCACAAAGATAAATAGAAAGAGCTTGATTCATCTTTTTATAGGTGGTCGATTCGTTAAACTCATTTTATTAATTTTTCAAATAAGCAGGTGGGCTTGATGAATCAAGCCCCTACAGATAAATCAAGCCCCTACATAAATATAATTAACTTTATAGCAAGCAGGCGGGCTTGATGAATCAAGCCTCTACAAAATTATAATTAACCCGAACAAATATAATTAATTTGTATAAAGATAATTAAAATATAAAAGAATATAATTAAAATATAAAAGGTGCATTGACCTTTATTTTTTATGAGATATTAGCTATTCTATCTTTTCTGCGTAACCTAATGAGCCTTGAATTAAACAGCATTGTTAAATCATTCTATCCCCAATTCAGGTGCTCAAAAAAATCGTTCAATTCCCTACAAGGAGGATTTTATGAAAACTCGCAAGAAGTGCTTAAAATTCGTAGTGGTCATCGTCTTATTCTGCTGGTCGTTCGTTGCACCATCAAATGCAGCGAGCCAGCCAATTAGCGAAGAGCTCTTAAAAAATTTAACTTACCGCAGTATAGGACCGACTAGACAGGGCGGAAGGTATGTTGATTATGCGGTTCCCAAACAGCAGCCATACACGTTTTATGCTGCAACAGCATCAGGAGGCTTATGGAAAACTGTCAATAACGGCATAACATTTGAGCCGATTTTTGACCATGAAAATGTCTTTTCTATCGGAGACGTGACAGTTGCCCCATCAGATCCGAATATTGTCTGGGTCGGTACAGGTGAAGCCAATAACTCGAGAAGTTCTTACTGGGGAGATGGAGTTTACAAGTCAATAGATGGCGGGAAGACCTGGAAAAATATGGGGCTTAAAGAATCCCATCATATTGGCCGTATTGTGATTCATCCGAAAGACCCGGATATTCTCTATGTCGCTGCCCTTGGTCACCTCTATTCAGAAAATCCTGAACGCGGATTGTACAAAACAACCAATGGCGGAAAGAGCTGGAAAAAGGTCCTGGATGTGGTGGCTCGGGGTAAGAATATCGGAGTAGTAGATGTAGCCATGCATCCGAGTAATCCTGAAATACTCTACGCTGCAACGTATGATAAAGAGCGAAAACCTTGGACTTTTAATCTGGGAGGACCCGGAAGCGGTGTTTACAAAACTAGTGACGGAGGTAAATCGTGGACAAAACTCAGGGGCGGGCTTCCGACTGGAATTCTCGGACGCATTGGCATAGATATCTACAGGAAAAATCCGGATATATTGTATGCAACCATCGAAAACGCTAATAAACCAAAAATGTCAGATGAGGAACGGGAAAAAGAATTGCTCGAAGGAAAATCAAGTCGAGGGATGATCGGCGGCGAAGTATACCGCTCTGATGATGCCGGGAAAACATGGAAGAAAGTAAGCCCGGATGGGCAAAGTATCGGAGGTGCTCCTGGATATTATTACGGTCAAATAATAATCGATCCTAATGACGATAAGGTTGTCCATGTCCTGAGTGCTGCTTCCTGGAGGACAACGGATGGCGGCAAAACGTGGGAAAGGCGCCCTCTGCGATTTGGGGGTGATGACCATGCCTTATGGATAGATCCTGAGAATTCTAATCATATGATTTTAGGCTATGACCATGGTATGGGCATAACCTATGACGGGGGCAAAAACTGGTATCATCCTGACTTTAAGCCTTTAGCCCAGTTTTATACAGTTGGTGTGGATATGTCCTACCCTTATAATGTCGCCGGCGGCACCCAGGACAACGGATCACTCATGGGTCCCAGCACAAAACGTAATGGCGAACCGATTAGGCTTGAAGACTGGCAAAGGGTAGGGGGCGGTGACGGCATGTATAACGTGTTTGATACGAGTAACAACCGTTACCTTTATAATGAATCCCAGTTTGGTCCTCTTTCTAGATTGGACCTGAAAACTGGAGAGAGGAAAGAAATAGCTTATCAAAGAAAGAATCCTGATCTTCGCTGGAACTGGAATTCTCCGGTATTAATATCTCCGCACAACAGCAATGTTATTTACCACGGAGGAAATATACTGGTGAAGTCACCCTTCCGTGGTGAATCCTGGGAAGAAATCAGCCCAGACCTTACTACTAATGATCCGAGGAAGCTTCCAACTGGAAAAGGCGGGGCTGGAAATATCCAGTATTGTACGATAACAACCATAGATGAGTCACCTCTTGAGGAAGGTGTGCTCTGGGTTGGAACAGACGACGGAAACGTGTGGGTATCAAGAGATGGCGGTAAAAACTGGAAGAAGCTTAACGACCACATAAAAGGGAATCCTGGGTATTGGGTGAGCAGAATCATCGCCTCCCACCATTATGCCGGCACTGCCTATGTTTCCTATACAGGCTACCGGAGGGATAATTTCAAACCATTCCTGTATAAAACAACAGATTATGGAGAGACATGGATTTCAGTAGCTTCTAACTTGCCAGATGAACCTATCAATGTCATAAGAGAAGATCACAAAAATCCGAACCTACTCTTTGTGGGGACTGAGTTTGCGGCGTACGTCTCTATAGATGGCGGCAAAAATTGGACCAAGATGAAAACCAACATGCCCACCCAGCCAGTCCATGACCTGGTGATTCACCCCAGGGAGAATGATCTTGTCGTGGCTACACACGGTCGCGGATTTTTTATTACTGATATTACTCCACTTCAAGAATTGACAGCTCAGGTTCTTTCTAAAGATGTGCACCTTTTTGACATAGAATCTAAAGTGAGATGGATAAACAATAAATTCAACGTTTCCAGTTCATCCAATTTTGAAGGGGAGAGTGAACCAGTTGGCATCGTGATTAATTATTACTTGAAAAACAAAGTCAAAGGTGACGTAGAAGTAATTATTTACAAAGGCGATAAACTTATCAATGTAGTGAAAGGCAAAGGTGCTGCAGGTATAAATAAAGTTGTTTGGGATATGACGCAGCGCAGAGAACGAACAGAAGAAGAGAAGAAGAGGATTAGGGAACGAATGGAGCGGTTCAGAGCGTTTGGATTTCGGAGGCCAATGGATGTAAACTACGCTTACGATCCTGCCCCATTAGGTGAGTATAAGATTGTTCTCAAAGTCGGCGATCAGGTATTAAAGAAGAGCGCTTCCATTCTCCAAGACCACTGGTACGATAAATAATAAGATTTGAATCTTTCTTGTTTATGGGGTCAGGCCTTATCCTGCGGAGTGCAATAAGAACGAGAAGTAGGAAAGTATCTTTTCCTGATGGCAAGGCCTGACCCAATGCATTTGTGAGGGAGTCTTTTGGTGTGCTATCATGATGTTTTGTGATCACGCACATTATTTTTCTTTGGAGGTAAATGAGGATGAAAAGAAACACATGGACCATTTTAATCTTTTTGAGCATAATCTCTTTATTCGCGTTGTTCTCAGGTGCTTGTCAAGGTGCCAAAAATCCTGTGGGAGAGACAATACTCTGGCCCCCGATCGAGCCTTTTCAATCCGGTTATCTTAAGGTTTCCAGCATCCATGAAATCTATTACGAACTCTCAGGGAATCCTGAAGGAAAACCGGTGTTTTTCCTCCACGGTGGGCCGGGAGGAAGTTCTTCACCCTACATGCGTCGTTTCTGTGATCCGGAAAAGTTTCTCATGGTTCTTAGTGATCAGCGCGGCGCTGGAAAGTCAAAACCGTATGGGGAAATCAAGGAGAACACGACTCAGAACCTGGTCGAAGATGTCGAGCGCCTCAGAAAGCACTTGAAGCTCGAAAAGATCATCCTCTTCGGGGGTTCCTGGGGGTACCACGCTGGGTATAGCTTATGCTGAGGCTTACCCAGAAAACGTGAGCGGTATGGTGCTAAGGGGAGTTTTTATGGCAACAAAGGAAGAAATTGATCACTTTTACCATGGCGGAGTAGGACGATATTTTCCTGAGATTTACGAAGCATTGCTAGCTACATTGCCCGAGCCTTCGAGGCGGCCGTTGCCCGATTATCTCTTCAGATTAATCAAGGAGGGCAATCAGGCTGATAAAGCTAAATACAGCAGAGCCTGGGCTAAATACGAAGGAAAAATAAGCGGATTAGAAGTTCCTGATGAGGTGATAGAGGACTGGATTGAGAATTCTAATCCCTATGCTTTTGGCCTTTTTGAAAACTTTTACATGGCAAACGGATGTTTTCTTGAAGAAGGGCAGCTATTCAAGGATGCCGAAAAGATTTCCCATATTCCAACTATCATAATCAATGGACGGTATGACGTTATCTGTCCTCCCGTCACCGCCTACCGGCTGCATAAATTACTTTCCAAATCAAAGCTGATAATTGCTGAAGGTGCAGGCCATTGGATGGGAGAAAGGCCCATTGAGAAAGCTTTGCTTGAGGCAATGAAAGAGTTTGAGTGATAGGGATTAGCATTATAAATTCCCTGCGGAAACTAGCGAGTAATGCAAGCGTGACAAAGGCTCTTTATAGAAGAATTAGAACAGGACTTCGCACTTCACCTTTCTCTTTTTCAATTCATTGAGAAGCCTTTCTTTATACTCGAGGAAGAACTTATCTGTCGTTGCTTCCTTCAGGCCCTGCTGATGATAAAATCTTCTAATTGTATCTAAATAGTTCATTTTATCTATGTAGATTTTGTCCGTCTTTCCCTCTAAAAGTTCTACAAGTTTTTCGGGATTTCCTGGAAGCAGGGGGCCGACAAAGGCAAATGTACTTATTCCCTTTGAATGAATTTTCTCGAGGGAATTTATCCTCTCCTTTACTGATGATGCCCTTGACTCGAATAATGTCGCTATCCTCTCGTCATCGGTTGTTATAGTAAATCCCACCTCAATTTCCTCAAACTGGAGGAGTAAATCCAGGTCGCGCAAAACAAGCGTTGATTTTGTCTGAATATTAACGGGGAACTGCTTCATCACCAGTTCTTTCAAACACTGCCTGGTTAGTTTGTAATCTGCTTCCAGAGGCTGATAGGGATCACAAACAGACGAAATCCAAACAATGCCTCTTCTTGCTCTCTCAAGCTGTTTTTTCAGGAGTTCGGGAGCATTGATCTTAACATCAACAAATTCGCCCCACGGCTCTTTATGTCCCGAATATCGTCTCATGAATAGACGGGCATAGCAGTAGGTGCAATTGTGCTCGCAGCCGGTGTAGGGATTCAGGCAGTAATCAAAAATTTTTGATTTGTTGAGAATGCTTTTCGCCTTAACTTCACTGATTTTTAGCATCTAAACCTACTCTTCTATATTCATTGTCAACTTATAGCTAATAATTATCAACTTAAATATGCATATTATCATTTCAATTTGACTCCTTACACATTCCCTGTTATGCTCTTGCAGAGCTAAAATGAAGATGGAGTTCTATGGCGGAAAAATGTTTATTTTTCTTGATAATATATATAAGAAAAGTAATAATTCCTATGGCCATTTTGTCCGTGTATTAAATGAAATTTATTAACAAGGAGGAAAAAATTAGGAATATTCTCAAGTTATTTATTGTGTTGATTCTGTCTCTTGTGATGGGTTTGTCAGATGGACAGGCACAGCTCAAATGCAAGGTTACTAATGATCCCGCTAAGGTTGAACTGATTTATGACGATTTACATAACTTCATAAGGGCTATGGAAATGCTGGGCAAGGAGAGCAATCCTGAAACAATTTTTCAGAGAGAGTATCTAGATAAAGCTTCCCCTGGACTTAAGGAATACGTTAGCGCAAATAAGTATGAAGCAAAACATTTTGTTGAGGAAATCCGTAAAAAAATGGCTCAATATTCCGGCCTTCGCGACCTGCCGAAAGCACTTGTTGCGCAGGAAAATGCGATACGCAAAGCTTTTAAAGGACTGACGAAAGTGATTCCCAACACCGTGTTCATGCCAGTCTATTATTTTGTTGGCATAAGAGGAGGAGGGCTTCACGCTGAGCCTTCAGAATACGGACTGCTCATAGCAATTGCCGAGTTAGATGAGGATCTCCCAGGAGTAAAACTCGTTCTTGTGCACGAGACAGTACATGTCCAGCAGGCTTTAGCCGTAGGGCTTGAGGAATATCAGTCGATTTACGGACCAAAGATGAGCTTGCTGGCAGTCTCACTTAGAGAAGGTGTAGCTCAGTTTTTAACGTTTCTCAGCACAGGTGAGCGCACTAAAGAAGAAGCCTACGAGTATTTCGATAAAAACGAAAGGGAGGTTTGGGAGCGGTTCATGGCGGAGATGAACGAACACTTGCCAGGTGACTGGATGTGGACAAAGCCAAAGAAATCAGAGCAGCCCAGAGACCTTGGTTACATCATCGGAGACAGGATCGTCGAGGCATTCTACAATGAGGCTGAGGATAAAGAAAAGGCAATAATAGATATTCTTTCGATTACTGACTACCAGGAGTTCTTTAAGAAGAGTGGATATGCAGAAAAGTTTTCAGATAAATGATAAAGGTGAAATATACGGCATATAATCAGAATCGGACCAAACTCTTGCGAGTTGGCATACCTTTCTTCGCTTTATTCTGTATCCTCTCTTGCATATGCTCATACTCAATCTATTCTTCTCCAGCTGTTTCTGGTTCCTGCTCAGCTTTAGCTGCTCAGGAAGAGGATCAGAAAGAGAAAGAGAAACAAAAAATAATCACAGAAGAGATAGTCGTAGAGGCTCCGTTGCCCAAAGATCTCCCCCTGTCTACGACATCATTGATTAAAAGAGAAAAAATTGAATCCTTGTCTCCTAAAGACCTCTCTGAAGTTCTTTCTTATACTTCCGGGACATTCATCTCTTCTGGCTCAAAAAACGAATTCAGGATAAAAATCCGAGGATTTGAAAGCCAGAGAATTGTTTTGCTTTATGATGGAATACCGATTTATGAGCCCTTTTTTAATTCATTTGACCTTAAGACAATCCCTGCTGAAGAAGTTGAGAATATAAAAGTTGTCAAAGGGGCTTCTTCTGTTCTTTACGGTCCCAATGCACTTGGGGGAGTTGTTAATATCATTACCAGAAGACCCGATTCTCCCTCTTTTTCCCTGAAAACACTTTTCGGGAGCAGCAATTCCTTAAACATTTCTTCCTCAGGAGCGGTTAATTGGAAAAATGTCTTTTTCTCCGGCTTTGCTTCTTTTGACAAATCAGATGGATTCAAATGGAACAAGAATGGAGAAAATACTCTCAGGGAAAACAGCGATTATGAGAGAAGAAACGTTACAGGCAAGGTGTATTTTTATCCCAACCAGAAGAGCGAAATACTCTTAGAAGCAGCTTATTACTGGTCAGAGTTTGGCGTTCCTTTTGCCACAGAATATTACTTTCCGCGCTACTGGAGATTCAAAAGCTGGAATCGACTCCAGCTCAATCTCGGAGGGACCTTTTCTTTGTTGAAAAGAGGCCATCTTAAGTTTAGAAGCTACTATGTCAGGCACGATAACGTCCTCGATGCCTACGCAGACGCCAGTATGAATGAGCTGTTGTGGGAGTCTACGTATGATAACGATTCCTACGGGGCCTTCCTTCTCGGGAGCATTCCTTATCTGACCCAAAATGAATTGAAATTTAGTTTGAATTACAGAGATGATAATATCAGGACTCAGGATGACAGGGGAGGGGAGTGGGAAGAGTTTGAACACCAGACTCTTTCCGTTGGATTCGAGAATCATTTCAGCCTTAATCCAAGATTGAAACTTGCAGTAGGGGTAAGCCTTGATTATTTGAGAAAATATTCAGGGGATAACAAAACTTCATTAAATCCTATTTTAGGCCTAAAATTTAATCCCTATGAATATATTGATATTCATTTGACATTCTCTCAAAAGTCACGATTCCCGTCGATGAGGTCATTGTACAGCTCGCTCGCAGGAAACCCTGATCTTAAGGATGAACGAGGAACAAGCTATGAACTTGGCTTAAGCTATGAAAGAAGTTTTCTTCTCTCCGGTGCAATTTTTTACAACAGGATAAAGGATCTCATCAGTGCTGTGCGTTTACCCAGTGGATTCCAGACCAATTTAAATATCGGTAAAGCAAATATTTTCGGCTTTGAACTGGAAGCCCAGAAAGCATTCAGTTGGATGAGCTTTTCTGCAAGTTACACCTATCTTAAGGCTAGAAATGAAGAAGAAGATCGTCCGCTTGACCTTGTCCCTGAATCCCAGTTGAACTTTGTTCTGGACGCTGAGGCAAAAAATAAACTTCGATTCACTTTGTGGGGACTTGCCGTATCCGATTCGGAGCTGAAAATCTTCGATGATATAGTTCGGGTTCCCGGTTACTTTGTTCTAAATGCGATACTTTCGAAAAGCTTTTCAAATTTCACTATTTTCCTTAAAGGTGAAAACCTTTTCAATAAATATTATGTGACTGAGCCTGGATACCCGATGAAAGCAAGAACAGTAAGTCTTGGATTAAAATTCAATTTAGGAGAGAGAGACTAATTAGGAAATAAAAGATAAATTAAAACGAAAGTAAAGATAATAATTAAATAGCCCCGGATTGATAAAAAGAATTCCTGCTTTTTTCTACTCTTTCTTCGTTATTTTCTTCTGTTTCTTCTTCTTTTCCATTCCTACGGGTGCGACCCAGTTAAGGATCTCTTTCTTTGCTCCTTTTTTCATGCCCTTTATCCTTAATCCAATTTCCAATTTATCATCTGTCATTTTTTTCCAAGCAATTTCTGCTTTCAACGGAGTTTTCAAACCCTTTTCTGGAACATAGAGTTCTAACTCTATATCAGAACCTGGGTCAAGGGTAACAATATTAACAATTAACTTGCAGCCTCCACGGGAGAAATCATGAACTGTGGTTCTTTCGATTAGTCTATCTTTGCCTTCAGCTTGTAGCACGTGTCCAGGAAGCAAACACTTATGCCGTTTATATTTTCTTCTTTCTTCAGTCATTTTATTATTTAGCGCCGCTTTATTAGAATCCTATCTTCAAATAGAAGGGGAGTCAACATTTTTCTAAAAAAAATGTCGCATTATATCTTTTTTTGTCCTATAAAAGGAGTGAAACTAAGAGTTGAATTTTTATTGTTAACAAATTTCTTTGAATAAGGACTAAAATAATAAAAGTCAAGGATAATTATTATCTTTATCCAGACAAAGTTTGAGAATGAAGTTAAACATTCCGAGTGAGTATAAATCATATCTGCGTATTGGAACCTGTTCGTGGAAGTACGATTCCTGGAAAGGCCTCTACTATGATGCAGGTAAAACATATCGCCCTGATGAATATCTCTCCGATTATGCAAAGAATCTCGACTCAGTTGAGGTTGACCAGTGGTTTTGGAGTCTCTTTCCCAACAACATAAGATTACCTGAAACGAGGACAGTCGAGGCTTATGCAGACAGCGTGCCTAACGATTTTATTTTTACGGTGAAGGCACCAAATTCCCTGACACTTACCCATTTCTATGCCAAACAGTCCAAGCAATATGCCGGTTTTGCGGGGAGGCCAAATATTTATTTTCTGGATAACGATCTTCTTAATAGATTTCTCGAGCGATTATCGCCGCTGGGTAAGAAGCTGGGGCCCGTCATGTTTCAGTTTGAATATCTGAACAGGAAAAAGATGCCTTCCAAAGAGGCGTTTTTCTCACGTTTTCATGAGTTCATCATAAAAGCGCCCGAGGATTTTCAATATGCCATTGAGATAAGAAACCCAAACTACTTATCTGTTTCCTTCTTTGAGTTCCTCAAGGAGCACAACCTTGGCTATGTCTATCTTGAAGGCTATTATATGCCGCATATTGGCGAGATATTCGAAAAGTACAAACCACAGACAGCTGATTTTTCCGTAATTCGCTTACACGGGGGAGATAGACTTGAAATTGAATTGGAGACAGGTGGAAACTGGGATAAGATTATTGCGCCAAAACCAGAAGGATTAAAAGCCGCAGCGCGAATTACCAAAGAGAACCTCAAGCGAAGAATCCTCACCTTTGTAAACGTGAATAACCATTTTGAGGGAAGTGCGCCGATTTCCATCGAGCGGTTGTCAAAATTATTTTAAAAAAGGGAAGCATTTCTATATTTCTGCAGGAGGCAAATTCAATGAGAGAAATGGATTTAAGAAAATTAACTTTGCTGTTTCCGTCTTTAATCATTATCTTAGTTTTTCTGCTCTCAGGCTACCCAAACGGACAAAATCAAGCTGATAAGCTCCGTTTTGGAATTCTATTTACAAAAGAACAGAGTAAAGAAGCTCTTGACGGACGTGTGTTGTTAATGGTTTCCACTGATCCAAGCAGGGAGCCACGGTTTCAGATTGGCGATAGCTCTAATACGCAATTAATTTTCGGTATTGATGTAAACGGGCTAAAACCAGGGGAAGTAGCGGTGGTAGACAGGAATGTTTTTGGCTATCCGTTGAAAAGCATTTCGGAGATTCCGGTCGGAGAATATTGGGTGCAGGCTCTTTTCCATCGCTATGAGACTTTCCATCGAGCGGATGGTCATACAGTAAAGCTGCCCATGGACAGGGGAGAGGGACAGCGTTGGAACAGAGCGCCTGGTAATCTTTACAGCATTCCCCAGAAAGTACGGATCGATCCTGAAAAAGATGAAGTGATTAGAATTACTCTCGATGAAAAAATCCCTCCAATCCCTGACCCGAAAGATACGAAATATATCAAGCATGTAAAAATCCAGAGTAAGCTCTTGACAGAATTCTGGGGTCGTCCCATGCACCTCGGCGCCTGTGTTCTTTTGCCAGAAGGTTTTGATGAACGTCCTGAAGTGCGCTACCCTCTTGTCATTAATCATGGCCATTTCCCCTACACTTTCAGCGGGTTTCGGGAGACTCCACCGGATCCAAATCTTAAGCCAGTTTATAGCGAAAGATTCAACTGGGCAGGATACAACAAGACTGTTCAAGAATATGCCTATAAATTCTACAAAGATTGGACAAGCCAAGACTTTCCGAGGATGGTTATTATAGAAATTCAGCATGCTAACCCTTATTATGATGATTCTTATGCTGTGAATTCAGCTAATCTGGGACCCTACGGAGATGCGATCACCTATGAGCTCATCCCGTATATCGAGAAGAAATTCCGTTGTGTTGGAGAAGGTTGGGCGCGTTTTCTCTACGGTGGTTCAACTGGCGGCTGGGAAGCTCTAGCTGCCCAGGTGTTTTACCCCGATGAATACAATGGTTGCTATGCGGCCTGTCCTGACCCGATCGACTTTCGTGCCTATGGTATTGTTAATATCTATGAGCATAAAAATGCCTATTTTGTGGAAAGCCGCTGGAAGCGAACTGCAAAGCCCGGGCGCCGGAATTATCTGGGTGAGATAGGCTCTACCCTTGAAGAGATGAATCACCGGGAACTCGCACTCGGAACGAAAAGCCGCTCGGGTGACCAATGGGATATCTGGCAGGCAGTGTACTCGCCGGTTGGTAAGGACGGCTATCCAAAGCCGATCTGGGATAAGTTAACTGGTGAAATAGATCATTCTGTGGCTGAATACTGGCGTGAGAATTATGACCTTCGATCCATCCTAGAAAGAGATTGGAAGACACTCGGTCCTAAACTTAAAGGAAAGGTCCATATCTACTGCGGTGATATGGATAACTATTATCTAAACAATGCTGTCTACCTAATGGAAGAATTTCTCGAAAACACAAAAGATCCTTATTATGATGGAGTCGTGGATTACGGAGACAGAGCAGAGCACTGCTGGAATGGCGATCATACAAGACCGAATGCGATCTCACGGTTGAGGTACCATCAGATGTTTATTCCAAAGATTTTGGAGCGGATTCTTAAGACTGCTCCAGCCGGAGCAGACCTTAAAAGCTGGCGATATTAAGTTTTGGCGGGATTGAATCCTTAATGTGTATTAAAGATAAAAGGAGGTAAACTTATGGCTATGGCAATCACAAGCTTTAAGATTGAAAGTTATTGCGTGCAATTATATGCAATAGACAGAAAAGGGGGCAGAACAAGATGGGGCGATAAGACAATTCTTCTGTATTCGGGAGGAAGAGAAGTAGCCCAGGCCGTTTTTGCAGGGGAGGGATTTAGTCCGCCTGAACCATATTTTTCGGCAGGAAAAATATATTATTTTGCCCAAGCCAGCATGTATGGAGCGGTGATCGACTTGCTGCGCAATGAGAAGACCGTACATATCGCCTGGAAGCCAATTTCTGATCCAAAAGAGCCCCGAGATGGAGATGCCTATTTCTATACAGGCGAAGAACAAACATAATAGAAAAAGCAGCCAGGATTCTTTCCAAATTGTTAAAGCCAAACTTATAGATCTCTTATGTCTATATAAATATTTGAATTTGTTTGAGGCAGGATATTTCCGCTTGCAAGGATAAAATAATCGATAACTGGCGAGAATTTCCAGCGACATTTCATCAATATTGGGTAGAAATCATCAGTTTCTTTTAGGGGAAGATATGTATAATTTTTCCCTTCTTGAAGAGCGATATTATTGATGTGTAGGAATAGCTCTTTGGCACTTTCTTCATTAGAGGCATAAAAATCGAACAAATACCAGCTATCAAGAGCTTCGCCTTTTCGGGGAACATAAGGAGTTTTTATAAAGGGAGAGAAAACCTTAAATAAGAAATGAAGGGTTCTGTATTTTTTGGGGATGCTTTCTATCCTTTCTCCCAATATTTCTTTACTTGACCAGATAGAACAGCCGGCTTCTCCTGAGGAGGATTCTAATCTATAGCTCTTCACATATCCATATATACGCTCTAAGTCAGGTGAGCAATAAAAGTCGAGATAAGAATTATATTTGATGAAATTTTTATGAATCTCTTCGAATTTTGCTTCTTCAAGAGCGCCTTTAACTCTTCTTTTTTTATAGGCAGGATTAATTATATACTTGAAGGGAATTATGACCTGGGCATTATAGTATCTTTTTACTAAATGAAGAGCTCTTAAATTACGTCCTGCTATCATGCAGTATATAAGATCTGCTTTTGAGGAGATTTTTGAGACTATAAGATTGCACATCCTTTGGGCAATCCTTAATTTCAATCTTCGATAGTCTGGATCAACTCTAAGGTCATAGAAATAGCCTGCCTTTATTTTTTTTCTGTTAATCAGGATTTCTTTAACAGCACCTGCCACCAAGGAGACTAGTTTTTTATCATAGAAACCCGCCAGAATGAGATAATCTTTATACATCTCTGATCTACGATGAAAACTTTTTCTGTGAAAGCCTATCTTAAGCTCTTCTCCTTGTGGGCATCTCTCTTCCAATTGAAGAGCTGCTTGGTTGTCAGAAGGGAGGTATTCTCTGATTATAAATTTATTCTTCATAATTTTTTCTCATTAATTAATCTGCCCTACTGTAAATGTGAAAGCAAAGCTAAGATCGGTTCGGGCTAATTTCTCCTTGAGAGAGTGAAAGAGTCGGATTTTCTTCTTTAGGGCATCAGGGAAGTCCCTTTTGACTAAAAAATGCCGGAGACAGAACAGTCCCCTGGAAACAGAAACTCTTATGCATGATTCAAGGATTGAAAGATATTCTTCTTTTGAAGTAAAGGAAGAAATGTCAGATAAAGAAAATTTATTTATGCTTTTTTCAGGCAGGTTTGCTAAGTAATGCTGGAGAGAATCTGTTACAATTTCTACTCTGGATATATTCTCTTTGAGGAGAGGGTAGTTTTTCTCCATTAAATAAATCGGGAGTGCCTTTTCGTTTGTGAATTTATTAAGGATTAAAATAGAGAGAAAATGATTTTCTTTTGCCAGATAGGTCTCTAAAGTATTTGAAATAGAGTTGTAAATATAATCTCCTACAGGAAAATTCTTGGGGACATATTGATAGAATCCTGGGTCTTTAAAAAAGAATTTCCAGAAAAAACGATGACAAACAAAATTCAGAAAAAATTTCCATCCTTTTGTATTCCAGTGTTTTTCACAAAATTTTCTCTGATTTTCAATATCAGTAAGAGTAAATAGTTTTTTTATTTTTTTTCTGCGGAATATTTTGACAACAATAGAGAGCATTTTAAAATATCGCTCCCATCTCCCCTGATATAGAATTCCTCTTTTGATCATTTTTAGTTGTCCATCCCAGAAATCTCTTGCTTGAGGGGATAAACCAGAACGGATTTGGTGATACAGAAAGATTCTGTGGATGCTTTCTCGCAAGCCCAAAAATTTTAGGTATTTTTCATAACTGAGGTGTTTGATAGCGGCTATTTTAAGTTCCAAGAGATAATTTTGAAGCGGATTTATATCAATGGATATGACTTTTTTCGGTTGAGCGATTAATAAATCTAAGGCGCGAGCTCCGCTTCCAGTAATGGTCAGAACAACGTCATCTTTATTTATTTTAAGAGCTTTTAATTCAGATAAAGTATCTTCGTTAGACGAGGAGTAATTTATTTTCTGGTTAAAATGTTTGAAATTTAGCTTGCTTTTTTTCATTTTTTTATATGTTAATTTTTCTGATTTTTATCTTAAATTTATAGATAAGGAAGGGGAGAAGAATCATATCTGCCACTAGAGCACTAAGCATAGTCAGAGCCATTAAAATTCCAAAAAATTTGGCGGGTTTGAAATCACTAAAGATTAATATCAAAAATCCTAATCCATTAACTGTAGAAGTGATGATCAGGGCCCTCCCTAAAGTTTTTATTGTTCCTCTTAAAGCCTTTTTATAATCTTGCTTGGTATTTTTTAGTTCCCAACCTATCCGAAAAAGAGTGTGAATAGTATCATCTACTATTATGCCGATGGCAATGGAAGCGATCATGACTGTTCCCGCATCCAGGTTTATTCCGATGTAACCCATGAGACCAAAGATCATTATGATAGAGATAAGATTTGAGAGAGCAACGACTAAAGTCAAAGAAAAGGATCGAAACGTAAGGCCTATTATTACGATTATCAGAGAAAAAGCTATTAAAAAACTTATTATTTGAGTATTAACTATGTATTCATAAAAGTGTGCATAAAGAGGGATTATTCCTGTAAGCTCAACAGAAAGGTTTTCTTTGTCAAAAACTTTTCGAGCTAAGGCCTGTAGTCTTGATTGGATTTTCATCATCTCTTTTGATGATATTTCTGATGATGCTCGGAATGTTACCACAGTTTTTCTGAATTCATTATCCACAAGTCGATTCAAAAATCCTCTATCATCATTTCTGAGGAGAAGAGATAAGAAATTAATGGAGGATTTTTCTTGTTTTGTAGGATTTTCACCGTGAAGTACACTATTCGTTGATAAAGCAATATCTGCCACAGAAATTTCTTTCCTGAGGTTGTCTTCTTCAATTGTCTGTTTTTGAAAATCGAGAATTTTATTCAAGATTTTCGGCTTTTGGAAAATGTTTTCCTGGTCTGATGTCAGGACTGCTTGGATTGGATAAATACCCCCGAAGTGCTTATCAAAAAACTTGGCAGACTTGACCAGTTCGCTCTTTGAGCTGAAATATTTCAATTGATTTGTATTGACACTGATCCGAGAAAATCCGCCAGATAAGATGATTGTTGAAATGAGAAAGATAAATATAATTACTCTCTTTCGAGAAGTGATCACTCGGGAATTCCAGCTGAGAAAACCTTCTAACAAACTTTTGTTTTTTATTCTTTTCTGGGATTTAAACTTATAAGTAAAGTGAAGAAAAAGGGGAAAGATATGAAAGAAAACAATAAATTCAAAGAGCATGGCTGAAGCTGTATACAATCCGAATTTAGATATAGCATTCGATGGGCTGAAATAGAGAGAGAAAAAACCGATAGAAGTGGTTAAGCTTGTCAAGAAACAAGGAACCCAAATATGGGAAACTCCTGAGATGATCGTCTCCTTCTTAGTGTCTGCTCTAGGCAGCTCTTCTTGGACACGGTTGATGATATGAATCCCAAAAGCAATAGAAATGATTAGCACAAGAGGAATGATCATGTTTGTGACAAGATTGATAGCATTTCCCATCACAACATAGAATCCCATAGACCAGATAACGGCAATAATGCTTGTCAGAAGCACAATAAATGTTAAGGAAAATTTTTTGAGGATGAGAAGCAGAATAAGAGAAATTCCGGCCAAGGTAAAAAGAATAATTTTCCAGGTGTTTTCCTTGGCATACCTGTCTAATTCAGCTCCCATGAACAGTGAACCAGAAAAATAGACTTCTTTTTCAGGAATGTTGCTTTCCTCAATTATTTTACGAACCTTTCTTATTATCTTTCTTCTTAGGAATTGAGAACCTTCCTCAGTGACATTGACAACTATTTGAGTAGCCTCTTTATCTTTTGACAGAAAGAAATCATTGAAAGTATTTTTATGCAGTCTTAAAAAAGATGAAAACCTTTCAACGTCAATTATGCTTGTTACAGAATGAACTCCCTCTATAGCTCTAATTTTTTCTGAGATTTGTTTTATGTAGATCTGCGTCTCTTGAGAAAAAAGTCGCTGAGGCCTGATTCCAATAATCAAAATGTGGTCATTCCCGAATTCCTCTTTGAATTTCTTATATTTTATGTAATAAGAATCATCTTTTTTAAACCACATTTGAGTCCTGCTCTCCACAGAAATGTTTTTGAGTTGATAGGCAAAAAAGACAGTTATTCCCGTAAATAAGATAAGAACTTCCCTCTTGTGTTTAAAGAGCAATTTCAAATAAGCGTTCATCTTATTCCTTTCTTCTTTGTTATTGTTTTTCTTTGCTTTTTCAATTTGGTTCAATCAATTTGATCCTTTCAATTTCCTCTTTCCAACATTTTATTGACCATACTAAGATTAATTATCTATCTGGTTGATATAATAGGGCTTTTTCTGAGGAGAGTTGTTATGAATTCGTTAAAGAGTTGTTAAAAGTTTGTTAATTCTTTGGCTTTTGGCTTAGGACATGAAATTTTACATTTTATAAGCTCCTCAGCTTTATCTTTTTCGAAGATACCTGGTCTGTTGAGAGATTTTTTCTGCAGACAAGCAGGAAAATTCTACCTAAAAAATGGGCAATATTTACATTAAGAACTTCTCATATTTTTTTGTTTTTTACACAGACTGGTCTAAAGAGTAAAATGGATGGCGTAAAGAAAAAACGTGAATAGTAGGTAGGGAAGAAAATACAACAAAGTGTTTAAGAAAGCATTATTATCTGCGATATTTCTGTTTTTTCCTATAATTCTTTTCGGGCAGGATATAATTGAGAAGATTAAGATAGTCGGGAATACGAGAGTACCTCAGGAAACAATACGTTATTATCTTTTTATGAAGGAAGGGGGCACATTTAACAGGGACGTACTGAGGAAGGATTTTAGGGTTTTATGGTCCACAGGATTTTTTTCCAATATCAAAATAGAAGAAGAGCAAGGCATCGAGGGAAAGATTGTAAAGGTTTCAGTTGAGGAGAATCCTGTCATCAGGAACATAACCTATAAGACAGGCAGAAAGCTGAAAGAGGATGAAATTGTCAAAAAATTAAAGGAGAAGAAAGAGTATATCCTTCCTTATTCCTTTTACAGTCCCTATAAGATCCGGTTAATCAATAAGACAGTTGAGGAGCTGCTTGTGGAGAAAGGACTTTATTCTGGAGAGGTTAAAGTTGTTGTGAACGAAAAAGAAAAAAGCAGGGTAGATATAATCTTTGAAATCAAAGAGGGAAAGAAGGTTAGGGTCGGTGAGATAGTGTTTGAGGGAGAAGCGAAGTTGCCGTCGAGCGCTCTTCGAAAGGCTATGACAGAGAATAAAAAACATGGAATTATATCTTGGATAAAGCAGAAGGATGTATTTAGGCCAGATAAACTTGATGAGGATTTAGCCGAAATAAAGCATAAGCTTCATGAGTATGGTTACATGAAGGCTACAGTCGGTGAGCCAAGGATAGAGGAGATAACAAAGAGTTCTATTTTCTTAAAAAAACAGAAAATGAAGAAGATCATTATTCCTATTAATGCTGGCTCGCGCTATATGGTAGGCGAGGTTAAGATTGAAGGAAACAAGGTTTTTTCAAAAGAGGCCTTAAGCAGGTTCATAAGATTCAAGAAAGGCGAGGTTTACAGCGCAAAGATTAGAGAAGAAAGCGTGGAAGAGATAGGAAAGCATTATCGACACAAAGGCTATCTTTATGCCCGGATAATACCAGCAGAGAGCCTTGATTCTGAGAGGAAGACTGTCAATGTTACATTTAATATAGACGAGGGCGAGCTGGCCTATCTGAATAGACTTGAGTTCAGGGCTAATACCTTTACCAAAGACAAGGTTATAAGGCGAGAGATGCTAATCAGAGAAGGGGATAGGTTTGATTTTGGATTGTTTGAAGATAGTATCCTAAAAATGGGCCAACATGGAATTGTCGGGCTGGGAAGGGAGCCGCAGATAGAACGGAATCCTGATAAATCCGCTCAAATCGATGTCACTCTCCATGTTAGGGAGCTTCATGAAAGCTACTATTTGTTTTCGGGTGGATACAATGGCTATGGAGGAATTTTCGGAGCTTTTAACTATTCTAATGTAAATTTCTTGGGCACAGGCAAAATCTTAGAACTCACTATAGATCATGGAGAGAGGATTAAAAATTATAAGTTTGGCTTTTTTGAACCTTATTTCCTTGATTATCCGATTAATGTTGGATTTAACGCTTATTATCACGATATTATATTTCCCGATCTTTATGACCGACGAGGAAAAGGAGCGGATTTAACAATCAGTGCCAGGTTTAAGAAATTTTGGAGAGCTAGCCTCATTTACAGCTTTGAAAACGTAAATGTCAAGCTCCCCGAAGAAGATAGCGGTGAAGAGGCGGACCCTGTTTATTCCGATATGTTGGGGCTGGGTGAACATGATGTAAGCAGCATAATGCCGGCGTTTAGCCGCTCCACTCTTGACAGTCCTATCTTTCCTAAGCGCGGATCTTTATATTCTGCATCATGCAAATTCGCTGGTTCGTTTTTAGGAGGAGATATAAGCTTGATCAGACCTTGGTTCGAGTGGTGTATTTTCCATCCATTGGTTGGCAACAACTTTGTTGGATTTCATATAGAGTACCAGTTTATAGAGGCCATAGGAGATTCTCAATTGCCCTTCTGGGAGAGGTTTTATCTTGGAGGTGAAAGATCTATTCGGGGATATGGTGCTTACAGCATCGGGCCTCGAAGCGAACTAGGAACAAATATAGGTGGAGAAAAATCTATTGTCTTCAATGCTGAATACGTTATGCCTGTCGGCGGACCTTTGTACGCCGTTTTATTCTATGATGCAGGCAATGCCTTTTCTTCTGATCAAAAAATTAGCTTGAAGGATATGTATTCTTCAGCTGGCCTGGAAATAAGGATATATTCTTCTTCCTTGCCTATTCCCGTAAGACTTATTTTAGCTTACAATAACCGTAAAATAGATATTGAAGATTCAAACTTCGTTTTCCGTTTCACGTTTGGGACCACTTTTTAAGCTTGAAAGTATGATTCATAGTTTTTAAGGAGGTAACAATGAAAATTGACGCCCATTTTCATGTCGCGGGGAATGGCACTAATTTTGCTAATGTTGATAACGATATTTACTTCAAGGCAGATGATAACAATCACTGGTTCACAAGGATTCTCTACAACATGCTCAAAGAGGACCTTGAGAATCAAGGTGCTGATTTTAACCGCGATGGAAAAATCTCAACAAAAGAGTACTTTAAGCTTGTGTATAAGATAATTACCTCATCTGAGGAGATCGACGGCGTTGTCCTGCTTGCTCTTGATGCGCTCTATTCTCCAGAAACAGGCATCATGGATAAGATAAAGACTGATCTTTATATTACAAACAAGTTCTTGCATAACAAAATAATTGAATTGAATGAGCGTTTGAAGAAAGAATCAGATCCTAGGAAAAGAAACAAAAAATTCTTTTTTGGCGCATCAGTAAATCCTAACAGGAGAGATTGGGAATCAGAGCTTGACTACGTTTTAAGAAAAACCAACGCAGTTCTTATTAAATGGATACCCTCTACGCAGCATATCAATGTTGACGATGAAAAACATAAAGAGTTCTATGATGTTCTTTCTTCAAATAATATCCCTCTTCTTTGCCATGTTGGGCCCGAATATACTTTTCCTGAAGGAATACGTCATAAAAAGCTAGATCATTTCAGACACCTTGAAAAACCTCTAGAGCATGGAGTGACAGTTATTGCAGCTCATTGTGCTACCCCTGTTTTTCCTTTTATAGATAAAAACGAGGTCAAAGAATTCTATGCCTTTATGGAGGAAGCTAACAGTGGTGGAAATGTGCGGCTTTGGGCAGATACTTCAGCGCTTTCTTTATCGACCAGAATTTTCTTGATACCTGAAATTGTAAAGACTTTTCCTTCTAATTGGCTGATTCATGGCTCTGATTTTCCAATACCCATTGACGGCTGGCCTCATCTACCATGGGTAACACATGACATGGCCCCGGAGGAGTATATTCAGATAATTAAGACAAAGAATCCTCTAGACAGAGATGTTAAAATAAAACAAGCTCATGGCTTTTCAAACGCTATCCTTGAAAACGCGGAAAAAGTTTTACGCCTCCCCACAAAATAAAACAGCCCTTATGATTGAAAGCAGTATCTCTATAGATAATCAAAAAGTGCGGGCTTGATAAATCAAGCCCCTACAATATAAAAATATGATACGCAAAATCTCTACAGATCAATCAAGCCCCTACAAAGATTGTTTTATAATTTCTGCCATGCGCTTGATATATTCTGGGTCAGTTCCACAGCAGCCGCCGATGATGTTGGCCCCGTTTTTTATCATCTGAGGAATATATTGAACATAATCTTCGACTTCCTGCGAGTATGTTACTTTTCCATCAGAGGAAAGAGAGGGCTGTCCTGCGTTGGCTTGTGCGATGAGAGGTAGGGGAGTTGCATCCCTCATGATTTCCAAGAGATCAACCATATCAGCGCTGTTCAGTGTACAGTTTGTTCCTATGGCAGGTACTTCCTGGGCTTCCAGCTCCTCTACGCATTGAGCTACACTGTTTCCCATGATCGTGAAGTAGCCTCTTGGATTACGATTGAAAGTCATCGTTACAAATACGGGTAGACCGGAAGACTTCCTTGCTCCTCTCAAGGCACAAAGAGCTTCTTTTAGATCATACTGAGTTTCAATCAGCAGGAAATCCACCCCACCCTCTGTTAAAGCTTTGGCCTGCACTGCGTAAGCTTCTTCAAATTCTTCTTCTGTGTATTCCCCATGGGGCTTAAGGAATTTTCCTGTGGGTCCCATACTTCCTGCAGCAAATTTTCCCTCAGGTTTTACATCGCTAACAAGCCGGGCTGCTGCATAATTCAATTCATGGCATTTGTCTTCTAATCTGTGAGAGGCAAGCTTTATTTTGTTTCCTCCAAAGCTGTTGGTCAGGACTGCGTCTGAACCAGCAGCGTAATAGCTCAAGTGGATTTTTTTTACTATTTCTGGTTTTTCCACATTCCAGGACTCAGGGCACTCACCTTGGGGGAAACCCAGCTTTATTAACTCTGTTCCCATTCCTCCATCAAGAAGAACCACTCTTTCTTTAATAAGGTCGAGAATTGTTCTTGTCATTAAACTTCTCCTCTAGTTTGAGCTAGTATTACATAATATCTTTTCTCGCTTTCTTTTTCCAATAAAGAAAGGCCGGGATGCCTATGCCGAGCATGATTAACCCGATCATTGATTTAAAAGGCTGGTTTATTACAGTGTTAAAAAAAACTGCCACATTGATGAGCACGAAAAGGAGAGGAATAACCGGATAGCCCCAGGCTTTATATGGCCTTTTTCTCTCGGGCTGTTTAAAGCGCAGGATTATAACTGCAAAACCTGTAAGGGCAAAAAAGATGACCAGCGCAAATACGACATATTCAAAAAGGTCTTCGTATGTCCCGGATAGACAGAGTAGGGAAGACCATATCGCCTGGCCAACTAAAGCCTTGGATGGGACACGGTATCGAGGATGAAGGTAAGCCATGCTTTGAAAGAATGATCTGTCTTTGGCCATGGCATAATAGACCCTTGGTCCATAAAGGATTGTTGCACTTAAGCACCCGAAAATAGAGATCATGATTGCCGCTGAGAAGAAATGAGTGGCTGTGGGTCCAAAGAGCTGGTTTGAAGCTAATTCTCCTATCCTAGTAACTCCTTTCATTTTATCAATAGGAAGAGCCATGATATACACGAGATTCATAAGAAGGTAGATGAGAGTTATGCCTAGAGTCCCCAGGATCAAGCCTAAAGGAATATTCCTCTCAGGCTTTTTAATTTCCTCTGCTGTGCAGTTTGCCGAATACCAGCCATCATAGGTCCAGAAAACAGCAATAAGAGCAAGGCCAAATAGCTTTATTAATGTGTCAAAGCTGAGTCCTGTTTCTACTGAAAGAATTTGATCATAATGAGTAAGGCCAGACTTTTTTCCAAGCGTCAATCCTAAGATAACGAATGCAGCAACAGAACCAATCCTTAAAAATGTAAATATATTCTGAACTATAATTCCAGTTCTTATGCCAAAATAGTTTAATCCTGAGAGTATTAATATAGAGCCCACTGCCACGAACTGGCCAGCAGAGAGTGAATAAGAGAATCCGAATACGTTTAGCTGAAAAATATAAGATTGGGTTGAAAGTGAAGGTAGGAAATATCCGACAAATTCAGCAAAAGCCACGCCCAAAGTGGCTATGCCTCCGCACATGATGAACCAAAAAAATCCCCATCCAAAAAAGAATCCTGCCCATGAACCATAGGCTTCCCGAATATATATATATTGTCCTCCAGTCCTAGGGAACATTGCTCCTAACTCAGCAAAGGAGAGTGCGCCGCTTATAGTTATTAAACCTCCTGCAAGCCAGACAAGCAGAATCAGGCCGGGTGAAGGTAGGTATTCAGCAATAAAACCAGCGGTCATGAATATCCCAGAGCCTATAACCGCACCGATAACCAGGAAAGTTGCGTCTAACAAATTTAGCTTCCTTAAGAATTGAGGTTTTTTTTCGCTTTCCTGATGATTCATTGTCAAACTTTTTTCTGAAATCTCTATTTATATTTTCATTCTTATTTTTTGCTCTATTCCATTAATTTTATATTCTTCATAATTTTTTTTCATAATCAATATAAATATTGATTTTAAATTTTTTAAATTTTTTTAATTATTTTTGACATTCATCATTTAATTGGTATATATAAATAAAGACCACAGCATTTTCTATGACTTCTGTAGGCTTTAATAGAAAAACTCAAAAGATTACTTTTATATCTTATGAACCAGCAAAAAAAGCCTGATGAATATGCTAATTTCTTTATTTTCAATAACTTACGTGCTATTGTCGGCACGCCGACATTGTTTTTAAATAATTTTATTCTATTCTTGCAATTTTTTTAAATTTTTTATATTTTACATTCGGCCCTTTTAGACGGAGGCAATATTTGATACTTGCCATCGCTAATCAAAAAGGAGGAGTAGGGAAGACAACCACTGCTTTTAACCTTTCTTCTGCTCTTGCCTTAATAGGAAAAAGTACTCTTTTGGTAGATGTTGATCCCCAAGCACACAGCACGGTTTCTATCGTAAATAATTCTTCTCAATTTGATAAATCTATTTATGATGTCTTGGTAGATTCAAATGTGAAAATAAGAGACGTTATAGTTAAAAGCTCAGTTCCAGGGCTGGAAATAGCAATTTCAAAAATTGCGATGGCGAAACTAGAGCCAGTATTATTAGGGGAGATTGATGGGCATTTCAGATTAAGAGACGTTATAGAGCCCATAAAAAAGAGATATGAATTTATTATAATAGACACACCACCGACGCTTGGATTAATAACGATTAATGCCCTTGTTGCTGCTACTCATATTATAATTCCAATTCAATCATCTTATCTGAGTTTAGAGGGGACGGATGATCTTCTTGAGACTGTGATAAAAATAAGAAAAAATGTAAACCCTAATTTACAAGTTTTGGGTGTATTAATAACTATTCATGATAGAAGAACAAATATATCAAGAGACGCAGCAGAAAGAATAAAAAGGGTGTTTGGAAAAAAAGTTTTCAAAACAATGATATCAAAAAGTGTAAAGCTCGAAGAGAGTCCGGCATATAGAGAATCTATTTTCACTTATGCTCCGGATTCAGTAGGTGCAATTCAATATAAAAAACTTGCTGAGGAGGTTATTAAGCGTGCAAAAAGCTAAAAAAACGGGTTTGCCTGATGATATAACAATGAGGCATGATAATCATTATGTGGATTTATTAGAAGAAAAGATATACGGGCCAAGAATAAGGATGATTTCTATAGATAAGATAGACCAGAGTCCTCAACAAGCAAGAACTGAAATAGGTGATATTGAAGAATTGATGGCTTCAATAAGAGAAAAGGGAATTCTTCAGCCAATAATAATAAGGAAAAAAGATGATAGGTATGAAATTATTGCTGGAGAAAGAAGGTATCTGGCAGCTAAAAGTGTTGGATTAAGAGATATTCCATGCATAGAAATGAATGTTTCAGACAATGAAGCAATGGAGATAGCTCTTATAGAAAATTTACAGAGAAAAGATCTAGATGTGTTTGAAGAAGCAGAAGGGCTAAGTGCGCTAGCTGATATGTATGGATACAGCCATAAGCAGATATCTGAAAAAATAGGAAAAGCAAGATCTACAATAACAGAAATTATAAGCATAAGTAAGATACCAAAAGAGATAAGAAATATGTGTGATGAGTTTAGTATAAGAAGTAGAGGTACGATTATAGAAATAGCAAAACAAGAAAGCAAAGAAGATATGTATAAACTAATAACAGAAATAAAAAAGAGAGATTTAACAAGAGAAGATACTAGGGCTCTGTCAAAAAAGATAAAGGGAAAAGAAAGAAAGATAAATAAGTATGTTTATAACTACCAAGAAAAAGACAAAAGTTTCAAACTTAAAATAGAGTTTAAAAAGCAAAGAGTAACAAAAGATGAAATAATAGAAATTCTGGAAAGATTGATAAAGAAATTGAGAGTCAGATATTTTTAATAAATAATATATATTAGTTGACATAATGTCCCTTATGCGACACAATTTTTACCCAAAAATATAAAATATTGATAATAAACAAATTATGAGTCTTCTTGCCTTGTTTATATCATAAATTCATAAATTTTATTCAATTTTACGAAATTAATATATTTTCATAGCAAAAATGAGTATATTTTAGATTGAATATAGCTTTCTTATTAAGAAATAATATGGGTTGGACACATTAAGAAAAAAAGATCGTATTATTAAATATATAAAATTATGAAGAAAAGAGCTACGTGATGGTTAT
>WVXO01000018.1 GCA_011773465.1 Candidatus Aminicenantota bacterium | reverse complement strand
TCCTCCTCCCATGAATCCTTGACCTCCTGACATCATTTGATAACCTCCTTGTTCGAAGCTTTCCTTTTCATCGAATTCTTTTTGGCATCTTCCTTCCTAGTTTCCATATATAATATAGTATACCCCCCTATAGTATGTCAAGCATTTTTTTAATTTTTTTTACTTCTTGTATAACCTTCCTTAAACAAATAATCTGAAAATGCGTTTGCCAATTATTCATATGAAAGACAATTTGGCCTCATATTTGAAACGGCAGACTGAGCCCATAAATTAATCGAATTAAATACATTTTCTGTCCTTTATCTTCATGATTTGTCAATCTTTCTCATTTTTCTTACAATATCGATAAGGATTTTGAGAAAATGAAAATTCAGGGGATGAAAAGAGTTATATCCTTTCCCGAGTTGAATATTGCTTTTTTTTCTTTTCTGCTGAATTTCGTTTGGGAAGTGCTGCAAACTCCATTTTTTGTCGATATCAGCGATCAGATCAATACAATTATATGGTACAGGTTCCACTGCACACTGGGGGATGTGGGGATTACACTCGGCTGTTTCTGGCTTGTGGCACTGATTACGAAGAGCAGAAGCTGGTTCCTGAATCCCACCAAAAATAGATTACTCTTGTTTGTTGCCTTTGGAGTCAGCTACACAATCTTCAGTGAGATTAAGAACGTATCCTTGAATAAACTGTGGGGCTACTCGGAGCTCCCAGTCATCCAGTTAAAACCCTAATTCTTCTTTTTTCAGAATTCTTTCAATTCCAGCCCTAGTTGGAATCACCTCTATTCTATCACCTTTTTGGATAATAAATGGGGAGTAAATCCCTAAATTTTAACCCGAATGTGCAAAAAAGAGGGCGGAATCGAATGACTCCGCCATTTGAATCTTAATTATTTAAACTGCTTCTGGTTGAAGTTCCGGCGATTCCACAGTCAAGAAATCCCTCAGTTTCTCCAGGGTGTTTGACTCATACGCCCTTATGAGGAGAGTTCTAAACTTGTACTGCCAGCCGTGCCAGTTTTTTCCTTTCCTAACTAAATAAAGGGCTCAATTCGTTTTGTGTTTTTTTCAGAATCGGGAGGCTAGGGCTTATTCTTTGGTTTCCAATTCTTAAAATCTAGCTAAAATACCGAACAAATATCCCAATATCTTTTTAATATCTTATTAAGTTTCTAAAATTATATAAATCAGCTTTCTTTAGCTTATATATCATAAACAATTTTATTTTATCAACCAGAATATGGGGGTGGCCCGACCCTAGGTTTGCGATCAAATTTGCTTTTTTGTAGCGACAAGATGTTTTCTAATCACGGTCCAAAGTCCCACAGCTATATGGGTTATACACCGTTCGTTGTTGTCATTCATCAAGATGGCTACGCTCACGGAATGTTCCGGGAAAAAAAGTATTGCCCCCATCCATCCAAAGTCCCAACCTAGGTGTCCTATCACTTGATCTCCTCCGAATAATTGGCTGGGGAACTCTGCCGTTCCCAGTCCATAGCCCACGATCAGGGGTTCATTGGGATCTGATATGGGTGAGTGGAAGTTAAGCATTTCTCTGAGGGACTCCTTGCTCAAAACTTCGTGCTTTCTGAACAGAAAATCTGACCATCTGGCGAGCTCCTCTGCTGTTGTGAATATGACATGCGGGGATATACTGAGCCAGGTCTTTGGTTTAGAGGATATGTCATCAAGAATTCCATCTGCGTCGGCATCAAACCAGTTGTGTGCGATATTATGACCTCGTGGAATAATTATAGAGTCAGCTAATGGAACTGTGGATTTCAGACCGAGAGGATCGAGAAAACGCTTTCGTAGTTCAGCAGGTACTGTTGAACGAGTGATCTTCTCGACAATCATCTTGAGAAGAACATAATTCGTCGTAGAGTAGTGCCAGCTCTCTCCAGGAAGGGAAAACGGCTTTCCAACCAATGAAGTAACAATTTCTTTCGGAGTCCAGAGCTTCTTGAAATCGATTGTTGAATAAAGGGTTTGGTAAGGTGAGTTCGGATGCTTCACGTAATCTGACAGTCCGCTCGTGTGATTGAGAAGCTGACGGACAGTGATGCTCCGGTCTACATTCGGATGCTCTGAGATCCACTTGTCCAGAGGATCATTCAGGTTTAATTTCCCTTCTTCAGCCAGCTTCAAAACCAAAGTAGCGAGGTAGTTTTTTCCAATACTGGCGCTCAGGAAGAGCATTTCGGGTTTGACAACCTCTCCCGATGTTTTATCAGAAACTCCAGCCACACCGGTCCAAAGAGCAGATCCCGGAACAATGACGGCTGCCGATACTCCAGTCCCTTTGTTTGTTTCAATGCCTATCTTCAGTACATCCTGGAGCTCTTTGGCATAAGGCAAGTCTGCCTTCGATTTGTGTGCTTGGTGATATGCATGCGAAAAATGCCACATCACAAGCATAATTATCGGGATTAGACTGAGAATTAATGTCTTTTTCAACCTGCACCGAATACAACGTGTTTCGAATCGGTTTGAACACATGGCTAGTCCTTTCCTCCTCTATTCTAACGTTTAAGCAGGTATTTCTTCAGTAAACCTACATTCCCTATTTCTTTCCAACCTTTAGCTATTTTGAGGTGAGTAAACTATATTAAACTAAGATTGTCAAGAAGATTTCTGGTATAAAAAAAAGACTCTTTTTGGCCAGCTGGAGAGAGTTTTTACCTTTTTGGTTCCCATCAACCCCCTTTTGCTGACGACAGCCGGCAAGCACAAAAAAGAGGGCAAGCCAACAACCATGACTCGCCCTTAAAACAGTGATTATGCAGCAGCCACGAGATTTTCCGATTCAACAAGAACTTTCAACTCATTTAACTTATTCGATTGATATGCTTTTCTAACCAGGACAGATAGTTCGAAATCTTTCTCCCGAGGAGTGCCAGCCTTTTTCCCCTATTTTTAGGCTTTTTCTTGATTTTGTCTTTTAACTTATAATCCCGTAGTTTCAGCAATTTTTAGTCATTTTTGTCACACATGTGGCACTGGGGGATAGGTCTATTAATGAAAAAACTAGAGACAAGAGAATTAATCCGAATGTGGATAGAAGCAGAGAATCGAAGGGAATTGTCATACTTCATAAGTCTAAATCCAACAGGAGGGCATTATACTGTAGAACAAAAAGAATATGTAATAGAAAAGGCAACGTAAATAGGGGTTAGAGCTACATCAAAGCTTCTAAACGTGCCAAGAAAGACCATTCAGAGATGGCTAAGAGCTAAGGGAATTACTGTTAAGCGATGTCCGGATTGGATTTATGATTGGGCATATTGGAGGAGAAAATGTATAGAGAAGCTAAAGAGAAGAGTATGGTACTTAAAATAAAATGTCGCTACCTAAAAAAAGAAACATATTTTGATATATGGACATCGGTCTTACAAGCCCGGCGTCACTGGTTCGAACCCAGTATCGCCCACCAGAGATTCTCCCTGTTCTTGCCTTCAAATCAACAATTTACAGATTATTTGTGATTTTGGTTTAGTGAATCAGATTAAGTCAGAATTAGCTTTTTTAAGCATGAAATTAGTCTGATTTTACTGACCGAATTACTGACCGGAAAAAAGAGGTAGAAGTGCATACTAACCTTTGTCCATAAGATCCCATACACCCAAGGAGCCAATCACTATGTGATAAGTTGCGCTAAAATATACACTACTAATTTAAAGCATTTGATCCAGTTGACTCTTCCTTCATTAAGGAGTATTTTATAATCAAGTAACGGTAGGGAACTGTAGAAACTATGAAATGCCCTAAGTGTCATTTTGCAAACCCTGATGATACTCTCTATTGCGGGAAGTGTGCCACTCCTCTGAAAGAAGGAGTATCTGTTTCTCGCACAAAAACCCTAGAAACTCCTGTTATGGAAATGGAGAAAGGGGCAACTTTTGCTGGAAAATACAAAATTATCGAAGAGCTGGGAAGAGGAGGCATGGGGATAGTATATAAATCGGAAGACACAAAGCTCAAACGTCCTGTGGCCCTCAAATTTCTGCCTCAGGAGTTAGTCAGCGATCCTGAAGCAAAGGAGCGATTCGTACGAGAGGCACAAGCTGCCGCAGCTCTGGATCATCCGAACATCTGTACAGTTTACGAAGTTGATGAAGCCGAGGGCAAAGCCTATATCTCTATGGCGTATGTAGAAGGACAGAGCTTGAAGAAAAGAATAGAGCAAAAGCCTCTGGCTGTCGATGAAGTATTAGACATCGCCATACAGGTTGCCGAGGGTTTGGAAGAGGCACACAACAAAGGTATTATCCACAGGGATATCAAGATTGCCAACATCATGGTAGACAGGAAAGGCCAGGCAAAGGTCATGGATTTTGGGTTGGCAAAGATCAGAGGTGGAGCACAGGTTACCCGAGAAGGGACGACCATCGGAACCGTTGCCTATATGTCGCCCGAACAGGCCAGAGGAAAAACAGTCGATCACCGCACAGACATCTGGTCATTTGGGGTGGTTTTGTATGAAATGATTTGCGGGCAGACGCCATTTGAAGGAGAGACCGAGGCTTCGATTCTTTATTCCATAGTGCACGAGGAACCTAAACCAATCAAGGATAGTAAGCCTGGAATTCCTGATGAGTTTGCGAAGATCATCAATCGTGCTTTGAAGAAAAAGCCGGAGTCCCGGTATCAGAGTATGGCTGGGGTGTTGAAGGACCTCAGGCAATACAAGCCGAGCCTGAAAGCTGAAGAAGTCGGAATAAAGGACTTAAAGTCATTAATAAGACTAATGCGAAGGACGTATGTGGCTATACCTGCAGTATTAGTTGTGCTTGCTCTCTGTATTTTTGCTGTATGGAGTTTTAAGAGGAATACCAAAGTACGATGGGCTAGGAATGAGATCATCCCTGAAATCATACAGCTTGCTGAAGAGGAGAATTACCTTGAAGCGTTTAAACTTGCCAGGGAGGTTGAAAAAGTCATCCCTGAAGATCCGCTTTTGGCCAAGATATGGCCAGCAATTTCTATCGAACGTCCAATGAGAATAGAACCTTTGGGCGCAGATGTTTTTATGAAAGATCTTGGAGCCCAGGAGAGCGGATGGGTGTATTTTGGGAAGACTTCAAAGGAACTTATGAGAATTCCCAAATATTGGTCTGGATGGACTCCGCGGATAAAAATCCAACAGGAAGGGTATGAAACACTTGATGTTGCGCATACTATATCTGTCAACAGAACTTTAAGTAAGAAAGGAAGTATCCCACTAAGGATGGTAAGAGTTCCTGTTGATAGAATGAAGCGTAGGGTTCGTATTTCCCTTTATGCTTATGAAAGTTTAAAATTTGTCCAGATACGGGATTTCCTTATAGATAAGTTTGAAGTGACAAACAGGGAATTTAAAGAGTTTGTAGAAAGCGGTGGGTATGAGAAGCCTGGGTTTTGGAAATATCAATTCCGAAAAAATGGGAAGATTCTTTCCTGGGAGGAAGCTATGGCTCTCTTCCGTGACAGCACTGGTCGGCCAGGCCCAGCAACCTGGGAATTTGGCAACTACCCTGAGGGGCAGGAAGAATTTCCGGTAACTGGAGTGAGCTGGTACGAGGCAGCAGCGTATGCAGAGTATATAGGCAAGAGACTTCCTACCATTTACCATTGGGAAAAAGTAAGTTCTATAAGATACAGTGGAAATGTTATCCCAGGAAGTAATTTTGGGACTTCAGGACTGGCGCCGGTAGGTAGTTACCAAGGAGGCCTCGGCACTTATGGAACATATGATACAGCAGGTAATGCAAGAGAATGGTGCTCCAATTCCACAGGAGAAATGCGGTTCACTGTTGGGGGCGCATGGAAAGGTCCTACCTATTTTTTTACAGAGCCAGATGTGCGTTCTCCTTTTGATCGGGACTCTGGTAATGGTTTCCGCTGCATGAAGCTACTGACAGAGGAGTCAACATCAGAAGATCTGGAACGTCCGCTTAATCGTATTACGCCCTTGGATTGGAGCAAAGAAAAACCTTTTTCAGATGACATCTTTAACGCCTGGCTCAGCTTTATTTCTTATCCTAAGACTCCTCTGAACTCTAAGGTTGAATTGAGGGATGATACACCAAAATACTGGGTAAAGGAGAAAATTACCTTTGATGCGGCTTACAACAATGAGCGGATGTTGGCCTACCTCTTTCTTCCGAAAAATACTTTACCACCATATCAGGTAATTATTTATTGGCCAGGTATAAATGCTGCTTACGTCGCATCCAGTCAAAACGGAAATTTGCTTCTCCGGAAAACTGATTATTTTGTCAAGGATGGCAGGGCTCTCCTGTATCCGATTCTTAAAGGGACTTATGAGAGAGGTGGTGCTCAAATACCAGATCGTGAACAACTTTTTGGAGAAATGATGCACAATAAAGATATGACTGTCAAACATATGAAGGATATTATGCGATCTATTGACTACCTGGAGAGCAGAGACGATATCGACAGTGAGAAATTGGCATACTGTGGTGTTAGCTGGGGAGCGCATATGGGAGCATTCCCCTGTGCATTGGAAAAAAGAATCAAAACAGGAATCCTCATCGCTGGTACAATTAGGAATCGTGATCAATATAGTTGTGCCCACAGGGTAAAGATCCCCATGTTAATGATACACGGCCAGCATGACACTACATTTCCATTAGAGAAGACTGTAAAGCCGCTCTTTCGAGCACTGGGAACTCCAGAAGAACATAAACGTCTTGAGATACTCGATTCAGATCATTACGTACTTAATCACAGGAGTAGGAAGGAAGTGATAAAAATAAGTCTTGGTTGGCTGGATAGATACTTGGGGCCTGTGAAATGAAAACTCAGAAAAAACTATAAACAGCAGAACAACATAGGCATAGCTATAGCGAAAAACGAGAAATTCCTCAACCTCAGCAATACTGAAATCAGCGTCTTTCCAGAGGTTGAGGATGCGAGGAAGAAGCTGGCTGTGTTGAAGAGCAAGTAATCTACTTTATTTGTTTATGTCGTCTAAGTAAGATTATGTCTGCTCGCGGTTTCTGGAACTCATTTAAGCATAGTCCCTCTTTTCTCATCTCAGAGAACTAAAAAGTATACCTTATACCCAAACGGAAAGAACGGATACCATAGCAGCTGTTCACGAGTCCGTAGGTTGAGTCGAGTTCGATTTCCGGCGGATCTCTGTAGGGCCAGATATCAGGACCGGGGTTCCCATTGATGATGTAGCCGCTTCTTCCCCCGAGGTTGAAGGCATCGAGATAGAGACTCAGCTTGCCGAAATCGCCAATATTAAAGGATTTCTCAATCCTTATATCCAACATTGTGTAGGGAGGATCTCTTCTGGATCCGTTCTTTTCGGGCCAGACTCCGACGAAGGTATCTTGAGTTGCAATACTTGAGGGGAAGTAGACGCGCCTAATTCCTCTTCTCCAGGGTGATCCTGAAAGGCCCTGGAGATAGCCGGTGAAGATTATGTCGAAGGGCAGTATGACAGATCCCATAAGCTTGAGCTGGAACGGGCGGTCAAACGATAGCGGGCCGTAAGAGTTTATCATCACGTTAGGATTGTCAAACATTCCTGACTCGCCTTCTGTTGCGTTGTATCCAGGATCGGCATTGCCTCTGAAGGCAGAATACAGGATCGAGCCCTGCAGCTGCCACCGGTTTGACATCCTCTTGTCGAAAGTCAGCACTACAGCCGTGTATGTTCTCTTGGCCTCTGGTGGATTCGTACCGTGCCAAGCTCTTGTAGGAGCGTAATCTGCCAGTCCGTATAGGGTCATTTGCTGGTCATCTGCTGTCCCCCATTCTCCATCCCAGCCAGGGTCAGTAAAAGCATACGGCAGCCAGGTGGGCTGTCCTGTTGCTTCATCGATGTGGTTAGGATCATAGCCGTTGTTCATGTCCACGTCCTCGACGATATTCTTGTTAATCTTGTAGATGAATTGGAGCCCCAGTCTAAAGTCCCTAACCAGCTCGTGGTCGACGCCCAGGATGAATTCATGCATATAGGGAGCCTTCAAGTCGTCTATATAGAATTTCCAATCGGGATTTTGAACATCATAACTTGTTAACCTGTACTGATCGCCAGCCTGTCCATCTCCGTCGGGATCATTTGCGGCACCATCGTCAAGGTACTGATTCTGAACAGGTGATCCATAAGCACCGCCGGGCCTGGGCAGATCCATGTATTCGTTGCCGTTCAGGTCGTACCAGTACCAGTTCATAGCCATGCCGCTCAAAATATTGGCGGCATTGTACTTGGCGGACCAGACGGGCTCATAGTAGCGGCTAAAAGAGGCCTTGATAGCCGTCTTTCCGTCACCGAAGAGGTCGTAAACGATTCCAATTCTCGGCGAGAACGTTGTGAACTCAACAATTTTTTTCCAAGGAGTAGTGATCGCATCAAAAGCAGAGGTTTGATTGAACTCTATGTCGGGATCGTTGTGATACTGGTCGTTTAGGGCGTGCATGAGTATCGTGGGAGGGAGATTACCGATAGCAGGATCAGTCAGAGCGGGGTTCAGGAATTCGGGTCCGACATCATACATGTCGATCATATCTGGCCGTGATTGCTTGGGTTCGTACTGGTAGCCGTAATCAAAACGAAGACCAACGTTGACCGCCAGCTTCCCTTTGACTATGTTGTCCTGGATATAGGCAGACCAACGGCGGGTGTTGTCATATTTCCACACTGTGCCTCTTGGACCAAAAGGACGCACTCTGAGCCGGCCTTCGCGACGTGAACTTGAGTAGTGATATTTGTTTTGAGCGTTATAATCTCTCCAGTACGTGTAGTAGGGATTGCCGTCCTTATACCTGTCGAAACCGTAAATAGTGTGTTCGAATTCACCGCCTAACTTTATTTCATGGCTTGCTCCCAGAAGGTCATCTGCAAAGTGGGTCACCGAAAACGAAGCAAGGGCCTTTTTACGGATATAATCGTCCCCGAAATACGAGTTGCCCCAGAAAACTCGGTGTCTCCGGTCAAAGACCATATAATTGTCTTTGAATTCTGGCCGCAGAAGGAGGGGAAAATGGCGGTAGACATATGTCCCGCGAACATCAACGAAAGTATCCTGGTTCAGGACCCAGTTGAGCTGATGAGTTGTGGTGTGGGTGTTCTCGTGATCCCAGACGACCGTGAGCGCAAAAGAGTAATTATTGCCAGTTCTGTTTGTGTAAACAGGTTCATAGATATTGTTCCAATGGTACATGCCCATATACCGGATGTTATCCGTGAGCTGGAAGGTCAGCTTGCCAAAGCCCAACCACTCATAATGTTCGAAATCATAATGCTGCAATTCTGCCGGAGAGAACGTCCATTCCCTCAAGTTGATATTTGCCAAACGAACATCATGAGTCTCAAAATTGGCTTGCTCCCAGGCAAGGCGACGGGCGTTGAGGAAGAACCAGAGCTTGTCTTGGATGAATGGACCGCCAAAGCTCAAGGAGCCGTCTTTGTAATCCCGGAATGATTCGGGAGGATTGACACCAATCGCTTTGTTATCTTCGGCAGACAGTAAATTATCGACTAAAGCATCGCCTGTATAATAAGCGGCAGCGCTTCCTGAAAACCTGTTTCCACCGGCCTTAGTGACGATGTTAACAACCACTGAGTCAGCTTGTCCCACTTCGGCCGGAAGCGACCCGATCCCGAATTCAATCTCTTCGTAGACATCGACGTTGATGTTGGTCATTGGATAGAACGTGGCAGGATCATTCATCGGAACACCGTCCAGCTGGTAGAGCTGACTCCGGACCGTCCCTCCGAGTATAGAGGAGGTCCGGCGGTAATCAACTCCTTCAGAAATGGCACCAGGGATGGAGTTCTGGATACCATACAGGTCTCGACTCATAGGGATACTTGCAAGGAATTCACTGTCGTAGTGGACACTGACTTTTGAAGTCTCGATATCTACTACTGGCGATACAGCCGTTACGGTTACTTCTTTTTCTATAGTTGTCATCACTAGTGTTATGATTATTTCAGTTGTTTTTCCAACGCTGACTATTAAGCCTCGTCTGGTTGTGATGTTAAACCCAGGCATTTGGACTCTTACTTCATATTCTGAGCCAGGTAAAAGGGAAGGAAAACGGAATTTTCCCGTCTCGCTGGATACATAGGTTTTGGTTCCCATAACTGCTGGGCCAGCAAGGGTTACGGTAGCTCCTGGGAGGGGATTTCTTTGCTCGTCTACGACTGTGCCGTGGATTGAACCTGTCTGTCTTCCTTGGGCGAAAGTTATAGATGTTAGAACAAAAGCTAAAAGCATGATGAAAAAGAATTTTATGATTTTTTTCATTTTTCCTCCTTTTCCTAAAATTTCAGTGATTTTAAATCTTGTTGCATGTATGCTTTCAATCTGGAGTTCTGATACAGGTTTTTGAAGAGTTCTGGTGGCAGCGACAGGGGTTTTTGCTATATGATTAAGAGGTGTGGCACATTTACCACAATAAATAGTATCGTCGTGATTATAAGAATGACATTTAAGACACTTCATTCCTATTATACCCCTTGAATGTAAGGTAATAAAATAACAATAAGTGAGACCTAGTGTCAAATTGAATAGATTCATCCATGAAATCCGAGGGGATATGGTGTGAATAAATTTGACTCCTTTTCCCCAAATTGGTATTCTTTCTCCGAACTAAACAAGCGGGAAAAGTATGGGTACTAAGTGTCCTAATTGTCATTTTGATAGCCCATCTGATTCCAAGTTCTGTAAAGAGTGTGGCACACAACTTATCTCAGCCGAGGATATCAAAGTCTCTCCTACCAAAACTCTTGAAACACAAAGAGAAGCATTAACAAGAGGAAAAATTTTCGCAGAAAGATACGAGATCATCGAGGAGCTTGGAAAAGGAGGCATGGGCCGAGTTTACAGGGCTCATGATAAAGAGATTAACGAGGAAGTTGCCGTAAAACTCTTAAAACCTGAAATCGCTTCTGATGAAAGCATAGTTGACCGCTTCCGGAATGAGTTAAAATTCGCCCGTCAGATCTCTCACAAAAACGTGTGCCGGATGTACCACCTTGCAAAAGAGGAAGAGACTCCTTACATAATTATGGAGTATGTTCTGGGTGAGGATCTGAAGAGCTTGGTAAGAAGAAAAGGAAAACTAGCTGACAATGAAGCAATACTTATAGCCAAGGAGGTATGTGAAGGCTTGGTTGAGGCCCATAGGCTGGGCGTCGTGCACCGGGATTTGAAGCCTCAGAACATCATGATTGACAAGGATGGCAACGCGAAGATCATGGATTTTGGGATAGCCCGCTCGTTCGAGGCTCCTGGAATCACAAAAGCAGGAGTCATGATCGGTACTCCTGATTACCTCTCGCCTGAGCAGGCAGAGGGAGAGGAAGCAGACCAGAGATCGGATATCTATTCCTTAGGAGTCATTCTGTATGAGATGGTAACAGGGAGTGTTCCTTTTAAGGGGGATACGGCTTTTAGCGTAGCTATAAAACATAAAACAAAGCTGCCTTCAAATCCAAAGAAGCTCAATCCAGAGATTTCAGAAAATCTCAGTCGTTTGATCCTGATATGCATGGAGAAGAAGAGAGAGAGGAGGTATCAGACGGCGGAGGCGCTTCTCAATGATCTACACAATATTGAGGATGGCCTTCCCCTTGGTACAAAGATTCTCCCCAGGCGAGAGACTTTCATTGCCATACTTATCCGAAAGAAGATCTTCATTCCTTCTGTGGTTGTCTCTCTTGCCATTATTGCGATTGTTATCTGGCAGCTTCTTCCCCAAAAAGAAGTAGTCCCGTCAGACTCATCTGGTAAACCATCTCTTGCTGTTATTTACTTCGAAAACAACACTGGAGATGAAAATCTGGATCATTTGAGAAAAATGCTCTCTGATTTGTTAATCACTGACCTATCACAATCCAAGTACTTGAGGATTTTAAGCGGGGACAAATTATTTGAAATCTTAAGTGAGCTAAATCAGCTCGATACAAAAACTTATTCTGCAGCTGTTTTGAAGAAGATAGCGGAAAAGGGAAGAGTCAACCATCTATTGCTGGGAAAGTATGCCAAGATGGGCGAGACATTTAGGATTGATGTTGTTCTTCAAGAAGCCAAAACAGGAGAACTCATCGGCTCGGATAGGGTGGAGGCAAGAGGCGAAGAAGAGGTTTTTCCCAAAGTGGACGAACTAACAAGAAGAATCAAGGCGAATTTTAGGCTTTCTATAGAAGAGATAGCCAGTGATATAGATAGAGAAATTGGGAAGATCACAACCAACTCTCCTGAAGCGTATAAATATTATAGTGAGGGGCAAAAATATCAGCATATGGGAGATAATCGCAAAGCTGTCCAATTTTATGAAAGAGCAGTAGCCATTGACCCCCAGTTTGCTACCGCTTACAGAAGCATGGCAAAGGCTTATTGGAATATGAGGTATGAATCTGAGGGGAAGAAATGGCTTCAAAAGGCCATTGAATTGATAGATCGAGTGTCGGAAAGAGAACGCTTTCAAATCCAGGGAGATTTCTATGGAAAATCAGTGAAAACACATGCTAAAGCATTCGAGGCATATAATAAATTATTGGAGCTGTACCCAGATGATTTGATAGGGAATGAAAACTTAGGGATATTGTATTTTAACATAGAAGAGTGGGATAAGGCCATAGAGCGATTTGAAACGTGTATCCAAATTACGCCTGAAATCTATGCTCCCTATGCAAATCAAGCTGATGCCTACAGAGCTAAGGGGCTTTATGAAAAGGCCGAAGAAGTACTTAAGAATTATCTAAATAATTTCCCTGATCATGCATTGATCCATGGCGATTTAGCTATAAATTACCTTACTCAAGGGAAATATGATCTTGCCCTTGTTGAGGCAGATAAAGCTTTGTCTATTGATCCAACTGAAAGTCGTTTTTTCCGGATAAAGGGTGATATTTACCTTTGTAAAGGGGACTTGATTAAAGCTGAAGAGAAGTACCAGAAGTTTAAGGAGAGAGAAGGCCCAGCAGATTATGGATATGGAATAGGTAGGTTTAGATGTCTATATTTGTATAAAGGAAGATTTAAAAAATTAAAAAAGCTTATACAGCAAGGAATTGTAACAGCAAAAAGAAATGATGATAGGTCAGCAGAAAATAGATTCCATAAATTCTTAGGTTATGGACTTTTAGCCTCAGGAAATCCTGAAGAAGCTTTGAGGGAATTTGATACATTGATGAATGATCCTATCCAGGGAAGAATTGCTTTATTTTTTAGGGGACTTGCCTATATTAATAAAAAATCAATAGAGGAAGCACAGAAGGCTGCATATGAGCTTAAAGAATTAATTGAAGAAGGAATGAACAAGAATCTGATAAGACTTTACTATCATCTGGTTGGCAGGATTGAGCTAGAAAAGGAGAATTTTACCAAAGCGATAGAATATCTTGATAAAGCGATAAATTTGTTACCCTTTCAACATTCTCATCACCATAGACATGGATTATTTATAGAAGCTTTAGCTGTAACTTATTTTAGGGCTGGAGACCTGAAGAAAGCTCGGGAGGAGTACGAAAAGATACTTAATCTAACAAATGGAAGACTCTTTCATGGCGACATCTATGCCAAATCCTTCTACATGCTCGGTAAGATCTACGAACAGCAAGGCGACAATACCAAAGCCATTGAACATTACTCAAAATTCCTTGACCTCTGGAAAAACGCTGACCCTGGTATTCCTGAGGTTGAGGATGCGAGGAAGAGGCTGTCTGGGCTGAAAGGCCAGTAATTTTGTGCATTTATTTGCGTCGTCTAAGCCCGGTTATGTAAACTAATAGATCCGAAAGTCCAGGGTTGGAATTTAGCACTTAGACTAAGCCGTTCGTTATCTTAATTTATATGTGATTTTTGCGCCTGCATTAGCCGCAGAACTGTAGAAAAAGCCCTTTTAAAGTGCTAAATTCTTTAAGTCCAATTTCATGGACCCATATAGAGTGGGCGGTTAGCTTAGTTGGGAGAGCGCAGCGTTCGCAAGACGATGACTAGCCAAATGCATAAGGCCTTGATTTTAAGAAAAATATCAATATTATCAGCGACTTACCTTTAATCCTTCTTTTAGTTCCAGTATCATATTTTTAGCAATTTTTAGTCATTTTTGTCACGTGCGTGGCACATGGGCTGAACTCTTCTTTCCATAAAAATTGACACTTCTTTCATAAATTGATATTCTTTTGCCGAGTAATCTAGGGGAATAATGGGAATGAAATGTCCCAAGTGTAATTTCGACCTAGACTAAATGACCTACTTCTACTAGCTGTTTCGTTTCAACTAAATTTGGACAGCTTGCGATAATTCTTAAGCTATGGTTTGCGTATAATAAAACCAAGCAAGGAGGTAAAAAATGGAAATAAAACAAATAAAGATATTAAAAGAACAGATTGATGAAATTGAAAACTTAAAGAGTCGAGTTGCTTATGGCCCAGAATTTAGAATTTGGGAAGCTGCAACCCTGAAATTAATTAAGAAATTATTTGATGAACCATATGTCAATTTATTTAAAATGTCTGGCCCTAGAAAAATGGCAAGCAACCCACGACATCAGCAGCAATTATATGTAAAAGATTTAAACGAGAGGAAGGCTCTTCTAGAAGGATTTTTATCAGAGGCTGAACGATTCAAAGAAACTAGAGAGGTAGATGCAAGCAGGTTGACTGCATTAGAACATTACGATTTTAGCCCCAAAATAAAAGAGGTGAGCCAAAAACTATATGAAGATAAACATTATGCTCAAGCCGTAGAAGAAGCTTTTAAAAAAGTGATTAAAGAAGTAAAGGCAAAGGTTAAAAGTCTCACTGGGAAAGTTTATGATGGAGATAGCTTAATGAATCAAGCATTTGGATGCGATAATAAAGACCCTATCATTAAATTTAATGATTTAAGTTCTGACGAAGAGAAAGATGAGCAAAGAGGTCTAATGTTTTTATACAAAGGAATAGTTGGGATAAGAAATAGAAAAGCTCATGATAATGTTTTACTTGATGACCGAAACAGAGCTATTGAGTACTTAGCCTTGGCAAGTTTATTAATTAGATTGTTAGAAAAATATGCAGAAGATAGGCGTTAGAGGATACTTTCAATTTTATATCTGTCAGCTACAATGAGGAGCCACGGGAGGCTAAAGATACTTGTATGTCGTCAAAGGATTTGGACAGCTGCAATCGATTAGCTAAGCTACAGTTTCGCACCTCATCGTATCCTTAATTAATGCCATAGATCATGGCCAAGAATCGAGATGAGAATCTAGATTGAAAGAAAAAAAAGAAGAGGATTTGAGTGTAATATTTTCAGGATGGGAAAGTGGAAAGATAGTGCTCTACTCGGATCTTCGAATCTTGAACTGAGTCTTGCCGGAAGCTATAAGGGAGCCTTGGGCAGAAAACGCCTTTACCTCGCAGGAATATATTTCTCCCAATGTCATGCGGTTTTTAACTTCTTCTGGCAGAACAATGAAATTTTCTTTTGTTGCGGTTGACCACAGTTTGTCCCCGTTGTTGTAAATGTAGATTTTGTATTCTGCATCTTCATTCAATTTTGACCATTCAATTTTTGAGGGGACGACTTTTATTTTTATTTGTGCTCCCCTTTCAGTGCTACTATCCGATATGGAGAATGAGGGCGGAGTTGGCCCGCGATTAGGGATGACATAGAAGAGGAAACAGCAGATGATGAGGAGCAGAAATGCCGAAACAGCTGCCGTTGCCCACTGCTTAGGAGTAAGAAGGGAAACGATTTTTTCAAGCTGGGTTGCTCCTTCTGCCTTTTCCGCCAAGTGTTTATCTTGAAATATCATATCCCCTTTATACTTTATGATGGAAATAAGCTCGTCTCTTTCCACCATTTTCTCAAAACAATAGGAACAGTTAAAATAATGCTCCTCAAATTTTTTCTTTTTGTCCTCATCTAATCTATTCAGTAAATAATTATCGATTAGAACTTCAAACTTGCATTTTCTCATGGTTTTTAATCCCTCCACGCAAGTTTGGTCGCAACAGAAATATAAAAGTTGAAAATATTTATTTTTTTATCAATTGTGATTAAGGATAATTTTCACTTTATAGAGAATTCTCAGCAAAAGGGCAGCAGTTTTGACAAATTCTTTACAAACTCTTAACATATTTTTAACAACTTTCCTCTTGCTAAAGTTTAAATTGCTAGTGGAAGAAAAAGCTACAAGAGGAGGATTGAAATGAGTAAAAAAAAATTCGGAGCCTTAGTATCTATTCTTCTAATACTAAAAGGAATTTTCTCTCAACAAGACATTAGGAGGTTAATCGATGAGACAATCAAAAAACCTAGATTTATTTTTGAAACCTGGTTTAAAGATCTGTTATGTATGCCAATTTACCTTGATTATCTTCCTGCTGGTTTGCCTAACAGTCATATTCCCAGGGTGTGCGCCAGTTTTTTCTGAATTGCAGAGTGCAAAACTGGTTGGGCCTGGACATCTTGAAGTTACGCCTAGCTTTTCCTCAGTATCTTTTTCTTCCGAAGATGAATCAGGGCATGTTCAGAACCACTATGGCATTCAGGCAGGTCTAGGTGTTAGTAGCATGATGGATTTTCGTTTGCGTTATGAGCGTGTAAGTGTTGACATCCAAGACATGGATGGCGGTGAATCTTTAGGAGTAAATGTTCTTGGATTCGGTCCAAAATTCAGTGTAGTAAAAGATATGGTGGCAGCCTATGTTCCAATTGGATTTGCTTTTGGTGAAGACATTGAAGTTTCTGAAACCTGGCAAATCCATCCAACATTACTTATTACTCTACCCATCAGCAAATACATTGAGTTTAATCCTTCTGCAAAGGTATTGATTCCACTAAAGGGCGAGCAAGACACACTGGTTGCTTTTAATCTGGGTACTGCGATCAGTACAAATCTAGAAAAATGGGCCATCCGTCCTGAAGTTGGATTTTTATATAATCCAGGAGAAAACGGCCATTTTATACATTTTAGCATAGGCTTTACATATTTTATCAAGTAGATTTTTGATGCAGGTGGAAGCCGGTTTGCCACTGCCTCTCTATTGTGTAAATGGTGCTTTGATGGATTATCTACCCGACGGGAATACAGTTTGAGGAAGATTCGTGTTGACTTTATCTAGAGCGTTTTTGTAGAGATTTCATCCACAGCCATCCTATTCCGCATCCCACAAGATAATACGGGAAATCACTCCAAGTGAAAGAAGTACCCAGAAGTGTTCTTCCAAGGAAATAACTTCTAAGAAATTCTAAAAAAGGAAGGTGCCATAACTGCAGAAACTCTAAAGAGCAGGTGATGGCAAATACTATAGTAGCAATTTTCCAGGGCTTAGTATCACTCAAGAACAAAAAAGCGAACAGGCACCAGAAGATAACATACAATACGCCTCCAAGAGAGTCATTCACCCAGCGTGCAGCTTGGCCATTGTAAAACTTGCTATAAAAGCCTAGCGGCGTGATGATAAGCACGGATATCAACGTCCATCTTAATCTTTTCGATTTGAACAATTTTTTCTTCTGGATTTCCTTCCTATTTTAATAGGGTAAAAAAATATATAATAAACAGTTTCAAATGCTTTGAAAAGTCAAGTAACAATTTCGTCAGTCTATCAACAAGAAAGGAGGAGAAATGGAAATTCAGGATGTGCCGTTTTCCGTGACCGATTGGAGTAAGATTGTACCTACTGAATATAAGGGAGAAACAGGAACTTCTTTTTGGCGAACTTTCGAAGTTGGCAATATCCGCGTCAGAATGATTGAATATTCTCCCGCATATAAGGCGGACCATTGGTGTAGTCGTGGTCATATTTTGCTCGTTTTAGAAGGTGAACTGACGTGCGAGCTTAAAGATGGTAGAGAATTTAAGCTAGATTCTGGAATGAGTTTTCAAGCTGCTGATGATGATGTTAATCCACATCTTGCTTATACTGAAAAAGGTGCAAAGGTTTTTATCCTAGATTGAAAAAGATTAAGGCGGTTGAGAATAAGAAAAATTCTTAATAGATGAGGTAATAATGGAAAAGCAACTTTTTATTTCGATCGAGCAGATACTAGAAAGCAGAATATATGATGGAATTAATAACTTGCTCTTTGATCTTCAAAAAAAGAGAAAACATCTTAAGGTCTCAGACAGCCGCTATAACGAAATAAATGATCTTCAAAATGGAATACTAAAAGAGTTGTCTTTTGAAAAGCTTCTGTGGATAATAGTGAGATTTTCGAGGTTGAGAAAGGAAGAAGTTAAAGAATTTTCAGCCCTATTCAGGAGAGTAATAAAAGAAACAGAGGAAAAGTGGGAAAAGTTTGAAGGATTAAAGGTTTAACGTTGATGCGGATTATCGCCTCTCAGGGAAGGTAATTTGGTCCAAGGAAATTCTTGATTCGCGAAAGAAACGGGCAAAATAGAGAGGCTGGCTGTTGAGGATTATTTAGGGTTGGAGAAGGAGGAGATAGGAGCCTTGTCCAGCCAGCTAAACAAGGCTCTTTTAGATTGACAAAAAAGACTGGCAATTACAATCACCTTCCGCGGTGATTTGCAGGGTGAATTTTTTCTATCTAGAAAGGGGATAGAATGCTGGCTGTTTAGGGAAGATAAGCAGAAGGAGGATTATGGAATGTTTTTTAGTGGGCTTGACCTTGCCCAGCCAGCAAAAACAAGGCGAGCACATATTCGCACAGCCCACCAAGATTATCAATCGCCTCTTAAGATGATTTTGGGGGTGATTTTCCTGCTTTGCTGATTAATCGCAGGATAAAGAGGCTTTCGCAAGGGGCAGAAAAAAGAGAAAAGTTAGGACTCCGAACCGCAAAAGTGGATCGAAATTTGACTCTGATTTTTTTTATGCTATACTTAACTTCATAAATAGTGACAACAAATAGCACACGGCCGGGGATAATAATGAAAAAAACAATATTTATGTCTGTTTTAATATTCTTATTATTTCTATCTCCATTATTGCCGCAACAAGATAAAATGATAGTCATCGCGGTAAGGGCAGGTATATATCTCGACCCAGACTTAGAGAGCCCCATAATTGAAACGGCAGAGAGGGGAGCTATCCTTAGTCTTCTCTCAACAGAAAGAATACGAGAGGACTGGTATTATGTTTCTTTCTATTCTGAAAAGAAATTTATAAACTTCACTGGATTTATCCGTGCGTCTGCAGTGGAAGTGATGTATGATGTTCCCGAGGTTGAGGAAGAAGAAAAAGAGGAGCCAGAAAAGCAGCTAAAGGAGCTGGAGGTAGTAGAAGAAGTTTTATTTGAATCTCCTAAAAATATCCAGGTTTTATTAGAGAAAACAAACATTAGAGCAGAGCCCGATTTTACAAGCGAGGTAATTCATCAGGTTCAGTTGGGAATTTCCCTTCAAGCAATAGGAAAAGCAGGGGAATGGTATCTCGTAAATCTTCCTCCAGATGAAGAGGGACTTATCATTTCAGGCTATATTCATCAGAGCTTTGTCCAAGAGATTAAAGAAAAAAGATAGTTAAGTAACAAACGTAAAAGAAAAAAGCTATAATCTCTCTTTATCCCCTTAAAATCCTTCGGCAGCAATGGTATTATAAGAAAAAATCATTCCTTGCCGATCAAAAAATTCCACGGGCTTAAAAAATTATCTATTGCATTCTCAAAGAATGTATGATTTTATTCGTGATTCGAAGCTTAAAATGGGAATAAAGCTATGAATTATGGATGGCTTTCCTTAATCCCTCCTCTTCTGGCTATTTTGTTAGCTTTCCTCACTCGAGAGCCTGTTTTCAGCTTGGCAGTAGCCTGTTTGACAGGAGTACTTCTGATGGGGCAGGGAGCAGGTGGATTTCCTGAGCTACTAGCAAAAACATTGGGGAATAGAGATTTCATGTGGGTCTGTTTGATAGAGATCTGCATCGGAATACTGGTGGCTTTCTACCAGAGATGCGGGGCAGTGAATATGTTTTCCCAGAAGGTAAAATTCATAACAAAAACTCGGAGACAAACGCAATTTCTGGGGTGGGTGTTGGGGATGTTCATTTTTTTCAGCGATTATTTTAGCCCTCTTTTTGTCGGACCAGTGATGCGAAAATTGACAGACCGACATAAAATATCAAGAGAAAAACTGGCTTATATCTGCGACTCTACTTCAGCTCCTGTGAGTGTCTTAGCTCCCATTACAGGATGGGCTGTTTACATAAGCGGGCTTCTGGTAGTCACGGGCTATGCAGCAAGTAAAGAGGCGGCCATGTCTCTTTTTATTAAGTCTATTCCCTTTAATTTTTACGCTATCTTGTCTGTTATTATGGTCGGATTGATTACTCTGAAGCTTTTCCCTGATTTTGGACCCATGCGAAGGGCAGAACATAGAGCTATGGAGACGGGTCAAGTTCTCCGTTCAGGTTCTGTGCCCATGATGAGCTTTGAGCTAACAAACCTTCAGGTCTCAGAAAAAGGTCGACCTAATATCTGGCTGAATTTTTTTACTCCTGTGCTGATTGTGATCGCTTTCAATTTGGGATCTTTTATCCTTACAGGTCAAGCTCGCGTTCTGAATAGCTTCATGTTGGCTGCAGCAGCACTGGGTGTAGTCATGTTCTTCCAGAAAGTTGACAGCCTGGCCGGCCTGATGAAATCGATGCTAGCAGGAATCAAAGGAGTCATGCCAGCCGTTTTGATCCTGGCTTTTGCCTATGCCATTAATAGCGTAAGCAGAGAAATGGGAACTGCCCAGTACGTCATAAGTGTAACTGAGGGATGGTTTAATCCTGGATTGTTGCCATTTTTGGTTTTTATTCTTAGCGCTTTTATCAGTTTCGCAACCGGAACTTCTTGGGGAACATATGCTATCGTTATTCCGATTGCTGTGCCCTTGGCTTTTGAATTCAGCCAGGGGCAGGTATCAGTTCTTGTTTTAGGAACCATTGCTGCCACGGCTGGAGGCGGAGTGTTTGGGGATCACTGCTCTCCTCTCTCAGATACCACAGTCCTCTCTTCTTTGGGTAGCGCTTGTGACCATATGGATCACGTGAGAACCCAGATCTATTATGCTTTGGCAGTGGCATTTATTGCTTGCATCATTTATCTGATTATAGGAATGTTTTAGGAGAGAGAAATGAGTCGGTATCTTGTCATGGGTGCAGGAAAGATGGGCATTGTTTTGGCCAAAGATCTTATTGAGTCTGATGATCAAAATGCGGTCACTCTTGTCGATATCAGTTCAAAACAGCTGCAAAAAGCTAAAAAATTCATAGGTAGCGAGAGGCTAATTCCTCTGCAAAGAAATTTGGAGAAAGAGAAACAGAGGCAAGAGATTTTTAAGGGGCAGGATGTTGCTTTAGCTGCTCTTCTCCATAAACAGAGTTTTTTAGCACTTGAAACAGCGGTCCTTAAAGGAGTTCATTTTGTGGATTTAGTAGGCGAGAAGCCCTTAGATCGCCTTAGATATGATTCTGAGGCCAAGAAAAAAAGCGTAACTCTCATTTCTGGTTTGGGAGTTTCTCCGGGTATTACCAATATTTGTGTGGGAAGGGGAGCTCATCTGCTGGATGAGGTAGAAAAAGCCATGATTTATGTGGGAGGAAATCCTGTTCATCCCAAGCCTCCTCTAAATTATAGGATTTTGTATGCGGTTGAGAGTCTTCTCGATTTTTATGAAAGGAAAGCTTTAGTTCTTATGAAGGGAAAAATAAAAGAGGTCCCACCATTATCTGGATTAGAATCTATCCAGTTTCCTCATCCTTTTTCAGAGATGGAATGCTTTTACACAGACGGGTTAAATTCTCTTGTTCATACAATGAAGAGGAAAATAAAAGGCGAACTTGCTGAAAAAACGATTCGCCATAAAGGCCATGCTCAAGGTATTGAAACCCTCAAGGAATGCGGCCTTTTTTCACGTCATCCCATCACACTTCATAACAAGAAGATTATTCCTCGAGAACTCCTCGAGGCCCTTTTAGATTCAGAGATGAAATTAGAAACAGAGAGAGATGTGACTTTACTAAGGATAACTGTCGAAGGGAAGAAATCAGGTAAGCCCACAACCCATATCTTTGAAATGATAGACTTTTATGACTCAGAGAAGAATTATACTTCCATGGGAAAAACAACAAGCTTTCCTGCTTCTATTGCTGCCCAGATGATTACTTCGGGGAAGATTGTCCAGAGAGGGAGCCTCTTTCCTGAAGAAATCTTTCAGGCCGAATTGTACCAACCTCTCATGGATGCTTTGAAGGAACGGGGCGTGGTTGTCACCCACAAAATCATTTCTGATTAATTATTCATTTATGGATTTGATTTATTTGTAGGGGCTTGATTTATCAAACCCACCTCTAATAATTCCAATCTCTACATAAAAAGGATGGTATTTTGGGGGATGATCATCTTTTTACCTATTCTTTATATTTTATTTGAGGTGGAGTCGATCATCAAAATATATTAAAATTTTTCTGTTCAGCAGGGAATTTTTATGAAAATATTGCTTTTTTTTTGAGGTCTGATATAATTAAATTAAACCTTGTTTTGCTGGCTGGGCAGGGTTAATATAACCCTCCTTCATTATCCCCTTTTCACTTATTTTCCCCATACCCAAGACAGCCAGCACTCTATCTCATACTAATTTTTCTTTACCTGGTGTTTTTCTTTTAATACACTACTAAATCTGAAATAGATATTCTTTTAGGAAAAATTTAAAGCCGGAGAAAATGAAGTCATTCTGGAACAGACATTTTATTATTGCTTTGTTTGGGTATTTCTTTTTATTCATGAGCATAACCCTTTTTTTCCTGTTTCCTCTTTTCCTCAAACAGTTCAATCCTTCAAAGAGCCAGATAGGATTGATTATGGGCATTCACAGTCTTATGGCCATTTTTTTTCGGCCGATTTTCGGACGCTTAGTTGATGTAAAAGGCAGAAAGAATATATCTCTCTTTGGAATAGGATTCTTAATTTTGGTTTTACCATTTTTTCACCTCATCAAAGACGCAGGATTCTTGCCGATTATTTTAAGAGCCCTGACAGGTATAGGCTGGGGTATCAGTATGACAGCCACTTTGACTATGTGCTCAGATTTAGCGCCAGTGGAAAGATTAGCTCGTTCTATGGGCATAATCGGAGTGGCTGGTCTTATTTCTGTTGCTCTAGGCCCCGTTGTTGCTGAGGAAGTCATCAATCGATTTGGCTACAGTGCGCTTTTTAACACAAGTTTAGGCTTTCTTTTTGCTTCTTTCTTATGCGTTTCGCTAACCAGGGAAGTCGCGAGACCCGATAATTCCCAGCATTTCCTTAAGTCAAAATCCTTCATGAATATTTCAATCATCACTATTCTCCTTATATCAATGTTGACCATTTCCCAGGGAGCAACCAGGGGAGCGGTTGTTTATTTCATCGCTCTATTCGGAAAATCAATCCCTTTTGAGAGAGTGGGGCCTTTTTTTCTCTGCTTTTCAGGGGCGGCTGTTCTAACTCGCCTCGGAATCGGTGGTTTATCTGATAAGTATGGCCGAAAGCAGGTCATCCTTCCTGCCGTTTGTATCATCAGCCTCAACTTTCTTCTGATTTCTCAGGTTAAATCCTTCTGGATGTTTATCATAGCAGGCATAATCGGAGGTTTTGGCCAGGGGCTTATCTTTCCTGCTTTGACAACCTATATTATTGATATCCTGGGTCGAGAGAATAAAGGATTGGCTATAAGTCTTTACCTGGCTTTTTTTGATATAGGAATGGGATTTGGCTCCGTCTTTTTTGGCTGGATCTCTGACCTGTACGGATACAGACAAATGTATCTTTTGGCCGGAATAATCATTTTCTTGGCAACCCTGATATTTACTTGGAAAGCACCTACGCCCGCCTTAAAGAGGCATAATTAATGTAGTGGCTTGATTTATCAAGCCCGGTTTTGTTACAGGGCCTTGATTCATCAAACCCACCTTTTAATTGTTAACGTAGGGGTTTGATTCATCAAACCCACCTTATTTATTTCTTATGATCAAAAATGTGTGTTTGATAAATCAAGCACCTACAAGAAATGGATATAACCTTTGATGGAGGGATTTTATTTATTTATTTAATTTCCTGATTCGCTCGAATCCTGATATTCCGATAAATTCCAATTTTTCTTCTTTTTCCAGTTCATCAAACAGGAGGTTAAAGCCCAGAACATCGCTTGAAATATGTCCAGCAATGATAACATTCAGTTTTGCCTTCTTTGCATTTTCGAGATGTTCCTCGCTCAGGTGCATGCCGACTAGCGTGCTGACTCCGCTGTTCGCGTATTTCTCAAAGATTTCTTTCGAGCCTTCTGTGCCTCCTGTCATATCGACAAATATTTTTCCACATTTGCTGTCTTCTGATCCGCTCACTATCTTGGGAGGGACTTGTAACTTGGCTAATTTTTTGTATTCAGGAATATTCTTTAGGATTTTCAGCAAATCTTTTAGCTTATAGGGTTTTTCTTTTTCGAATGTTTTTTTCAGGTAATTTGTAACGCAGTTGTCGGCAGGTGTATGGATGCACATCATCGGAATTCCTAAAACCCTGGCGATATCTACAGACCTGTTATGGTTCACAGGCATGAGTCTTCTTTCTATTTCGCTTATTCTTTTTTCCAACAATTGTTCGGCTACGCTGACGGTTATTCCATAACTCGCCAATAAGTCAGCTTGTAGCTTCATGACGTCATATAACTGGGCAAGGGCATAGCCTTCAGGGTGATGAGCGATGATCAAGTCGATTTTTTGATCCTGGTCCTTGTTGAGAAGATAGGTAAAGATTATCTCTCCGACTTCCATATCGATCCCCACTATTACTTTCTTGACTTCTGTATTCAAGTCTCCGTGTAAAACTCTTGTATCTGAAAATGGATTAAACAACCTATCCTTATCATAGTATTCAACCTCTTCACCGTTGAGCTTTTTGTATTTTTCTTTTTCTTCTTTCAAGATTGTTTTTATCTCCGATTTTCCTCTTAAATCGTTTTCAATCCCTATCTCAACAGCTTTTCTGTATAATTTTTCAAGTTTCATTCTTTGTGCTCCTTTTTTAGAAGTCTTTCTTTGTTCTCTTTAAATTCTTGTTTTCTTTCCCTTCGAATTTCTAAATATATCTTATTATAAATGAGTTTGAAAGTTAAAGAACAAAAGTAAATAGCCGCCCTCCAAACTTTATAAAAAGGGGACAGGCAACTTTTTTTTAACAGGAATTTCCAATAGGAAGAAATCAGGATACCTTTTGGAAATAAAGAGCATCCTGTCCTATTTTTTTTATTTTTTTTAAAATAATCCCTTGATTTAGGAAGAGATTTGCATTAAAAATCTTAATTCATATTTTTGGAAAGATAGCTTTTATGACTGAAATAAAATTTTCCGAACAAGGCCCAAAGCCTAAGCTCCCCTTGATTGGCTGGGTTTGCACTTATACACCTGAAGAAATTATTTATGCTGCAGGCTTTCATCCCTTTCGCCTTAACGAAAATAACCCTTCAACTAAGTTGGCTGATACTTATCTGCACCATAATCTTTGTCCTTATGTTCGGATTTATCTGGACATGGGGTTGAGGATGGAAGAGAAACAGCTGAAAGGAATTGTTATCGTTAATTCTTGCGATGCCCTGCGCAGTCTTTATCATATCTGGCGAAAATACGTTTCCTCATGCTCCTTTGTCCATTTTATAAATCTCCCCAGGATTACCAGCCCCCTAGCTGTTGATTATTTTAAGCAGGAAATTCAAAAGCTCATAATCGCCCTAGAGAGTCACATAGGACGCAAGATAAAAGAGTCAGACATTGCTGAAGCGATAGATATTTACAACAAGAGCAGGGATTTAATGAGAGAACTCTACGAACTGAGAAAGAGTGAGCATCTCGGTTTAAAGGGAACTTCGGTCTTCAAAATTCTCCAGGCAAGCCAAAGGATGTTTAAAAGGTTTTTAATAAAGAGCTTAAAAAATTTATTGAAGAGATAAGAAATAAAGCGCCGGAAACATCGGAGCTTGAGGGGCCGAGAATCATGATTGTAGGTTCTCTTCTCCATAACTCCCAGCTTATTGAAATCGTCGAAGAAACAGGAGCTCATGTTGTCTGCGATGACATGTGTTCTGGGAGTCGTTACTTCGCAGGAAATATAGAACAAACAAATGATCTCATCAAAGCTATAAGCACGCGCTATCTTCTCAAGGCTCCCTGCGCTCGGATGAAAAGGACAGGACTTCGCCTTGAGGTAGCAAAGAAACTTGCTAAAGAATATAAAGTTGATGGAATCATATATCAGACGCTTAAATTCTGTGATAATCATCTCTACGATTATCCTTTTTATAGAAACTTCTTCCAAAAAATGCGTGTTCCTGTGCACCAGATTGAGAATGATTTTCCGGGAGGAAACCTTGGTCAGATAAGAACAAGAATTGAGGCGTTTATAGAAATGCTTTAAAGAGTGCAGAAAAAATGAGGGAAAAAGAGAGGAAAATAACCAAAGACATGTTGAAGAAAGAAAGCTTTTATATTAAGGCGAAACTCCTGAACTTAGCCAGAAGAGGGGGTATGCGTCTTAAGGCCACAAGCAAAATGGCTGATATAGTGATAAATTTCAGCAATAAAGCCCTTCGCGCTGAAAAACCTGTAGTTCTCACTTCTATCTGGTGTCCTTCTGAAATTTTGTACGCTCTTGATGTAATCCCCATTAATGTTGAATCAGTCGCTACTTTCTTGGCTAGTTATGGTTTGGGCGATGAGTACTTGGCCGTTGCTGAAAAGAATTTTCATCCTCCTGAAACATGTTCAGTCCGGCGCTGTGCCGCCGGCGCAGTTTTAGATAGACTTCCCCCCAGCCCTCTGCTGTTATTGCTGCCTCTCATCTCTGCGATGCAGGAGCTAAAATGGTCTCTACAGCAAGTCGCGTTTATGACTGTGAATACTTCTTAATTGATATCCCTCAAGAGAGAGGAGAAGAAGCTCTCTCCTACGTGGCAGAGCAGCTGGAGGAGATTGCCCTCAGCCTGAGAGAAATAACAGGTCAGAAATTAAAAAAAGAGAAACTGGCAAAAGCAATCGAGCTCTCGAACAAAGCCCGAGGGTTTGCCCTGCGGGATAATGAGCTTCGCCGTGCAGTACCCTCTCCTATGAGAGGAAGCGAAGCCCTCGGCTACCTCTACATGATCGGCATTGGCTTTGGATCTAAGGAAGCGCTGGAAATTTATCGGAGTATGGCTCAAGAACTGGAAAACAGAGTAGCAAAGAAAATCACCCCAATTGGGGAAGAAAAATACAGACTGCTCTGGCTCCATATTAAACCTTACTTTAAGAATCGCCTTTTTCATTATTTAGAGTTGGAACGGAAAGCTTCGATTGCTTTTGAGGAAGTAAATCATATTTTCTGGCCTGAGCTAAATCCAGAAAAGCCCTTCAGAACCGTTGCTCAAAAATTGGTTTCCAATACCGCTAATCGGTTGGTTGATCATTATGTAGAAACTCTTTTAAACCTTGCCGCGCAATACAGGATTGACGGCGTTCTTCACTTTGCTCAATGGGGCTGCCGCTGGAATAACGGGCGGATAAAGATAATAAAGGAGGCATTTCAGAAAAAGGGAATCCCTTTCTTTAGCTTGGATTGTGATAGTATCTCAAAGAGAAACTATTTTGAGGGTCAGCTAAAAAACCAAATCGACAGTTTCTTAGATATGTTTGTTTGAGAGAGATCTTATATGTAGCTTGCCTGCCAAACGAGAAGCAGCCAAGGATAGACTTGTCTTTTAAGGGGCAGAAGTACTGAAGAATTTAGGGCAATAAGAAGCAAAATTAAGAAACAATAATAAAAATTTTCATGTTGCTTGACATCAAATTCTATAGCTTATATATTTTTATTCGTTACTGGGAATATCAGTAAAAAAGCAATCTTCTATTTCAGATTAAATGGAGGTTTGAAAATGAAGAGACTTGCTGTGATTTTTATGCTTATATTTATGTTTTTTCCCTGTGCTGTGTTAGCTCAGGAAATGGGTTTCGGATTAGGTCTTATGTTAGGAGACCCAACCGCGATTAGCTTCAAGAAATGGGTTGGAAGTAAAACCGCCTTTGACGGCGGTGTTGGTTGGTCTTTTAGAAATGGTGGGTCATTTCATGTGCACGCTGATTACCTGATTCACAGCTTCAACCTAATCACGGTAAAAAGGGGGAAAGCTGCTCTATGTTTTGGCCTTGGAGCTAGACTCAATACGGAGGATGAGACTAAATTTGGTTTTCGTATTCCCTTCGGTGTAAGTTACATTTTTGAAAAGGCACCTTTAGATATTTTCTTTGAGCTTGCGCCATTATTTGATTTGGTTCCCAGCACAGAATTTGGTGGATTAGAATGGAGTATCGGAGTCCGGTATTATTTTTAGCAGCAGATAAGTAAAAGCAGCTTATTATCCCCAACTTAAGTATTCGCTGTAGTCTTGTATGATGAACTTGGATAATGAGAACAAAAAAATTAAGAAAAGATGCCTTAGCTATATTTAAAGCTGGTGTCAAAGCGGTTGATCCTGTCATTGCCGTCAAGCAGTATTTCAGAGTTGAAGATGGCATTTTATCAGTAGAAAACCGGACATATGACCTTGCGAATTATAAAAGAATCTATGTAGTCGGAGCAGGGAAGGCATCGGCAGCAATGGCTCAGCCCATAGAAGAAATTCTCGGCGATAGAATAGAGGGCGGTGCTGTCAACGTCAAGTACGGGCATGATGTCCCCTTAAATATAGTCCGTGTCATTGAAGCTGGCCACCCTGTGCCGGATGAAGCCGGCTTGAAGGGCACCAGGCAAATCATTCAACTCCTTCAGCAAACAGGGGAAAAGGACCTTGTTATTTGTTTGCTATCCGGAGGTGGATCAGCCCTGCTGCCCTGTCCCGTCGATGAGTTAACCTTAGAGAATAAACAACTGGTAACTAAGTGCCTTCTAAAGGTTTGTGCCACAATTCACGAGATAAACGCAGTGCGAAAACACATATCAAAGGTTAAAGGCGGGCAGCTGGCTCGATTGGCCTATCCATCAACTTTAATTTCTCTGGTTCTCTCTGATGTCATCGGCGATAGATTAGAAAGCATTGCATCGGGACCAACTGCTCCTGATACCAGCACATTCAGCGACTGCCTGCATATTCTGGATAAGTACAACCTTAGGCAGAAAATCCCTGTCGCTGTTATCGAGCATTTAGAGAGAGGCGCTAAGGGTGAGGTTAAAGAAACACCCAAGGCCGATGACCCTGCCTTTAAAAAGACTCAGAATGCAATTATCGGAAGCAATGTGATTGCTCTCAAGGCAGCAAGGGAGAAAGCTCAAGAACTGAAGTATAACAGCCTGATCCATTCCTCATTCGTTGAAGGCGAAGCGAAAGAAGTAGCCAAAGTGCATGCCGCCCTGGCTAAGGAAATTCTCAACACGGGCACTCCTGCCCCCAGGCCCGCCTGTGTCATTTCTGGCGGGGAAACGACGGTCACCATTCGGGGCAAAGGATTAGGTGGCCGCAATCAAGAGTTTGTACTGGCCGCAGCGATCGAAATTGATGGGTTGGAGGACGTGGTTATTTTAAGCGGTGGCACGGATGGAACAGATGGGCCGACAGATGCTGCTGGTGCGCTTGCTGATGGAAAAACAGTGCACAGAGCTAAAGCGCAGGGGCTGGACGCAGAGCATCACCTCCTGGAAAATGATTCATATCATTTTTTTAAGCCTCTTGGCGATTTACTCATCACCGGACCAACGTTTACCAATGTGATGGACCTGCAATTGGTGATAGTGGGTTGAAAAGTTCCTTCTATAAATAGGGCGAAAATAGCCTGCACTATCGGTTCTGCCTCTCTGTATCTCGAGATTCTCAAACGTGCATTTGACGAAAGACTTGATCAAGGTAGAAGTGTTAAAATAATAAGGATTAAAAAAACATCTTAGAACCTGTTTTAGTAAAAGCCAAGATTAATTAGACTAATTTTTAACAGGTCTGTCCAAGAGAAAAATATACTTAAAAATGATTAAGAAGGATTAGGTAATAATTTTGATATAATATAAAGGCTCCCTTATCTCTCAGAATTGCGATAATAATTCACTGATATTTTAAAGGAGGAATCGTGAAATTTCATACTGCACTCAGACCTTGGGCAAACAGGCGTTTGGAGAAGATTGATCATGTTGATATGGTAGTGGGAATTCCCTGCTTTAACAATGATTCCACGATTGAACATGTCATAGATATGATAAGCGAAGGAATTGCTAAATACTATAAAGATTTCCAGGCTTTAATCATAATATCAGACGGCGGCTCCACCGACGACTCCAGAGAAATTGCCAGGGACAAAACGGTCCATCCCTTCATAGAAAAAATAGTGACAATATATAGAGGAATCCCGGGCAAGGGGAGTGCGCTGCGAATGATTTTCGAGGCAGCCTCCTCCCTCAAAGCAAAGGTCTGCCTCTTGTTCGATTCTGACCTAAGGAGCATTACTCCTGAATGGGTCAAATTTCTTGCTGATCCCGTATTGAACCATGGACATGACTTTGTCGCGCCCGTTTACACTCGGTATAAATACGATGCAACCATCACCAATAACATCGCTTATAATTTGACCCGTGCTCTTTATGGCAAGAGAGTCCGTCAGCCAATTGGAGGCGATTTTGGTCTCTCCAGAAGTATGATCAAATGCTATTTTAACTATGGTGAAGATATCTGGATGACTGAAATTGCAAAGTTTGGGATTGACATCTGGATGACGACTTCAGCCATTTTGGCGGATGTTTCCATTTGTCAGGCTTATCTGGGAACCAAAGTTCATGATGTCAAGGATCCTCTTGAAAACCTTGGACCAATGTTCAGGCAGGTAGTCTTTCCTCTTTTTCAATTGATGGGGGATTATTCGGATAAGTGGCGAAAAATAGAAGAAAGTATCTCCATACCAACGTATGGAACTCCTATTCAAAAGGAGCCCGAAGCCTTTGAGGTGGATCTTCCAGGAATGATTGAAAATTTCAAGGGAGGATTTAAAAACTTGTCAGTTCTTTGGGAAAAGATTATAAATCCGCAGAGCTTTGCTACAATCAAGAGCTTAATCAAAAAAAGAAAAGCAGAAAATTTCCTCATGCCCACAGAAGATTGGGCAAAGATTGTCTACGATTTTGCTTCAGCTTTTCATCAATGGAAAAGAGACAGGGGAAAACTAGTGGAAATCATGCGGCCCCTTTATTATGCTCGTGTTGCCTCTTTTATCAATAGAACTAAAGATATGAACCATAACCAGGCTGAGGAGATAATAGAACAACAAGCTCAAACCTTTGAACAGTTTAAGCCCTATCTGTTGAAAATATGGGAAAAGGAATAACCATTCTTTATTTAAAGAGATAACCCTGATGAGAAAATTGAAAATTTTATTTGCTTCCTCAGAAGTTACTCCTTTTGCTAAAACAGGAGGATTGGCCGATGTCTCGGCCTCTTTACCAGCCGCTATCGCCTCTTTAGGACATCAGGTGCGAGTCATCATGCCCATGTACCGATCAGTTATGAAAGGCAATTTTAAATTAAGATCTCTTGAAAAGTCATTAGACCTTTCGCACAGAGGAAGATTGATAAAAGATAAAGTTTTTTATTCAGAGACTGGTCGTAATCCTTTGATTTATTTTATCAAGCGAGACGAATTTTTCGACCGAGACATGTTATACGGGACTTCAAAAGGAGACTATCCTGATAACGCCGATAGGTTTATCTTCTTTAGCAAGGGGATTCTGAATTTGTGCAAGTTAGCTGGCTTTCAGCCTGATGTTATCCATTGTAACGATTGGCAGACCAGCTTGGCGCCGGTTTACTTAAAGAGCCTGTATAAAAACGATCCTTTTTTTTGTAATGCTCGAACCATCTTCACCATCCATAATCTGGCTTATCAAGGTGTTTTTCCTGAACAATATATGGCTGTTAGTGAGTTACCTCCTGAGTTTTTTTCAATAAAGGGGCTTGAATATTACGGCAAGATAAACTTCATGAAAGGGGGAATTTTATTCTCTGACATCATAACCACGGTTAGCGGGAAATACGCCCGGGAGATTCAGACTTCTGAATATGGTTACGGATTGGATGGAGTTCTAAGGGAAAGAAGCAATGACATCTACGGTGTCTTAAATGGAGTCGACTATACAGAATGGAGCCCAGAAACAGATTCTCACATTGCCGCTAATTATAATCCAGAAGACATATCAGGCAAAAGGAACTGCAAGGAGGAATTGATTGAGATTTTTGAGTTAGAAGGATCAGTAAAGACTCCTGTCATAGGGATAATTTCACGACTCGCTGACCAGAAAGGATTTGACATTCTTGCCAATGCGATGGATGAATTGATGAGAATGAAGTTATTATTAGTTTTATTGGGAAAGGGAGATGAAAAATACGAGGAAAAATTTTCTGAATTAGGAAAAAAATACAAGGGTCGTTTGGGAGTGAAAATCGCTTTTGATACTGTTCTTGCCCATAAGATTGAGGCTGGCTCTGATATGTTCTTGATGCCTTCGCGCTACGAACCCTGCGGCCTTAATCAGATGTACAGTTTAAAGTATGGGACCATTCCCATTGTGAGAGCCACCGGTGGGTTGGAAGATACTATAAAAGAATTTGATCCTGAAACAGAAAAAGGGAATGGTTTTAAATTCGCTGAATATTCACCACGTGCTATGGTCACAGGAGTAAAGAAAGCTTCTGAGGCTTATCAGAATAGAGATCTCTGGTTGAGGCTTATGAGAAATGCTATGAAGGAGGATTTTTCCTGGAAGACGTCAGCCCTTAAGTATATTGATATTTATAATAAAGCTTTAAATAGAATTTAGAGAGTTTTTTCTGGAGAGATCTATATATGGATTTGATTTGGAGCCAGATTCATGCCTTAATTTATTTACAATTCTTTAATGGTATTTCTCTCTGCAATTTGCAGAATTCGATTCAATCCTTGGTTTTACCTGGAAATAGGGAAGAAGCGTGAGAAAAAGAGCGAGTGGTATCCTTCTTCATGTCACTTCACTGCCTTCTTTGTATGGGATCGGAGATTTTGGCTCAGGAGCTTTCAGGTTTATTGATTTCCTTTCTCAAGCTAAACAGAGTTACTGGCAAATTCTTCCCTTAAACGCCATGAATTCGGCTTTTGACACTTCCCCTTACCATATCGTATCCGCTTTTGCTAACAATAAATTACTGATAAGTCCAGAGCTCTTGGCTCAAGAAGGCCTACTTAACAAAGCAGATTTGGAATCCATGCCAAAATTTCCCCAAGATAGAGTCAATTATAGGGCTGTTATCATTTACAAGAAAAATCTTTTTCGCAAAGCATTTGAAAACTTTAAAAAAAGAAAAGCCGATTACGAGTTTGAAAAATTTTGTACTGAAAATTCTTCTTGGTTGGAGGATTTCGCTATTTTTATGGCGTTAAAGACTCATTTTAAAGGGCGAGTTTGGAGCGAGTGGCCAGTTGAGCTAAGAGATAGACAGCCTGAAGCTATTCAATCATTAAAAAAGGATCTTCACGATGAGATTGAGATGCACAGGTTTCTTCAGTATGTATTTATTAAACAGTGGCTCTTACTTAAATCTTATTGCCATGGAAAAGGGATTCGTATAATCGGGGATATGCCTATTTATGTGGATTATGATAGCGCCGATTGTTGGACCTGTCCAGACATATTCAAACTGGATAAAAATAAGAGACCTTACGCTGTTTCTGGTGTTCCACCAGATTATTTCAGTAAAACAGGGCAGCTATGGGGCAATCCACTTTACAGATGGGATGTCCTTAAGAAGGAAGGATATGGTTGGTGGATTCGAAGAATAGAAAACGACATAAAACTTTATGACATCGCGAGAATTGACCATTTTCGTGGCTTTGTTGGCTATTGGGAAGTTCCTTCTAAAGCGAAGACGGCTGTTAAAGGGAAATGGGTGAAGGCACCTGCTTTGGACTTTTTCAATCAACTGAATAAGCGGTTCCGTCGATTGCCTATCATTGCAGAAGATCTCGGTTTTATCACTCCTGATGTGAAAAAGGTTATGGAGTATTTTGCATTTCCTGGGATGAAAGTGCTTCTATTTGCCTTTGGCAAGAATGATCCTATGCATCCCTATCTGCCTCATACTTATAATAAAAATTGTGTGGTCTATACAGGAACTCACGATAACAACACAGTGAGAGGCTGGCTAAAAAAAGAAGCAAAACATGAGGACAAGAGGAGAGTCTTTCGTTACCTTGGTCGAAAAGTGTCAGGGCAAGAAATCCATTGGGAGTTTATCCGCCTGGCTATGTTGTCAGTTGCGAACACGGTGATAATCCCCATGCAAGATTTTCTGGGGCTGGGAGAGTGGGCGAGGATGAATCGACCAGCTACGAGTAAAGGAAACTGGCAGTGGCGACTTTTGCCTGAGCAGTTATCACCCGCATTAAAAGATAGACTTTTGGAAATAACAAGAACCTACGGAAGAACATGAGAGAGACGAGTTAATTTGCAGCCGATGATATCAAACAAAGTCAAACTAAAAAAATAACCTTTTAGTGCGTCATGCTAAACTTCGACTAGATCCCCTAAAGAAATCGAAAAGTTAGTCCAAAACCATTTGATTGCGCACATTATCAAATGGGCTAGCAGTAAAAGGATGACGCTTCGCCAGCCACTTGCTTTTTGCTACTATCATTCCGGACTTCAATTCCACACTGCCTTCAATAGATTCGCCTCTCAGAACCCCTCAAACACCATAGTCTCTATTCTTCCCTTTACCTTTTTATCTATAGTGAATTGCAATCTGTCTCCAAGGAGCTTCGAATCTTTTATAATCATTTTAGTCGTGTCCATGGCGACGATTCCATTAACGGTCTGAAACCGCTGATCCAGTTGTAGTATATAACGCTCTTTGACAGAGCTATCTGGCATGATCCACTCCCAAGTGCCCGTTACATTTGCGGGAACAACCCAGTAATAAATAGTGTAGCTTTCGTAATCGCTAGTTACGTCTAAGGTTTTCTCGGGTTCCCATTCCTCCATGTCAAAATCGTTCGATACAACTCGTGTGCCTGGTTTTAACTCTCGTAAAAGTTTCGGACGGACCTTGAGGTTAACTTCCTCTGTTAGATAAAGCGTTACTACAGTGGCTTCGCTGATATCGGTCTTAAAAAGGTCCTGTTGTAAGAAACGTACCCTGTCTGTCACTTTTGCCCTGATCGCATTTTCCCTGCTCTCCTTAATGCGTTCAGGGTCGATATCAACTCCAACACCACGTGCGCCCATTTTTTCAGCAGCCATGATAACGATACGCCCGTCACCACAACCGAGGTCGTAGACTACATCATCCTTACTTACACCTGCTATTCTTAGCATTTTCGCTACGACATCATATGGCGTCGGCACGAAAGGCACTTCCAGGTCCTCCTCCTGTACGGCAGCACTACTCAGGAAAATAAGTAGTAAACATAACAATCCGATAAACAATTTCTTCATCTATTCTTACTCCTTTGTCATTTGAATTGCTCTCCTGCTCAAACCTTTAGGTAGCAGAGTAGATAGGACACTAAAACGCCCATTTTGAATATTTATGAACGAGCTCATGCTACTGGTTTTTTGTCGTCTTCAGGACTATCATTGTCTGAGTTGTTCTGATAAAAAAAGCCAGAGCTGCAGAAAAAGCCATATAGCCCAGGCCAACGATAGGGTAGCCGACCAAGCAAGAGATTAACACAATAAAAAAATTTAAATCCCTGTTTGCCAGCTCTACAATTTTGGCTGATTTGCTTCCTTTCCATTTTTTTGAGCTGTGAATTCTCTCATTCATATATTCATAATATAGCCCTTGTGAGTAGAATCTTCCTAATATAAAGAAAGTAGATATTAATCCTAATAAAAAAATTAGATTTTTATGCGATGAAAAATATATGCCGAATGTTAATCCGATCACTACACTTAATTCGCAAAACCTGTCAGATATGGAATCAAAAAATTTTCCAAGATAAGAACTTTTGAATTTGAGTCTGGATATCTTTCCATCAACAGCATCGAACATGGCGCCCGAATAGCACAAAATTCCACCAATAATAAAATGTTTCAATGAAAAGAAAATCCCAGCAGCTATAAAAAGCAACAATGAAATGAATGTTATCTGATTTGGTTTCAAGTTTGTTCTAGCCACTAATTTAGTAAGTGGTTTGGATATCGGAAAATTAAATAATTTCTTGAATAATCCCGGATTTTTTATTCTTTGCCTCACAGCTCTTTCAAAAATGACTTTCCTAGCTGCTTTAAGGTCATCAAAACTATCAATTTCTAAAAGCGTGTCGTTTGAGATATCGGAAGAATTCACTTTATGTCCTTTTTTAATCATCCAAGCTATTGCATCTGGCCTGTCAAATTTATTATTCTTGATACAATCCTCAACAGCATCAAAAAATACAGGCTCGTTAACTGAAATTCCAGCAACCGTGGCATTGAATTTTCTCATGTCCTTTCTCATCCCTATATTTTTAACTGTTCCGTTTTTTGAAACTTGAGCAACTACAGAATCTTCATTCAGATTTCTGGCGCCAATAACTACATCTCCCTCTTTTTCTAATGCTGACTTCAAACTTTTTTCTTCGGGTATTGTATCTCCACAAAGAAATATAAACCTATTCTTAAAAGCTTCTTTTGCTTTAATAAAAGATTTTAATATTCCATCTTCGTGCCAATCTGTTTCTTTATAAATTATCTGCATTCCCCCCCATTCATCGTTAAAATACCTTTTTATTACCTCTCCTTTGTAACCAATTACAATAACAGCTCTCTTCACACCAACATTTTTGAGAACATATAAAGCCCTCTCAAGTATAGGAATCCCATATATCTTTATCATCACTTTCGGTTTATCCTTAGTTAAAGGAAATAACCTGGTTCCGTCTCCGGCAGCTAAGATTAATGCATCCATTTTTTAAAATCCTCTCTGCTTTGTTTTATAATTAGGTTAAACCATTGTTTTAACGTTCTTTTTGGGTTGAGGTAGATCAGCATTATTGGTGAAATCTCATTAATAACAATGCCATTATAATCTTTGAGCAAAGAAATCATCCTTTGGATCGGTTTTTCCCTGCCATAGTAAGTTGGGCAATGACACTGGGACAGTATCGGAGAAAAAGAAGAGTAATGTATATGATAGGTATACCTTGCCAGTTCCTTAAAATCTTTTACCCTTAAATTGTATTTAACTAAAGACCTATAAGCATGGCACATATCCCACGTTGCCCCTATTTTTTTGCTATCCAAAGCTTTTATTATGTTTACAATTTCCTGTGGTTTGTCGCCAACTATAACTCTATCTTTTTTAGGAGCCATAGTTTCTAAACCAATTTTTATGTTATATTTTTTCTTCTCAATGTAGTCCCTGATTATGCTTAAATTCTCAACAATGATTTCTGTTATATTTTTTTCATACTCGGCATCATTCTTATAGAAGCCCAGAGTATGTGATGGATGGATTACTACTACCTTTACACCTAATTCATTGGCTACATTAATACTATTCTTCAAACTCTTGAGTGCCCTTTTATGCAGGATTCCTTTTTTAAAATTCAAATAATTTGAAACATAGAAAGGATAAGGAGCATGGACAGAACCAACACTGATCCTATATTTTTTAAGCAACGTTATAATTTTTTCTTTTTGTGTCTTGTCTACGGCGCCCTTGCTGTCTATGATTCCTACAGCTGCTAATTGTATTTCCAGACAATCTATATTTATCCCTGAGAATAATTTGAATATGCGTTCTTCACTATAATTAAAAGGATCTTTTAACAATTGATTTGAAAAATTATAACCGAACTTCACTGGTTCACCTCAAATAGAAAAACCGAAAGAGAGAAAAACTCTCTTAGCGTATCGGGAAATTTTTATTATGTTTGTTCTTTTTTTCAATTTCCTGGCCATGTGATTCAAGACTTATAATATTTAATTATTGTGGAGATTAATTTACCAAGTCCCTAATAAAAGCTAAGTGAAGTGAAATATTTTTTCTGTGAAACGCGCAAAAAAAAGCTTATTATCGCAATATAACTTTTATTTTTTTGGGGTTTTTATTCTTTCCCTCCTGATTATCTATGTTCTAATCCTATTTTGTTATCAATATCCTCTGCTACTGTTTTAATATCAGTAAGGGTCAGACTAATTTCTTTCTCTATTTCCTCTATTGTCGTTCGGAGGCTACTCATTCTGAGCTCATAGGTTGAGTCCAACTTAACAACAAGGCCTGCCTTCATTAATCTTTTTAAATGGTATATTACTGATCCTATCGTAGGTTCCACTAATTCTGCTAGTTCTTCACTCGTTAAACCTTTGGATTCTTTGGCTGATTTAATTAAGGCCTTTAATATCTTAAAAGCGGTCTTATCTTGATCCCGAGGCGTTATAAAACCAAAACTATTGCATACCCATTCAATATCCTTATCAAGCTGCTTCTCTGTCGGTTCTCTTAATTTCCTTATGACAAATTGTCTTAATGATCGCAACATTTTTTTGATTATAGATTTATAAAATTATTATATAAATATTTCTAAAATATTCAATCTCAACTTAAATAATTTATATAATATTTAAAAAAAAGTTGACTTTATAAAATTAAAATATATATTATTTTAAATAATAGAAGTAATCAGGAGAATAAACTAAGGTACTAAAGCAAATACTTCTAAAAAGGAGTTGAATAATGGCCAAGAAAGCAAAACCTAAAAAAGCCGCTAAAAAAGCAACCAAACCTAAAGGGAAAGGCAAAAAGAAATAGAAGTTAAGACTAGAACCTAATTATTCTCTAATAATAATGAAACCTTAAAGGAGGAGAAGGGTATTTTTTCCCTTTTTTGAACAAAATAAACAGAAAGCCAAGAACGAATGATTATCAATAAATTCCCTTTGAGAATCCTTTGGCTTTTCTAAAATTGCCCTTCTTGTACAACCTCAGATCCGTCAGAATCTCCTTTACTTTCCCTTTCTCCAAAATCTAAAAGCATCAACAAGAGGGAAGGAATGCAAATAGCGTCTTTTTATGGGAAATATGCCTTCACTTACCAGACTGACATCTTCCATTGTGTAGAATGCTTTGGGATTAAATCTTTGGATGATCTTTGCGATTTTTTCATAATCATGACGTCTAATTACCATGTAAATAACATTAACTTGCCCCTTGGTGCCTTGAGCATCCTGGCTAGTAACACCATATCCTTCTGATCTGAGATGGTTAATCAATGGTGTTGCATCGTTCTGAGTGATGATGCGGATTATCGACCTGCCAATGGCCAATTTTTTTTCAATGATAATTCCGATAAAAGTACCCATTCCAAAGCCAGCCCCGTAGGCTATATAGCAAACAAAGTTATTCAAATTTTGCATGATTACTCTTATAGCAAGAAGCCAGATTATAACTTCAAAGAACCCAACAACGGGTGCAAAATATTTTAGTCCTCTTGAGATAAAAACAATGCGAATTGTGCCCAGGCTAACATCGATGATTCTGGCCAGAAAAATAAGAAGCGGTAAAATGAACCACTTGAAAATTTCTGATCCAGCAATCGCTTCCAGATTCACCGTAAAAATCTCCTCTAAAGAGACATTTTATATTTTATTTACTAACGAACATAACTTAAGGTTTGAACTCTTCCTTTCGAATTCCATATTTTCTCATTAATTTATGTAGTTGCCGAGTGGAAATTCCTGCTGCAGCAGCAGAGCCCTTTATTCTCCCTTTATTATTTGCTAAGAGAGTTTTCAAATAACACCTTTCAATGTCTTCTATTCCTTTTTGTCTCACCTCTGCCAGGGTAAGGGATAAATCTGTAGGGATTATTGCCGCAGGTGCTTCTGATTCGAAAAGCTCAGTCGGAAAACTTTCAGGAGTCAATAAAGAAGAACTTTCGAGTATGTATGCCCGTTCAATGAGGTTTTCCAATTCTCTAATATTTCCAGGCCAAGAATATCTTTGAAAGGTTTCCATTACATGAGGGTGGATGTCGTGAATCTCCTTAAGATGTATCTTGTTCATCTTGTTCAAGATCATTTTGACAAGATGAGGCAGGTCATCCGTTCTTTCTCGTAAAGGGGGGACTTCTATGGGAAACACATTCAAACGGTAATAAAGGTCCCTTCTGAATTGTCGCTCCTCACACATCTTATTTAGATCTATGTTTGTGGCTGCAATAATTCTAATGTCGGTTTTAAGAAATTCATCTCCTCCGACGCGTTGAAAAGTTTGATCTTGCAGGATTTGCAATAGCTTAATCTGGGCGGAGGGAGTAATGGTTCCTATCTCGTCAAGAAAGATTGTTCCGCCGTTAGCGATCTCAAATTTCCCTAGTTTTCTTCGATCAGCTCCAGTGAATGCTCCTTTCTCGTGTCCAAAGAGTTCGCTTTCCAGAAGAGTATCCGGAATTGCTCCGCAGTGGACGCTTATAAATTGTTTGTTTTTCCGATTGCTGTGCTGGTTGATAAGATTTGCTAGCACTCCTTTCCCAGTCCCAGTTTCACCCGTCAGAAGCACTGTGCTTCTAGTAGGAGCTACAGCCCGGATTTTATCGAATACTTTTTGCATTACTGAATTCTTGGTCTGAATAATATCTAATGCATCTGATTGCCAAAATTGTTCACGAAGGTAGTTAAGCTCAGAGTGTATGATTTTAGATTTTTTGATATTTTCAACTAAATATTTCAGTTCTTCCGGATTTATTGGGTAAATTAAAAAATCACTGGCACCTGCCTTTATGGCCGCCATGGTTTCCCGAATCATTTCTTGTGAAGACATGATAATAATCTCAATAGTGGGAAACAAACGCCAGAATGGTTGCAGAGCTGTTTTGTAATCATTTTCCGAAACTGACTCTTTGAGAATTTCTAGATCGAAGAAGATGAAATCGTAACGTCTCTTTTGGAGCATATCTAAGGCTGAATTCTTATCTGAGGCTTTAGCAACCTTGTACTGCGATTGAAAGCAAGAATGGAATGTCTGGAAAGTGTCTTGTACTTTAGCTACGACTAGGATGGAATTCATTTATGTAATTTGAACATTAGGAAATTGTTCGTTAAAAGATTATATCATATCTATTTATTCTGAAGAGAAAAAATTTATGATTGATGGAAGTGAGGTCAATTTCAGGAGCAGAGAGTGAGGTTGTAGAAATTTATTCTCAATATTGAATTAATATTTTATTATTTCTTGCCAGTTAGATCATTCGGTCCAAAGGAATTATTAAATTTACATCTAGCTATATCCTTCACTTTTATTATTTTTATTCCTGCAATTTCTTTCACTAGGCCAGTAATTTCAACTCTTTCTCTGATAAAATCGAACAATTCTTTTCCTTTTGAATTATTGCTGACAAGATATTGTTCTTCTGTATAAGTCGCAATAGCGACAGAAATAGGATTCCCCTTTTGATCCCAATCCACTGGGATAATAATACCTTTTAATGCGGTAAGCCGCCTATTTTTTTCTAATTCAATCATTTCCTTAGATTCGTTCTTATCATTTTGACAAACAATATTTGGATGAGCATTAAACGTGCCAAAATGGATTTTTTTAATTGAAGAGGATCATTTCTTCACCAGCTAGCAAGCCATAAATGTTTTCCCCCAGGAAAATAATATATTGATTTTAGAGAACACCAAAAAAGATTGCCATGGCCTGATATCAATAGAAAAGATAAAAAAGAAGTTTAAGTTCCGAATTTTAGTTTTTAGGAACTTTTAGTTCTTATTACGAAATGTTCTTTGTTTTAAGAAGGTGCTTTTTAAGAGAAGGAAAGTTGAGGCCAATTTTGGCACATTTTTCGCTTTAAGATTTGTGAAATTCAACGAATAAGATATTTAATTTAATCCTGATAGAGGAGTATAGGATAAAAGCCATAACTTAACATGACCGAGTTCTTCTTTGAAGAATTGAAAACAAGAGGTAAAGAAAGGGGCAATAATTATTCCCGAGACAGCCAAAGAAGAAAGTCTGGAGGCAGAAGTTATCGCAATAAGGAAGGGATGTATCAGCGATGAGAGGAAAGTTATCACGCTCACTGTGAAAAAAGAAGAAAAAATTCATGGAAGAGTAATAAACAGATCCAGAGAAAATTCAACTAAATTAAAAAGAGTTATTTCTTGCTCTTTCCAGCGTAAAAAGTCACTAGACGTAGAAAAGAAGAAAAAACTCAGACCCCTGGATCATATAGATTAAAATAGGAGGAAATGCGATGGATAAAGATATATCCAAAACCAAGCATTCAAATAATTACAGTAGAGATAAGCTCAAATGCAAGGTATTAGGGCCTGTGGCCAATCTTGAAGAGCACGTTTACCCTACCTGGTGGCGTAATATCTTTAATTCTCTTTACCTTAAAACGGATGGAGATGTCGTGGAGGATCAGAGAATAACAAATGAAGAGCTTGATCAATTCTTGTCCATCCTCAAGATTTCAAAAGAGGATAGAATTCTGGATTTGTGTTGCGGACAAGGACGACATTCTTTGGAATTAGCAAGAAGAGGTTTTAAATTTATTGAAGGCCTGGATCGTTCCCATTACCTTATTCAAAGAGCCAAGAAACAGGCAATTAAAGAGGGATTGGATGTTCGGTTCAGAGAAGGAGATGCCAGAAGGCTTCCATATACACCCGATACTTTTGATGTGGTTATGATACTAGGGAACAGCTTTGGTTATTTTGAGACAATAGAAGATGACCTAAGAGTGTTAAAGGAAGTATTCAGGGTTTTGAAACCCTGGGGAAGGCTTCTTATTGATGTGGCCGACGGAGGATATCTTAAAGAAAATTTTCAACCTCGCTCCTGGGAATGGATAGACAGAAAGCTTTTTGTTTGCAGGGAAAGAAGCCTGTCTTTAGATGAGCAGCGTCTTATCTCAAGAGAGGTTATCACTAATGTAGAAAAGGGAGTAATCGCAGATCAATTCTATGCAGAAAGGTTATATTCTAAAGAAACCATTCCTCAAATCTTAAAAACAGCTGGCTTTAATGACACGATTTTTCATAGCGAATTTTCGCCTGATTCTGAGCGAAATCAGGATTTGGGCATGATGGAAAGGCGTTTGATCGTCACCGCCGTTGTAAGAAAAGAATGGAGCCCTCTTAAAAAGAGACCAAAAGAAGAGATTAAGAATATCGCAGTGGTCCTTGGGGACCCAAGCAAACCTGATTCTTTGAAACCATTCTCGATTTATGACGACGATGATTTTTATACCATTGACCAATTAAAATCAGCTCTGAGGGAAATTGAGACCTGTCATTTTCTGTATCTGGACAATCATGATACCTTAATCCAAGATTTGATGAAGCTGACGGGGAAAATTGACCTTGTTTTTAACTTGTGTGATGAGGGCTATTACAATGATGCCAGAAACGAACTCCATGTGCCGGGTTTGCTTGAATTGCTTGGCCTGCCCTACACCGGTTCCGGGCCTCAATGTCTTGCATACTGTTATGATAAATCTCTTGTACGTGGAATTGCCAAAGAGATGGGAATCCCTGTTCCTGATGCATTCTTCATAAAGCCGGAAGATAGCGCTTTTGAGCTTCCTTTTGATTTTCCTGTTATTGTAAAACCTAATTTCGGTGATTCTAGCTTTGGCATAACCCAAAAAAGTGTAGCAAATAACATAAAGGAACTTGTCAATGCTATCTCAGAAATAAGAGAGAAATTTGGCTATGATAAGCCTGTTCTTGTAGAAGAATTCCTAACTGGAAAAGACCTGAGTGTAGGAATAATAGGGAATCATCCTGAAGATTATACTGTGCTCCCCATTATTGAAGAAGATTACTCATTACTTCCAGATGGTCTGCCAGAAATCTGCGGCTATGAGGCCAAGTGGCTTCCTGACTCTCCCTATTGGAATATCAAGTCCATTCCAGCAGAACTTCCAGAAGAGACAAAGAGATTTATCATAGAATGGTGTTTGAAGTTATTTGAGAGGCTGGAATGCAGGGATTACTGTCGGTTTGATTGGAGATTGGATGCAAAAGAAGTGCCTCGAATTCTTGAGGTGAATCCGAATCCTGGATGGTGTTGGGATGGCCACCTGGCAAAAATGGCGAAAATTGCAATGATGTCTTATACCGAAATGCTAGAGGCAATTCTAAGAGCAGCTGGCCTGCGAATTGGATTTCAATTAAACAACAAAAAAAGAACGGGTAAACAGGTTCTTCAAAGCAGCCATAATAATAAGACTTTAATCAGCTTCAATCCCAAATAGATAATCAATATCGAGATATTGTCAAAGAAGCGAACCTGAGCTGGAAGGAAAAAATGAAAGATGAGAAAAATGAAAATTATGGTTCACGGATATGGAACTGTAACATGTGTTGACGAATCAAAAGCCCTAGAAAGAATTGCACATCTGAATCCTTCATCTTTAGCTGATAAGGCCTATCATGGAAAGGGATATATTGGTTTTAACTTGGAAACGGGAACTGTTGTAGAAAATCCAGGTCCGACCACTATTAAATTATTTGAAAAAGCCAAAGACAACAAGCAATCACTTGAAGAACTTCGAAGTCGTTTCTGGCAAAGCTGGAGGAGATCTAAAATAGAGATAAAAGAGAGGATCAAATCCTTCTATGACCAGAACTATATTATTGTTTGAGTGCTCTTATTTTTATGAAAGTCAAAAGTATATTCAAGAAATAATCAATACTGTAAGCGAGAAACATATATTTTCTGACTATTCAATCTTCCCCTCTCGCAAATATTGAGCTGCCATCTCAGGTGTGGATGGATTTATATAAAATCCGCTTCCCCACTCAAAGCCAGCTATTCTGACAAGTCTGGGGATAATCTCAAAATGCCAGTGATAATCATAATTAAGGGTAACCCATTGGTCTGAAAACTTAGGCTTTGCTTCGATATTGGGTGATGTGTTGAGAACAAAATTATGAGGTGGATCCTGGAGTACACTCTTTAAACGGAGGAGTATCTTTTTCAGAATATGAGAAAATCGATCTAATTCCTCATCAGCGACCGCGGTAAAGCTGCAGTTGTGGTTAACGGGAGCGATAAAAACTTCAAAGGGGAAGCGCGAGGCATAAGGAGCAACAGCAATAAATCCGTTTTCTGAGAAAATTATCCTGGAACCTGTGTTTATTTCCTGCTGTATGAGGTCGCATATGAGACATCTCTCCTTCCTTTCATAGTGTTGTTTTGCAGCATCAAGTTTAATGCTTATATTTCGCGGAACAATAGGCGTAGCAATCAATTGGGAATGGGGATGGGCCAATGAGGCTCCCGCCCTCTTTCCGTGATTTTTAAAAATTAATACATATTTAAATCGAGGGTCTTTATAAAGATCTCTTAGCCTCTCCCGGTAAGCTAAAAGTACCAATTTTATATGATCAGGCGGAAGGTCAGCCATGCTGAGGTCATGCCTTGGAGTCTCTATGATCACTTCGTGGGCTCCTGTTCCTTCGATCATGTCGTAGTAGCCAACGCCAATTCTTTTCCCTTCGGGTCCGATATTCAGAGCAGGGTATTTGTTTGGAACAACCCTCACCTTCCATCCAGGAGAATTGTGAGGAGAGTTTGGCTCTCTAATAGCCCATATTTCTGGAGGTGTGGAAGATTCATTGCCTTCATCAAAGGGGCAATGCTCTATATGGTTGTATTTAGTTGTGTCCTGTAGATCCGAAGGCCGGGCGCCTCTTTCAGTGGCAATGATTACCCATCGATGCTGTAAAGGGTCATATCTGAGCTCAGGCATTTATGTCTCCTTTTTGATTTCAAATCACTTTTCCATCAGGGATAATCGTATTTTTAGGAATAACTATAATCCCATCCTTAATCACATAATTTTCCGAAGTCTCATCACTTATGCCGCGAGTATTAATAAGCTTCACTCCTTTTCCGATACGCGCATTCTTATCGATAATTGCCTCACGAATCTCACAATTACTCCCTATTCCTATGTTTGGAATACCCTTTTTTTCATTTTGAGCTATTTCGTCATACGTTTGGAAAAAGTCAGCGCCCATAACTACGCTTCGCTCAATAACTGAATTTTCTCCGATTCGCGAGCGTATTCCGACTATAGAGTGATTAATCTTTGAGTAATTGATTATACTTCCTTCACACAAAATAGAATTGTTAACTTCCGATGATATAATTTTAGAACCTGGCAGAAAACGTGCTCGGCTGAAGATAGGTCTTTCTTCATTGTAGAAATTGAACTTGGGGAGCGGTTCTGTTAAAGCAATGTTGGCTTCAAAGAAGCTTTTAATGGTACCAATATCTTGCCAGTATCCATCAAAAAAGTATCCGTATACTTTTTTCCGCTTTATGGTAAAAGGTATGACATCTCTACCAAAGTCTTCGAAATCGGTATTTTCCAGCAATTCCTTAAGAACTTCCTGATTAAAAAGATAGACACCCATTGAAGCAAGATGTGTCCTGCCCGCTGCATCTAATTGGAATTGTTGAAAAGCTTCCTCCGGAACTTTCATTTTATCCAGTTCTTCAAGCTCCTTTGGTTTTTCACAGAAATCTACAATTTGACTATCTTTGTTTACTTTCATTACTCCAAACTCGGGAGCTTGGTCATAGTGAACAGGGTTGACAGATATGCTGATATCTGCCTTTTTCTGCAGATGAAAATCGATGAATTTATTGTAATCCATTCGATAGAGATGATCACCAGACAGAATTAAAGCCAATTCCCATTCCTTTAGAAAACGTAAGTTCTTCCGGACTGAATCGGCAGTCCCCTGATACCAATCAGCACTTTCAATTGTCTGTTGGGCGGAGAGAATGGTTAAGAAATCTTTGCTAAAATTATCAAAGCGGTATGTATGGAATATATGACGGTGAAGTGATTCGCTGCTAAACTGCGTGAGTATGAAAATTTTCCGTAAGCCTGAATGTATACAGTTACTTATGGGAATATCAATTAGCCGAAATCTTCCAGCGATAGGAACGGCTGGTTTGCTTCGCTTTTTTGTTAATGGATAGAGGCGTCTTCCAGGACCACCTGCTAAAATTGCTGTTACAACACTTGCCATAGCGTAATTCTTTTCTTAAATTTATGAGAGAATCTAAATCAGAATTTAATGGAAATAAGTCTAAAAGTAAAGAATTTTAAGATTATCTGAACGAAAAGAGAAATTCGACAAGATAACCTCATTTTAGATGAAAAATAGCAAATTCAGATAGGTCTTTCTTATCTCTTCAGCTATTTTCCTCCTCCACCACTTCTTGCAGTTTTTCCAAGAAATCAGGGATAGCTGACGTGACTCTGTTCCAATTGGGGATTAGAGGAGAGTAAAATGGATCTTCCTGGAATTCTTTCCCAGCTATCTGAATGGCTCTTGTAAAAGCCTCCACCATTTTTGTCTCCTGGTGGCGGTCAAAGAAGAGACTGTTTATAGCCGCATCATCATTATAACGCTTAATGGTATCCTGCGCTGTGCGGAGGTAGGTAACCACCAAAGTGTTAAGAAGGCTTTCGCTCAAGGCGGCCCCTTCAATGGCGAGATTTCTGAAGATTGCTTTGGCAATATCTATGGACATCTTCATCAAACCTGTTCTAGGATCTTCTGCAGAGAGAGGCTGATGCTTATGCTCATAGGTTTCGCAGAGTTCAATCTGGCAGATTCTTTTAAGAGAACAGTTACGATAAACCTCAGCTAATGTTTCAACCTCTATTCCCCAATCGCCTGGTATCCGGTTGATCCGAGCAAGATCAACAGTCATGGAAAACTCTCCAGCCAAAGGATAACGAAAGCTATCCAAGTAAGTTAGGAGAGGAAGAGGTCCCAGGAGTTTTTCTAAACTCCTAACGATTGGGGTGACAAAAAGACGGGTAACTCGCCCGTGCATTCGGTCAGTAACCCGAGCATAATAACCTTTACAAAATGCATAATCTATGCTGGGTGATGCGACCGGATAGCATAATCTCCCGAGGATCTCTCTGGAGTAGTTGACAATATCGCAATCATGCAAGGCAATGACTTTGCTTTCTTCTCTGGATAGTATGTATCCATACGCTGTCCAGCAAGAACGACCCTTGCCGTCTTCGCCAACAAAAAGGCCGTTCTCTTCTAAGAGCTTGTAGAGTTTTCCTATAGCTGGACCTGTATTCCATATGACTCGAGTTCTGCGGGGCAAGGAGGAAAAAAACTCTTTTGCCTTTTTAAACTGTTCTTGATTTGTTCTTCCCATGGTTACCACGATCTCGTGGATGTATGGGGCTTCTTTAATTTCCTTTATAATCTGTTTTATAGCAGGGGCTTCTAATTCTGCATAGGTGGAGGGGAGAACCAGGGCTATAGGGCGGTGGCGGTTAAATTCAGCTAATTTACTTTCCATCATTCCGAGATCAGGGCTGCCAAAGCGATGAAAAGTAGATATCACACCAGTTTGATAAAAGTCGGCCATTGGGACCTCCTTTGTAAGCGATTTAAGTTTTTACCATAGTTTATCCAATAATTTTAATAAAGCATCACTCCACCCGGTTGGACCAGCTCCAGAAGCCAAGATCATATTATCAAGCTTTATCGTAGGGTCATAGCTGCCATCAGGCTTTTTAACCAGAATAGGATAATCCACCACCTCAAGCATCGACTTATCATTGAAACTGTCGCCAAGAGCAATCGTCTTTAAGTTCTCGGATTTCCCCATACATATGTCTTCATATATGTTTTTGAGAATTAAGACTGCTTTTCCCTTATCATTTTGGCCGGTGAGGTGGTAGAAGCGTCCCCCCCGGGTGATCTGAAGGTTTAAACGGCCGACAATTCTTTGAATTTCTGCTTCAGATTCCCCATCCTCCAGTATAAAAGGTTCATCATATTCTCTCTGCTTGGCCAGCTCAGCTTGATCTGAAGAAAAGCCACAGAGATCCGCCACTTCCCTTGAGCTAAAATCTCCAAATCCCTTAAGCTTTCCTGGAAAAAGGGAGCTTATTTCCTTAAAGGCCTCTCTTAGCTTAGTGTAAGGAGTTCCAAGCTCAATTATAAGATAGTCAGAATCTTCTCTAGTAAAATTGAACTTTAGGGAAAAGTAAGCCTTGGGAACAAAAATTGCCCCGCCGTTCTCCGAGATAAAGGGATGAGTATTCTTTAGCTGTAACTTGACCTCTTCTGTTTCAGCTCTTGTCTTGCTTGTGGAAAAAATAAGAGGGATATTCTTCTCTTTGAGGATTCTTATGACAGGAAGAGCTCTTTTGAAAGAATAAGTTTCATAATCGAGAAGAGTTCCATCTAAATCAGTAAAAACCAGGAAATGGCAGTCCTTCTCGTATCCGTAGTCAATCAAAGAATCTTCCCCAAAAATTTAAAATATTTAATAAAAAGAAATTACTTATAATATTATTGAAATTACTATATTATGTCAAAGGAAATAACCTGTTTCTCAATGTAACAGGCAGCCGCCCAATATTTTAAAAGCGAGGACATAGAAAATGAAATTTATTACTTTTGCCAGAAGGCACAAAGCATTAACACTTCTGACATTAATCTCGTTTGTCGTTCTTATCGTTCTTTTTCAGAATTCTGATTCCGTGAATTTTAATGTTCTTTTTTGGCGGTTTTCAGCTCAGAAAGTTATTTTCATCCTTGTGGCTATGTTCTTAGGTTATATCATCGGTAAATTGGTCGAGCTTTCTTTTAGAAAGCGAAGCTAAAATATTTTCATATTTGACTTATTCTGAATAATTTATTAAATAATAGAAAAAATAATTCAGGAGGGCATCATGAAAGAAATAGAAAAAAGAATTTCAATCAGAAATTCGCCTGTCTTAATTCTTTGTTTTGTCTTGATTCTTGGGGCTCTATTTTTAATTTCCTGTAAGAAGAAAGCGGTAGAGCCAACTCCGCAGGTTCCAGATCTTCAAGCGCAAGTGGACGCACTACAGAGAGATTTAGCCGGAAAAGACGCTGAAATCAATCGTTTGAATGAAGAGAACGCACGTATCACAAGACAGCTTCCTTTAGCCTACGAGGTGCAACCAGGAGACAATCATTGGCAGATTGGTTATGATTATCTGACTACAAAACGGGGCGTTTCTCCTGAGGAAGCTGAGAGAATGCTGGCCAATGCTTATCTTTTGGATCCGCTACTTGTCGGTTTCAAGGTCTGGAATTTTATGGATGAAGGACAGTACGGAAGCTTTGTTCTGCAAGGAAGCGCGAAAGCATGTCCTGGCTCTCTTATTAGGGTAGATACCAAGAAAATAGCAGAGGAGAGACTAAAGTTAGAGAATGAAATTGCGAAACTGAAAGAAGAGATTGAAAAACAGGGCATGGAATGCAAAGCGAAGATAGAGGAATTGGAGAAAAAAAGAGAAGAACTCAAATCTAATATCGACTCCCTTAATCAACAAGCAGAAAATTTACAAGGCCAGAATACTGATCTAGACTCAAGGCTAAATTCTGTGTATTACCTTGCAGACACCAAGAAAAATCTTAAAGCGAAGGGAAAGATAAAAGGCTCATTTCTCGGTCTTTCAGGGATGAAAATCAAAGATGTTAGCTTCGAAGACTTTCAGGGCAGAGTCGACCTCCGCGAAACGGATGCCATCGAGTTGAGTGCCGAAGATTTCAACCTTTCTGCGATAAAGAAAGTTGGGCTCTTACCAAAACACATCAAGAAAGATATTGATTATCGTGTTGAGATTCCAGGAGATGGACAGTCTGCGAATGTTATCCTGAGGAACAAGGGAAAATTTCACCTTGCTCGCATTGTATTATATATAAAGTAAAGCTTTACTTATTGCTTCTCCCATTCATTCATAATTTCTCTGAAGCATTCTAAGCCGCTTCCAATTACGGCGCTGTAGCCTCCGCCAGGATTAGTCCAGGCACCGGATAGATACAGGTTCTTAATCGGGGTTTTATGTGGAAGCCGCCTCGGGGGAGAGTTATCCAAGGTTTGATCCCAGCCGTATATCGCTCCACGATAATTTTTCGTGTAACGGACGTTTGTCAAGGGGGTGCCGATTTCCTTGACCTCTATTGCTTTTCTGAGACCCGGGAGAAGTGTTTTTTCTACCTTGTCAATCAGAATATCAGCCATACGCTCCTTTTCTGCCCGGTAGGCCTTTTTATTGCCCTTCCAGTAGTCAGCTTCGTATTTCTCCCAATGGTCATATCCCTGGAGGGTGATGATATTCATTGTGTTTTTCCCTTTGGGGGAATAGCCTTTATAAAGATTATCGTAGAGCATGAGGCCGTATCCAGGATTTTCCAGTTCTGCGTTAAGAACTGCCTTGTAGCTGGCTTCGATATCATAGCCTGTTTCATAGAAGATTTCTGTGTCTTTAATCCCAATTTTTCCGACCAGGTCTTCTTTTAATCCCAGAAATACCTGAAAACACGAAAGGCTTGTTGTGAATTTATTCATCCTTGCCAGATAGTCTTTTAGATACTCCTTCTCTTCCATCATCGTGTGAAAGGTATCGTAGGCATTAGCATTTGAGACAACTACTTTTCCGGCATATTCTCGACCATCAGCAGTTTTTACTCCGTAAGCAGAATGATCTTTTATCAGTATTTTTTTCACCAGATTTTTGAGCATAACCTTGCCACCGCGTTCTTCAATGAATTTCATCAGGGCATCACTTATCTTCTGTGACCTGCCTATGGGATAATAGCCACCCTCTTGAAGATAACCTATAGTGGGAAGGGCATAGTAAAGACTGGCCAGTTTAGACGGCGGCAGCCCGTAGTAACCCCAAAGGGAGGAGACGATGGCCTTTAATTTGGGATTCTTGATGCGTGCGTTCAACATCTCGCCCCATGTTTTGTTGTAACTTTTGAATAGATAAGGGTATTCACGAGGGAAGTTCATCATGTCGACCTGACCCCCCGCGTTTGAGTACTTATTGATATCCTGAGCTAAACCTTTCATATCGTCGAAGATTCCTTGAATTCCCTCTTTTTCTTCTGGGAAGTAGCCAATCAGGGTGCGAATGTAGCCAGGGAGGTTTTTCTGGCCGACACGGAAATCGTAATCAGGATAGATAATCCGGTAGAGGTAGAGATGAGGCACAAACTCGATATCTTTTATTTCAGGAAAACCAGGTATGAGATTGTGTATTCCGTCTCGCTCTCCAACTGTTGTAGAATGCAGGGAGACATCAAAGACATATCCCCCGGGTCGCTTGAATGTTGTTGCATATCCACCTGGCTTGCTGTGATGCTCCAGGACCAGCGCTTTGAATCCCTGCCTGGCAAAGGCAGCTGCACAACACAGCCCTCCGAGTCCTGAGCCAATAATCACCGCGTCAAAATCTTTATTGCCTAGACTGGCATCTTTGCTCTTTGGCAAAGCATCCCAGTCTATGGCAACCAAGGGTATCCCGGCAAGCAGGGCCTTTAGAAAATCCCTTCTTTCCATGCTATTATCGGACATAGCTTCTCCTTTTGTAGGAATTTAATTGAAAACAAGGAAAAATTTCCTCTATTTTTTATTGTAGACTGCCTGACACATCTNNCCTTTCAATTTTATTATGAGATTGCTTCACCTCGGCGGGGCTCGCAATGCCAGGTAAAGAACCTTCATTGCTCCTTGCAGTTACAGGTGAGGAATTCTCTTCGTCCCCAGATGGCGTATACTAATTAACAATACAGGTTTTTCTGTCAAGCAACTTTGAGGCGATACCCAATATTGAAATCAAATTTGACAATTTTTACATTAATTATTATCTTAAAAGCAATATGCCGAGGAAACCAAAGACTACAAAATGTCCTGAATGCCTTTCTAGGAATCCAATTAAAAGCCGTTTTTGTAGCAAATGCGGAACTCAGATTTCTCCCCTAAAGAAAGTCTATGTTTCTAAAACAGATACTATTCAAGCGACTGTTAATGAGCTGACTACGGGAAGCACTTTTGCTGGAAGATACCAGGTTATCGAAGAGTTGGCTAAAGGAGGCATGGGCAGAGTCTACAAAGTATACGATAAGAAGATAAACGAGAAGATAGCTTTAAAGCTCATTAATCTTGAAACTGAATCTGACCATGAAACGATAAAACGGTTCAAGAATGAACTGAAATTAGCCCGGAAGATATCTCACAGGAATGTCTGCCGCATGTATTACCTCGGAGAGGAGGCGGGAACTAACTACATCACCATGGAATTTGTGCCTGGTGAAGATTTGAAGAACTCGCTTATAAGAATGGGTCCGTTGAGTGCAGCCAAGGCTATTTTTATAGCCAAACAGGTGTGCGAGGGGCTGGCCGAGGCTCATGAGCTAGGTGTTATGCATCGTGATCTAAAGCCACAAAACATCATGATAGATAGAAAGGGAAATGCTCGCATTATGGATTTTGGGATTGCTCGTTCGCTCAGAGCAGAAGGGATAACAGATACCGGTGTGGTGATCGGGACAGCAGAATACATGTCTCCTGAACAAGTGGAAGGAAAAGTTGTGGATCAGCGTTCTGATATTTATTCGCTTGGGGTAATCCTTTATGAGATGGTAACCGGGAGGGTTCCTTTTGAAGGGAAAATGGCCTTGACTATAGCTTTAAAGCATACGACAGATAAACCTAAGAATCCAAGAGAGATCAACGACCAAATACCCGAGGACCTTAGTAATTTAATACTGAAATGCATGCAAAAAAATAGAGAGAGAAGATATCAGAACGCAGAGGAGCTACTATCAGACCTGAACAAGATTGAGCAGGAAATTCCTACCAGAGTGCTAGCTTTGCCCGCGAGAAAGCCAATAATATCAAAGAAGATACTAAAGGCATTGAACTTGAAGAAGATATTCGTGCCCGCTTTGGTTTTAACGGGGTTTGTAGTCATTGCGATGATCATTTTCAGCCCGCGTGAATTGAGTCTTGATCCCGAGCGGATTGCGGTGGCTACTTTCGATAATAAAACTGGCGATGAATTGCTGGATCCGTATGGCCGAGTGGCAGCTGATTGGATTACACAATCTCTTTCACGAACTGACGTTGTTGAGGTAGTTCCGACGACCATAGTTCTGCAGTCTTCAAATGAGGTAGGGATCAAAACCAGCGGACTTGATAGCGTGGCTCTCCTCCGTACATTGGCTAAGAAGACAAAAGTAGGAACAGTGATTTGGGGTTCTTATTTTTTGAAGGATGAAATCCTGCGATTCCAGATCGAGATTACGGATTCGGCGAAAGGAAAGCAAATTCATTCCCTTGAGGATGTCAGCGGAGCACGTGATTCCCCGATGGAGGTTATCGAAACATTGCGCCAGCGAGTATTGGGTACCCTTGCGCTTTACTTCGATTCCATACCCAGTAAAATACTCAGAGTCTCGAAACCTCCTCTTTACGATGCTTACCGGGAACATATCGTCGGATTGGAATATTTCGGTAAGGATTATCTCCAAGCTCTTCGGCACTTTAAGCTGGCAGCGGAGCGCGATCCGGAGTTTTTGGCTCCGCGCACTTGTATAGCCATCATATACGGTACGTTAGGCGAGTATGCCAAAGCTGATTCTGAATTTCGTTTAATAAATAAATACCGTGAGTCTCTTACTCTCTTTGAACAGAACTACTTGGACTGGTATATGTCGCGCTTAAACGGAAATTACACTGAAGCTCTGCAATACTTACATCAAGCAGAGAAACAGGCTCCTAATAATATTTATGTCAATTATTTGATAGGGCTTGAAGCGCTAAGGGATAATAATCCGCAGGAGACTGTAAATATATATACGAAAAAAGAACCCTCTGAATATATCTACGATCATGAAGCACGTGCCTGGCAGTTCGAGGTTCTGGCTAAGGCTCGTCATATGTTGGGTAACTATCAGTTGGAGCTTGAAGAGATTCGACGAGCTCAAGAAAATTATCCCGATAGGCTGGAGCTGCGAGTTGATGAAGTTCGAGCACTGGCAGCCCTGGGGAGAATACAGGAAGTTAGAGGGGTCATTGAAGATAGCTTGAATTTGAAGTTGCGAACTGGAACACCGGGTGGTGTCATGCTCGAAGCAGCACAAGAGCTACGAGCCCATGGCTATTTGGATGAAGGGCAAGAAATAGCTAATCGTGCAGCAGACTGGTATAAAAATAGAACGCTTGATGACCCAGAAAGCGATATCTATCGATCTGATCTTGCTCTTGCCCTGTATATAGCCGAGCAGTGGGAAAAGTCGAAAGCCCTCTTCACAGAACTAGACGAGAAAAATCCTGACAACGTTGAATACAAAGGCTTTCTAGGAAGACTGGCTGCCCGCGAGGGTGACCGGGAGGGAGCACTTAAGATTTCTGAGGAACTTCAAAAGATAAAGCGTCCCTACCTTTTTGGTTATCATACGTATTGTCGTGCCTGTATTGCCTCACTGCTTGGCGAGCGAGAGCAGGCAGTCGAGTTACTAAGGGAGGCTTTTGTCCAAGGCTATGCTCATGGTGTGTATTTACACCGGGATATGGATTTAGAGGCACTTCGTGAATATCCGCCATTTCAAGAGCTGCTCTGGCCGAAGGAGTAGCGTTAGGATAACAACGTACGAAAAACGGATGATGAGTAAAGGCATGGCAGGATCGCAATACTGCTGATTCCTCTTCAAAGGTTCTCAAGGATATACGTCACAAGAAGAGCATCCATGTTCTGGAATAACCAGCCGCTAACCAATTATATATCTAGCATTAAGGCGCTCGATTTTATCGAACTATCCACACGGCCTTTACTAGATTTGAACGCTTTATCACGCGCAAATCAATAATTTCGCTCGCTGATTATAAAATTTGACTCACTCCTCATTAATTGTTATTCTTTTCCCTATAATTTGTGGAATTATCGCGCATGAAATGCCCCAAATGTCATTTTGAAAATCCCTCCGGTGCCAACTTTTGCAGCAAGTGTGCAACACAGCTTCCTATCTCTGAAGAGACTTCTGTCCCCCATACAAAGACTCTCGAGACGCCTGTAAAAGAACTAACCAGGGGAAAAACTTTTGCTGAGAGGTACGAGTTCATCGAGGAACTTGGTGCGGGTGGTATGGGTAGAGTCTACAAGGTATTCGATAGAAAGATAAATGAAGATGTGGTCATAAAGATCTTAAAGCCTGAAATTTCCGAGGATGAGAAAACCATTGAGCGCTTTAGGAATGAATTGAAATTCACCCGCAAGATTGTCCATAAGAATGTATGCCGCATGTATGACCTTAACGATGAGAAAGGAACGCAGTACATAACAATGGAATATGTGCCAGGTGAAGATTTGAAGAGCACTATTGCAAGGGTTGGACGTTTAAGCGTAGGCAAAGCTGTCTCTGTAGCCAAGCAGGTGTCCGAAGGACTGACAGAGGCCCACCATTTGGGAGTTGTTCATCGTGATTTAAAGCCGCAGAATATCATGATAGACAAAAAGGGGAACGTTCGGATTATGGATTTTGGGATAGCCCGCTCGCTTAAAACGAAAGGTATAACAGCAACAGGGATGATGATCGGGACGGCTGAGTACATGTCACCTGAACAAGCAGAAATGAAAGAGACAGATCAACGTTCTGATATCTATTCTTTAGGAGTGATTCTTTATGAGATGGTGACAGGAAAGCTACCGTTTGAAGGGGATAGTCCTCTCAGCATCGCCATGAAGCATAAGAGCGAAAAGCCTACAGATCCAAAAGAGCTTAACGCCCTGGTATCGGAAGAGTTGAGTCTCGTGATCCTGAGATGCATGGAGAAGGATAAAGAAAAGAGGTATCAACGAGCAGAAGAGCTCTATTCTGAATTGGACAACATAGAGAAAGGTCTCCCCATAAAAGAGAGGGTGGTCCCAAAAAGAAAGCCCATCACATCGAGAGAGATAACCGTACAATTAAGCATGAAAAAGCTATTAGTTCCTGCTTTGGTAGTTATTGCTGCTGCGATCATTGCGGTGGTAATCTGGCGCCTTATTCCCCAAAAGAAAGTCGTTCCCTTCCCCCAAGATAAACCCTCACTTGCTGTCATGTACTTTGAAAACAACACCGGAGATGAGAGTTTAAACCACTGGAGAAAGGCTCTCTCTGATTTATTGATTGCAGACTTATCACAATCCAAGTACATCATGGTTCTAAGCGGAGAGAAATTATACAATTTACTCGAAGAACTGAACCTGCTGGAAGCCAAAAGCTATTCTTCAAAAGTTTTAAAGAAGATATCAACTAGAGGAGGAGTAGAGTACATATTGGTGGGAAAATTAGCCATGGCAGGTGAGACCTTGAGAATTAACGCGTTGCTCCAGGAAGCAAGTACAGGTAATCTCTTTGCTTCTGAAATGGTGGAGGGAAGGGGAGAAGAGAGTTTATTCTCGATGGTAGATGAGTTGACAAGAAAAATCAAGGCGAGTTTTAAGCTTTCTGAAGAAGAGATAGCCGGTGATATCGATAAGGAAGTGGAGAAAATCACTACCAGCTCTTCTGACGCGTATAAATATTACAGAGAGGGGATGGAATATTTTACAAAGGGAGACTATCTCAAGAGTATTCCGCTTATGGAGACTGCAGTCGCTTTTGATCCTGAGTTCGCCATGGCCTACAGAACAATGGCCAACGCATATTTAAGCATAGGTTATAGAGCAGAAGCGAGGAAACGCTACCAGAACGCATTTGAATTGAGAGACCGAGTATCGGATAGAGAGCGCTATTATATCGAGGGAGTCTACTACCAGCAGTCAGAGAGTAGATACGATAAAGCTGCTGAGACGTATGATGAATTGTTGAAAATCTACCCAGACGACTTAGTCGGCAACAATAACTTAGGAGAGTTATACGCAGATTTAGAGGAATGGGATAAGGCAATACCCCTGCTTGAAGTAAATATTCAGAATAAAGTTGAAGCTATTATCAGCTATGAATATATAGCATATTCGTACGCGGCCAAAGGATTATACGACAAGGCCAGGGATGTTCTTAAGCTTTATTTAAATGATATTTCAGATAATGCATATATTCGGTTCAATTTAGCTGATCATTATCTTTATCAAGGAAAATATAACCTTGCCCAAACCGAAGCCACCAAAGCCTTTTCCCTTGATCCGAATCATTACCGTAATTTCTTAATAAGGGGTGATATTTACCATTATAAAGATGATTTGATTAATGCCGAAAAAGAATACCTGAAATTGCTTGAAACAGAACAGCCAAAAGCTCATGAGGAAGGCTTAAGAAGGTTGGGAGCATTATATCTTTTGCAGGGGATGTTTGAGAAGTCGAAAGAGCAGGCTGAGCAGGGGATCGAGCTGGCTGAAATGCTTGGCGAGACGGAGTGGAGTTCGTGGCTTCATCTGTATTTGGCCTACATGCACCTAAAATCAAAAAATCTTGAAGAAGCTTTGAAAGAGTGTGATGATGTGTTGACTATTGCTTCGGAGGCAGGGATTCTTGATAGGCAGAGAGAAGCTCTTTATTTTAAAGCGCGAATTCAAATTGAGATGAAATCAATGGATGAAGCCCAAAATACAGCACATGAGCTTAAAGAATTGATTGAAAAAGGAATGAACAGGAAGGAGATGAGGCTTTACTACAACCTGATTGGCATGATAGAGCTTGAAAGAGAGAATTTTTCCGCGGCAGTTGAATATTTTAGTCAAGCTCTCGCTTTGTTGCCTTATCAAGCTTTGTTGCCTTATCAATTTGATTCAGATCATGGGCAAGCATTATTTATTAATTCCTTAGCTTTTGCCTACTATAAAGCAGGGGATTATGAGAGAGCAAGGCACGAATATGAGAAGATAATTCATCTTACAACGGGCAGGCTGTTTTACGGAGATATATATGCCAAGAGCTTCTATATGCTGGGCAGGATTTACGAGAAAGAAGGCATGCAGATGCAAGCCGTAGAGCATTATCAGAAGTTCCTCGATGTCTGGAAGAGTGCTGACCCTGGTATTGTTGAGATCGACGATGCTGAGAATAGGTTGACTGAGCTGCAAAAAATGCCTTGATTGATGTCTTTCTAGAGTTTGCGGGTTTAAAGGAGAATAATCATGAAAAGGCATCCATTTGTAAATACAAACCTCATCCAAACATTAGAAGAAGAAATTAAATTATTTAATAAAGGACAATCTAATGTTGAGCAGGCTAAATCAATTGCCAAAGTCGCCCAACGGTTAATTTCCTTGAAAATGCTTGAAATTCAAGAAGAAGAAAAGGTTTTAGGAGAGTTGTTAAGAAAAATCAAGGACTCTAAAAGCTAGTCTCAACTGGCAGGAACAATAAGCGATTAGCTTAATCTAAATTGCTTTAACGACAGTTTTGTAATAGGTTAAACGCTTTGCAACATTCTCTTTCCAGCTGAATTTAAGAACTTTCTTATAGGCTTCTTCTCTCAGTTTCTTCATTTCCTTGTGAGGAAGGATCAACAATGATTCCATCGCCTCGGCCAACTGAGAGGCATTTTCCGAAGGGACAATTTTGCCTATGATATATGGCTCAGCTTGAGTTGCAGATGTCACCACCATGGGTAATCCACATCCCATCGCCTCAAGTGCGGCAACGCCAAAACCCTCCTGACGTGAAGGAAGCACACTAAAATCTGCTATGTTATGAAACTCAGCAAGTGTTTCTTGTGTTACATGACCCATAAAATAAGTATTACGCGCTTCCTCTTCACTCGGAGTTTTTCCTAATACATTCTTAATATCCCCAGAGCCGAAAAGGAACAGCAAATAAGGAAGCCTTTTTTGTAATAAAGCATTGGCTTTTAGCAAAATATCAACTCCCTTTGTTTTTGACATTTTTCCTCCGAAAGTAACTACTGGCAAAGAGATATCAGCCCCTATGTTATATTTCTTAAAAATTCTCTTCTTAGACATCCTACGGGGATGAAAGATTCTTTCGTCATAGCCATTTGGAATTACTACAATTTTTTCAGAAGGGACACGATAGAGTTTTAAGCACTTTTTTTTCACAATATCTGAAATCGAAAAGATGTATTTGGCATTCTGAGCACAAGCTATAGCAAAAGGACGCATTCTGGAATCAAAGTGAAATCCCATCTGGTCGGAATTATGCGCACCAACGATATAAGAACAACCCATCTCGTACAGGGCGTACCCCATCAGCCAGACATGCTCAGTTTCGATTACATCAGGTTGAAAATCTTTAATGAGCTTTATTAAGCGGTCTTTGAGAAAAGCCAAGTATACAGAAAGCTGCTTCTTTGTCATATCTTTGAAGGTCCAGGCATCTTTAATATTACGGGGATTAGGGTCAGGAATCATCAACGGAAATGTATGAAATCTTATCCCCTGATGTTTAACTGGAAATTTTATAATATGGTACAGGCTAGGATTACCATAATACTTATCCTTTTCAGGTGAAGGTAATCCCAAATCTGGAAAAACCACTTTTATCTTATAGCCGCGTCGCATTAATTCATGAGCTACTCCATCAACTACCGTAGCAGCTCCGGTTCCCCAAGGGCCTGTTATGGTAAAGAGTATTTTTTCTAACATGGGAATTTTATTTCTTGTGAGATAAAAATTTTCTCAATTTTTTTGATTTGGAACCTTAGGGCACATTTTAAGGTTTATATATGAGGAAAAAATGAATGTCAAATGTGAAAGAAATTTAAAAAAAACTAAAAAAATAGTTGCAAAACTATAAATTTAGTTATATAATAACTGCAAGATGAAGGAACTAACAAAAGCCGAAGAACAAATCATGCAGATATTATGGAGGCTGGAAAAGGGTTTTGTTAAGGATATTCTTGAATATCTGCCCAAGCCAAAGCCAGCTTATAATACTGTATCAACAATTGTCAGGATTTTAGAAAAAAAGGGATTTGTCTCTCACAAAGCTTATGGCAAAACTCATGAATATTACCCAACTATATCTAAAGAAGAATACACAAGAAACTTCATGAAAAGGTTCGTTGAAAATTATTTCAGCGATTCCTTTAAAGAGATGGTCTCGTTTTTTGCCAAAGAAAAGAGCATGAGTATATCCGAATTAGAAGACATGATAAAAACGATAAATAAGGAAATAAAGAAACAAAAGGCGGACAAAAATGGATAATTTAATTTTATATCTCTTTGAAGTCAGTGTCAGCCTGGCTCTCTTTTATTCTATCTACTGGCTTTTCTTAAAGAAGGAAACCTTTTTTGAAGTAAACAGACTTTTCTTAATTTCTTCCGTCCTATTTTCGTTTATCGTTCCCTTTATAAATGCTTCATTTATCAAGATTTCTTCTCCGATTGCATCGCGCCAGTTAATAGAAAGAACTTACGTTTTTGGCCAAACAGCCTCGACACAATCAAAAACCATGGGATTTTTCGATGTTTTATGGTTGATCTATCTCATCGGTGCCGGACTATTTCTTTTGCGCTTCCTTTATAAACTTCTTAAATTGCAAATACTCATCAAGAAAAGTAGCATCGAGAGGATTAACGGAATCAACGTTGTTTTTGTTGAGAAGGACTTAGCGCCGTTTTCGTTTTTCAACTTCGTTTTTGTTAATAGATCCAATATTTCTGAGGAAGATTTTAATAGAATCGTCGCCCATGAAATGATTCATATAAGACAGTATCATTCCGTCGATTTACTTGTCATGGAATTGTTAACCATTCTCCAATGGTTTAATCCTTTTGTATGGCCGTACAAAGAATCTCTAAAGGAGACACATGAGTACTTGGCTGATAATGCAGTCATTGCGCAGGGCTGTAACGCAGCCAAGTATCAACTGCTCATATTTGAGCAGCATGTGGGCGTGAAATTGTTTGAATTTGCAAACAATTTCAATCATTCACAAATCAAAAGGAGGATAACCATGATGACCAAAAGAAAATCCAAAAGATGGGCAAAGTTCAAAGTTCTGCTGATCTTACCGCTGTTGTCTTTTTTAGTACTGACCTTTGCCGATTCAAACACCGCGAGAGAGCCTGATAAAGCCAAGCAGAAAGACGCAGATAATGCATTGATCACTCAGCGAGACGCTAAAGATTCTACACATGCCGAAGATCAAAAAAAGGCAGAAGATGAGAAAAAGAAGAAGGAGCTTGCCAAAAGAGTTCTAGAAGAAACGAAAAAAATTGAGATGTCTATCAAAGAACTGAAGAAAAAGTACAAAGAAACAGACGACCCAGAGATGAAAAAGAAAATAAAGGAGAAAGCCCTAGCTCTTGAAAAGAAGCTGATGGAGCTCAAAGAAGGACAAGAAATACATGCGAAGACGGTAAAGTACAAAGAAGGGAAAAAGTTTGATGCGAAGGAGATGAAACTCAAGGAAACGCAAAAATTTGATGCGAAGATGGTAAAGCTCAAAGAAGGGAAAAAAATAGAAGTTGACAAGATGTCCTATGATGAATTGATTGAACTGGAAAAGCTAGAAAAGGAGTACAAGGCGACTGACGATCCAGAGATGAAAAAGAAAATAAAGAAAAAAATGGCAGAGCTCCAAAAGATGATACAGATGGATGAAACGAAGAAAATAGAGATGTACATCAAGGAACTGGAACACAAGTATCAAGCGACTGATGATCCTGAATTGAAAAAGAA
>WVXO01000058.1:2130-2371 GCA_011773465.1 Candidatus Aminicenantota bacterium | reverse complement strand
GAGAGCTGCTTCTTTTGTTTCTTCCTTTGTCTTGAGTTTTAAAAAGAGACTTCGGGAAAACCTGAAAAACTCAAGGCTGGCAAGAACAACGATAAGAAATAGCGCTAGAGCGAGAGTGCTCTCCATAAGGGAAAATCCCTTTTCTGAATTGCCTCGCATTTTATTTCTCTCTCTTTCTTTGCCTTAAAACCCAAGGTCCTTGGATATGAAAAGGACCATTCTGAGCTTTTTTTTTGGGTAG
>WVXO01000058.1:1546-1959 GCA_011773465.1 Candidatus Aminicenantota bacterium | reverse complement strand
CCTGTGATCAGGATAAAGACAAGGGCGAAAGATACAAGGACTTCTACCAGAGTGAATCCGCGCTGATTCCTTTGGTCATGCATCGGTCTCCTGGGTCTATAGGTTTATCTATTTTGTCTTCGTAGTCGCTAAAATCTGCATTGCGTATAACGTGCCAGGGCAGAGGATTAGGTTTTTAAGGGAAAAGAGGGAAGGCTTTAAATTATGGATGTCAACTGATGGGAAATATAAGGGAAATTCAGGGACAATTTTGTCCACAAAAGTTTACATTGGAAAGGGGGGCTTGATGCCTAAAATGATGCTGTCGCCAGTTCTTACTCAGTCAGGAGAGCAGCCCGCCTCTTCTTCGCATCCTCAACCTCAGCTATTCCAGGATCAGCGTCTTTCCAAAGTTCGAGGAATCTCTCGTAATG
>WVXO01000058.1:0-1462 GCA_011773465.1 Candidatus Aminicenantota bacterium | reverse complement strand
CTTTTTCAATCGAGCCTTCTGCAAGCAATACCTCTCCTAAGAGCAGGTCATAACGGGATTTTGTCCCACCCTGAAAATAACTACCCTTGGTTATATAAGACTCAATCTCAGTGAGTCTGGATTTTGCAGACTCAATTTTTCCTTCCTTTAGATTCACCAGTCCAAGAGTGTAACTTTTTGCAGCTCTAAGATATGGTGTGAACTGAGGAATGGTTTCGCTTTCTATATCAAAGTCAAATTCTTTCCGGCAAAGATCAAATTCTTCGCTGTCATAATGCATCCAGCCTTTAATCCAGTGAGCAAGACCTTCCTGTTCCTTATTTTCTGTTGATTTCGCAAGCTCTGTTGCTTTTTGAAGATTGATAAGTGCCTCTTTGAATCTCCCGAGCCACAAATAAAGGAATCCTTTTAGCAAGCGTCCATATGCTTCAACGCCTGGCGCAAGTCCCTCTGCCGTATATTGCTCGATAAATCTCAAAGCTTCGGAGTAATTTTCCTTTAAAGCGTAGACGTATCCAATTTTACCTTTGGAGAGAAAAGCAGGCTCAACCTCTAAGGCTTCTTTGTATTTCGCTATTGCCTCATCAAGCTCTCCCTGGAGGAAATACATATCACCCATTGAGTCAAAAGGATTAGCATCCCCAGGTGATAAGAATGCATACCTCTGAAAATATTCCATGGCCCTCTCATATTCTTCCAGTTGAGAATAAATGTAGCCGAGCTGATTGAGAAAGAGCCCATAGCGAGGATCAAGTTCGAGCCCTTTGTTATACTCCTCTATGGCTTTGTCCAAATCCTCTGTGCCATGGTAATAATAACCCAGCCAATAGTGAGCTTGTTTCTCTTTGGGATATTTTTCTGCCAGCTTATTAAGGACGCGAACGTATTTTTCTTGATTTTTTTCTATGTAAAGCGCATATGCTGCATCGATATAAAGGTTTTCTTTTTCTGTAGCTTTTTTGAGCAAACTTTTGGCTTTTTTCAAGGCTTCGCTTGCTGCCTTTGCATTTCCCAACCGGTCATATGTAAAAAAAAGATAAAGGAAGGCCGAAGCAAAAGTCGGATCAAGCTCAGTGGCCTTCTCGAGAAATTTCCTAGCTTCCTCCCAATAGAATTTTTCAAAGTCATCTCTTCCCCTTATATAATAGTTATAAGCTTCCATTGAGCTCGTTGTCACATCAGTTATCTGCGTTCCTTTCTGTTCAATCTTCTGCCTGAACAATCCCAGACTTTCAGAGATCTCTTTGCTCAGCTCGTCAACCTGAGTTTTTAAAATACTGTCAACTCCTTCTCCCTTTGATATATAACTCTTCAAAATTTTCTTAGTTTCTGTATCTAAGACTTTTATATCCGTATGGAACACATCGCCAGCCTTGGTGAAAAATCCTAGAACGATCGCTTCAATACCTTCCATGCGGCACACATCAAAGCCTAAGTCTCTGTCGATGATCTCCACATCTTT
>WVXO01000032.1 GCA_011773465.1 Candidatus Aminicenantota bacterium | reverse complement strand
ACTCCACTAGCAAAACCAATCATAACAGCAAAGTCTGAAATTATTTGGATGAAAGGCAATAGAAATACAGCTAACTTTCTTTCAAGTCGATGGTAATTCTTCAAAAGAGCCCAAACTGGATATAAAAAAAATAGAAATATTAAAACATTAAGAAAAATTTTCCTGAAAAAAGATAAAAAAAGAAATGTAAGGCCGAGAAAGTACCTGAAATAAATCACAATAATCTTAATATTGTGTGTCGTTAGTTTTTTCTCAGGATGCCACCAAATTCCAGTTTGAACATCACCTTTTGCGTAATAAAAGAATTTCTTAAATGCTTCTTTTAAGTTAGAAGGCACTTCCCAGTCAACAATAGCATTTTTCGAAAAATAAAAATTAACCCCCATCTTTTTTGCTTGATAATTAAATAAAGTGTCTTCACCAGCCCGATCTAAATCTTCAGAAAAACCACCAATTTTTTCAAAAACTGATTTTCTAAAAGCCATCGATCTCGTTGAGGGAAGAAAATTTTGGGAAGATGCTAAGCTATATGGAATCCCTAGGTAAGGTTTTACTGCCTCTTGAAACAGCGACTTCCCTGTCATCTTGTAGGTGCCAGAAACAAGCCCAATTTTTTGATTGGCTGAAAATGGTTTCGTAATATTGAATAGCCATTTCTTATTCATTTTACAGCCTGCGTCGGTCATAGCAATAATGTTGCTTGTTGCTTTTGAAACACCCAAATTTCTACCTCTCGCTATCGAAGCTCCTTTATGAATGATAAGCTTAATTTTTTTGTTCTTTTTCATATTCCTTTTGATAATTTTAACTGTTCCGTCATTAGAGCCCGCATCAATAATTACTATTTCTTTGGGCGTTGTTGTTTGATTTTCCAAGGAATACAGTAAATCTTCAATTGTATGGCTCTCGTTTTTAACAGTAACCACTATAGAGGCTGGAGTAATTTTTCTGTTTTTGCTCATCTATAAAGTCAACATTTTCTATTTAAATATTGTATCATCTGTCAACCTTGATTAGAACACAAACTAAAATGATACTTGACTCCCAATCTATCGCTAAATTAAATTGAATATACCGGTTAAAAAAACAAAAGAAGTATAATTGAAACTGCTTGCCTCGAAAATAGCCCTCTTATTGATTTTTTTTATTTTTTTGTCATTAATATTCCTACTGATTCCGGATAAAATTCTCGGTTTTGAAGATCATTTTGATGGCATACAACTTGACGATAGCAAATGGCAATACTATGGAAACGGAGGGTATATAAATGTCTCAGATAGTTTTGTCAGTCTTTCTTCAAATGCTGCTACATTCCCCTATATTTACGCTAAACAAAATCCTTTTCCAGAAACAGGAGATTTTTTCGTTAACATAAAAATACAGTATTCACTTCTTACCTTGAGAGGTGGTGGAATAGTAATCGGGAATCTTACCCCTCCAAATAATATAAGCGTTTCGTATTTCGATAGTCATGGTAAAGAAATAATTCTATTTTTAATAAGCCAGGATTCTTTCAACCATCTTCGTGTTGTTTTTGTGCCATGTCGAAATGATGAAGAATGCGAGGACGAAATCTCAGTTATTCAATTAGGGGAAAATAACAAAGCCTTAAATGAATTTCAAATCTTTTATTCAGAAAGCCGATATAAACTTCTCTTCAACGAAAGCCTTGTTTTCACTTCCAATGAAACTCCAAGAAGACCAACATCTATATATATAGGAAACCCCACTAATCATGGTCATTCGTATACATGGAGCAGTTTCAGTGTAGACTCCCTAGAGGTTCACCCATCCGTAACATCCCTTATCAACCCAGTTATTCTACTTCCAGGTCTTGGAGCAAGTTGGAACCACGAGGATATAATCCTGGGGATACATAAAGAACCTGAAGATTGGTATATGACACCGTTTGTTAAAAACTATGATGGGCTTATTCAGACTCTTAAAAATTCCGGCTATGAAGAGGCAGGACCCAACAGAAATTTATTTATCTTCAATTATGATTGGCGACAGCCAATTGAGACAACTGCTAATCAACTTCGAGACTATATTGAAAATACAGTCAATCTATCACCTGAAGTCAATATTGATTTAATCGGTCATAGCTTAGGCGGAATGGTTGCCCGGGCCTATGTCCAAAACAATCCTGACCATCGAGTTGACCAACTAATTACAATTGGCTCACCCCATAAAGGAGCTCCTAAAGTGTATTATCTTTGGGAGGGAGCTGATTTAAAAAGGGTTCTTGAACCATGGCAGAGAATTGGGGCTGGTATTTTGCTTCACTTAAATAAGAAAGATTATCAAAACAATGTCGAAACTATTCGAGCAGTAGTTCCAGTACTGGGAAATTTATTACCAACTTTTCCCTATCTCAAATATGGCGAATCCAAAAAACCACTTTCAGAAATGATCCAGAGAAATAACTGGCTTGAGAGCCTCAATCAACTACCTCTGCCTGGATTTTTAACTTCGGTTTTAAATACAATTCTTGGTGTTAAGGAAAGCAGTACTCTTTGTTGGATTAATATAATTGATCGAAATCAGTTTGATAGATTTCTAGACAAATGGGAAGATGGAAAACCCATAGGAGAGGAATTTAATAACGGCGACGAAACGGTTTTAGTTGAAAGTGCCCAATTAGAAGGGGCGCATGTGATCGAGCTTTCTGGTTTAAATCATGGAGATTTGGTAGAAACCACTGTAGGGCAAGAAGTAATTGTGGATTTATTGGAACTTTCGCCTTCGGATATTATTTCAGCCCCAGGAGTAATTTACGAACCCTCTTTAGTTTTTCAACTTGCTTCCTTTGCAAACTTAACTATCATAGACCCAGATGGGATAGAAGTTGCCACCGGTAAAAAATTAGTTTTTATTCCCAACCCTAAAAAAGGAAATTATCAAGTTTGGGTGAATTCTGAAAATTCAGGCGGACCTTATCGACTTTTAGTGGGAAAGATAAACGAAGAGGGTGATAGTTGGACTAAATTTTCAGGAGAAGTATCAGTCGAACCTAAAAACCATTTTGTCGCTTTTACTGATGATCCTAAGCAGATAAAACTTGAGCTCCTTAATTTGGCTAGACAAAAATTGCTTACTGTCAAAAAATCAGCGACGCAGCTTCCCCGACCAATAAAAACACTCCTCACTAAAGCGATAGAAAGAAGAATTGGGCAAGTTGATAAAATCATCGCTCTTTTTGAAAAAGACAAAGAAGACCATATCAAAATTAAAACCCGCCAAACAATCCTCAGCCTTTTAACTCTAGAGAAAAATTTAAAGGCTTGGGGGCGAATTTTTGGTCTTCAGCCAGAAGTAGAGAGCAACCTCCGCGAAGCCAGAGACTATCTTCTTCAGGCCTATGAGTTTGAGCTCTAATATTATAGGTTGACTTTAGGTTGTTTTTGTGTTATACTTCCAATACTGAATAAAGCAAAAGCAGACTTTCTTGTAGTCTGCTTTTTTGTAAACTCAGTAAATATATTTCTTGCACTTTAATAGCCTGCGGAAAGCAAACCTCCTGCCGAGTGGGTAGCATTTTAAGCATTAGTTTTTAGTGCTTAGAGTGCTATCCATTTGGTTAGTAAATCAATAACCTTAAGGAGGTTGCGAGATGCTACGGGATATCGGGTTGGTTTTCATCGGAATGTCTTTTTATGCTTTGGCTTCTAGTGGCCTTGTCACTATGGGTCTGATCACTCTGGATGCTGAGCATCACTTTACTGTTGCTATCTTCTTCACTATCCTGAGCCTTGTTTGGCCACGCCTGACTAGATCGAGTAACATGTATCTAATCGGGACGGCTCTTCAAGCGCTTGGAAGTGGCATGTTAGCAGCATTGGGGGTGATTACTTTGACCCCAACACACCAGCTTATAGTGGCAGCATTCTTTATTCTAGCCGCTGCAACCATTCTGGTGATCAAGAAAAGGCGGTGAAACCGGTTTTCCGCAAGCACTGTGGTGCGAGAAAGCCCTCCGGATGGAGAGGATTATTTGACCGACACGCGTGGACTGTGTCGACAACGGTCAAATGGTCTTTGAAATCTTAAAAATGGAGGGTTTTTCTTTTATGACCAAATATTATCTTCTTCATATTCTCTAGTAACGTACTACAACCAAATCTCCAACTTTAAGTTTTTGGTAAATATATTTGGCGTCAGGGGTGGATAGGTTTATACACCCGTGGGACATTCTCTGACCAAAGTTTCCGTGCCAATAAGTTCCATGAAGGGCGTAATCTTTGTGATAATACATTACGTAAGGAACATTAGGAAGATAGTAGTAATCCCCTCTTGCTTTTGAACCACCGCTCATATCATCATATAAAAATTTCTCCCAGACTTTAAATCTACCAGTTGGGGTAGGATAACGAGAAGTTCCGGTTGAAACTAAGCAAGAAAAAATAATTTTCTCTCCTTGCCAAAGATGGAGTTTTTGCTTCGTTAAATCGACTTCTACCCAAAAACTCCCGGTTGATGTGACTGGAGGTGTAACTGAGGAGGGTTGAGAATCTCCCTGAAGAACAAGTTTTTGGCCAGCATAAACTAGATTGGGATTAAAGATGTTATTTAGTTTTACAAGAGTGTTTAAAGAAACTTTAAAGCGCTGGGCAATAGAAAAAAGCGTGTCACCCCAACGGACAGTGTATGTTTTAGAAACAGTATGTGTTCTAGAAGTAGTCTGAACCTGGTTTCCCGGTATTTTTAATCTTTGACCAACAAAAATAAGGTCTGGGTTGCGGATATTATTGACTTTTATCAATGTTGAAACAGAAACTCCAAACCTTGGGGCAATCTTAGACAACCAATCACCTTTTTTGACAACATAAATTTTATAGCCAGTTTGGGCACTAACCGGTTTAACTAAAGAAAACAAAATTGCAAATCCTAAAAGTAATGAGATGAAGCTGTAAAGGAAGTTTCTTTTTTTCATGACACCACTTCAGCCTGAAGAAGAATATCAGCGCTTGCCCTCGGATAATTTCTAGTTAGATTATACACCAAATTGCTATCTTTTTCAGGTCTATGAGTTTGAGTAAAAATTAGTAAACTTTCCCCAAATATAAAGAACCCTTATTCGGATTACCGACCACCTGCGACATGGTGTCAGTCTCAATTGACTGATTTGGGTTCAAATGTTGTTGTCGCTATTCAGTTTTGGTTAGTAAAGGGCATAATAGAACTCGGCGATGATTTCTGTAGCGGCGCAGCTGAAACATGGGAGAACGACTACCATAAAGACTGAGGCCGTCCAAATTAGAGCGACACTTTCTAATACGTCCCAGATGCCTCTCACGCCTTCTCCTTTTTTGTAGAAAAAGTAGACTCCTAGAATAAAAGTGAGAGCGTAAGCGACAGCAAGACCTCGAATCAGAACAAGCATCAGTAGAGTTGACAACGCTGGCAATGCGAGGAGTGATAATGGAAAATTTTCAGCGAACGTCCACCCCTGGAAAAATTCGTCATTCAGGAGTTCAAGATCGCCCAAAAGAAAAGAGATAAGGGTGGCGATAATTATCACCACAATGCTTAGGGGGATTGCATACAACACTGCAATTACCACCCAGTTCCATTCCCATTTTTCAAACCACTCCCCAAAATAGTTCCAAAGTGACTTTAACTTGGATCTATCTTTTGGCTTTCTACCCCAACTGAACAGACCGCAACCTATACGCGTCCCCACAAGTATTAACAACACCAGAGGGCCTATAATCGGCATTGCGATGATCATAAGGGCTAATACTCCCAGAAAGAACACTATTAGCCCTGCCATGAGGAAAACGAACAGAAAGATGAGCCCTTCTATGACTACCATCTCAACCTCCCTCAATTTTCAAGGTGCGAAGCCCGCACCGGGGCGAGAACTGAATATGTAATCAGACTTATCTTAGAGCTGTTACTAGAAAGTCTGCTTTTTCAAAAATACTGCTATTTCTAGCAGCAAGTATATTATAGCATTCTGGAACAATAACTAACTTCAGGTCCAGTTTAAGCAAAAAAAGGGCGGGGTGATTTTCGTGCATCAATTTGGTAATTGACTCCCCCGCGGGCACGTGATGCCTAGGCATCATCTGGATAGAATCGACGGACGACATAGGCGATGCCACAGATTATGAGAAAGGCAAGGATAGCAATCACCATATTGACCCAACCTGTAACGTTCAGCTTTTCGACAACCACACAGGTTGACAATATTATGGCGAAAATTGCCACCGCTGCCGCCGTCCTAACCCAATCCTCTCTTGTATATTCTTTACTTTCCTTCCCCACCTTCCACCTCCTAATCTCTGCGCAAAATCTGAATCCTAAAAACAATCATATCAAACAATCCTATAATACTCAAGAACCTCTCTCTTAAGTCTATTATTTTGAATAAAATCCACCCATAGTATTGACTTAGAAGTCTTTTTTGAAATATAATCAAACTTGTTTTGGTGGCACATTGAGTATATGGAGGTGAGAGAGATGGCGGAAATAATGGTTTCAATTGAGTGGCATAGAAAAAGACTCAAGGAAGTGCGCAAGGAAGAAAGGAAACATGGGGAGTGGAAGAAGAACGTTGCGACCATTTTGTTCTCCATCATGTTCCTTTTGCTGGCCACCATCGCGGGGGCCTTCTGCCACCTAAATGGGTGGCAGGAAGGAGCCATCCACGGGATAGCTCTGGGGGTCATTGCCCCCATGGGGCGCCTAATCTTCGTCATCACCAACGAAGTGGATAAAAGGCTCCACTTAATGGAGTCCGCAGGTTGGGGGTGTATTGGGGGTGGTCTTGCCTTCTTTGCTGCGCTCGTGATGATGGGTTTGGGACCAGTCTTTGGAGTTTCCCTCATTTATTTCGTAGTGAGAGGGGGCACTCCGGAGGTTGCTCTCGTAGGTTTTATGCTGGGCATCTCGGGGGGGATTGGCGTCTTCGAGATGGGGAAGAGCAGCTATGCTCTCCGTGTCCATCGCTAGGATGCTCAAAACCAGAAGAGAGGAGACAAGATGTGGCAATTTCAGCCACCAAAACCGATTGCTGCATTTCTGTCTCCTCTTTGGCCCTATTGACAAAGAGATAAGAACTGTGTTATTAATAAACCAGTCCTGCCATAAACAGGATTTTTATTTATGAAACAAGAAGCTCCAAGATTCGAAGAAGGCACTCTTTTTAAGGAATTTTCTGAAGAAGCTGATGCTCAACCTTATAGAGAAGATGAAGTTTATGTTGAGACTGTTGAGCAAATAGAAACAATTGCTCGTGAATTAAAAGAAAGATTTCTAAGTGAACTCCAAGAATCACAACCAATTTTTACGGTCAATATTGAAGGAGCCAAGACTGAAGTTACTGGAATTATTGTTGAGAGGCGGTATATCATAAAATCTTTAGGACCGCACGCTCTTGTATTGTTGCCCGATGAGGGGATGGTTGAGGTTCCTTGGGATGTAGGGGATCGTTCGGAAATTTCGTTGTGGGAAAAAAGAAAAGAAACCACGGCTCAAAACTATATTAAATTTGCTCCTAAAGCTGCAGTTAAAATCGCCCGTTGGAAAATAGAAGGTGCTCCCAGTTATCCAGATGAATTGATAGGTGGCGCTTACTAAACTCTTCCTAAATCACCCATAGTATTGACTTAGAAGTCTTTCTTGAATATACTCAGGTTGGTTTTGGTGGCACATTGAGTTTGGAGGTGCGGAAGAGATGTATCCACATGGAGAACTGTTTGAAGACGAAGAGGGTAGACACGAGAAGAAGAGGATGGGAGGAGTGGCAGTGGAACATTGCTTTCCTCCTCTACTCTATCATCTTCCTTTTAGTTGCCATCGTTATGGGAAAGATCAGTCACCCAGAAGGATGGCAAGAAAGGGCATTCTGGTTCGGGATAGGTTTGGGCACCATCACACCTCTCGGTCGTCTAATCTCGCTGCTTGTGCTGCGGTTGGATCTGAAGTTTGAAAGTCGCCGGGAGTATTTCTTTGGTCGCCTTTTCCTATATCTCGGGCTCGCGATGATAGTCTTGGGACTAGTCATTGGGGTCCTCCTTCTCTTGCTAAGGGGTATCCCAGAGATTTGCCTCATAGGCTATATTCTAAGCCTGACAGTGGGCGCTAGTCTCATCGAGATGGCAAAGAACAGCTATGAACTCTACAAAGATTCCCTGTAGACAAAGGAGAGGAGGCAAAGTGTGGTTTTCCAAGCCACCAAAACCGAACGCTGCATTTTGCCTCCCCTCAAGCTTTTAATTCCCCTTGACTTATAACCTGATTTTATATTATATTCTCACCATAGGAAGTGCTCATCGCTCCTCCTCCTTGATAGGATGTTGATCAGCGATAAGAGAAAACCGGTGGTGATTCCGCGCCGCATTGGTTCTCTCGGAGCATTTCTGAAGGTGACGGGAGAAGGGGAGACTCCATGAGATTACTCTTTTGCCTACGAGGCTAAGAGGAACCTGAATCCCGTCATCGAAGATGCGGGGAGGAGTTGGAGTTGGTATACAGTCTATTGAATCTTGTTCGGGTCTAAGGTGCAGGCATATGCGGCTAGGGAAACCGTCCCTCTTTCAACCCGAACCAACCACTCTACTCCTCCCTTCTTGCTTCTTTAAACAGTTTTCCTTGACTTATTTTTTGTTTTTAATACAATAACAATAGAGCAAATTGACAACTTGAATTTTGTAGTTTTTCTGGTGGAGACAAGAGCGTCACCACCAGGTAATGGGGTCTCTTTGGCGGAAGTTTGGAAAGCTGGGCTAAGGCGTGGTGAACCTTGGGCGGGAGCCTAGTTTTTCAGAGTGAAGCCAGAGAGGAATCATGGGAGTCTCATGACTCCCGGTACTCGCCTTCTCTGCTTGGCGCGGAGATCAAGTTGGGATGGGAGCTTGGTCAAACGACCAGGCAGAGAAGGGACTTATGGGTCCATTCTTGGACCACCTCCATGGCTCTCTCTCTGCTGATGCAGAGACCAATCTATGTGTACATCATAGGTCCTGCTAAGCAGAGAGAGGAATCGTCTTGATGAGGGGAGGGAGCACATTCTAGCCTGTGTTTACCACGCATCGTCTCAGTACACCACAAGCTTCCCCCCCTCATCTTTATCCCTTCTTATTTAATTATTTCTTTTTAGCGAATTGGGGATTATTGGAAGTGAAATAATGGTTCAGTCCTTTTAAACTCTCCCCTGGTTGGGGATATTTTCCTGAACTGGCACGGTCATAAATTCCATAAGGATCAAGAACTTTTCTTTTTCCTGTTTTTAAATTCTTTTGGTGCATTTCCCAATGAAGTTGAGTTATTCCCCTAGTATTGCCAGTTATTCCAGCGGTTCCTAACCACTCCCCTGTCTTAATGGGCACAAATTCAATCTCAACGTCTTTACTTGGTAACACTGGAATTTTGAAATTCACTTTGTCTAAATGAACATAAATCGTGTCAAATCGAATCCCATTAATTTCTTGTCTAACACTTACAAACTTTCCCCAGGTTTCAGATAATCCCTGAAAGGCTTTGCCATTTTGAGAAGAAAAAACATCAAAGCTTAAATATTTATTCCCCTTTTTGCGAACAAAATCAATGCCCTTATGTTTT
>WVXO01000048.1 GCA_011773465.1 Candidatus Aminicenantota bacterium | reverse complement strand
TAATCTATCACAACATAGACACCCTTTGGAGGTACATCACATCATCATGTTACCTCATATAATAAAATAAAAGAGCGAATGGAGAATGGTGTTAAAAATCTGAAGAGAGCCAGGCTATTTCCAAAAACCTTTCCAATAACGGCATTGGAAATGCTTACTTTTTTCGAAAAATGTTTGAATCGAAGGCAAAACTGCTTTTATAATAGTACAAATAATAAGAATAAAACGCGCCAATGGAAAATTTAGAATCCGAATACTTGATGAAACCGAGAATTAGAGTTAAAAAGTTATGAAAAAATTGCAAGCAGAATTTCGAGAAAAAGAATTTTTAGTTCACCATTTTGGAGTCGAAGTCTATGCTGTCGGAGGCTACGTGCGTGACCTTATCAGAGGAATACCATCTGAGGATGTGGATATTCTCATTACTCATCATAGCGTTGAAGATATCATAAAAAAAATCCAGACTTACGGAAAAGTTGATCTTGTTGGAAAAAGCTTTGGTATCATTAAATTCACTATAGACGGAAAAACGTACGATTTAGCCTTGCCCAGGAAAGAGGTTCCAAGAGGAACAGCGGTCAAAAAACATAAAGATTTTGTAATCTCTGCAGATCCAAATCTACCCATCGAGAAAGACCTTGAAAGGAGAGATTTTCGCTGCAACAGTATTGCAATAAGGCTGGCTGACAACAAGCTTATCGACCCTTTTCGTGGAGCAAGCGATATAAAAGCAAAAAAAATTAGGCTGTCAAATCCCAGTGCATTCCCTGATGATCCTCTCCGAGTTCTTAGAGTAGCGCGACTTGCATCAGTCCTTGAGTTTTCGGTTGATCCTAAAATATATGAAATCTCCAGAGAAATAGATTTATCGGGCTTAAGTGTGGAGAGGGTGAACGAGGAGATTTTTAAAATTCTTCTATTTTCTCCTCTTCCTTCAGTCGGTCTCGAAGAGTTATTCAAGCTCGGCGCCATACGCCAGCTCTTCCCGGAACTCTATAGCCTGACCCTATCTATCCAGGACCCCCTCTTCCATCCAGAGAAAGACCAGTATGGCAATCACACTGTCTGGTATCACACCAAGCTCACAGTTGACCAGGCAAAAAGACTATCCGACCTTGCCCAGCTTTCTCAAGAGAAAAAGCTGGCCCTGCTGCTGGCCTCCCTATATCATGATGTAGGAAAACCATCTACAGCCCTGTGGGAGTTCAAGAAAGGAAGGATGGTTATTACCAACAACGGCCACGATATACTAAGTGAGAAGATAGCAAAAAAAATTCTCAGCCGGTTCAGAATTTTTTCCTGGAATGGCTATAAGCTGAGAAAAACAATTCTTTCCCTGATTAAATGTCATCACCGGGCCTCTGAGCTATGGCAGAACAGGGAAATTGTGACCAAAAAGGCCTTCAACCGCCTGGCGGCGGAAATAAACGGTGAAATCGAGCTTCTGGTTTATCTTGATGCAGCTGACCGCGCCGGAAGGAAAGAAAAACCGATTTCTGAGTTGGATGAGGAAGCCCGATGGCTTCTTAGAAAATTCAAGGAGCTCAACATAACCAAAGAGACTATTAAACCTTTAATCATGGGCAGAGACCTGATAAAAATGGCGGTCGCTCCCGGCCCCTTGATGGGGAAGATCCTTAAAAAACTCTACGAGCTCCAGCTCGATAATGAGTTTGAGACGAAAAAAGAAGGTCTGCGGATGGCTAAAAAAATCATCGATGAGGAACTCGTATGAAAATTCTTGTGGCTGGTGGAGCAGGATATATTGGATCTCATACAGCCAAAGAGCTGACCAAGGAAGGATTTGAAGTCGTTGTTTTCGATAATTTTTCTACAGGCAAAAAAGAGCTTCTTGTGGGAGGAGAGCTTTTTGAGGGCGACCTCATGGATAAAGAGGCTATCAAAAAAGCCTTCGAGGAAAAAAATATCGAAGCTGTTCTTCACTTTGCTTCCCTCATCCAGGTGGGAGAGTCATATGCGGACCCCCAAAAATACTACACCCACAACCTCATAACAAGCCTGAACCTCCTGGACGTTATGCTGGAAGCAGGAGTTAAATACTTCGTTTTTTCTTCAAGCGCTGCTGTTTATGGTGAGCCTCTCCAAAATCCGATTCCAGAATCCCATCCCTTAAACCCTTTTAATCCTTATGGACAGACAAAGTTCTTTGTGGAGAAAATCATTCAAGATTACGAAAGAGCATACGGACTAAAATTTATATCTCTTCGTTATTTCAATGCTGCAGGAGCTGACCCAGAAGGGCACTTAGGAGAGCTGCACGACCCTGAAACCCATCTAATTCCTAATATCCTCCTTTTTCTCCTTGGAAAAAAGAAAAAATTTGAAGTTTTTGGAAGGGATTTTCCCACCAAAGATGGAACCGCGGTCAGAGATTACATCCATGTCACAGATCTGGCAAAAGCTCATGTGCTTGCGCTCAAGATACTCCTGAAATCCCCCCAGAGTGATTTTATCAATCTGGGGACTAATAAAGGCTATTCTGTTTTAGAAATCATAAATAAAACAGAAGAAATCACAGGAGAAAAAGTTAATTACACAGAAAGCCCGAGGCGCGAAGGGGATGTTCCTGTGCTCCTAGCCTCTAGAGAAAAAGCAGAGAAAATCCTGGGCTGGAAGCTATACCATTCAAACATCGAAACAATTATTGAAACGGCCTGGAACTGGCATAAGAAAACCGCATAGAGCATTTAACTGGGTCAGGTCTTTGGGGACCCAGGCCTCTGGGGTCAGGTATTATAATAGGGAAGCTCAGATAATCAAAGGCAGCAAAGTTTCTCTTTCTAATGGCAAGGCCCGGCTCCGATTAAAAAAATCAAAGGGAGAGAAACGTCTCTTCTCAAGGGCAAAGTCTAATCCCACTAATCTCAAGAGACCTGATTTATCAAATCCAACCTGAATAAATTCAAATAAATAAGAATTAGCGGGGTCTCAAGTCACCTCACCCCTTTTAATCCCTTCCCCTGACTATCCTAGTCATAATTTACCTAAAATGATGAGAACAAATCATCTTTCTAGGTGAGAAAAAAATTTATAAAGATCATTCCCAAAATCATCTCTAAAGGTTATTTACTTATAGGGGAATTTTTATTATTTTCAACTCGACGAAGTAGTTAAAATCTCATGTCGCATCTCATCAATGCTGATGCGCGAAAGTAACGTTCTTTTTTACGGAGCGCAGGATGGACACAAACGATCTGCCAGAAGACAATGCAAGTTTATCTCCTCTTTATTTTTATCGTTATGCGCTGAAGGATTTAATGCAAGAATTCCTCTATATTCAAATGAAAGAAGCTCAAAACATAAATCCAGTACAGCCAAAACTCAAGAAATCCCCGATAACCAATAAGCTTTCCAAAACTAAAGAAATATTTGACTCTGACCTCTTCAAATGCTATAAATTCTACCTTTAAACAAAAATACGAGAAAAATGAAACATATTTGCTCAGTCATACTTATTATTTCATGTATCTTTTTATGGAATTGTTCTTCCTCCTTGAGTAGAATCCAAACCAATCCTTCATCAACTCCTGAAGACGCTCAGATTATTAAACAAGCTGATTCCAAAGAAAAAGCTGCGAAATCTAAACAAGGAGAAAATCTTGACGGCAATGAAATCCTCGCTCAAGATAGTGCTTCTCTCCAGGACGATCCGTTATCAGCCCTCGAAGATGCTCTGTACGTCTATCAAGATAGCCAACTCGCTTGGGAAAAGGGAGATTTTGATACCGCACTGGCTGCGCTGGATGATGCTTATAGCCTGATCTTAAAGCTTAAACTCCCCCCTGATTCCTCTCTCATCCAAGAAAAAAACGATCTAAGACTCCTGATAGCTCAAAGAATTCAAGAAATCTATGCTTCACAATTAACGGCGGTCGGGAATAATCATCAAACCATTCCTCTTGTTGAAAACGAACATGTCCAGAATCAAATCAAAATTTTTCAAACCACAGAGAGAGAATTTTTCGAACAGTCCTACAAACGCTCAGGACTCTACAGGCAGATGATTGTTGAGGAATTGAGAAAGGCCGGGCTTCCAGAAGAGCTTTCCTGGGTTCCCCTTATTGAGAGCGGATTTCAAGTTAGGGCCTATTCCAGTGCCAGAGCCCTGGGTCTCTGGCAGTTCATATCTTCGACAGGATACCGTTACGGTTTGAAGAGAGACCGCTGGGTCGATGAAAGGATGGACCCCATAAAATCAACCCAAGCAGCTTTAAAATACCTGAACGATCTTCATTCTCATTTTGGCGATTGGACAACCGCTCTTGCCTCTTACAATTGCGGAGAGTATAAAGTCAAAAAGGTCATTAATACGCAGCGTTTTAACTACCTCGATAACTTCTGGGATCTTTATCTTATGCTTCCTCGTGAGACTGCTAGCTTTGTTCCCCGTTTTATTGCAACCCTTCTTATCGTCAACGATCCTGAAAAATACAGCTTCAGCCTTCCGACTCCCGATACACCCTTGGAATTCGTAAGACTTTCAATGCACAGCCCCATCAGACTTTCCTCCCTTTCTAAAGCTATGGGGTTGAAAGAAGATGTACTGTCCTCTCTTAATCCTGAACTGCGTCACGGGGCCACTCCAGACTATGAATACGTCTTAAGAGTTCCATTAGGATTTGCCGAAAAAGCAATGATCGCCTTGAATACTCTTCCGACCTGGATTCCTCCAGAGGCTACTTACAGGATTCATCGTGTGCGAAGGGGAGAATCTCTCTCACTCATTGCCCAACGCTACCGGACATCTGTCTCTGCCATCGCTCGATTGAATGGTTTGCGTCGTGTCAACCTCATCAAATCTGGGCAGAGGCTTAAAATTCCGGTTCGCGGAAGAACCTATGCGTCTGCTCCTCCTCCCAAGCTTGTCAAAGAGGGAGAAAAACTCATTTATATTGTAAGAAGGGGAGATTCTCTTTATAAAATCGCCAGTGCCTTTAGCACCACGGTTGGAAAGATAAAAAAGGATAATAGCCTTGAGAGTGACACCTTGGATGTTGGGCAGAAGATCGTCATCCAATCCTCTATCCCTCAAGGAGCTACTATTTATACAGTAAGGCGCGGTGATAGTCCTTCTAGAATTGCCAACAAATTTGGAATGAACCTCAGCATTTTGCTCAGTTTAAACAGCCTCAACTACAGATCAAAAATCTACCCTGGTCAAGAACTCTGGGTGGTCCCTAAGAAGCAAGGAAGCAACTAGACATCCATTATCAGGGGTAAGCAATTATTAAAGACCAGACATGCAGTATAATCGGACGTTTGTAATGCGGGTTTGATAGACCAAAATCCCGCAATCAATTAAAAGTGCGGTTTGATAAATCAAGCCCCCACAAAAGCGCTTCTGGTTAATTACTTAGGTTTGGCTTTTACTTTGCCCTTTTTCTTTTCTTTCTTCTTAAACTCGGAGCCTATAAGTTCAAGGATCGCCATCTCAGCACCATCCCCTGCCCTCGGTCCGATCTTTACAATTCTTGTATATCCTCCAGGTCTTTCGCTAAAACGAGGACCGAGTTCTTCAAAGAGCTTCTTAACAACAGGCTTTTTGTATATGAATCTTAAGGTTTGACGTTTGGCATGAAGAGTATCCTTTTTAGCTAAGGTAATCATCTTCTCGGCAAGAGGCTTTGCTGCTTTTGCCTTTACTAGAGTCGTTCTTATACGCTCTTTTTCTAGAAATGAGGTCACAAGATTACGCAGCAAAGCACGCCTGTGTGAAGTGTCTCGCCTTAACTTCTTTTTTTTGACAAGATGTCTCATTCAGCTTCTTCTTCTTCTTCCTTTTTCTCTGCTTCTATTTTCTCTAACAATCTAGGATGAAGACCCAAATTGAGGCCAAGATCCAATTCTTGCAGAGTCTCTTTTATTTCAGTCAAAGACTTGCGGCCAAAGTTTTTTGTTTTTAATAGATCCTCTTCAGTTTTTTGAACCAATTCATAAATTTTTTCGATGCCAGCTGCCCTGAGACAATTATTGGACCTGACTGAAAGTTCAAGATGATCTATAGATTTTGATAAAATATCCAGTTGAGAGTAATAAGGAATCTCTTTTTTTATTGTTATTTGCTCTCTTTCCATGGGTTCATCAACAACAGTAAGAAAGATAACCAGGTGGTCTCTCATTATTTTAGCTGCTTGAGCTAAAGCTTCCTGTGGAGTAACAGAGCCTGATGTCCAAATTTCCAGGTTTAACTTTTCGTAATCGATTCTTTTGCCTACCCTTGCCGCTTCGACCCTGTAGTTCACCTTTTTGATCGGAGAATGAGAAGAATCGAGGGGAATATAATCTATGCTCAAATCTCCATCGAAATTTTGATCGGCAGGAATATAACCTCTATTATTCTTAACGACCATGTCCATATCCAACTTCCCATCTTTATCGAGAGAGGCAATATGAATATCTTTATCAAGAATTTCGATATCAGGATCATGAACAATATCAGATGCTTTTGCTTCCGTCGGTCCCTTCTTTTTCAGGGTCATCATTTTTGGATCATCTCCTTCAAGCTTTAACGGAATACCTTTTAAATTCAGGATGACATCTGTCACATCTTCCACAACCCCGGGGATACTCGAGAACTCATGAAGAACACCCTGAATTCGAACAGCAGTAATGGCGGCTCCTGTTACAGAAGAAAGAAGAATCCTTCGCAGAGCGTTCCCGATTGTGACTCCATAGCCTCTTTCAAAAGGCTGGGCCGAAAAGAAGCCATATTTTTCTGTTAAAGTTTCGTAATCACATTCAAGATATTTCGGTCTCTGAAAACCTGTTTCTATCATACTTCCTCCTATTCAGGTTCCATTATTATCAATTCAATCCACGGAGGCAACAGAGATTTGAACTCTCTGGAGCTTCTGCGGCTCAGATAACAAATTATTTCGAGTAAAGCTCAACAACCAAGCGTTCTTCGACAGGAAAAGTAATATCTTCACGCGCTGGAAAAGAAAGAATTTTTGCCTCCATCTTTTCCCAATTAACCTCTATCCAGCCTGGGACAGCCTTATTTTTGTTTGATTCTACAATCGCCTTTAGCTCCTCATGCTTTATTGCTTTCTCTCTAAACGAAACGACATCACCTTTATTGACCAGATAAGATGGTACGTTGACTTTCCTTCCGTTAACTCCAAAATGACCGTGAGTAATCAGTTGCCGAGCATGGTCTCTTGAATGAGAGAATCCTATTAAAAAAACAACGCTATCCAGCCTTCTCTCCAGCATGGCCAGGAGGTTTTCTCCGGTGATGCCTCTTTTTCTCTCCGCTCGCAGAAAAAAGAGCCGAAACTGCTTCTCGGACATGCCATAATATCTTTTCAGTTTCTGTTTCTCCCTGAGCTGAAGACCGTATCCCAAGATTCTTCTCCTTGCTCTTCCGTGTTCCCCTGGAGGATAAGGTCTCCTTTCCACAGGGCATTTTTCGCTCAAACACCTGCTTCCTTTTAGAAAAAGCTTGGTTTTCTCCGCTCGACAGAGGCGACAAACCGAATCTCTGTATCTTGGCATCTTATTCTCCTTGACGGCTTCTCCTTCTAAACTCTTCTTCTCTTCCGGACGCGACAACCATTATGGGGAATTGGAGTAACATCTTTGATTGATTTTATCTCTAGGCCATTTGCTTGGAGACCCCGAATAGCTGATTCTCTCCCAGCACCCGGGCCCTTAATCCTTACATCTATATACCTGACCCCAAATTCTTTTGCTCTTGAAGATACTTCTTTAGCAGCCAACTGGGCTGCAAAAGGAGTTCCTTTCCTGGCACCCTTGAAGCCGGCTGATCCAGCGCTGGCCCAGCAAACTGTGTTCCCCTGTTGGTCTGCTATGGTAATTATTGTATTGTTGAAGGTGGACTGAATATAAGCCAAACCAAAACCTATTTCTTTCCTAACTTTCTTTTTCTTGGTCTTTCTCTTCGCTTTTGGCACTTAAAACTCCTTATGTAGCTTTTATCTTCTTTATCGCATGACCTCTAGGACCTTTTCTCGTTCGAGCATTAGTTTTTGTCCTCTGGCCTCTCAAAGGCAATCTTCTCTTATGCCGCAATCCTCGGTAACACCCAATATCGACCAACCTTTTTATATTCTGCGTAGTTTCTTTTCTCAATTCACCTTCTATTTTTTCCTGTTTCTCGAGGATTTGCCTTATTTGATTGATCTCATCCTCGCTCAAAGCTTTGACTTTTTTATCCTTATCTATCTTAGCCTTCTGGAGAATTTTATTTGACTTGGAACGACCGATACCAAAAATATAGGTCAATCCAACCTCAATCCTTTTTTCAGGAGGAAGCGTGATTCCTGCGATTCTTGCCATTTTTACCTCTATTAGCCTTGTTTTTGTTTATGCTTCGGATTTGAACAGATAACCCGAAGCGTGCCTTTCCTTTTGATTATTCGACAATTCCTGCAAATCTTTTTTATGGATGCTCTTACTTTCATTCGCTTTTTTCTTATTTGAATCGATAAGTTATTCTTCCTTTTGTTAAATCGTAAGGTGAAAGCTCAACAAGCACCTTATCTCCAGGAAGAATGCGGATAAAATGCTTCCTCATTTTTCCAGAGATATGAGCTAAAATTCTATGTTTATTGGCCAACTCAACACGGAACATGGCATTAGGCAGTGTTTCTAAGACAGTCCCTTCAGTCTCAAGGACATCCTGCTTAGGCATAATGATTCTCCTTTAAATAAGGTGCATTCTTCTTTTCTTCGTCTGACAGGCTTAAGATCTCAGGTCCTTTTTCAGTAATTGCCACTGTATGTTCATAATGAGCTGAAAGACTTCTATCCCTGGTAATAGCGGTCCAATTATCATCTAAAATCTCCACATCCCAATCTCCCATAGCTATCATCGGCTCTATGGCCAAAACCATCCCTGATTTTATCTTCGGCCCTCTTCCTGGCAGGCCAAAATTGGGAACTTGGGGTTCCTCATGGAGAGAAAGACCGATACCATGACCGACAAAAGCTCGAATAACAGAAAATCCTTGAGACTCAACATGACTCTGAATGGCGAAAGAAATATCTGATATTCTTTTTCCCGGCCTCATCTGTTCCACGCCTTTGAAAAAGGTCTCCTCAGCCGTTTCTATAAGTTTTTTTGCCCTGGGAGTGATATTCCCCACAGGATAGGTCACAGCTGCATCTCCGTAATAGCCTTCATACAGAACCCCGAAATCTATGCTGATGATATCTCCTTCACGCAGGCGCCGAGAAGAAGGAATGCCATGGACAATTTCCTCGTTGATGGATGTGCAGAGAGAGGCGGGATACCCCCGGTAGCCCTTAAAAGCCGGAACAGCATTCATCTCTTTCACTCTAACCTCAGCATACTCATCCAATTCTTTAGTTTGTACTCCTGGTGCTATCATTCTCCTTAGCTCGCTTAAAATTTTCGTCACGATCTGGTTACTCTTCTTAATAGAGCTAATTTCTTCCTGGCAGTAAATAATCATCTTGCAGCTTCCATCTCTCTTGACCTGGCTATTTCTCTGTCCAGAATAGAATATATATTTTTAGAGATAGCCTCGATCTCTCCTTCGCCGTCTATCCTAAAATAAACTTTTTTTCTCGAGTAATAATCTATAAGGGCTTCTGTCTGTTCGTGGTAAACTTTCAGGCGCTCTCTTATAACTTCTGGGGTGTCGTCCTCTCTTTGAATAAGCTCTGATCCACAAACATCGCATGTTCCTTCTTTCCTCGGATTGCGAACTAAAAGGTTATAGATAGCCCCGCAACTGGAACAAACCCTTCTTGCCGAGAGCCTTTGAATCAGAGCTTGCTCGCTTAGATGGATGTCGAACACTACTTCCGGGCGCTTTTCTTCGATCTCTTCTAGCCTTCGGGCCTGGACAACATTTCGGGGAAAACCATCCAAAATATACCCAAGCTTGTAGTCGGGCTGGAATATTTTGTGCTTTATCATCTCAATCACGATATCATCGCTAACTAATTCGCCTTGATTCATCTTGGCTTTTGCCATTTCTCCTAAAGGAGTCTTTTCCTGAACTTCGCGGCGAAGCAGATCTCCTGTGGAAATCTTAGGAAATCCATATTTTCTTTCTATAAGTTCTCCTTGAGTGCCTTTGCCACCCCCAGGCGGTCCGAGTAAGATAACTCTCATCCTCTCCTTCCTCTTATGCGGCCGCGGCGCATAAATCCATCATAGTGGCGCATGACAAGTTGTGCTTCGATCTGCTGCATTGTATCCATGGCAACTCCGACTACAATAAGAATTGATGTTCCCCCAAAATAAAATTGCACATTTAATCCTTGAGTAAACCACTGCGGCAGGTTGGCTTCTAAGAAATCTCCGACGAAAGGCAGAGTATGGACTTTAAATCCAGTGATTAAAAACTCTGGCAGAATGGCCACAGCTGCTAAATAAATAGCACCCACCAGAGTAATCCGTGAAAGGACATTATCGATAAAATCAGAAGTATTCTTGCCTGGTCTTATTCCTGGAATAAAACCACCGTATTTCCTCAGATTATCCGCAACATCAGAGGGATTGAAGATGATGGAAACATAAAAAAAAGTGAAGAAGATGATAGCAGCAATGTAGAGGAGATTGTATAAAGGCATACCCAAGCCAAACTGTTGAGCAATCTGTTGGAAAATAGGGCTTTTTACGAACCCGGCAATAGTCGCTGGAATAGTTATGACAGAGGCAGCAAAAATTATGGGAATAACTCCGCCTGTGTTGACTCTAAGCGGAAGATGTGTGCTCTGACCTCCATAAACTTTCCTTCCTACGACTCTTTTTGCATAGGAGACAGGAATTCGCCTCTGGCCACGTTCCACAAAAACAATGATAGCAATTACACCTAGCATCAATATTAAGAGAAAAATGAGTCTTAAGGGAGTCATGTTTCCCGTTTTCAAGCCAACCAGAACGTTTTGGAAGTCCCGGGGATAATTAACCACAATACCTGCAAATATAATCAAGGAAATCCCGTTTCCAATTCCCCGCTCCGAAATCTGCTCTCCTAGCCACATGACAAAGACTGTTCCAGTGGTTAATGTCAGGACCGTTAAAAATATAAATCCTGCGCCAGGATTGGGAACAATAGGCGCCCCGCTAGGGCTGCTCTGGGCCTGCAACCACAGAGCGATAGCAGAAGATTGGATGGCGCAGATAATAATGGTTCCATAACGCGTGTATTGCGTGATTTTTTTTCTACCGAGCTCTCCTTCCTTGGATAGCCTTTCTAAGTAGGGCCAAACAACCTGAAGCAACTGGAGGATGATAGAAGCACTGATATAAGGCATGATTCCCAAGGCGAAAATAGTCATCTTGGACATATTTCTCCCGGAGAAAAGATCAACAAAACCTAAAATTGTTCCTCGCTGTTGTTCCCAGAATTCTTGCAAGGCAGCCCCACTGATTCCTGGATTAGGAATCTGCCAGCCTACTCGATAGACAGCCAACAAAAGTAAGGTAAAAATGATCCTTTTTCTAAGATCAGGAATACTAAAAATGTTTCTAATACTTTCTAACATTGCTAACTCTTTATAAGAACTGCCTTTCCTCCCGCTTTCTCAATCTTCTTCAGAGCTGAGCGGGAAAATTTATGGGCGTGGACTGTTTTTGAAGAGGAAATGTCTCCTCGCCCTAAAACTTTAACAGCCTCTGATTCTTTCTTAATGAGACCCGCTGTTTTTAAATCTTTGAGTTTGACTTCCCTTTTTGTGATTTTTTCTATTTTCTCAAGGTTGACTTCCCTGTATTCTTTTCTAAATATATTGGTGAATCCTCGCTTGGGAAGCCTGCGGTGAAGAGGCATCTGCCCTCCTTCAAATCCTATCTTGCTTGAATATCCAGAAATGGACTTTTGACCCTTTGTACCGCGACCAGATGTTTTACCTCGTCCGGAACCAGGACCCCGTCCAACTCTTCGCCTTTTCTTCCTTGATCCTCTGGCAGGATGAAGATCACTCAAATTCATTTCTTGTCCAACTCCTTCACTTCTACCAAATGAGGCACTTTATTGATCATCCCCCAGATCTCAGGACAATCTTTGCGAGTGACCTCTGAATTAATCCTCCTTAGGCCTAATCCTTTCACTACTTCCCGCTGTTTTTTTGGGCGTCCGATGAGGCTTCTCACAAGTTTGACCTTTATTTGTTTCTCTGGGGCCGCAGCTTGGCGAGCTTCTGCTTTTGCTCTTGCTTTTGCTCCTTCTTTTTCTTGAGTTTTCTTGGACGTTGTCTCTTTCACTGCCATATCATTTCCTTTTCTTTGCCTCTATCTTTTGAGACTTTTTCGGGATTTTTCAGTTTCTTCAAAGCATTCATGGTAGCATGGGCCACGCTTATGGCATTATTACTACGAATTGATTTCGTCAAGATATCTTTTATTCCGGCCAACTCCATGATCACTCTTACAGCGCCGCCTGCTATCACACCAGTCCCTTTTGATGCCGGTCGAAGGACGACAACGCCTCCTCCCGCCTCTCCTCTAATATAATGGGGAATTGTTGTCTCAGACAGCGGCACTTCAATTAACTTTTTCTTGGCATCTTCTACAGCTTTTGCAATCGCTTGGGGAACCTCTCGGGCTTTCCCTTTGCCGATTCCAACCAGTCCGCCTTCATTTCCAACAGCAGCTAAGGCGGAAAAACTGAGATTCTTTCCTCCTTTGACAACCTTGGTGACTCTGCGTATCGAAATCACTTGATCCTTTAATTCAGCTTCCTCTTCTTCTTTTAATTCTTCTTCTTTTGTTTCTTTGTCAGCCACTCTTTCTTCTCCTTACTATATCCCTTTTAAAAGACAAGTCCACCCTTTCTCATGGCTTCAGCAAAGGCTTTGATACGGCCATGATAAGGATAAATTCCTCTATCAAAAATCACTCTCTCGATCTTTTTCTGCTTTAATTTCTTCACGAGCATCCCACCTAAAACCTGGCAAGCTTCCGTATTCTTAAAGTTCTTGTTCTTTCCCTTAAATTCTTTCTCTAACGTAGAGGCGGAAGCTAAAATATGGCCATTCTCGTCATCGATGACCTGCGCGTATACATAGCGGTTACTTTTGAATACGTAAACTCTTGGACGTTCGGAACTGCCTTTGATCCTCTTCCTGATTCGCTTTCTTATCCGTTCTTTAGCCATTTTCTTTACTGTAACCTTATCTTTATACACCAGCCACCACCGCCTTGCGTTCTTTCTTAATCAAGCGCTCACCAACATACCGAATCCCTTTGAGCTTATATGGATCCGGCTTGCGAAGGCTGCGGATCTCCTCTGAGATTTGGCCGACTTGCTGTTTGTCTATTCCGCTCACAGTGATTAAAGTCGATTTTTCTAAAACAATCTCAATACCTGCAGGTATCTTGTACACTATGGGCTTGGAATAGCCTAAACTCAATTCAAGCCTCCCTTTGTCGAGCTTAGCTCTATAACCGACTCCCACTATTTCCAGCTTCTTTGAAAAACCTGTAGAGACACCTACAGTGGCATTAAAAGCCAAACTCCGGCTCAAGCCATGAAAAGATCGCTGCTCCTTGGAATCATCCGATCTCAGCAGGGTGAGCTCATTGTTCTCAAGTTCGGCTTTTATTCCAGGAAACAAGGGCGAGGAAAGCTTTCCTTTAGGCCCTTCAAATTCGATCTTTTCTGGCAAAATATTAACCTTAACTCCATCTGGTAAGGCAATAGGTTGTTTTCCTACTCGAGACATTTTTAGATTCCCTCTCTTTCTATACTTACCAGATATAACATATAACTTCTCCTCCAACTCCAAGTTCCTCACATTTTTTCCCAGTGGCAATTCCTTCAGACGTAGATAGGATCACTATCCCCATGCCACCGAGAATCTTGGGTATGGAGCCTTTGTTGCAATATATTCTGCAGCCTGGCCGGCTGGCTCTTCTGAGCCCAGATATGACGCTCTCGTTCTCATCAGTGTACTTGAGGGTAACGTTTAAAATCCCTTGCTTGTTATCTTCAATGACCTTAAAGTTATTAATATATCCCTCATCCTTTAAAATTTTTGCTATCTCGGTCTTCATACGAGAAGAAGGGATATTCACATCTTTTTTCTTGACTCTTAGAGCATTTCTTATCCTGGTTAGCATATCAGCAACAGGGTCTGTTAAACTCATAATCTCATCCTTTCCAAAATATTACCATGATGCTTTCACAATTCCAGGTATTTCGCCTTTTAAAGCCAGCTCCCGAAAGCATAATCGACACATATCAAATTTCCTGTAATATCCTTTGGACCGTCCGCATATTCGACAGCGTTTTTTTCTCCTTGTAGAGTACTTCGGTTCTCTCAAGTATTTCGCCATGGATGAAATTCTAGACATCTTTCCTTCCTTATCATGCCTCTCCAAAAGGCATTCCTAGCTTTTCCAATAAGGCAGTTGCGGCTTTATCGCTCCCCGCAGAGGTGACGATAGTAATATTCATCCCTCGCGGCCTTTCCACTTTTGTATAGTCTATCTCGGGGAAAACAAGTTGATCTTTCATGCCAAGAGTATAATTTCCTCTGCCATCAAAAGACCTGCGAGAAACACCCCTGAAATCCCTGACGCGGGGGAGCACAATATTGACTAAACGGTCAAAAAACTCATACATTCGTCTTCCTCGCAGAGTGACGTAACAGGCAATGGCATGCCCTTTGCGAAGCTTAAAAGATGAAATAGATTTTTTTGCTCTTCCTGTTGCAGCCCACTGGCCCGTGATGAAGCTCAATTCCTTTTTTGCCGTATCCAAAAATTTAATATTCTGGATAGCATCTCCCACGCCTACGTTTAAAACGATTTTTTCCAATCGCGGTACGGCCATCTTATTTTTTATAGAAAACTCCTTCTGAAGCGCTGGAATAACCTCTTTTTTGTATTTTTCGTAAAGACGACTCATAAACCTTTCCTCATTTTTGCTTTTCTAAATCTGCATCACACTTACTGCAAAGTCTGATTTTGCTTCCGTCCTCTAATATCCTTTTCTTTACTCTCACGCCTTGACCGCATTCAGAGCAATAGAGCATTAAATTGGAAACTTGAATGGGAGCCTCTCTCTCCATAATCCCTCCCGAAATGTTTTTACTCCGATCAGGACGAATAAACTCTTTGACAAAATTGATTTTTTCCACAATCGCTCTTCTTTTCTCAGGAATGACTTTTAATATTTTCCCAGTCTTTCCTCGGTCTTTTCCTTTGATGACAACGACGACATCATTTTTTTTCAGGGTGATCGTATTCATTAAATAACCTCCGGGGCAAGGGAAACAATCTTCATAAATCTCTTCTCTCTCAGTTCTCTTCCGACCGGCCCAAAAACCCGAGTCCCAACAGGTTCTCCCTGCCGGTCAATTATAACTGCTGCGTTATCATCAAATCGGATATGAGAACCATCTCCGCGTCGGATCTCTTTCTTTGTACGAACTATGACAGCTCTAACGACCTTTCCCTTCTCAATCTTGCTTTCAGGTTCCGCCTCTTTAACCGTGGCTGAAATCACATCTCCGATACTTGCTGTCTTCCCTACTCCTCCTCCCAAAGGGGTGATACACAAAATACTCCGTGCACCGGAATTATCGGCAACCCTGAGTCTAGTTTCCGTTTGGATCATTCTTTCATTTCCTCAATCTCTTTTTCTGTCTCGCTGGGAGATAATCCCACTATTTCCTGAATTCGCCATCTTTTTCTTTTGCTTAAAGGTCTTGTCTCTATGATTTTAACCATATCTCCGACTTTGCACTTCTCATACTCATCATGAGCAAGAAATTTTTTCCTCTTTTTGATGATTTTCTTATATAAAGGATGCCTTACAGGTCGCTCAACAAGCACAGTAACTGTCTTTTTCGCCTTATTACTGACAACAACGCCAATTTTTATAGTTTTTCTTGCTTGAATGCTTTCCATTCTTTACTTCTTTCCTTTTTTATTTTCTCCTATTATAGTCTTTATCCTGGCTATATCCTTCTTTATACTTTTGAGCTTCATTGCATTTTCTAATTGTCCTAATGCATGTTGGAATTTGAGTTTAAAAAGCTGATCTTTCAATTCAGCCTCTTTTCTTTCCAACTCTTCTTCTGACAACTCTCTTAATTCTCTTGCCTTCATCTCAATTCTCTGCTCTCTCTTGAAACAAACCTGGTCCTTATCGGAAGTTTGTGGGCAGCCAGCCTCATAGCTTCTCTGGCCGCGCTTTCAGAGACTCCTTCTAGCTCATATATTATCTTTCCTGGTGTAATTACATCTACCCAAAACTCAGGATCTCCTTTGCCTTTTCCCATCCTCACCTCTGTTGGCTTCTTAGTGACTGGCTTCCAGGGAAAAGCTCTAATCCAAAGTTTCCCTTTCCTCTTGACATAGCGAGTAATGGCGATTCGACCAGCTTCAAGCTGGCGCGCAGTGAGCCAACACGGTTCTAGAGCTTGAAGACCAAATTCTCCAAAAGAGAGATCTGCTCCCCGAAGTGCTTTTCCCCTGGTTCGTCCTCTCTGGTGCTTTCTGTATTTGACCTTTTTTGGCATCAGCATGGTTAAATCTCCTCTATCTCAGCCGTCTGGGACGTAATTTTCGCTTTTTCTACATCTCCTCTATAAATCCAGACCTTTATGCCTATCTGGCCATAGGTAGTGAAAGCCTCGGTGAAACCATAGTCAATATCTGCTCTCAAAGTCTGAAGGGGCAATTGACCTTTTAGATACCACTCAGAACGGGCAATCTCAACTCCTCCCAACCTGCCTGAACACATTACTTTAATCCCTTTTGCTCCCATTTTCAACGCCATATCCACTGCTCTCCTCATGGCCCTTCGATAAGCTATGCGCTTCTCAAGCTGGATAGCTACTCCTTCAGCAACCAATAAGGCAGAGAGCTCAGGTTTATCCACCTCTCTGATATCAATGTATACCTCTTTCTTAACAATATCCTGAAGTATGGATTTGAGGTTTTCAATCTCTTTTCCACCCCGACCTATGACGATGCCTGGTCGAGCTGTTTGGATAATGATCCTGACTTTTGGACCCACTCGCTCTACACCCACTTCAGAGATTCCTGCATGATAGTATCTCTCTTTAATGAGTTTCTTCATTTTTAAATCTTCATGAATCAAGCGGCCATATTCTGCTCCTTTAGAGAACCAGCGGGAACTCCATTGTTTATTAAATCCCAGTCGAAATCCCAAAGGATGTGTTTTCTGTCCCACTTACGCTCTCCCTTTTCTTTCTTCTAATGAAATTTGGATATGACTTGTCCTTTTCAAAATCCTGGCAGCTCTTCCCATAGGAGCAGCTCTGAACCTCTTCATCTGAGGCCCCTGATCGACGAAGATCTTTGATATATAAAGATTATCCACATCGACATTCGGAACTTTTTGTTGAGCATTGGCAATAGCAGACTTGAGAACTTTTTCAACTATGGAGCTTGCTTTCTTTTTCTTTGAAAAACGGAGAATTGTCAAAGCTTCCCCTACATACCTCTCCCTGATTAAGTCTGCTACCAATTGACACTTCTGCGGCGCAATCCTGATATATTTGCTGACCGCTCGAGAGATAATATCTTGTTCTTCCACTTTATTTTCTCATCCTTATTGTTCGTGCTGTTTTTGACGTATGACCTTTAAAAGTTCTAGTTGGCGAAAATTCTCCTAATTTATGCCCAACCATATTCTCACTTATGAAAACTGGAATGAATTTTCTTCCGTTATGGACAGCAATAGTCAGTCCTACCATTTCTGGTATAATCGTTGAACGGCGAGACCATGTCTTTATTACTTTTCTTTTTTCTCCCTTCGTCTCTAAAGCATGAATCTTTTTCATTAGTTTAGCATCTATATAGGGACCTTTTTTCAAAGACCTGCCCATAACTATTTACTCCTTCTCCTTATAATAAAAGATTGGGTTCTCTTGTTTTTCCTGGTCTTGTATCCCTTTGTGGGTTTACCGGTTGGAGTCACAGGATTTCGGCCGCCTTTCGCCTTTCCTTCTCCCCCACCATGGGGATGATCAACAGGATTCATGGCTGTTCCCCGGACTGAAGGTCTCTTGCCCTTCCATCTGTTTCGCCCTGCTTTTCCGATAGATATGTTCTGGTAATCCAGGTTTCCAATCTGACCGATAGTTGCCCGACAATCCAAATGAACCTTTCTGATCTCTGTAGAAGGCAGTCTAATCTGGGCATATTTTCCCTCTTTCGCTAAAACCTGAGCTCCTGTACCTGCTGATCTTGCCAGCTGCCCTCCCTTGTTTTTTCTTAATTCGATGTTATGAATAACCGTTCCCAGGGGAATGGCCCTCAGAGGCATAGTATTTCCAGGCGAAATATCCACCTGTTTATCCGCAGAGATAACAGTTTGCCCGACTTTCAAATCCAAAGGTGCTAAAATGTATCGTTTTTCACCGTCTTTATATTTTATGAGAGATATAAAAGCCGAGCGGTTTGGATCATACTCGATAGTATCCACGACACCCGGAACTCCAATCTTATCTCTTTTAAAGTCAATAATGCGGTACAATCTTTTGTGTCCGCCTCCGCGACGACGAATAGATATGTGCCCTCGCGAGTTTCTCCCCCCCGATTTAGAAAGAGATTTAACAAGAGGCTTATGCGGCCGGCGTGTAGTCAACTCCTTAAAAGTGAGCCCAGTCTTCTGACGCAAGCTGGATGTTGAAGGTCTGTAGGTTTTTATTCCCATTTAAACAGCCTCAAAATATTCAATCATTTTTTCGCCTTCTTTAAGCTTTATATAGGCTTTCTTCCAGTCTTTCTTTCTGCCTTCACTCCGGCCAACTCTTCTCTTCTTGCCTCTTTTGTTCTGGATACGAACTCTTTCTACCTTTATTTTAAATAGCTGCTCAGCAGCTTTTTTTATTTCACTTTTATTAGCTCTTGGATCCACTTCAAAACAAACTTCTCTGTTTTTCTCCTTTAGCCATGTGCTCTTCTCTGTTATAACAGGTCTAATAATGATCTTATAGGGATCCCTCATAACTTCAATTTCTCCATTAAGGATTCAAAGGCACTTTGGGTAAAAACTAGCCAATTATAGTTCAAAACATCATAAACATTGACTTGATTGTAATCGACAGCTTTTATTTTTGGGATATTCCGCAAAGAAAGAAACAAATTCTTGTTTTTATGCTGATCAACGATCAAAGCTGAATCCAATTTTAGTATCTCTAAGAGCCTTGTTCCTTCCTTTGTCTTGGGTTCCTTAAAGTCCAATGCCTTAAGGACAAGCATCTTTTTCTCTGCAAACTTCATGGACAAGGCTGATTTCAAGGCATTTCTTTTTACTTTCTTCGGTAAGTTATAATAATAGCTTCTTGGTTTAGGGCCAAAGGTTATTCCGCCCTTCCTCCAGATAGGCGAACGCAAACTCCCCGCTCTCGACCTTCCTGTTCCTTTCTGTCTCCAAGGTTTACGTCCTCCTCCTCTCACTTCTGACCTGGTCTTTGTTGAAGCTGAGCCTTGTCTTTGATTCGCCCGGTAGTTCACAACTGCTTCATAGAGTAGATGCTCTTTGACCGGATAAGTAAAGACTTCCTTCGGAGCGTTAATTTCGCTGATTCCTTTTCCGCTCTGGTTTAAAACTTTGATTTTACTCATCTTTTACTCTTTCTTTTCCTTTTCTGAAGAATCAGGTTGGGAGGATTCTGGCTTGGCCTGCTCAGATTCCTTAGGCTTTTCAGGAGCAGGTCTTTCAGGCTCCTCAGCCTCTGGCTTTTCGGGCTTAGGTTCTTCAGCTTGCTCTGGAGTTGGCTTCTCAGGTTCCTCAATTTCTGGTTCCTTAGGCTTAGGTTCCTTGGGTTCCTCAGGAGTAGGTTTTTCAGGCTCCTCAGCCGCAGGCTTCTTGGCCTCAACCTGTTCGGTCTTAGCTTCTTCAGGTTTGCGGGGCTCAGGTTTGGCCTCTTCGGGTTTGGGTTTCTCAGGTACAGACTGTTCTACTTTGATTTGATCAGTTATGGGGGACTCAGGATCAAAGTTTGCCTTTTTTATCAAAAGATAGCCTCCGCTTGCTCCAGGAACAGCTCCCTTAACAACCAGGAGGTTATTTTCTTTATCAGCTTGGATAACCTTTAAGTTCCTCACTGTAACTCTCCTGTTTCCCATATGACCGGGAAGTTTTTTTCCCTTCGTTACACGGGAAGGAAAAGCAGAAGCCCCTACAGAACCGGGTGCCCTATGAAACATAGATCCATGGCTGGCCTTGCCACCATGATATCCCCAACGTTTCACTACGCCAGCAAAGCCTTTTCCTTTGCTCACTCCTACTACATGAACTTTCTCTCCTACTTGGAAAATATCCACAAAAAACTGATCTCCTTCTTTTACTTCTCCCTTTTCAGCGAATTGAAATTCCCTCAGGATTTTCACCGGAGGAGTACCAGACTTTTCATAGTGCCCCAGTAAAGGCTTTGTCGTCCTTTTCCTGCTTTTCTCTTCTATAAGGCCCAATTGGAGAGCTGAATAACCATTTTTTTCTTTGGTCTTTTTCTGGATGACAGTGCAAGGCCCGACCTTTATTACAGTGATAGGAGCCACGTTTCCGTTTTCATCAAAAATCTGGGTCATTCCAATCTTTTTCCCGATCAGACCCTCTATCATTTCTATTCTCCTCCGGTCCCAAAGGCCTGAATTTCTACATCAATCCCGGCTGGTAAGTCCAACTTCTGAAGTTCTTCAATAGTCTCATTATTGTATTCGCTTATGTCTATTATCCTCTTGTGGATTCTCATCTCAAAGTGCTCTCTCGACCTTTTGTCCACATGAGGAGAGCGAAGAACACAAATCCTATGAATTCGCGTCGGGAGAGGTGTTGGGCCAGAGATCGTGGCTCCGGTTCTCTTGGCCTTGAAAACAATATCTTTCACAGACTGGTCCAGTAGCCGATGGTCAAAAGATTGAAGTCTTATTCTAATTTTCTCCATTTCTTCTTTTTTTTAGCTCTCCTCTTACATTATATATCTCATTTATTTATATTCTCAATTTCTCATGAATATTCTTTTAAAAATGCGGGCTTGATGAATCAAGCCTCTACAAATAACAGCTCCTTTCTTTTCTTTTTTCATTCTTATCTATTCATAAGGTGGGCTTGATGAATCAAGCCCCTACACTCAATCAATACTGTGGGCTTGATGAATCAAACCCCTTCCTACCTAGTCTAAAATATCAGTAACCGAGCCTGCTCCTACTGTCCGGCCTCCCTCTCTTATCGCAAACCTCAACCCCTTCTCCATCGCCACGTCTGCTATCAATTCTATCTCCAAATTCACATTGTCACCAGGCATTACCATCTCTACCCCTGACGGTAACTTCACCGACCCCGTCACATCCGTCGTCCGAAAATAAAACTGCGGCCTGTACCCCGTGAAAAACGGCGTGTGCCGCCCTCCTTCCTCCTTCTTCAACGCGTATATCTCAGCCTTAAAACGATGATGCGGCGTTATCGACCCAGGCGCCGCCAACACCATCCCCCGCTCTACCTCATCCTTGTCCGTCCCCCTCAATAACACTCCTATGTTGTCTCCTGCTTGACCCTCATCCAATATCTTGCGAAACATCTCTACCCCTGTCACTACTCGCTTCCGCGTCTCTCCAAATCCCACTATCTCTATCTCCTCTCCTACCTTCACCTTCCCTCGCTCAACTCTTCCCGTCACTACCGTCCCCCGTCCGCTTATCGTAAATATGTCCTCCATCGGCATCAAAAACGGCTGATCAACCAACCTCACAGGCTCCGGTATGTGGGCGTCCACTGCCTCCAATAAATCCACCACTGGCTTGTTTACCTCAGCCGCCGGATCCCCATCCGACTCCATCGACTTCAACGCACTACCCCGTATAACCGGTATCTTGTCCCCAGGAAACTCGTACTTCGTCAACAACTCCCTCACCTCTAACTCAACTAAATCCAGTATCTCCGCATCATCCACCAAATCTACCTTGTTCATAAACACCACTATCGCTGGGACATTCACCTGACGCGCCAACAGTATGTGCTCCCGCGTCTGCGGCATCGGCCCATCATCCGCTGCTACCACCAATATCGCCCCATCCATCTGCGCCGCCCCAGTCACCATGTTCTTTATGTAATCCGCATGACCAGGACAATCTATGTGCGCATAATGCCGGTTCTTCGTCTCATACTCTATGTGCGCTATCTGGATCGTTAACCCCCTCTCCTTCTCCTCAGGCGCATTGTCTATCTGATCAAACTCTATATACTCTACCTTCCCCTCCATCTCCTTGTGCAGTATCTTCGTTATCGCCGAAGTCAAGGTCGTCTTGCCATGATCCACATGCCCTATCGTCCCTATGTTTAAATGCGGCTTCGTCCTCTCAAATTTTGC
>WVXO01000024.1:88479-108115 GCA_011773465.1 Candidatus Aminicenantota bacterium | reverse complement strand
CCTTTCCTAACCTTTGATTCCATACTCAACTTGCACCTCCCTTAAACTTCCTCATTTATAGTCACGAATGCGAGCTTTCTTGCGTAATTTGTCCAGAGTCTTTTGGATTTCCGCGTCAGACATTCTTTCTATTTGGATTTTTTTGCTTCCTTTAGAAAGTGCGCCAATTATTGCTCCAATTAATGCACCATAGGCTGATAAAATTCCCACAGCTTTTACTATGTCTGATAAATCTCCCTTCCCCAGTGTCCCAGGGACTGAAGCTGCCAGTCCTGTTGCTAACACTCCACTGCCCCCTAAAATTAATAATCCAGAAAGAGCACCCTTCGCAACCTTTGATTTCTTCACAACTCTAATAACCTTAATATCCGCAATATCAACAGACACATCCTTTCCTTCAGTATCCAATAAAAGAAGTGAATTCGGTTTAACTGCAATGAGTTCTCCTTTTATCTGTTGACCTTCCTATTTTGTGATTATGAGCTTAGCTCCTCGCCTTTCTTTAGCATATAGGTTTGCAGAAAGCATCACTAAAGAAAAGACAAGAAACAACGATATGAATTTTTTGCTTGTGGGATTCATTTATCCTCCTTTGCTTATTCTACTGACATATTCGACATGATTCTATGCTCGGGTGTCTGTGAAGTAACAGGGAAAGACCTCTCCCCGCGTCACAGATGTTGCTGAAAACTTGCCTAATTATAGATGATTTACCTGGGTAAGAGAGAACGACCCTCGGTTCCGGAGTCCGTCGCTCTATCTCTTTATAGACTTATCCCCGTGTGTCAGTTGTGTGTCAAAAAATGCTTAAAATGGCTGAAATTATGGCAAAATGGCTTAAAGCATTAGGCGGCTTAATATCGTTGGAAATACGCTAAAAACAATAACTTAGCCGGCTTAATAAACAAGGAACAAAACTGGTGCTTCATGATTTTCAATCACTTTTTGAGGTCAAGTAGGATATATCTGCGGAAAAGGTTAGGAAGGATTTAAGATCAGATCCCATCTTGCGTTGACTTGGTAAATTTCCGATGGTAATATGGACGATTCATAGTGAAAAAAAGCGCCGTTCGTTTTTCTTTCTTATTACTGCTATCTTTTGTCCTACTCTATTTTTTCTTCAGAAAAGTTGAATGGAAAGAAGTTTTAGGCTACCTAACAACTGTCGATATTAAGTTTTTTATAATCCTCATCTTCATCACTCCAATCCACTTTATAACCCGGGCTATCAGATGGGAATACCTTCTTAAGCACGAGAAAAAGAAGGTCAAATTTTCAAATCGGTTCTCGGGCTATGCCATCGGGTTTACAGTTTCTTTTATTTTTCCAGGAAGATTGGGAGAACTGGTCAGGCCCTTATACGTAGCCCAGAAGGAAAAAATGAGTAAAGGATTTGTTATGGGTACAATTGTGGTGGAGAGGACTTTTGATATCATGATAATGTGCTTATTGCTGGGGCTTTTTATCCTCTCTAAACCTCTTTTTCCTTCTTATTTTCGGGCAAAAGAGGAGGCATATTCGAATCTTCAGCTTTGGGGGATAATAGGAGTTGCTATTGCTCTTTTTGTTTTTGCTATTGCTCTTTTTCTTTATTTTTTCAGAGAAAAAGCTCTCTCAATAATTTCTTTTTTCCTGAAACCTGTTCCTCATAAGGTCTCTCATAAAATTCTTGAAGTTTTCGAGGAGTTTATCCAGGGATTAAAATTTTTTCATTCTATCGGAAATTTGCTCGTGTTCATATTTTTATCCTTTGTTGTCTGGCTGGGTATTATTTTTTATTATTGGATTTTCTTTTTTGCTTATGGTATTTCATTTCCTTACTTTTTCCTTATGCCTTACGTGTTTTTGACAATGGTAGGAGCGTCTATTCCTACGCCAGGCATGGCGGGAGGATTCCATTATTTCAGCATGGTCGGGATGACTTCTTTCCTTGATATTACCAAGAGCCAGGCTGTGGGTATGACGATAGTTATCCATGCTATCCAGCTTGTGGTGACTTGCTTGATAGGATATGCTATATTATGGAAAGAGGGTATATCGTTGTTTCAGCTAAAAAAATTAGGAGAAGTCGCTGACGAATGAAGTGCCCCTACTGCGAACATCCAGAGAGTAAGGTCATTGATTCCAGGGAAAGCAAAAATGGTCTATCGATTCGCCGCCGACGAGAGTGTCTTTCCTGCAAAAAAAGATTTACCACATATGAAAGAATCGAAGAAATTCCCTACATGGTTATAAAAAAAGACGGAAGAAGACAGCCGTTTGATAATCAAAAGCTCCTGAAGGGTTTACTGAAAGCGTGCGAGAAAAGACCTGTCCCTTTACAGAAGCTTGAAGAAATCGTCGAGGAAATCGAAAACAAACTGCAGGGAGGGCCAGAAAAGGAAATGAAAGCTTCGAAAATCGGACAGTTTGTGATGAAGCGGCTTAAAGCGCTGGATAAAGTTGCCTATGTCCGGTTTGCTTCAGTTCACCGGGAATTCAAGGATGTTCTAGAGTTCAAAGAAGAATTAGAATCTATTTTAAGAGAAAGGTAAATTACAGGAGAGAAATCAGAATGCAAATGCTTCCTCGAGAATAGTAATTGAAGAGGAAGATATATATAAAAGAGAGGGAGGATTTTCTGGACAAATTCAGGTATTTTTTATAAAAATCCAGAAGACATAGGAATAAAGCCGGAGGAAAATTATGGCTGAAAATAATAAGAACAACAAAGACCAACTCGAAGATATTTCGGAAATTAAAGATAAGAAAATTCAGATTCCAAAAGAGTTACCCATTCTTATGCTGAGGGATATCGTTGTTTTTCCCTATATGGTAATTCCTTTATTCGTTGGCAGGGACAAATCTAAGAAAGCGATTGATCATTCGCTTGCCTCGCACCGGATGATTCTTCTCCTGACACAAAGGCACATGGAAACCGAAGAACCCAAAAGGGAAGATGTTTATGAAGTGGGCACAGTGGCTTTGATCATGAGGATGCTGAAGCTCCCGGATGCAAGAGTGAGGATTTTAGCTCAGGGTCTTGTCCGAGCAAAAATAACAGGCTTGGATGAGGATAAGCCTTATTATTCGGCAGGGGTAGAAGTGATTAATGAACCTGAAGGAGCAGCCAAATCTATAGAAATCGAAGCGTTGGTGCGGAATGCTCGCTCCGGATTGGAGAAAGCTTCTTCCTTAGGAAAAGATATTCCTCCTGAGGTTATGATCCTCGCCTCTAATATAGAGGAGCCAGGCAGGTTGGCAGACCTGACTGCGGCCAACTTGGAGTTAAAGGTCAATGAAGCTCAGCGCATTTTAGAGATAGCTGATCCTTCCACCAGGCTTAAGAAAGTTTATGAGCTCTTAACCAGAGAGCTCGAGCTTCTGGATGTCCAGTCTAAAATCAGCAGCGAAGCCAAAGGGGAAATGGACAAACTCCAGAAGCAATATTTCCTGAGGCAGCAGATGAAGGCAATCCAGAAAGAGCTTGGTGAGGGAAGTGAGATTCAGGAGGAGATTAAGAGCTATCAGGATCAAATGAAAAAGTTAAAAGTCTCCCAAGAAGTCCAGGAAGAACTGGAAAAACAGATCAAACGCCTCTCGCAGATGCATCCTGAGTCAGCCGAAACAGCTGTTGTGCGCAATTATCTAGATTGGATGTTTGCCCTTCCCTGGAACAAAAGCACGGTCGATAATTTAGAGCTCAAATCAGCCAAGGTAATTTTGGATGAAGATCATTATGGTCTCGATAAGCTTAAAGAGAGGATCCTTGAATATTTGGGTGTGAGGAAACTTTCCAAAAAGATAAAAGGTCCTATTCTTTGTTTTGTGGGACCTCCTGGCGTTGGAAAGACTTCTCTCGGCCGCTCCATAGCCAGGGCCCTCGGAAGAAAATTTATCCGCATTTCTCTAGGGGGAGTCAGGGACGAAGCAGAGATTAGAGGACACAGAAGGACATATGTCGGTGCCTTACCCGGAAAGATCATTCAAGGATTGAGGAGAGTTGGCTCTGATAATCCTGTGTTTATGATGGATGAAGTTGACAAAATCGGCGCTGATTTCAGGGGGGATCCTTCCTCCGCTCTTCTTGAGGTTTTGGACCCTGAGCAAAACTATTCTTTCAGAGACCATTATCTGGGCGTTCCTTTTGACCTCTCCAAGGTTATGTTCATCACTACAGCCAACCTTCTTGATCCAATCCAGCCCGCGTTCCGGGACAGGATGGAGGTCCTCCGACTTCCAGGCTACACCGAGGAAGAAAAGCTGCAGATTGCTCTTCGCCACCTCGTGCCCAAGCAGTTGGAGGAAAATGCGCTTGACGAGAAGTTGATCTCTTTTACCCCTGGAGCCATTAAAAAAATTATTTCTCTTTATACCAGGGAAGCAGGAGTAAGAAATCTTGAGAGGGAGATTGCCTCAGTTTGCCGCAAGGTCGCCCGAAAAGTCGCTGAAGGGAAGAAGAAGCTGACCAAAATCGCTTCTAAAAGTCTTGAAAGCTACCTCGGTCCTCCTAAAGTATTCAAAGACCAGCTTTTGAAAAAAGATCAGGTCGGAGTGGCTACTGGCTTGGCCTGGACAGCCACGGGAGGAGAGATACTTTTTGTGGAAACCACCAAAATGAAGGGAAAGGGAGCGCTGTCGCTGACAGGATCGTTAGGTGATGTGATGAAAGAGTCGGCTCAGGCAGGCTTGAGTTATGCTAAGGCTCATGCAAATGAGTTGGGCATCAAGAGCCATGTTTTTTCTCAAAACGATTTTCATATTCACATCCCCGAGGGGGCAATACCCAAAGATGGACCTTCGGCTGGAGTCACCATTGCTGCCTCCCTTATTTCAGTCTGCAGTGATTTGAAGGTTAAGTGGGATGTTGCCATGACAGGAGAGATTACTCTAAGGGGCAATGTGCTTCCAGTAGGAGGGATTAAGGAAAAGGTTTTAGCCGCGCAGCGGGCGGGAGTGAAAACAATGATTTTGCCCCTGGCCAATAAAAAGGACCTGATCGATATACCAAAAAAGGCTAAAAAAGAAATGCAGTTTATTTTCGTTGAGGAAGTAAACGAAGTTTTCAAGCATGCTCTGGTAAAAAACGCAACCCAAAAATCCAAATCCTGACTCTATTAATACACAAGTTTTGCCGCCCTGATCCCATGTAAAAAACGCAACTCAAGAACAATTAACCTGGCGCCGTTCATACCATTAGTACACATTCCGTATTGCGTAGGAGTTTGATTTATCAAACCCACCCCATTGTTTTGCAGATATTTGATTTATCTTGAGTAGGCATTTGGTTTGTCTTGTGTAGGGATTTGATTTATCAAACCTACAGATTTATTTATACAATCAAAAATGAGAGCTTGATGAGTCAAGCACGTACAATAGGCGAGCTAAATATTTGATACCATTGTTTTTGATAAATAAAAAAAGAATTAAAAAAAGGGGCCTGAGCCCATTTTTCTCTGATCCCATAGATAGCTCTTGACAAAGCTGCGTTTATTTTATAATTCAATAGAAAGCGAAAAATCCATTCGACCTAGAAGGAGGATCTAATGTTAAAAAGAACCTACATTCTTCTCTCTTTAATTCTTTTGATCTCCTCCGGTATTTGGGCAGGTGGATGGAACAATACTCTAATGGGATGTAGAGCCATAGCTCTGGGTGGAGCTTTTGTGGGTGTTGCAGATGATCCGAGCGCGATTTTCTATAATCCTGCTGGCTTGGTTTTCCAGAGAAATAATTTAAATTTTTCCATTAATGGCTTTTACATTTGGCCAGATCATGAATACATCGTCCCGACTGGATCGAGAGCGCAAAGCAAGTACAACGTTTCTTTGCCTCAGATTTTTATCTCTTACAGGACAAATGAAAAGCTAACTTTGGGATTTGGATTTTATGTCCCTTATGCAGGGGGAGGGGTCGATTGGAAAGAGGAAGCGCCGGGCTGTCCTTATAAGGTAGGTGAGGATGAATATTCTCGTTTTAAATCTACCATGGGCATTTATACTTGGACTCCTACCCTGGCTTATCAATTTAGCGAGAAATTATCTATCGGCTTCAACCTAAATTTTTACCGCGCTGTATTAAATGTCGATGCGCTAATGGATCCCGATACTACCGTGGTTTCAGAAGAGAGTGGCTCAGCTATTTCAGCGGGTTTTGGTCTTATGTTCAGGCCAACAGAGAGAATAGGGATTGGATTGAGTATAAGAGGGGCTGCCAGGATGGAGCTCTCTGGGGAAACAAGGATCACTCAGCCACAGACTATCCCGGGTTTTGGAACCGTGCCAGTCGAGCTAAGAGGCGAGTCAGAAACAATTTTCAATCTTCCTTGGGATATTGAAGTTGGATTCTCGTATAAAATATCCAAAAGTTTCCTCTTTTCCACAAGCGCTCAATATACCATGTGGTCACGGCTCCAGAAGGTGGATAAAATGGTTAAAGACCTACCCTATGGGGCGCCAGATATCGAATACGAAGAAGCCATGGATTTTAAGAACATCCTAATTTTGAGAGGTGGAGTGGAATATGCCTTTCCGCAAGGAGTTTTCCTTCGTGCAGGCTTGGGATTTGATCGCTGTGCTACACCTGATTCAACTCTCGATTGCAAAAACATAGATGTTGACAAGTTTGCCATATTAGGAGGGATTGGCTACAGGACAGGGAGAACACAGATTGATTTCGTTTACGTTTATGCCATAGGAAAGGAACGAGAAACGGATACCGCAGAAAGATACAACCTCAATGTTTTTATTATGGGATTAGGAGTTACCTTTTCCTTTTGAAATCAAAAATGTGGGCTTGATAAATTTTAGGGGTTTAATTTATCAAACCCACCTGTCTGTGCGATCAAACATGCAGATTAGATTCGTTTGTAGGGGCTTGATTCATCAGGCCCACCTTTTTAGGAAACAAAAGATTTGGACTTGATATATCAAATCCCTATAGAAAAAAAATTAATCCTCTCGGAAGAAAAAATCGCCTTTAAAAACGATCTCAGCCGGGCCGGTTTGATAAACTTTCTCTTTTTCCCACTCTACAGTCAAGTGCCCCATACTGGTTCTCACTTTGATTTTTTTATTGGTCAGGTTTTTCAATATAGAAGCCACAGCCGCCGCACAGGCGCCGCTTCCTGAGGAGAGGGTTTCCCCAACACCCCTTTCCCAGAATTGAACTTCAATTTCTTCTTTGCTCAACGTCCTGATAAGCTCTATGTTTGTCCTGTTGGGGAAGAAGGGATGCGATTCGATTTCTCGCCCGATCTGATGCCATTCGATGCGATCAGGAAAACGGTCCACAAAGATTGCACAATGCGGATTGCCAAGGGAAATAGCTGTGATGGGATAGATTATTTTATTGATAGAAAGAGGATAGTCTATGATCTTTTTATGAGGGGAACCGTCATCAAAAGGGATATCTTGAGAGCTTAAGCGGGGGATTCCCATGTCGATCTTGAGGGTGAAAACATTCTTTTTCCCCTCAATAAGCTCGCATTCTCTTTGACCGACAGTGGTCCGAAAAAGGATTTGAGGAGAGTCTATTTTCTTTTGGTGATAAAGGGATGCGGCCGCGCATCTTAATCCGTTACCAGAGACTTCTGCTTCTGTTCCGTCGGCATTGAATATGCGGAAATTGACATGACCTTTTGCTTTATTTTTGATTGAGATAAGGAGCAAGCCGTCGGCTCCCACACCTGTGTGGCGATCGCAGATTGTTCCGGCAAGGCTACTTATGTCAGAGAAATCCCTGGTCTCCAGCTTATCGATAACCAGGAAATCGTTGCCCAGAGAATGGACCTTAAAAAACTTCACTCAGGAATCCTTAACGTACTGATGAATTCTACTGGTTCTCCATCGCGTTCTCTTCTGATAAGCAGAGGGAGTGTGTCACCAGAATCCAGTTTATTCACAATGCTTCTAAGCTCTCTATCAGTCCTTACCTTTTCTCTATTAGCTTCAAGGATAATATCTCCAGCCCTAAGGTCTTTTCGAGATGCTTCGCTGAGTTGGCGGACATCGGTAATTAAAACTCCTTCTTCGGTTTGGAATCCAAGCCGTCTGGCAAGGCGAGGAGTCAAAGTAGTGACAGAAAACCCTAAATCTTTGCCAGAGGCTGCAGGGGTTTCTTGTTCTTCTTTAGATGCCCGTTCGCCAAGAGTCGCAGTTAAAATCTTCTCTTTTCCATCCCGAATGATTTTTATCTCGATTTTTGTCCCTGGCTCGATTTCAGCGATCTTAAACATCAGGTCGTGGTGGTCCTTAACTGGAGTGCCGTTGACTTCAATGATGACGTCGTATTTTTTTAATCCGGCCTTTTCTGCGGGTGTGCCACGCTCGACCTCACCTATGATTGCACCTTGTTTGGTTTTTAATTTAAAGGCTTCTCTGTCATCTTCAGTGATCCGTTTACTCCGCACTCCAAGGAATCCTCTGACTACTCTTCCTTTTTCCTTTAGCTGGTTAATGATTTTTCTCGCTAGGTTAGAAGGAATGGCAAATCCTATGCCGATATTTCCTCCTGAGGGAGAGATAATGTTGCTTGTAATACCGACAACCTCTCCCTTCATGCTCACCAGGGGTCCGCCGCTGTTTCCTCGGTTAATGGCAGCGTCTGTCTGGATATAGTCCTGATAGGGAACATCCGGAATCCCCAGCTGCCTTCCTTTAGAACTGACAATGCCTGCCGTGACAGTATGTTCAAATCCCCAGGGATTTCCTATGGCTAATACCCATTCTCCCACGCGCAGCTTTTCAGAATCTCCGAGCTCGGCAAAGGGTAAATTTTTATCATCGACCTTTAGTAGAGCCAAATCTGTATTAGGATCTGTTCCTATAATTTTTGCCTTATATTCTTTTTCATTAAGAGTGGTGACGGTTACTTTCTCAGCATTTTCGACCACATGATTATTGGTCACTATGTATCCGTCTGCGCTGATTAAGAAGCCTGTGCCCCTTGCTTCAGAGCGGAACGCTCGTTCCCTTTCACGGGGGATGCCAAAAAACCTATCCCAGAAATCCTCAGGCCAATCCTCCCAAAAACTGGAAACCCTTCTCTTCTCCACTTTCTCGGCTGCAATTCTCACCACTGCAGGGCCGACTTTACCGGCGATACTGACAAAATCTAAGTCAGGCTTCATCTGCGGAGAGGGAGATGCATGAAGAAAGGATGGAGAAGGGCTAGGAGTCTCTTCTAAAAAGCTATCAGGCGCGTTCTTCTCAGGCAAATAAACGAAGACAAAGCTTGCCAAAAAGATACCCAACAAAAAGCATATAAGAGCGATCAAAGCTGTTTTTTTCATTTCCTTTCCTCCTACTTTAAAATATTAAAATAACATACTCATCTGAAAAATTCAATCGTCCTACTTACTGAAAACTCACAATTTACGGAAAAGTTGCATTAATAATTCATTGGAGCTATTATCACATAGGAAAAGGACGTTGGTCATGCAAAAAGGAGTGCTGATTGTTTTTGAAGGGATAGACGGTTCTGGAAAATCAACGCAAGCAGAAATTCTCCTCAAAAGGCTTCAGACGAAAGGCATTGATGTGGTCTATTTCCGAGAGCCATCCCAGGGCGAATGGGGACGCAAAATCAAGAAAAAAGCCCTCCATCCTGATTCTCTAACTCCAGAGGAAGAGCTGGATTTGTTCCTAAAGGACAGAAGAGAAAACGTGGAAAAAAACTTAAAACCCGCTTTGAAGAAAAAAACAGTCGTTATTCTGGATAGATATTATTACTCGACTATTGCTTATCAGGGAGCAAAGGGAATTGATGAAGAACTGATAGCAAGAATGAATAAAGAGTTTATCGTCGAGCCTGATTTGGTTTTTATCTTTGATATTGATCCGCACAAGGGTTTAGAACGGATAGAAAATCGGAAAAAGAAAGACAGGCTCTTCGAGCGCGAAGATTATTTGGTCAAAGTAAGAGAAGTATTCAGGAGTTTTAGAGGCGAAAGGTTTATCCATATAGATGCTCTAAAATCTAAAGAAGAAATCAGCAAAGAGATAGAGGAGACAGCCCTCCGGCTTATCGCATAGCAGAAAATGGGGCCAGGCCCCATTTTTAGGGCCCTTTTTTTAAAGTATGATTTATATTCTGTAGAGGCCCGGTTTTTCTTGTAGAGGTTTGATTTATCAAACCCAGCGATTTATATCATTTGACCCTGTTTATACCATCTGCTATATTTTATTTTATGGCGTTCAAAGGATTCATCATAAGGATAAAAAAGGCAAAAAGGCCTTCCAGGGAAAAACTCTTCAAAGTAGCATTCTTAATTTGTATTATGCTCATTGCCTGCGTTCTAGGAGTATGGTTGGGCGCTTACATGGCTATCAGACAAAACCTTCCTTCTGTATCTCTGCTCGAAGAATTTGAGCCCAACATCATCACCTATATCTATTCTGATGAAGGAGAAATTATCGGAGAATATGCAATAGAGAAAAGAATTGAAATTCCATACGAGGAAATTCCAGAGATAGTAAAAAATGCTATTATTGCTACAGAAGATCCCAGATTTTACAGCCACAGAGGGTTTGATCTTCGTGGAGCATTACGGGCTTTAAGGGAAGACGTAATGACTAAACTAGGAGGAAAATCGAGAAAGCTTCACGGCGGAAGCACGATCAGTCAGCAACTGGCGAGAGAGCTCTTCCTCCATCGCAGGCAAACCCTTCGCCGTAAATTTAAAGAGGTTATCCTCGCGCGCCAGATTGAAAGGAAATATTCAAAGCATGAAATATTAACAATGTACTGCAATCAGTTTAATCTTGGCCATGGAGCTTACGGAATTGAAGCTGCCTCACAATTATACTTTGGAAAGAGTGTGTCTGAGTTAGCCTTAGAAGAAGCTGCCATGATCGTCGGTATTCTGAGAGGACCTTCCTATTATTCTCCTTACAGGAATCGAGAAATCACCCACCGCCGCCGAGACCACGTGATAAGACGGATGGTAGAAGAGAGATATTTAACAGAAGAAGAGGGTGAGGAAATCAAGGCAAGACCGTTCAATGTTATGCCGTTGCGTCGAGGGGATACTGGTTTTGCAGCTTATTTCAAGGAAGAAGTTAGGAAATACATAGAAGAGAATTATGGAGCTGATGCTCTTTACAGAAGGGGACTAAGAGTCTACACAACTTTGAATCCAACCTATCAAAGATTTGCTGAGGAAGCACTTCTGAATTGGCTGCCCGTTCTGGATAAAAGACAGGGGTGGAGAGATGATAAACGTAATTTACTGGAGGAAGGCGTGGAAGGCCTTGAAGATCTGGAAAATATCTCGATTGAGGACTGGCCGCCTGATAGCTGGCTAAAACCTAGACTTGATGAAGGAGATATCGTCGAGGCTGTTGTTTTATCGGTCACGAGGGAAGAAGCTTCTGTAAAAGTAAAAGATTATTCAGGGAAGATGGATAATACAGACATCGCCTGGACAGGGACGAAGAATCTGGAAGGGCTTATCAAGGAGGGAGATTTAATCCTTGTTAAAATCAAGGAAATAGATGAAGAAAACAAAGAACTTCTTGTCTCTCTTGACCAGGAGCCTCTCATCGACGGAGCTTTCTTGGCCATCGAACCCCACACTGGCCAGATAAAAGCCATGGTAGGGGGGAAGTCTTTTAAAAAGAGCAAATGGAACAATGCAACCCAGGCCTTGAGGCAGTCAGGCTCATCGATAAAGCCCATTCTTTATACCGCAGCTCTCGAGAGTGGATTTACACCGGCCCACATAATTATTGATGAGCCCACCGAATTTATCGATAAATGGAGAGGAGAACCTTGGACTCCAGGAAATTATGACCAAAGATACAAGGGCGCTGTCACAGTCCGTAAAGGATTGGAGGAGTCAAGAAATATTGTGACAGCCAAGCTGTTGGAATTTATCTCCCCTCAGAAAGGCGTTGATTATTGCCGTAAGTTCGGGCTCACTTCTCCTATCTATCCTTATCTTTCTCTTGCCCTGGGAACATTTGAGGTGCGCTTGATAGAGCTTGTTTCTGCTTTTACGGTTTTTCCCAATAAAGGTATTCGGATAAAACCCTACTTTTTAACTCGCATTGAGGATAAAGATGGAAACATTCTGGAGGAAAGTAGGATTGAAACAGAGGAAGTTATTTCCCCTCAGATAGCCTACATGATGACTTATTTGCTCCGGGGAGTAATATACAACAGAGGAACGGGTCAATCAGCAAGCTATTTACATTGGCCTTTGGGCGGTAAGACAGGTACGACTGATGAGTATACTGATGCCTGGTTCGTTGGATTTTCTCCCGCTCTTTGTGCGGGTGTCTGGGTTGGTCATACAGAAGGGCAGATCCCCATAGGAGAAAGGCAGTCAGGTGCTGTGGCAGCCCTTCCGGTGTGGAGAGTTTTTTTTGATAAGGTTATCAAGGAAAAACAGAGGATAGCCGAGGAGAATGGAGAAGAGTTTGTTATCGATGAAGAATTTGAGATTCCTCCCAATCTATCTTTTGTGGAGATTGATCCCAAAACAGGTTTGCTTGCGTCTCCAGTTTGCCTTTTTACAATGAAGGAAGTTTTTCTTCCCGGTACAGAGCCAGACAGATTTTGTACCCATGAAGACCACATGATGATTCTTGATTACTATTCAGTAAGAAAGGACATTCCCTAACGTAGGATTTTGATTTATCATACCCACCTTTTTATCTTGTAGGGGCTTGATTTATCAAGCCCACATTATTTTTGATTTCATAGAACGTATTATTGATGAATTAAATTCTTGTATAAAAAAGGAGGGGAGGGGCTTTAATAATCAAGCCCCTCCAGGGGACAATATATCACAAAAAGGGGCACTGGCTAAGTCTTTTTCTTTACTTTACCTGATTTAGAGGCCGAACGAGAGGAAGAAGATGATGAACTTCGTGAAGCTTTGGAAGAAGAAGACCTGGATTTTGATGAACCTGAGCTGACTCTTCTTGAACTGGTTCCTCGCGAAGAGCTCCGTGAGGAACTCCGAGAAGAACTTCTTTTAATCGATTTGCTTGAGGGCGAAGAGCTTCGTGAGGAACGACTTTTAACGGATTTGCTTGAGCCAGATATATTTTTATAAATCCGGCCGATAAAAGAACTGCTTTTTTTGGGTTTTATTTTTTTAGAAGGTTGTTTTGTAGTTACTTTCCGGGAGGTCGAAGAACTAGAGGAATCTCTCTTGATGGAACTTCTGGACTTGTAGGTCGGATTTTTCACTCTGGTTTTACCTGCTTCTTCTGATCTTTTCTTAACGACTTTTCTTTCTTGAGAAGGATAAACTCTCGTAGCTGTCTTTTTTCCGACCCTGCTTGAATCTACAGCTTCAGTCTTCTTGACCGTGGTTCGATTTGAGCGCTTTCTTACCTCAGATTCAGTAGAAATGCCTTTATTCCGGAGAAGTACCTTTTTGCCGTCAAGCCTCTCGACGGATATCTTGCTGGCTGTGGGCCTCAAAGGTAGCTTCTGTCTGGAAAGACTGATTTTGCCCAGACTTCTAACAGACTTTTTGGAGAGGGCAACCTTGGAAACGTTTCGAGCCTTGAGCTGATTCTTATGGATAACGGTAAGAGCGCGAGAGTTGTGCGGATAATAGCGCCCTCGGAACCGACCATAATACACGTTGTTGATTATCACACCTGGATATCCATAGTAACTTAAAGGCGCCCAGCCAAAGTAGTCGTAACCCCAGTACCAGCTAACCCATGCAGGCCCCCAAACTATCGTTGGGATCCAGTACCAGCCGAGGCCATATCTCCAATGCCATCTGCCGTAGTGGTGGGTGCACCAACCCCAGGGATCGTACGAAATCCAGGTCCAGCCGCATAAAGGAAGCCATGTCCACCGACCGTAGTAGTATGGTCGCCAATAGATATCAATCCCTCCGGGAACCCATACATGACCATGAGGAGCCAGATAAACCCATTCGCCGTTAGTAGATAATTCATATTCAAAATCTTCCAATTCTTCTGGCAGGTAAGATTTTGCCATACGCTTCTGAATCAGGGAATCCCTGTGTTCGCTCCATCTGTCAAAACTATCTTCAGCAACCGCGAAGAATCGAGTGGGCTGGGAAGTAAAACGGCCACTTGCAACCTCAACTCTTTGCTCGTTATTTATCAAGATAGAGTCAGATTCTCCTGCCGCCTCCAGCATGCCTTCAAAAACGAATATTTCGGTCTCGCTTCCCTGCCTTACATCAATTCTGTAAAGCCCATTATCAAGAACATAAATAGAAACATCCGGAGTGTGAATTTCAATATTCTTTTCTTCCTTCAAGTCTCTCACGCGGAAATAAATATTCCCTGTCCAGACACGAATCCGTATGAGCTCAGATTCTATTTTTGGTAAGGTCATAAAGTCTATTTTAGTTTCGTTGTCCAACCTGACATAATTTCCATCCCCAAGGTAAATTTCAGCACGTCCGTCAGTAGTACCCATCCTGTCGCCTTCTGAGATGGGCATATTCACAACACCTTCCTCATATCCCAGGTCAGTTGACCTCTGGACGTAAATGTCTCCCTTCACGTAGCTTAATCGGGCAAACGAATTGTTTGTATATTGCGTCTCCTCTGCGTTTGAAAGTGAGAAAAAGAATAGAATCGCTATCAGAATTCCTGTTATTTTTCTCATTTTAATTCTCCTTAAATTGAATGCAGATAATTTATAATGCAAATACCATGCCAACCTTTGTTTCTCCCTAATCCGCTGATTTTGTGCTTATATCATGTCCTTAAAATAAGACGATTGCAGTGTTATAAATACACTTTTGTCCAACAGGTGCTTGATGAATCAAACATGCAATTTTCATATTCTGTAAGGGCTTGATTTATCAAGCCCGCACTTGTGGAAATAGAAAGGAATCGTAGCGTGGCATAATTTATTATGGGGCCTACACAAAATGGGGCCTGGCCCCATTTTTTTAAAAAATCAATTCATAAAAATAAGGTGGGTTTGATGAATCAAACCCCTGCAAGAAAATGCGCCTATAAGCTAAGCCCCTACATCAGGTTCGTGGAGATCTTTCCAGTATTTTTGCTGCGTCTCAAAAACTGGAATCAATTCTCTAAGGGTAATGGCTGAAATTTTTTCTTCTATTTCTGGTTTTTTTGCTTCCCCAGCTAAATGGAACAAGACTTGCTTGACTCCTTCCCTGAGGCCCTGCAAATCATAGCCTCCCTCTAGAGTAAAAAGAATCCTATCCTTCGAAAAATCATGGGCTAGGGCAAGAAGTTCAGAGGTGAGAGCCCCAAATCCGTCTTCGCTTACCATCATCCCTCCCAGCGGATCTGCTCGGTAGATATCAAAGCCAGCAGAGACGAGGATGAATTCTGGCTTGTAAAGAGCCGTGATAGGGGATAGGATTTTTCTGAATATAACGAGATAATCCTCGTCTGTTTTTCCGGCAGCAAGAGGAACGTTGACGGAAAAACCTTCACCATTTCCCAGCCCTACTTCATTCCAGTATCCTGTACCGGGATAGTGAGGGAATTGATGTGTGGAAAAATAGAGAATATCGCCTCTTTCATAAAAGGAATGCTGTGTTCCGTTTCCGTGGTGGAGATCCCAGTCCACGACCAGAATGCGATTGAGACCGTACTTTTTTATTAAGTATTGAGCACAAATAGCAACATTGTTGAAGAGGCAAAATCCAGCGGACTGCTCTCGTTCAGCATGATGGCCGGGTGGCCTGACGAGGGCAAAACCGTTTTGAATTTTTCCCTCCATTATCAAGTCTGCTGTTTTTAGCAGACCGCCTGCGGCAAGCAACGCAACTTCATAAGAACGGGCTGAAGTGGCTGTGTCAGGGTCAAGAGCAACTCTTTCTTTGCCTGAAGTTTCTTTGATCAGATTGACATAAGCAGAAGAATGAATCATCTGAATTTCTTCCTCTGTTGCAGAACGAGGTTCTATTTCTAGGTAGGGGAAAGTGATTTCCTTTTCCACCATATCGTAGATTGTTTCAAGCCTCATCGGATTTTCCACATGGAAGGCACCCATATTATGTTCCATGTAGCGCTTATCCTTGACAATTCCTGTCCTCAATCGCTCCTCCTTATATTTGGTAAATTTAGGATCATCTGGTCAAGCTCTTATTTTAAAAAATGCTTTCCACTTCTCAGGTGGGGGCTTTGGAGTAAGAAGGCTTACCCCAAAGAGGAGAACGAGAGAAAAGATCAAAGCGGGATAAATAGCAGGAACACCGAAAGGAAGATAGCCCTGAATTTTATTCACGATTTCCCAGATGATGGTAACTGCTGTTCCTCCCAAAATAGACAACACCCCACCCGAAACCGTTGCCCTCTTCCAGAAGAAAACAGCTACGAGGGCTGGAGTGATCCCGGCTCCATAGACAGTGTAGGCGGCATAAGCTGCATCCAGAATCCGAGGGAAAAAGGAAATAAGAGAGTAAGCGATAAATCCCAAGACAATGACCGTCAATCTCGAGTAGAGAATCATTTTTCTATCTGGCAGGCTGGGGTTTATAAACCGTTGGTATATGTCTCTGATGACATTTGTGGCCGGTACAAGAAGGAAGCTATTAGCAGTGGAGATGATGATGGCCACTATTGCCACCAGGAGAAAACAGCCAACGGCAACAGGGACTCCTTTATGGGCTACGAGGAGAATAATTTTTCCGGCCTCCTTCGCCTCTAAACCCTTAAAATAGCTGCTGCCCACAACTGCCAGACTCTGCAGAGCGACTCCCAAAAGGATGACTCCCACCACCCAGCCTACGACTGATTTTTTTGCTTCTTTTTCATTTTTAGCCGAGAAAAAGCGCTGGTACATGTTTCCCATTCCTAAGGCAAGAAGCAGTGTTGGGAAAAAATATCCCATGGCTTGAGTCCAGGACATGTTTCCTAAAAAAGGATGACTTCTTGGAGTCACGTTGGCAATGATATAGTCCATCCCTCCCACATGCTGGATGAGGAAAGGAAGGGCGAGAAAGATGCCGGTTATCATCACAATGCCGTTAAAAATATCCAGATAAGCTACAGAAATCATGCCGGCGAGCAGGGTATAGGTGATGACAAATACGGCTATGATAATAATTCCAGTCTCTGTGGGAATTTTTCCTCCGGTGATAATATCAAGCACCCAGCCTCCTCCTCGAAACTGGTAGCTGACAATTGTCACATAGGCTATTATTGTGGCTACAGTAGCTAGAATTCGGGCCCACTTGTTGTACCTGGCTTCCATGATATCAGGAACAGTAAATTGGCCAAAAGTTCTGACTCTCCCTGCTATAAAAAAGACAATAATGATGCCCAGCCAGCCGCCGCTGCTGCCGATAAGTGAAGAATAGCCATGGTTGTAACTGAGATCAGAGACGCTAAAAATATCTCCTGAGCCAATCCAGGTGGCAAGGAGAGTCCCCACTAGCACAGGAGCTGTCAGGCTCCTGCCCGCAACCAGGAAATCTTCTTTTCTCTTCAGCCGTCTGGTCAGCCGGAGGCCGAAGACAAAAAGAACCACAAGATAAACTAATATGGTTACGAGGTAAACCATTTTAGCGTCTTATTTTCTCTCAGGGAAAAATTTTTCAAGTTCCTCAGGTTTTGGCTTTTCAGTCAGAAGGCTGACCACGATCAAAGAGCCTAAAGAAATGACTAAAGCAGGATAGATGATAGGTATTCCCCAGGGATCGCCTTCTGGCGCTTTATCTGGAGGTAACACCTCTGCCAGGACCCTCAGAACGATACAGGCAACGGTTCCCGAAATAATCGAGGCTAAACCTCCGGCTTTAGTTGTTCTTTTCCAGGCTAAAGCTGCAATGAGGGCAGGAGTGATGGCCACTCCGTATATTGTATAAGCAAAGTAAGCCATTCCGAGCACAGAAGTCAGCCTCATAGCAAGGATGAATGCAATTACTCCGAGGAATACTACAAAAACCTTTTGGAGGGCGACCATAGAGCTTTGGGATGCTTCTTTTTTTCCAAAACGCTGATAAATATCGCGCATGATGGTTGTTGTAGGAGAAAGAAGGTAATTCATGCCAGTGGAGATAACAACAGCGCAGGCTGCACCCAGAAGGAGGACGCCAACATAAGGAGGGACCAGGCTTCTAGCTGCCATGAGGACAACTTTTCCGCCTTCCTTGGGAATTGTAAGGTCAATCTGTCCTTTAAATTTGCTGTAAGCAAACACCGCAATAACCACGACCACGGTCTCGACAAATACGGTTCCGATTGTCCAGAGAATGACTGCCTTTCTCGCATCTTTTGGTGTTCTGGCGCTGTAGAATTTCTGGTACATACTCTGGACACCCATAAGAAGAAGCATGGTCGCCAGAAAATATCCTCCAACCTTAAGTACGGGGTGTGCTCCGAACTGCTCGTTTACAACAGCAAAATAGCCAGCATCGAGTGTTTGAGTCGCCTCCGGAAAACCACCCGCAGCAAGATAAACAAAGGGAACTGAAAGCAAGCAGGCTAGGACAATGATGATTCCGTTGGGTAAATCCGTGTAGGCAATCGCAACCATTCCTGCAAGAGCAGTAAAGAGAATTACAAATGTTGCGGCGATGATTGTGCCTATTGATTCTGGGATAGCCCCATCAGTTGCCACATTAAGAATAAACCCTCCCGCAACAAACTGGTAAGAGACGATAGCAGTAAAAGAGATGATGAGAGCGATGGCTCCAACTAGCCTAGCGGTAGGTCCGTAGCGCACCTCCAGGATATCACCGATTGTATACTGACCGAAGGTTCGGATTTTTCCAGCCAGAAAATAGATAGCAATAATACCCACCCAGGCACCTGCTGCCAGCCAAAGCGCTGAAAAACCGGCTTTAGAAGCGAATTCAGCTCCTGCGATAAAGGTTCCAGAGCCGATCCAGGTGCAGATGAGGGTAAAAACCATGACTGAGGTCTTAAGTTTGCGTCCGGCAACCATGAAGTCTTCTTGGCTTTTGACGCGTCTGGCTCTATAGAAGTTGAAACCGGTCAGGACGATGAGATAAGCGAGGATAATGTAAAGATAGGTTGACATGAAACCCTCCTTTTCATTTCACAGTAATTAGGCAGAAACTATTCAATTTTGTAAGGGCTTGATTCATCAAACCTATTTCTTTAATGAAGTGGCTTGATTCATCTTTTGTAGGGGCTTGATTCATCAAGCCCACCTTGTTATTAATTTTATTTTAGGTGTTTGATTCGTCAAGCGTATTTTTTTTATTGTAGGGGCTTGATTCATATTGTTGTAGGGGCTTGATTCATCAAGCCCGCACTCTCAAGATGCATATAAACAAGTCCTTATCTCTTAGGATCTTTCTATTCTTTCAATTATCTCTAAAATTTTCAAATGTTTTTAGTTAAATTTCTTACATGAAAAAGGGGACAGGCTTTTTTTTACGGTGCCATCAAGTTAGCACATATAAAAAATGGGGCCTGGCCCCATTTTTTCTGTCCCATTTTTTCCTTTTTTCACAGGCTTAGCAATATCAACCTTCCCCTTTCTTTTCAAGCTTTATCGAATAGAGGCTTGTGATGTTGGGTTCAGCCATGGTTGTCCCGTAGATGTAATCAGCAACTTCCATAGTCTTGACATTGTGAGTTATTAAGATGAATTGCGTCTGATTTTTTATTTTTTTCATCAATTTTAAAAACTTTGCCAGATTAACATCATCAAGGGCAGCGTCAACTTCATCGAGCACACAGAAGGGAGTGGGTTT
>WVXO01000024.1:76786-88448 GCA_011773465.1 Candidatus Aminicenantota bacterium | reverse complement strand
AGAAGAGATAGGCTCTGGACTTTTTTTCCCGGTGGCTGAGCGGCGATATCTACTCCACTTTCTAAAGGATGACTCGGATCTGACAGTTTTAACTCGGCAACGCCTCCGCTAAACAGAAGAGAGAAAACTTTCTTGAAGTTTTTATTCACTTCCCTCAAAGCCTGCATGAATTGATTTTTACTCTCCTTGTCAATTTTTCTTATGGCTTCTCTGGTTGTATCTATGGATTCTCGCAGGTCTTTCTTCTGCTGGATGAGAAAATCATAGCGTTTTTTTTGGATTGAATATTCTTCTTCTGCCATCAAATTAACGGATTTGATTTTTTGAAGTTTTTCTTCTGTTTCTGCCAGTTTTCCCTCAATCTCTGTATCCGTAATCTTCTCTTCGGGCATCTCTTTTTTCACTTCCTGAAGAGTTTTTTTCAGATCCTGCCAGCAGCTCTCTTCAAGGTTCACTAAATCTCGATCTATCTCAGCTTTGCTGATTTCCCATTTCACTCGTTCTTCCTTTTTGGCTTCATGATCTTCTCTCAATTGCTCAAGCTTCTTTTCCATGTCGTCCTGCTCTTTCTTCATATTCTGGAGAAGGGATTCACTCCGAGCTAGCTCTCTATCTTGTTTTTTGGTTTCTTCTGCAAGGTTTTTTGCTTTTTTAGAAAGGTTTTTGATGCTTTCTTTAAGCTTTAATTTTTCTTCATCGCAATTCTTTATTTCTTCCTGAAAAGAGTTCAATTTGGCTTTCAGATTCTCTTTTCTTTGCTTTTGGATCTGGAGCCTGTGGTTTAGGTTTTTGATTCTTTCCTGGAGGAGATCGACTCCGGCTTTAAGTTCAAAGAAAGTCTTTCGCGTCTTTTCGTCTTCTTCCTGATGATCTGCATATTCTTTTTCTTTATCTTCTATTTTTTTCTTCAAAGCATTTTCTTCTTTCTTTAGTGTTTTTGCTTTGAACGATACAGTATCCATTTTTTTGGTCAAAGCCTCTCTATCTTTGGCAAAGACATCAAGCTCGTTTTTAAGGAGAGAGATGTGAGCTGCGATTCTCTCTTTTTCTGTTTGGTCATACCTGTTTTCTTTTTCTATTTCTTCGATTTTTCTATCCAGTTGGCTTAGAAGAGCAGATTCCCCCTGCAGCTTTTTTTCTAAACTGAGTTTATGCTCGATTTTTTCTTTAAGTTCAATGCTAAAAGGATTAATCTTCTTATCAATAAGCACGATGTTCCTTTTTATTTTCTTTATCTCCTGGCCGAGAGTGAAGATTCCTTCTTCTTTCTGGCCCATTTTCAGGAGTCCGGACGAAAGCAATAAATCCCCCTCAAGAGTTATGTAATTAGAAGACGGAAAGCGAGTCCAGAGCTCGACAGCACTTTTTATATCTTTTACAATGGCTGCTTCCTGGAGATGAGCGAGGTGGCCCCTGATTTTTGGGCGAGGCCGAATGCGAGACTTAAATAGGCCTACGACCTGCGGATATTTACAGAGCTTTGAGAAGATTGGAGAGGTTTCTTCTTTTTTCTCAGGCGAGATAAGGAGCAAATTTCCCTTTATCTCTTTCTCGGCCAAATTTTTTATGAAATCTTGAGCATGGACAAGAGTGGCTTTTGCCTCTTCCTTCCAGAAAATATCTATTAAGGGGGCATGTTCATCATCAGTTTCGATTAAATCTGCTAAGAGGCCAAGGGCATCAGGGATGTCTTTTGAAAAATCTGTGCTTCTCTCTTTTTTTGCCAGTTTTTCGAGCGTCTGGAGATGATGAGTCCGTTGCTCTTTTTTTTTCTTTAGCTCAGATATTTTATTTTGAAGGCTTTGAGATAAAGAGAACATTCCATCCAGCTCTTTTTGACGAGCAGCCATTTCGTCTCTCTTCTCGTTTTTGAGCTTTTTAGTATGGAGGAGCTCTTTCTGGTTTTGCTCCAGTTTGGTCTCCTTCTGCTTGAGTAGGGCGTGTTCTCTTGAAAGCTGACTCTTGAGTTTTTCTTCCTGGCGATGGATCAGCTCTTTTTCTTTTTCGACTTTAGCTCCCTCATTTTTTATTTCTGTATGAGAAGAGATCTTTTCGAAATATTCAGTCCTCAATTTTTCAAGTTTTTTCCCCCAGTTCGCCGTTTTTTCCTGGGATATCTGATTTTCATGATCTGCCCTCTTCAAGGCTTGTTGTTCTTGCTTTTGTGTCTGAGCGAGGATTTTCAGATTATCCTCAACTTCAGCCCTTTCCTTATCAAGATGAAGGAGTTCCTTTTCATGCTCTGCTATGTCTTCTATGGCTTTATTCTTTTTCTCCTCTAAAAACTCAATTCTTCTTGTTTCTTTTTCTCTGTCTGTTTCGACTCTGGAGGCATGAGAATTTAGGGTAAAAAGATTTTTCTGCCCCTCCTTCATGGATTTTTCAAGGTCCCATACTTCTCTTCTTTTTTGGCCAAGGTTTTTCTCCTGGGCCTTAACTTGAGAGATGAGCAGCTTCTCCTGATTCAGGGAATTCTCGTAGGAGAGCATGATTTCTTGTAGGCTCTTTTCAAGCTGTAAGATTTTTTTCCGGTAATTAAGAGAATTCAATTGGCGGATTTTTCCCCTCAATTTTCTGTATTTTATGGCAGCGCTGGCCTGTCTTTGAAGAGAGTTTTTTGCCTTAGATACTTCGGCAATGATGTCTTCTAATCTTATTAGATTTTGCTCACTGTTCTCCAGCTTGTTTTGAGTCTGTCTTTTCTTGTCCTTGTAGAAAGCTGTGCCTGCAGCTTCTTCCAGGAACAGCCTTTTCTCTAAAGGCTTGGAGGTGAGGAAAAGTCCGATCTGTCCCTGCTCGATAACAAAATATTCTTTTTCAGCAATGTCTCTTTTCCAGAGGGAGTCCTGGATATCCTTCAGCCTAACCTGTTTGCCGTTGAGCCTGTATTCGCTCTCGCCGGAGCGGAAAAATCGATGGTTTATGATGAGTTCCTCATCATCGTCCCTCAAAGAGAGAACAACATCAGCCATTCCCAAGGGAGGTTTCTCTGTGTTTCCGTTGAATATGACATCGCCGCTCCTCTCTCCTTTTAGGTACTTGGACCTCTGTCCACCTAGAACCCAAAGCAGGGCGTCGACGATGTTGCTTTTTCCTGTGCCGTTAGGGCCGATGATGGCGGTTATCCCGGGATGAAATAGGATTTTTGTTCTTTCGGGAAAAGATTTGAATCCTTGAAGTTCTATCTTTTTGATGATCATGTTTTGCTAGTCATGTTCTGAATTTAAAATGTCCTCTTCGGCTCACATTATGTTTTTTATTTTAGATTTTCCTGACAGCTCACCAATTTTTCTTGCTTCTGTCTTTTCGTGCCTGTCCAGCTCATTTTTACTGATTCTTAGCTGTTTAATAAATAGCTATTTTATCTAATTAAAATTGATTGTCAAAGAGCAAGCGTAACTTAGGGCATAGAGTAATTGATAAGTAAAGGTAAATATAGGATCTTTCTGTTTGATATATAGGAACGCTTTTTGGTTTTTTCCAGTTAGGAGTGATTAGGGCTTAGGACCTAAGGATAATGAGGAATTGATAATCTTTTTACTTCTTTAAAATAAAATTTTTATTCGGGCAATTACTGCATATTAAATCCAATTCTTTTGTTTCTCCTAGAGTTGAACCAGCAAATTCATGTTGGGGGAAAAAGATATAAATATCCTCAGAACACTTTTCTGGCTTAAGCCACCTTGTTTTGCATAAGTTGGATAGCATTGGAGCCTTTTCTTCAGTATCGCCCCAAAAATACGATTCAAAATTATTGCATCTATATAAAGGTCTTGTTTTATCTGTCCCTTCTATTCTTACATCGGAAATATGCTCTATGTTTTTATCAAAACAAAACGGACAGGTTATTTTTTCCATCTTCCCATCTTCTTGAAAATTCTTCCTCTGTTTACCCTTCTTTCTTATAGCTTGCTAACAATGTGCCAGCACGTCCAGCCTTATTTTTTATTTGGATAGCCTGGTCCTAAGAACATTACCTTCCCTTCGATTCAATGGTATTATTATTTTTAGTAATTTATTTTTATATGTCAATAATTTTACTTTGTTATTCTAAGCTTGATAAATCAAGCTCCTGCGAAATAAATGCGAAATAATTTTATTCATTCTTTTCTCATAATAATTGTTGTTAGGGTGGGTGTAGGCATAAAGTATGAGTTAAATTTTATTAGCCTCGCTTAGCTGGGAGAAATTGAGTTTAAACGAGACTGTCTTGACAGCCGAAGCTAATTCAATTATTTTCTATTTGTTCCGAATAAATTGATTTTCAAAGAGCCAGTGTAGCTCAGTGGTAGAGCAGCTGATTCGTAATCAGCAGGTCGGGGGTTCGAATCCCCCTGCTGGCTCTCTTCACTTATAACGATATATTTGGCACGCAGGCAGAAGTTTATTTTGATTTAGAGTTAAAGACCGTGCCCAATTTTCTTATAAGTTTGTTTTGGAATAGGATAACAGCCTCTTACCGCTCCGTGTTTGGCCATGAGCGAGCAAGTTTAAAATAAGCTGTTAAGCGTTCCCCAGCATAATTCTATTATTGAATTGACAAACGTTAATTAAATTATTAATTTTTGATTTAAGAATATAAATAAGTGAATAATATAGGAACTTATATATCAGAAAGGTAAATTGCATACGAAAAAAGAAAGGATTCTTATCTCTTTCAATTGTAACATCAATTTTAAATAAAAAGGGCATACCTATACCCTAGAAAGGAGGAAAAAATGGAGATTAAAAGAGTTTTTAAGGTCTCAGGCTTAGTTGCTGTTTTATTTTTTGTTGCTTTTCCCCTAATTTGCAGAGCTGATGTCTATATCAAACAAAAGAGGCATACAGATGCCTTTGAAGTGATGGGGCAAGCTCAGCCAGAAAAGGAGGAAATAACTGTTACCTGGATGAGCGAGGATAAAGGAAGGATTGATATGGAGGAAGGCAAATCGATGATCATCAGGTTGGATAAGAACATGATGTATTTTCTTGACCACACCAAAATGACTTATGACGAAATGCCTTTCGGTGATCTCAGCGAAATCATATCTGGTGCCATTCAAGAATCCGACCTTTCCGAAGAGGAAAGAAAGCAAGCTGAGAAATTCATGAAGGGAATCACCGGGGCAATGATGAAGGCAGAAGCTGAGGTAACTGATACAGGAGAGAAGCAGAAAATTAAAAGCTGGAGCTGCAGAAAATACATAATGAAGATGAAAATGATGATGGCGAGCTCTACCTCAGAGATATGGGCAACAGAAGATATTAAGATCAATTATGATCTTTTTCGCACGCTCGGATCTGCGATGATTGCCAAGCAACCTGGATTTCAAGATGTGTTTGAAGAAATGAAAAAAATAAAGGGCATGGTTGTATTAACGACATCAACGTCTTCTGCTATGGGAGCAGAAGTAAAGTCTACTGAGGAACTCGTTGAATTCGAGGAAAAGCATGCGCCTCCAGGAACATATGAAATACCAAAGGGGTATGCAAAAAGTAAGGGAGATTAAAGAAAATAAAAGAGCACACAGAAAATTTCATATGACAGAAGAGAAAATAGAAAGCGATTGAGTTTAACCTGAAAAACGGAATATAAGGCATAAATCTCTCTAATAGGTTCTGACTTAAAGATTTTCCTGCGATAAGGGCTAAGTCAGAAACATGTAAATAGTAAGTGATAGGGCAAAGAAGGAAATCTATCCGATCTAAAACATATTAGCATAGCTTTTAAGGAGGATAAAAATGAAAATTAAGCCGACTAAAAAAAGTTGTTTTTTCACAAAACTCGTCTTTTTAATTTTTTTGCTTGCAGGAGTCCTCGTTTTTCTAGGATTTTCGAGTGAAAATCCTGTTCCTTGGGTCTTTGGTGGATATAAAAACGTGGGAGAATTCCATTTAGTGTACTGGTCATTATCAAGAGAGACTATGAGAGATATCCAGAACTTTGTAAAAGGGAAGCTGGAATCGGAAATAAGCGAGCTCTGGTTTAGTAAAGATCCGCCCAGACTCCGTATAGATAAGTACTCTGAATCGGGCTCAATAAAATGTAACCAATTCAAGGGCAAAGAATGGGAAAAGATTACGCACGAAGGCAAAACGTACGTTCTTATGGAACGGACAATCCAGTTAGATACCAAGAGGATAACATATTATCTACAAAATATAAGCTCGGGTGGAGGAGAGGAATTATGTGAGTACAAAATGTTTGAAAGCACAAAAAATAAACTTGACTCTTTGGACAAAGCTTTGCAGATGTTGACATTTTCTCCTTATATTGCTGCGCCTGATGCTCAGGAAATGGTAGTTTCATCTCTTGAAATGGATGAGCTGCTCAACCCTGACAGATATAAACAGACTTTAAACGAGCTGAAGAAAAGGTATGAGAATGCAGGAAGACAAACAGCCAAATGGGAGACCGGACATGGATTAGTAAGCTTTCCTGCCAAAGGGTTTGCTTTTATAGATTTGGAATGGGGAATCGGTATTGAAGGTTATTTGACCGGCCAGCGAGAAGGTGGAGGGTATCAACCTATTGTTTTTGAAAAGCCGGTATGTGTTTATAAGGTTGTGAGTGTTGAGACTAAGGTTTCTGATCCAAAAGTTTTTGGCAAATGGGCTGATTGATAGATAAATTGCTAGAAAAAAATTAGTTGGATTATGCTTGGAAAAGTGCAATTTTTTTGCACGAAAGATGAATTAATTCATTCAAGCTTGAAGACACCAGGAAGAGAGCCGATATAAAGATAGAGGAGAAATGGGAAAGAAAATCTTCAGTATTAATCCTTATGTTGTTGACAGGAGGAAAACATGACCGAAGAGAAGACATTGTACTTTATTAACCCTGCCGAGGCTCCTGAGATCAGCCAAATGGTAGGATTAAGAACTAAAATCCTTACTGGGTTGCATGGAGAGAAAATGATGATGGTTCTTAATACCACGTTGCCAGGCCATACTGTGCCACGACATACTCATTCCCACGAGCAAGTTGGAATTGTATATTCTGGCAAAGCGAGATTGTGCATCGCCGACGAGGAACGCATAGTGCAAAAAGGAGATTTCTATTGCATTCCTTCAAATGTTCCCCACAGCGATACCTGTTTAGGTGAAGAACCATTTGTAATGTTGGATGTTTTCTATCCTGTGAGAGAAGATTTTATCAGGAAGCTCAAACAGCCTTAGCATGTACGGCAAGCCAAAGACCCTTAGGTTCTGGGTTTACGTTCCAAAAACGCTGGGCTTCGATTGATGCAGCGGATTTGGGAGTGGCATAAAACAGGAAAGATAGAAGATAGAATTAGTGCCTAAAGATGGTAGACATTAGGTCAGGGGATCCAATCCCCCAGCTGGCTGCTATTTTTTCTATTTGAAAGGATTATAAGGTATTTTTTCATACCCCTTGGGAAGGTTAAAGGTTTTGGACGGCACATCTTTTTTTTCGACAGATACCACTTCTTCTCGCTCTTTTGTCTCTGTTCCCATCATCTTCATCGAGGATATTGTAAGCACCGGATAGCCTTGTATTTTTTTAAATTCTTCGGATAGATCCTTTGTGAACGGATTTAAAGAGAGAATTGCATCAGAGAATTTTTTATGAGCGCTTAAATCAATTCCTAAATCCCTTGAAGCCCAGATTTCTATCTTCATGGGTATATTCATTTCCATCATGGAGATTTCGACTTCGATTAAGAACTTTTGACACAACCAATCTCTGATGGTTTGTGTTTCAGCTGTTTCTCTAACAGATGAGGATTTTATTTGCATTACGTCCATCATTTGTTTTGCTTCGGGAGGGAATACCTTATCGAGTTCGACGGGTAAATCGATCTCAGAATATATCTTTGTGGAATGATCAATCGTGTAGATTCTATTCAGATCAAGCCTGACGATGATTGAATTTTCAGCCATATCCTCCCTCATTTTGTTTTTTGCTATCCATGTTTTCCCTTCTTCATATTTTGAAGGTTGCGGCTGGCCCATGACAGTGGATTCGGTGTGTTTGCTTTTTTTGATGATGATATCTGCTTCTGCTAGGTTAGGGAAGAGGAGCATGGAGAAAGCGAAGAGCGAGGCTATTATCCATATGATATTTTTCTTTGGCATAGGTACTGCTCCTTGGCGAGCCTTTGTTTACTTTATCTTATTTTTCTCCTGAAATCAATTTTTTTGATGTTAAGCTGATGTCGATTTTAAATAAGTTATTTGTGAGGGCAACAAGGGAAGCTTAGAATGAGCCAGAATGGCTAAAAAAGTATTGAATAGTCACTATAGTTAAAATTGATAAAAGGTTGTTTCTATTTTTTTAATTTAAATTTTATTTGTTTCCGGTTTAAATGCCCAAATTTTTCACATGATCAAGTTAAAATGTTTAAATGATAGTAGTTATAATAGTATAATTCTACTGCTTTAGATTGCTTTATCTTAAATATTTTTGTTATAAATTCCGCAGGACATTGACATTTCGGCAAACGGTTATTATAATATATATGAACCTGCTGGCTGGAGAGGATCCTCCTTAGCCCCGCTTCCTTTTCCAAACCTTGGCGCCTCGACAGCCAGCGCTTTTTTTTATAAGTTAGTTTTTCCTGACAAATCCTTCACAATTTCCTGTAAATAATTAATTGTGTGTTTTTTTGGCAACAGTCCCGATTCTATTTTCAAATATTTAATATCGCTTTTTTTTGCGACCAACCCATATTTTTCATTAATTTTTCTTCTTTATCGCGATTCTTGTCAGGATCTAAAGATAGAGACCGCAGCGCAATATAAAAAAACAAATTCAAAGGATTCTTAATTTATTAGATCGCACGCTTGATTGCAGATTTATTTTGGCAGGGTAGAAGGTGGGCCCACCTTGGAATAGTCTAATTCCGAGCCAAGGAGACTATGAGGGATAAGATAAACTACAAGGAGTAGTATCGACGCTCCCAGTACCCACCAGCGGGCTGGCTTCCCGCCGCGCCCGGCTATAACAGCAGCTATCCAGCCTATGACGGCGATGAGGGTTTTGTTGTCTGTCAGATCAGAGCTGATGGGGAATCCTGTCCAGAGCTCCCCAAAAGCATATTTTTGGACCGCGGGGCCAAGAATAAGGCCGCCGAGGATCAAGAGACCTGCTGCCCAGAGAGCAAGTTTCCGCGGATTGCTTTTTGAATCCAGCGCCGCGATACCAGCTCTTGTAGAAAAAAGCATGGCTAAGAACATGATGATGATGTGGGGAATAAGAATAGTTGAAGGCACAGGCCCTTTAAAGCGAATAATCACCGGTTTTTCTCCAGATAATGAAATTTCATTCTCCTGGGATGATAATATAACCTTATATTCCAGCTTCCCTGCTGCGGGCTGTTTGGGGAGGCTGGCAACTAACGAATTATTTCTCTTGATAAAGGGAATTCTAGTCCAGGGATCATCTGTTTTATGTCTCTTGTAGACCAAATGCCCTGTAATTTCTTCATTATCGACTTTGATGGCAATTTCATAATCCTTTATGTTTTCATAACTCCGCTCTAGTTTGTAGGCAATTTCAGAGTCATTAATCATGGACTTCCCCTTGATAGGATATGTTGGCCCTGTTAGACCCTGATAGATTGCAGACGAAAATGTAATGAGAACAGCAATGACCCAGAATGCAATTTTTTTCATTTCTATCTCCTGCGTTTATGCTCCTGTCGAGTTATATGAAAACTTAATATGTTAGCTGTGAAAGTTATGTTTCTTATCTCCTACTATGAAAACCCTAAAGATTTAAGGTCGTTTTTTTAAATTCTTTTTAATATAAATTTATAACATATTTATTTAATTTCTGAAACAAAAGATTTAATTATCCCGATTGGAAAACTGTAATATTTTTATTCCAGAGGAGTTAAATAAATTAAAGCCACTTTTAATTTTTGTAGGGATTTGGTTCATCAAATCCACAATTTTGATTATATAAATAAAGTAAATTTAATGAATTAATCTTTATAAGAATAAAGGTGGGCTTGATAAATCAAGCCCCTACAAGAATTAAGGTGGGCTTGATAAATCAAATCCCTACAATAAATCAAGCCCCTACAATATAAAATAATTATTAAAAACGATATTTTGTTCTCGTTCAGATAGACTAATCACACCTTTTGTTAGGTCAAAGATCATATGAATGCATACATATTTTTGATATAAAATCATAGTTGGTATAAAATTATAAACGATATAAAACATAACCTTGAAAAAGGAGGTTGAAATGAGAAACAAAATACTTGTAAGAACTTTATTATTGTCATTGCTCGTATTGGTCGTTTGTTTTGCAGGATTTTCCAAAGAAGAAACAATAGCAAGCATGTGGAGAGGATCACCTTTATCAATTGATGGCGCAGATGATGATTGGGCTAGCGATACCTTAAGCTTCGAGAAAAAGTATGAGGTTGACTATGCGTTTAAGAATGATGCAGAGAATCTCTATGTTCTTTTCGTCTTTAAGGATCCATTATTTCTAAGCACGGTTAAAGATACAGGGATGACTTTCTGGATCAACACAGAAGGTAAAAAGAAGAAAAAATATGGGATTACATACAAAATGATAAATATATCTGCTGATGATTTAATTTCCCTTTTTGAAGAGCAAAGGGGACCATTACCAGAAGATGAAAAAAACAGGATTATGTCCAAACCTAATTATACGTTTTATCAAGGTGATGTCAGAGATAAAAAAGGCAATATCCTAACTCCCACTGCTCTGGGCGGCGAATTGCCGATGCCTGTGTATAAATCACAGCCGAAGCAGAAAATGATGGTCTATGAGTTTGTGATGCCTCTCAGAATCCTAGAGAAGTTATCTGCCAAACACAAAATGGAACCCGGAAAAACGGTAAAAGTAGGATTTGAGTGGGGCGGATTAACCGAAAGAATGAAAGCACAGAGGATGGCACGACTTAGGAAAGCAGCCGAAAGAGGATCAGGGAGCGAGGCTGGTACTACTAGTTCCAAAGAAAGAGAGATGGAAAGAAGAAGCGATGGCGAGTTAGATTTGAGCTTAAAAAAAGGTCCTAAGAAGTATTCATTCTGGGTGGATGTTAAGTTAGCTCAAAAAGACTAGAGTTTTTCTGGCCCTTTCTTACTTATATCAATATGAATTACCTCTCATGGCGGCTAGGTGTTTCTTAGCGTCGCTTACTTGCCGAATACCAGGGTCAGCGTCTTTCCAGAGGGAGAGGAATTTTTCATAGTGCTCTATGGCTTTTTCGTTCATACCCTTCTCCTGGTAAATCTTGCCCAGCATGTAGAAGCTCTTGGCATATATATCTCCGCAAAAAAATCTTCCTGATATAAGGGAAATGATCCTTTCGAATTCTGCTTGAGCGTTCTCTATGTCCCCAGCTTTGTAGTAAGCAAAGGCTAAAGGCTCAATAAATAATGCATGATCATCGCGCAATATGGGGGATAGCAGAGTATTTTGATAAGACAGCAAAGACAAAGCATCTTCAAAATATTCAACGGCCTTGGAAAAGTTTTCTCTTTTAAGCTCTATCATGCCCATAAGATAGCGATGATATCTTATTGCTTTTCTGTGCATTCCTTTCTCTATAAATTCCTTAAGCTCGTCGGCGACTTTTTGAGCTTTATCAATTGATTTCATTTCTAGAAAGGAATATCCCTTTAAGAATAAAGCGCGTATTTGCAAATAGATCTGTTCCGCCTCGAAAGC
>WVXO01000024.1:0-76657 GCA_011773465.1 Candidatus Aminicenantota bacterium | reverse complement strand
TCTGCTTGTTCTAAGAGTTTCTGATATGCCTCTTCTGCTTTAGCAAAGTCCTCTTTGTAATAGGAAATGAGACCCCTTAAGTAAAAACTAAAAACATGTGTAGGATCAAGGGTGAAGGCCTTGTCTATCTCTGCTTGGGCAAGGTCATATTTGCCTTGAAGAAGATAATCGTGGGCTAATTCTTGATGGATAGAAGCATCATCTGAAATATTTTTGAGGTAAAATTCCAGGACTTCTGTTGCTTTCTCGTACAGCCCTTTAGCTCTGTATGAAACTGCTAATTGTCTATAAGAAGGAGTGAATACTGCTTTAACCTTTTTGCACACCTCATATCGTTCGATGGCTTTATCCCATTCTTCTAAACGCCAGTACAAAAGTCCTAGATTATGATTCCCTATAGAATCCTCCGGGTAAAGCTCAAGCAACTTATTATAGGACTCTATGGCTTGATCGTATGTTTTTTCAGAGCCATAATAGAAATCTCCCTGGATTCGATATCGCTCCCTATCAGAGATTCGATCACTCGATTCTAAAGCTTTTTGCATGTATTTGTCGCCCTCAGATAAAAGGCCCAGATTGATATAACTCATGGCAAGAGACCTGTAGGCCATGGCAAAATCTGGATCAATTTCGACTGCCTTCTCCATAAGAGCTATACTCTGACGCGATTCACCCTTGAGATGATATCTTCTTCCCTCGACGTAATATTTGTATGCTTCAGGAGAACTTGTGGTAATATTATCCACCTCCCTGTCTATGTCGTTGGCAATCTCCTCAGGAGACAGCTCGAAGTTAGCCTTAATCTTCTTTGTCAGCTCATCAACCATAGAGAAGATACTCTCTTCACCCATCCCCTCTACTCCCTCCGAAGCAAGAGTTTTGTCTGTGCGTGCTTGCTGGAGAGTCACGTTTATTCTGATTATATCTCCTGCCTTGGCATAGTTTCCCACCAGTATATGATTGACTCCTCCTTGAGCCGCCACTTGCTTTAAAGTGTCTGAAGAATAACTCTCTGCTTCCAGCTGATTCAATTCATCAAGAATTTTGAATAATCTCTCTCCACTCAATATCTCGATATACTTCGACTGACTAAGGTCTGCAATAAACAAATCAGCAATCATGGTTCTCCAGTGGTCTAAACTCTCATCTCCGGTATTGTTCTTAAAGTACATGACTGCCAGCGAGGGTTTCCCTGATGGGGCTGAAGGGATAGCTTCCCCTCGGGGAATAAGGCGCCAGATAATAATCCCGATAATTGCAAGAGCTATGACAGCCAAAGCTGGAATAAACAGCTTCTGCAGCTTGAAAGTTACGGTTATCTCTTTTGTAGTAAGAGGTTTTCTTTTAGGGAGAATTCTTTCTGTGGTGGGGATTCCTTCCTCAATATTTATTAATTCAGAAAGGATATCCTCTACATTCTGATATCTTTTATCTCTATCCTTCTCCATGCACTTCAGAATCACACGGCTGAAGTCCTCAGAGAGCTGGGCATTTATCTCTTTTGGATCTCGGGGTGCCTGGCTCTTGTGCTTCATGGCTATGCTTAAAGGTGTTTCTCCCTCAAATGGCACTTGACCGGTCAGCATCTCATAAAGGATCACTCCTAAAGAATAAATGTCAGAGCGAAGGTCTACCTCTTTCACTTCAGCTTGCTCTGGAGACATGTACTCCGGAGTCCCGATCATCACTCCCGAGCCTGTTACGCCTTTTGCTTTAAGAGAGCGAGCTATCCCAAAATCCATAATTCGGGCATTCCCCTCCTCATCAACCATGACATTATGGGGTTTCAAATCACGATGTACAACACCTAAGCGGTGAGCTTCTGCCAGTCCTCCGCACACTTGCTTGGCTATAAAAATCGCTTTTCCTGTGCTGAGTTGCCCCACTTTTTTGATTAATCTCTTTAGATCTTCGCCTGGCACGTACTCCATGGTGATGTAATGAGTGCCTTCCTCTTTGCCTAGGTCATACATGCGACAGACATTCCTGTGGGAGATCTTACGGGCAATTTTCAGTTCATTGCTGAAGCGCTCAATCGTCTTCTCATCCGAAGCTATCTCAGGGCTTAAAAGTTTCAGCGCTACCTTTTCTTTAATATCTTTATCGAGAACCTTGTAAACTTTGCCCATGCCGCCTTTTCCCAGTTCTTCGATGATCTGGTACCTTTCGGCAAATGTGCTTCCTGTGGTTAATTCTTTTATTGGTGCTTGAAGGGTTTTTGTAAGATGAGGGGATATTTCATCTGATGGTTGGAGAGGTTCTCCACAGTTGCTGCAAAATCTTGTGTCAGTGGGGCTTTCAGAATGACATTTTGGACATTTCATGGTTTCATGGGGTCAGACTCGCAAAACTTGAGTTATTATTCTCCTCTTCCTTCCGACCTAATTTTTATTTTATTATCCTACATAAAAATAAAAGTTTTGCAAGTCTATCTCCTATTTTAGCCAGGTTTTTAAAGCTAAATCCTGTTTTTATGACGACACATAAAAATACAAGTTTTCCGAGCCTGATTAGTTTTTTAACTGCCCCCATTTGATAGGTTTGATGTTTTATACAAGTTTTGCAAGTCTGACCCCCAGCTTCTCAAGGAGTTTCGCAGCTAGTGTTAAATGCCTTGTCGCATTACCTATCGCATCAGAAACCCTGTTTTTCTCCCTTATGAACTTAGTTAGCCAGAGATTGAATTCTTCCTCGCTTTCTTCTAAGTTCGCCATCTGAGTTATAGGGACATACAATCTTGGTATTGGTTTGCCGACTAAGTAGTATCCATATGGATCCTGGTCGTATCTGTCAGCCTCCATCCAGAGAATAGGGGAGAGCTCCCTGGTAACTTGAATCGATGCCTGATTGATAACGTCAATTGCCACCTTTTTCTCGCTGATTCTATAAGATAAAACCTTTTCTTTATTCGCCTTGAAAATTTGAACGGATCTATCAAACTCCTTGGCTTTTGCAATGAGGCTGTTAAGCTCTGTAGATTTGATGCCTTTTGATAATTTTTTCAAAGATTCAAGATGGGATCTAAACGCTCCGCCAAGGTCCGATAGATTATAGGGAACAATCTCCGAGTTGCAAAGACGTAATATCATGATCGCGAAGAAATGGAGGTGTTTCTCGTAGAGATTTTTATCGATCTTATCGATTGTATCTGCTTCGCTGTGGAGCCATGGACTTAGAGAAGCCCAATTCAGCTTCTCAAGCTCTTCTGGAGTATAGCCAGTAGAGAAGCCGATATAGGGAACTCCGATTCCAAAAAAGGACTCATCTCCTCCTTTGTAGGCTTGGCTCCAATCTCCTTCTTCACCCCAGAGATCCTGAACAACGCCTAACTGGAAACGCCTTACTTCAGGCACTCCTCTTGACCTCGGGACACTTGTCCCGATTATGCCAGGATTATCGATATTAACGTAGGCAATACAATGTTTAACCAATTTATCCCAATTAGTGTCAACAAAATAAGTAGATCCGGCCGCTTCAGCTATCTCATGCCCGTCCCAAAAACCAAATACTATCTTTCTCTTGAGCTTATTCCTGTATTGTGAGAGGACTCTTGCCAGCTCAAGCATCAGGGAATTTCCTGATGAGTTACAAATAGCTGTTTTTCCCCAGGCTTCCAAATGCCCTCCTACAAGAACGAATTCTTCAGGTTTTTCTTCCCCGCCGAGGATGCCCACAGGCTGATTAGCCATAACCCACTCCCTTGTTGCCTCGGCCCGAAGCCAGACTGTAACCTTTCCTTTTGAGCATAGCTCTTTCAAGTATTCTCCTGAGGCCCTGGTGATGCTGATAACCGGGATCTGAGGAATCTTTTTAAAACCTTCAGGCGTGGGATTGCCCCATACGGATTTTACAGCTCCCATCTGGATGACAGGATTATCTGAAGTTCCCCAATTCATTATGATTAAGGCTTTTGCTTTCTTCTCAAAGGCAATCTTCGCTTTTTCAGGCCTTGGAGGAGACCAGGTCATATCAGTGAGAACGATTTTATCTTTTACTTCGATATTCTTGTAGTCTTCATAGCCGCCTGCCCTAGCATAGATGAGTTCGCCTGTTAAGCCCTCCTCGTGAGTAGAAGAGATGTGGCATATAGGCTTAGCTTTTATAACACGGATTTCAGGAGAGGTAACCTTGAGAGCTGCGTCCAGCGGATAGCTATGATACATCGGAAATCTATCGATTCTGGCCTCTAAGCCATAGCTTTCGAGCTCTTTTTTTATATAGTCTGCAGCTTTTTGGATACTTTTTGTCCCGGCAAGCCTCTCGCCAACTTCTTCTACGAGGAAGGTCATATGTTTATAAGCTTCCTCAAATGATAAATCCACTCTTATTTCCTTCTCAATTTCCGCCGATCTTCCACTCATGGCAGGATTGTTTTTTGCTGTTTCAGCGTAGAGGGATTGACTATAGAAATCCCCTAGAGGCGTTATCACAATTAATAGAAAGAAAGACACAAAGATAGTTTTTCTCATAAATGCCTCCCCATTAGTTTATTTTCCCTAAATATTACTTCTCTTTAAAATTGGTTGTCAATCTAATGCCTTCATCTAATTCAGAATAGACTCAGTTTGCATAATTCTTGAAGATCACAGAGAAATTTGCTCAGGTAAGAATCGAGTTTACTTTTTGCGTTGGATGTACTGGAAATATGGTTTCATCTCAACGATTCCAGGCGCAAGCCTTTTGGAATACCTTGGGGGAATCTGGCGTATTTTTGGATTTCCTGCCACTTTATATTAGGATATCTAAGAGTTCCACTTTTGGACTCTCCTACAGCATTTGATACGCCAGTGATTATCCAAACAGGAGCCGAAATAATAAGCCATAAGCCATGCGAGAGTGTCGACAGAGTTCCAAAAAGAGCCCAGGTTCCAACTTTTCTTTTTTCTTTGTATAAGGCGATCGTTGCCTTTTGAACCATGTCAGTTGAGACTACGTCAACGCCGTATCCTGTAAGTAGATAGACATTATTATCTTGCACAGCGATAAGTTCCCCTTGAGACATCTTTGTCTCAGCTTCAGAAATGTACTCAACAGTCAACCACGCGCCAAAGGCTTGTATCTGAGCTTCTGAAAGCTTTGGCAACCAGCCTTTTGGAGCTGGAGAAGCTACACATCCAGCCATTAATAGGATAAATAAACTTGAACAGCCTATATTTTTTAAGTTATTTTTGCACATATTTACTCCTCCAAAAAATCTCTTCCATTTGGGATTCGACTTTTTTGAACTCAGGCGCTATTTCTTTTAGGAAACCCGCTGGATTGGTAAACATCATAAGTGTTTTATTATGGTTTTCTTCAGTTAGCCACGACGGCCGAATCCATTCTATATAATAGCCTTGACTTTCCAGAAAAAGCTCATAATTTTGGTAATCACTGGGTAAATCATATATCAAGGTATAAGCATCTCCTGGCATGGTTACTAGCACATCGGAAAGCTCTGAAAGGCTTTTTTTTGCTTTATCAACTGCTGTATCTCCTCGAAGAACAGAAGAGGGGAGGAGCCGAAGCGGTTCCGCAGGCGTGCTTAGTTTCGCCAGGGCTATATAGTCAATTCGCCAGAGCCCACAAGTCAAACGTAGTCTGATCTTGCCGGAAAATGAATTTAATTCTGGCAACGGAACAACACGTGCATCGGAAGCAATGGGGCCAGTTTCGCGGATTTCGCCAGCCAGAACCCAATTATCATTGTTCTCCTGGGCAAATATCTCAATCCCGCCAAGTACTTCTCCTAATCTAGATGAATACTTCTTCACGTTCTTATCACCGCGTTCCATTTTAGCCAGCCAGTAGCCACTCGCACGTCCCATATATGCTAGTCCTTGATAAAATAGATATGTCGTAAGCAATGTCTGCCGAAAGCCGAGGACTAGACCCACTTTGCCGCCGGGCGGCGAGTCAAAAACAAGCTCTATTGTCTCCCGGGTCGCCAGATCTTTTGAATCTGTTTTGCTGAAGCGTTCGATTCCATCAAAAAATCGAATTGCCGCCAGACAATCGCCCTCTGGAGCAGTACATGCAGTTGGCTCCACAATTTCAGGGGCTTGCCAGAATTTCCCTGACGATGTGGCAAAGGTGCGACCGTTGCTTGGGCGCGGCAGAGCCAATATGTTTGCATAACGAATCACATGAGTCTCAAGTGCTTCGTTCGTAACGCGTATTTCAAAATCATGACTTAAAGGTTTTACCCGATAAAGAGCATCAATATCCCTGTTTTCAAGTGAAGGAGTAACACTCGCTGAAAAACCCTCTGCCTGTAATGCCATTTTCTCTCCGTCCCAGGCGTAAAAAGTAGGACAGGAACCAAAGCATGCTTTAGGATTAGTTGCACAATATGCCGATAGAGCGAGTGATGGCAAAGTTATGATAGCCATAGTACCAATGTAAGGTGAGGACTTAACTACATTTGTCTCGAAGATTGCAACACCGTCCAACGAAATGGTGAAATTGCTTTTTTGTATTAAATTTCGGTTGATGTCAAGGAGAGAGCCCATTCCTGAAACAGTCTTGTCTTTGTCATCCACTTTCCACGCTGATAAGATATATACTCGACCATCTAACATGTGGACTTTCAGAAAGGGAGATCTTGTATCCAACAGGTTAAATTGTGATACAGTCTTGATGTCTCGTTTTAGCCTGTTATAAGGTGAACATCTCGTAAAGTTCCAAACTATAAGAAACGTGGCAACAAGAAAAAAAGAAATTATTTTCTTTTGCTTAGAAACCTGTGTTTTTTGAAAAGCTGAGATTTCTTTTCCCATATTAAACCACCTCCTTGTAAGAAAGAATTTTTAGCAAATTTTTCCCTTTGTTTTAGTTTTCCTTTAGTAATTTGGGCCTTTTTAAATGCAAAGTTGTTAAAGAGTTGTTAAAAGTATGTAAAAGGTTTGTTAAGATTCTCGTCCTCTTGCGGTGGTTCCTCTCGAGTCCCGTAAAATGCTGCAGAAAACTTATTCAATTGTCAATTATTCGGACAGAATAGACTACCATAAAAATCATCGAAGAAACGCTGTGGATAAGTTGCCTCAGAATGCGCTATTTTAATTAAAAGGCAGGGCTATTAGTTGAGATTGTTTTGCTTGAAAGGCGAATCATCCCCCCCGATAACTGCGAAAAATATCTCTTTAAGTAGCCCAAAGGTTGTATTCATATCCACCCAAAAATCACCCTAATTTGCCTAAAAGGTTATTGAATATTCTGAGAGAGCAATTAGGTTGGATCCTAAACATGCTGTGGCTTTTAATAATCTAGGAGTTGCTTATGCTAAACAGGGAAATTTGGATGTAGCTATGGAGTGTTATAAAAAAGCAACAAGTATAAATCCTAATTATGCTGCAGCGTTTAGCAATATAGGTGTTACCTTTTACAAACTTGGTTACTTATAGAAAGCTGTTGAGTATTTTGACAAAGCAATAGAGTTGGATCCACAGTTTGACCAAGCCTATAATAATAAACTCATTGTTTTGAGGGAAAATGGCGAGCATAACAAAGCTTTAAATTTTGCAAATAAGATACATGATTTAAAGCAGAGGAATGCGCGTCATCTACGAAATTAACATGCCTTTTCCTCCTCAACTTTACTCACAGCATAATACATAGACGCAAAAGCACAGCGAACCCACATTACTACCGGAATCAAACCCACAACCAAGAGAATCATACCCGCAATCGCAAGCGGTATTGCTATCAAGCCAATTAGAAATATATCTACAGCGTATCCTTTCGTCATATTCCAGCTTTCCTTTACTGCTTCCACCGGACCCATGTTCCGGTCGAGAACCAAGTATTTTACGAATGCCAATTTGCAGGCAAATATGATACCGGGAACGATGAGGAAAAACACTCCTATTCCAATTATTACCGACTTCAGTAATTCGGCTAATACGACGTTCAGGTATCTTTCTATGTTTTCAAAGGGCATAAAGATATCCTTCACCTCAAACTTATCTCCTCTTACAGCCTTGAGAAAGACAAAAGCTGAGCCGTAATCGATCGGATCTAATAGAAGAAGCAAGTAAGCGAGTCCAAATATGTTTAAAATGACGCCCCCGACTGTTTCACGTCCATCAAGAGAGGTCATCATTGCGAGCGGAATCCAGACGACCCCAACAATCACGGTAATAAGAAAAAGATCCAGGAAGAATTTTTTCATCCGGTCCCATCCAAAACCGTAAGCTGAGCCAGCGGTTGCATATAGAACGCGAACTGAAGTAAGAGAATTCTCTTTCTTGTTATTCATGGTAACCTCTTTTTTTTCGATATTCATACCACAACATTTGAAATTATTTCGTAGCCTGCTTGTTTTCCAATCTTAATTAACTCCATCGCAGAGGGAGTAATCATCAAGTTGAATAGGACGAAGGTTAGAATGATAGCTACAAGGAAGATTTCTATTTTCGTTATCAATCTCATGATATTTTCATTTTTGCTTTTCATTTTGACCTCCTAACTCGTTTTAAAAATTTGATTTTCGAGTCTGAATCTTTCACTGCTAAAATACGAAAATAAAAATCTTTTTTCATCCAACAAAAGTAGGATTAGCCAAAAACGCGACTTTAGTGGGATTTCAATTTTCAGGAAAGCATTTTATTTTTTTGAGGAAAAGCTATTTTATTGTATACTTCTATTTTGAAATGAACGGGGTGAAATCGGGCAATGGGTGATACTCTTTTTATCACGGTTATTTTTCTCTCTATCTGTGCGGGAATATATGCTATCCTTATCACTTATAAGCTGCATAAGAAATACAGGCTCAACTACCTTTCTACTTACCTTTATTTTCAAATATTTATTAATGTTTTTGGCGTATATGGAATATTGGGACAGGCAATTGCCAAAAAAATAATCCAGCAGCAGGAATCCTCGTTCCAAATAATCGAATCAATCGGCCATTTTTTCTCTTTTCTTGGTCTTCCCTTTCTGATCTTTGCCTGGTACATGTTCATAAGATTATGCCGTGAAATAATTGAGAAAAAACTATCGCGAATCTTTAACTTGAGCTATTTTTTTACCCTGGCGTTTGTTTTCCTTGCTTACGGCATTGTTATAGTCCTATCAAATCTTTTAAATTTTGGAGATGAACACTACGCTATTTTCTCATCCGCCATAATCTATCTATATGTCACTTTGGAAGCCCTGGTTCTAATCATTGCCCTGTCTCAGATTTTCGTGCATGCAAAAAAAATCAAGGATGAAAAAAAGAAAAAAGCACTACTAACCTTCCGCTATCTGATTCTGTTTATTTTTTGTGCAGGCATCATTTTCTTTCTTCTTGCTAACAAGAGCATCATACTTGGTTCTTTCTATCTTCTAGTATTTTTTTCGGGAAACATTCCACCTGTCCTCTATTGGAGGAGCTATCTCAAGAAATATTTCATTGCACCGGTCCTTCAAAAAACCAGCCCTATGACCATGAAACAATTCTTAGGTGAATATAAGATTTCAAAGCGTGAAGAAGAGGTCATTCAGCAGTTATGTAACGGGAAGACAAATAAAGAGATAAGTGAAATTCTGTTTATTTCACTGCAAACAGTCAAAGACCACGTCTATCGTATCTATCAAAAAACCGATGTGAAAAACCGGGTCCAGTTGATCAACCTCATCCAGAGTTACAGAGAAGAAGGAGAAGTAGATTCTTAAAAATTGAGTTGAATGAGAAAAAAGGCCTTAATAATAATTGAATTTCTTGCCTAATCGAAAAGTATTATAAATAGAACAAAATAAGAAACCTGCGTATAAAATTCGAGGAGTAAAATGAATATAGACTATTTCGAACCTTTTAGCCGGGCATGGAGCCGGATGAAAATTGCGCTTTTCAAACCATTCGATCTTCAAAAATGGTTTATCATAGGGTTCAGTGCCTTCCTGGCAAAGCTAGCAGAAGGGCCTCGAGGCTCGGGTTCCTCGGGTTGGAGAGGAGATGGCAGCTTCCGTGAATTCCTTGAATTTCCGAACAAGGCCTGGGAATGGCTAATGAGTCATCCGGGATGGTTCATCGGTATTGTGTTTATCGTAATATTTTTAATAATTATCGCTGTCATTTTTATCTGGCTGAGTTCAAGAGGTACGTTCATGTTTCTGGATAATGTTATCCATGACAAGGCGGAAATCGCCAGACCATGGAAGCTTTACAGGTTGGAAGGCAACTCGCTGTTCTTATGGCGTCTGGTTTTTATCCTGATATGCACAATGCTGTTCGCTTCGTATATAATATTTTTCTTTATTACGGCATCTCATCTGTATAAAGGTAGTTACTACGAGCGGGTACCCGTCTTCCTTATTGTGGTTATGTCATTTCTTTTTATTTTGACTGCTGTAGTCATAGGGTTCATTTCTATGTTCCTGAATAGCTTTGTGGCCCCCATCATGTACAAGAACAACATCAAAACGACCCAGGCGTGGAGTCGTTTCCTGTCGCTTTTCAAGCGGTACCCTCTTCATTTTATATTATATGGATTAATCGTATTTGTGCTGGCTATTTTATCTGTAATTTTCATTGCTGTCGCCGGCTTATTAACCTGTTGTGTCGGCTTTTTGCTGTTGATAATTCCTTATATAGGGACGGTCATCACCTTGCCCATCTGGTACATCTTCAGGGCTTTTAGCTTGGAGTTCCTGGCTCAATTCGGCCCTAAATATGAATTATTCCCGCCATCAGGAGGCTCATCCGTACGTACTCCAGCTTGACGTAGCGGAGTGATTAGGAAAATTGATATCGAAGCGTAGAAGAGCTCCTTTCTGAATAAGAGAAAATAGAGAAAAGCATCCCTTTCCCAGAGAGCAGACTGGGAATCTTTCAATGTTTTTTTATTTTATTAGTCTGTGAGACTTCAGAATAGCAAATCTAGAATATGTAAATTACGGTGATAATGCGATTTCTTTGTTTCTAAGGATTATGCTTGACTCGAACGGGAGGTTTTTTGTCTTGTGGAATGCCGCTCTTATAAGTATACCCCTTGAGTTTATCTTTGAATTCTTTTTTCATCTTCATCAAAATTTCTTGATCAAGGAAAAGGTCAAGGGCGGTTGTCGCCATTGCTTTTGTAGCCAAAAACATTCCTTTATACCCAATTGAATGCTTGGATGAGCTGATAACAGCCCAGCTATGCCAGGGAATACCAAAGGGAGCACAAGTCGTAGAAAGATTCAGAGTAGGAGTTATCCAGCTCACTTCAGCCACATCCGTTGAGCCGCCTTCAGGATCTTTTGTATGGTCTTCTAATTCTTTTATCTCACAGATTATTCCTTTCTGGTCTACATCGGTCTCTTTCTGGATTTTTTTCGCAAAGGCCGCTTCTTCATCCTTGTATTTTATGGGGCCAATCATCTCAAGATTTTTTTGCATGACTTTAGACCCCGTCAGATTGACCAGCATCTCGTGGTAACTGCCCTTATAGTTAATTTTTGAAGAGGTGCCCGTAGCAATAGCAGCTCCCTTAACAATCTCCTCAATCCTTTTGACCACATCTTTAACTCCCTGTCTTGTAGAATCTCTAGCCCATACCCATAATTTTGCATGTTCTGGGACAATGTTGGGAACTTTACCGCCCTGAGTTATGACATAGTGAATTCGGACAGTGGGCTTGACATGTTCACGAAGGAGATTGATGCCAAATGTTGTCATTTCTACAGCATCCAGAGCACTGGCACCTTTCCATGGATCAAAAGCAGCATGGGATGTCTTTCCTGAGAACTCAATCTCCAGGTCGTCAATAGCCTGGCTGCCTCTGACGTCTACTTTTGTTTCGTAACTTGGATGCCAAGCGATACAGGCATCCAAGTCATCGAAGAGACCATCTCGAGCCATGTACAATTTACCTCCAGTATCTTCCTCGGCAGGGCATCCATACAATTTGATAGTGCCTGGAATTTTATGCGCTTCGATGACCTCTTTGAGAGCAAGGGCAGCACCGAGACTTCCGGCCCCAAATAGATTGTGGCCACAGCCATGGCCGGCTCCACCTTCTATAAGTGCCTTTTTAAAAGCTGTGTTATCCTGCGAAAGACCAGGCAAAGCATCATACTCAGCCAGAATCCCGATTATGGGTTTTCCTGAACCATAGGAAGCCACAAAAGCAGTCGGCAGACCAGCGACTTCCCGTTCCACATCAAATCCTTCTTTTTCCAAAACGCTCATGAGGAGCTTTGATGATTTATACTCCAGTAAAGCGATTTCAGCATACTCCCAGAGAGAATCACTGACCTCAACCAACAATTGGCTTTTCTTGTCCACTTTCCCCAAAAGCTCATTTTTCAGCTCTTTATTGGAAAGCTTATTTTCAGCGTAGGTAAGCTGGGCCAGGCTGAATATTAAAATAGTTATGAATTTAAAGCTATGCTTTCCCATTTTTCCCTCCGAATTTGATTTAAATGATGAGCGCGTTCATGTATTGATGACATCTATTCCAACGAAGAAAATGGCTCAATTGATGGGGAAAAAATTCTATCATTTTGATGATATAATGGCCAGCTAAAATACGCATTTATTCATTGCGTTTCAAAGCAAGTGCCGCCTTTCAAATAAGAATTTTACTGGGTCAAAATGAGGAAGCTAAAAGATGATGATTTCTAATACATCGGGTGATAAATATTCACAACCCCCTTTTACTGACTTAATTCTTAGCCTGGTTTAACGAAGGAGGCTAATGAATTAATTTTCTCTATCTTTTCTTTCCCGATGAATGCCTATGTATTTTAGTAGTATCATCCCTACTACCTAAAATTCGTGTTATTATTACAATAATCAAGTATTAATGTCAAGAAGAAAATTTTCTTGTGTTTTTTAAAATATTTGTTATTATCTGCTGTTAAAAAATTTGTTAGGAGGTAAAAGTGCTTAAAAGATATCAAGTTCTTCTCCCTGATTGGTTAGAGGATTATATTAAATTTTTGTCTGACAAGTATGACTTAAGCTTTTCCGAGGTAATTAGAGTTGAAATATGTATTGCTATAATTAACACAATATCTATGCTTTATCCAAACTATAAGTTTGGCATTACACCTGAAGAAATTTTAAATATGATTAAGAAAGATGTTCAAGAGAATATGGAAAAAGAAGAAGAACATCGAATGCTTTCTAAGATTTACTTTGAAACAAGGAAAGCTATAGAACATAGATTTTATGAAGAGAAAAAGAAAAAAAAGAAATAATATATCTTCTCGCTCCTTGTGGTTATGAATTTCAAGAATCTGTATCAGGAGATTTCTAATTTCCTGACAAGTGTTATCAAAAATCAAGGTGTCCGAGCTATGGATACGAATGATATGGCAAGAATAAAATACTCTAGTGAAAACAGTTATGAAAACGAGATGCTTTGGCTCGTGCAATAGATAGGGAGAAGTCCCGACTGAAACCAACAGCACGCAGCTTTATCGCAAACCCGAAAAAGTGAAGAAAAAAAGGGATCAGACCTTTCAAACTTTTTAGGCTTTTTGTGTTATGTTGCAGCTAAATGGACATCTTTCACCAAAAAGGTGAAGATATAATTGTACGTCACTTCTTCTAGCTTAATCGGCAATAAGACCTGTATCGTTTTGTCTATATAGCTTGTTGCATTATTTAAAAGCTTTTGCGGATCTCCCCCTGCTTGTGAGTAAGGCAATAGAGGTTTTACAATCCAGCCCCCGGCCTGTAAAGGCCTTTCAACCCACCTGTCATAAGTGTAATTTGCATAGTCAGCAGGATAGATAAAGTCTGTTATCGATCCCTTTCCTGCAACGATACTCGACTGTTGTGGATTATTCCTGTTTATGTATTTAACGCCAGCGTGCATTACCCTGTGTGATTTTCCTTTCTCACAAACGTATGTAGCATCGTTCCATATAATTTTTATTGAATGATCTGTTTTATTTTGGAGACGAAATCTAAGCTCTGTAGGTGACGCCATCCATAATATTCTTATCATCTCGTCTTCAAAGATGTATTTATAACCTTCTTCCTCAGCTGTTGATATTTCATGCCCTCTATACCGCTCTTTTGCTTCAGGGGGTCTTTCCACTTCTTCTAGAACAATGTCATATTGTAAGTAGTGAATAACAGATGCTGCACAACCAAAAAGAAAAATAAACAATAAACCTAAAAAAAATGCTTTTATCCTCATCGGTACTTTTTTGCCCATAATTTGCTTCCTTTATACTATAATTCTCATAATTTTAAAATATTTTTTTTGTTCACAAATATAAAGGCCTGGTATATTCTCGTTTGACATTCCATTTTCCAAGTGCTATAAGCGTAAATCAAAGAGTCAAAGCTTGGGGATAAAATGAGTCCAGCTTAGACGAGAGAAGGGGACTGAAATAAAACTCAAAAGCATCTTCTTATTAACGTCGAAAAAGCTACTATTAATACCTGTTTCTTGGGTGGTGGCTGTTCTTTTACACAATATTGTTTATGGGCTATTTCAAGATTTTTTTGATAGCCGCGGAACAGATGAACCATTTTTCTTCATTATTGCTTTGATTGTGATTCCTCTTTATCTTTTGATATGTCTTGTATATACAGGAGTTTATTATTTTTTTAAGATAAAGCCAAGGGAGAAATTCTATAAAATGATATATTTAGCAACTGTCGTTTCTCTGCTTCCAGGAGTGGCTTCTCTGGTTATGGATCCCGACCTGTTAGGAATTATGATCTTGATTGTGCACGCCTTGTTGGTCTATATTGCCTGGCGAGCTCACATTGTAGGGGGGATCGTCCTGATCGTTCTGGCGGCTGCATGGGTGGGCCTTCTCATCTACAACGCAATACCCGAGCCCATGAGATTCTCCCACATTCTTCTCTGGATGACCTTCGCTGCTTGTCCCCTGGTTGGAGGAATTATGTTTATCCGTCTGGGAAAGCGCAAAAGGTGATATTTCATATTGAAGATTTGCTTGGAATAAAGACTGCTAAATCCTGAATAAACACTGGAAGGACATAGCCTGCAGCCTTTCTCCTTACATGTTTTGTCTATCCCACCTCAGCACTATGCTTCCAGGGGCCTGTTACGGCAAATGTTAAACCAGACTTTAAATTGTTCAAAAACATCGTGCTGCCATCTGGAGAAAATGATGTTCCGGAGAATTCAGAATCATCTAATGCATTTCGAGCAAACTTATAAATTTTTCTTTGAGGAGTAATTCCCAACAGATATTGCTCGCCCGGTCCATCTTCGCAGACAAGTAAATCATCCCAGGGGGCCATAGCTAACTGATCAGGATTTTCGAGAGTTTTTCTGTCATTTAATTCAATAAATAATTCCAGCTTGCCGGGTGATTCTTTTTCCCGTTCACTACCCTCAAAAGGACTTAAGATATACCGCCATATTTGACCTGTGCTGGTTTGACCTCCAATCGTACAAGCAAAATAGACTACTCCATCACTCAAGCACAAACCTTCGCCGCGGGCAAATACAGCAGCACCTTTCTTATAACCTTGGTAACGCAAATTATCCTGGTCTGGGTCCACATCATCCAGATCAAGCCAATGAACGGTTAGAATTTCTCCAGGCGATACTCTTTGATTGCCCCAGTTTCGTGTGACAAACTGAGGCATGCCAGCGACCGCAAGGCACTGGAGTCGTCCTCCTTCAGATAAGTACTTCGCTTTGTTAGGAATGAAACGATAGAACAGGCTATCCTGCTGGTCTTCAGTTTGATAGACAATGCTTCTATCAGGCTCCACCGCTACTCCTTCGTGCACAAAATGTCCCATTGCCTTTAGAGGCAGAGGTTGGGCAATTCTTGGCTCAACTGATACAGGAACCTCAAAAATATACCCGTGGTCTTTATTGTATATTTTTCCAGTTTCTTCAAACGTTTCTTCAGCTGTAAGCCAAGAATTCCAAGGAGTTACTCCACCACTGCAATTCGCTAAAGTGCCAGCCAGAGATAAAAATTGACTTTTAAGCCGCTGAGATTTTGTATCAAATACAAGAGTTGTAGTCGCGCCAAGACAACGATTGTCTTTTCTGCCTTTGTCGTAGATAAGATCATCACTCAATTTCTTCAATAGTCGATTCCTTTTTCCAAAAGCACCAAAAGAAGATGGCAGTCCAGGCCAGATTTCATGATTGCGCAAAATAATTGTCAATCCATCAGGCCCGGGGAAAGTCCCCATTCCATCAGGATAGGCAGGTACATAAAAGCCGTCAGTCATCTTTTCTCCCACACGGGAAATAATCTTATAAGAGAAATCTTTTGGCAGATCAATAATTTTTTTGGTGTCCTTTATTAGCGGCCCATAGCCAAATTTCTTTATATCATCTGAGAGAAAAGAGATGTTAATATCATCGGCAAAAGCATTTTTCAAGGCGAAAAGGCTAAGAAAAGCGAGGCCGGATTTTTTCAGGAAAGAACGGCGGTTTATTTCCATGGTTTTTTCAAATACTTTTTACTCCAGGGGGTTCACGCGCAGCAGTAAATCCAGGATGAACTGGTTTCAGTATTACGTTTTGGCCATTTCATAATAGCCCATCATCCTAGTTCGCCTGCTTGGCAAAAGAATACCAATTCATGAAAAAAGAGTCAAATATATGTGATCGAGAAAATGGAAAAAAGGAACTCTTCTCTTTTTTACTAAAAACTGAGAAAATAAACAGCTAATTAATGGATATTTGGAAAAAGGTGGCAGCGAGCACATTTTTGACTAATTGTTTCAGCCGTGCTAAATGTTTTATCAGAGAGAACGGATACAGCCAGCAGAACAGCTGGCAGAAATAACTTAAACATTAAGGCACTTTAGGGAGAAGCAGTCCATGAAGCATGAATGGAAATGGCGCCATGTACTTTTCTTATCCCTGATTCTGGCGGCAGCTGCCTGCAGAAGTATAGCCCCGATTTCTCGGCCGCCCGAACCAAGACCTCCAAAACGAGAACTGAGGCGGATGGGATATACTATCCAGGTTGGTGCTTTTTCAAAAGTGGATAATGCAATCAAGCTGACAAAATCTTTAAATAAGAAAGGATTAAACGCCTATTATTTTGCTCATCCATCCGGGCTTTACAAAGTTCGATTTGGTGATTTCTCCTCAAGAGAGGCTGCTCAAATGAAAGCGCAGAGACTCGCTGCTACAGGAATCATAGATGAATATTACATCGTAAGCCCTGAGGAGTATTCGGTCGCTAAAAGGAGAGAGCATGGAAAGCAGTATCTCCGGAACGAAATCGTGGCAACAGCGAAAAGATTTCTTGGCATGCCCTATGCATGGGGTGCCTCTTCACCCCATAAGGGATTTGACTGCAGCGGCCTGACTATGGTGGTGTACCAGCTGAATGGTTTAAGTTTACCTCGTTCTTCAAGGGAACAATACAAAACCGGGACTTCCATAAAAAAAAGCCGACTACTGAAGGGCGATTTGGTATTCTTTTCAACATCTAGAGGCAGAAAAGTTTCTCATGTGGGGATTTATATAGGCAATAATAAATTTATTCATGCACCGGGATATAACAAGCACATACGCACGGAATCCCTCTCTAATCCGTATTTTATAAGACGATACGTAGGTGCGAGGACTTATTTAGAGTAAGCTTCGCTATTAGATCAAGTGTTCTTAAGTCGACTTCAACTTTATTAATGATCCGCTTTTACTTCAACTATTATATGTGAAGGAAACTTCTTCTTTTCTTGGGCCATTCTATATTCTGCTACTTTCCTTGACTCAAAATAAATTCGGGATAGCATTCAGTGTACATCCTTTCTGCTCATATCTTCTCGAGCCTCTGCTTTAACCATTTCATGAATCTCTTTGGGCATTATTCCTAGCCTCAATTCTGGGAAAAGATTAGGTACTGTAGCTAAGATCTAGTTGCATATCATCGTTCTAATGACTTCGGAGAAACTCAGGTCATATTTATCAGCTAATAATTTGACATTATCCTCCAATCAATCGGGAAGGAGAGCCTGATATCTCTTAAGCATTTTTGCCTCCTAGTTGAGCAAATCATATCAGACAATTTGGATAAGACAATATTTATCTTGACATGGAATTTGGATGTCTCTGTCACGGCCGGAAACCTCCCTGAGGCAGAGGATGAGAAGAAAAGCGTGAGCGAGGGGTCTCGAACTTCCAACCTCTGGATTCGATTCCTGCCTGAGGAATTGATTTTCCCCTGTAAAACCCTCACTTTCGCTTAAGCATCCATATGCAGACGTAGGCGATCTTAAGCAATTCTGGTGACAAAGGGATAATTAAAAAAAATCTATATTTGATTTGACACTCCTCTCATAAATTATTATGCTATTGCCAAGTAAGCTTAGGGAACAATGGGAATGAAATGCCCTAAATGTCATTTCGACAATCCTTCTGATTCCAAGTTCTGTAAAGAGTGCGGAACCCAATTAATCCCTAAAGAGGGATTCCCTGTCAAGGAAACTCTTGAAACACCCACGGAAGAATTAACTAGAGGAACAACTTTCGCTGGAAGGTACGAAATCATCGAAGAACTGGTTAAAGGTGGCATGGGGAAGGTCTATAGAGTGCTCGATAAACAGCTGAAAGAGCAAGTCGCACTTAAGCTCATAAAGCCTGAAATAGCATCGGATAAGAAAAAATTATGAATACCGCTAAGCTCGATTACCCGGTTCATACATTAGACAACCGATTGCTTCTTCCAGCTGGCAAGCTCCTTACATCAGAGGCCCTGGATGAATTGATCGCAACCAATAAGGGCACATCTTATAAGACGCTTCCCTTTTTAGAGTATGGCACCGTCTATCAAGATATCCTCCGCTTACTCCAAAAGCCCCCATACCATGTAATCTTCGATGAGCTAAAAAGTGAAATTGTCTTGAACCTAATGAAGAAGATCAATTTCATTCCACCCGTTCTGGAATCCCTCGACTATTTCAAAGAGAACGACTTTTACACTTACCGGCACACTCTGATGGTGTTCGCCATGTCAACAATCATGGCTCGGGATCTGCTGGAAAAATCCGAGGATTGGATCATGGAGGCCATGGCCGGGACTATACATGATTACGGCAAAATATGCGTTCCCCTCCAGATATTGGAAAAGAGCGATCCACTGACCAGAACCGACAGGAGCATCCTGGAACACCATACCTTAGCCGGCTTTGTGCTACTCAGTTACTTCCTTCAAGATCGCCGGAGTATTGCAGCGCAGGTAGCCAGAGAACACCATGAACGAAGGGATGGATCTGGATATCCTCTGGGCATCTCATTGAGAGATAGGATGGTAGAGATCATTGCCGCATGCGACGTTTATGATGCCCTCCTTTCGCCAAGGCCTTATCGGACTACCCCATATGACAATAGGACAGCTTTGGAGGAGATCACCGAGATGGCCCAGCGGGGCAAATTAAGCTGGGATGTAGTCCAGACCTTAGTGTCTCATAACCGAAAGGATAGACCTCATTTTCGAGAATGTAGGGTTTCCTCCGAGAAAAGGGGGACACCTCCAGCAGACAACTTATATGGAGTCATTGCAGACGAAGACACTGATAAAAATAGGGGCTGAGATAATTAATGTCTCTGGTCCTTTCATGTATCCCCACTGTGCCTGTAAAATGAGGCCAGGCCTACACTCTTGACAACTAATTCCATTTCCTTTGAAGATGAAACCTATGGAGAGATTGCTCCTGACATACCCAACTACCTGTTTGGAGCCCCTTACCAAAGCTATTTGCATTTTGAAACTCACGTTGAATTCATGAAAGTATGTAACGTCATCAAAAGGGGATATGAGAAGCCTATGGCCTATGGTTTTATCAGTCACAATGACATCTGGGGAGCTGACTCAACAGCGCATAATGCTGCTCTAACAACGGGATTGTCGGAAGGTTATGTTATCACTAAAGCGAAGATTTTGCTTGATGATCTTGCACCTTTATTTATTTCTTTAGGTCTGGATCCTTATGGTTCAGATTACGATCTATGTTTAGAAATTTGCCACCATCTTATCGAAAGTGCTGTGGATCTTCTGATAAAAAATGAAGATCCTCAAATAGGAGAGAAGATTGTTTCTTCTTCGATGCGGCCAAATAAAGTTATTCATGATCTTTTGATCCGTGCTTATGCCGGAGATTTTTTTGAAAATTATCCATCAGAAACGGGTTCTGAGGAGGGAGCAGCTGCAATCATAACTACAGCAGAGATGACATTTAGATATGCGACGCTTTTACTCGGAGAGGCACTCAAGAAGAATGCACCTGATGATTTGTTGGATCTTTCTCAACAGCTTGCTGATCTTGCTGAATTTGTTTATGGGATTACAATAGAGGCAACAGATTTAGCAAGTATTCTACTGCTGGCGATGTCACATTGTGCACTAGACTATTTAGCTGAAATATCGGCAACAATCGACTATGTCGATAAAGAGCTAAAAGCGCACCTATTTGAATAATTAAATTTTCTTAACTTAAACTTCAATTTAGAGAAATAAAAAAAGTATAGATTATAATTTAAAAGTCAACTCTATCATTTTTGCACTCAATACAGTTTTGTCCTTCTTTACTAAATTGTCATATTTTATACCCGTGGTACCTTGCTACAGAGACTAAAGAGAGACGAGTAATAAGTTCCTAAGCAATAAAAAGGGGGGTAATTTCAGCATGGGATTGTTTTTAAGGGAGATAATTTAAGCTGGAAAAGCAAAAAAAGAGGCTACGATTTACTCGCCTGAAGGAAACCGTAGCCTCTTAAAGGATGGGAATAGGTTGTGTCTGAAGGCTTAATCTGCCTTTGGAAGGGGAGAGCATAAGCTTCTCAAAATCAATTACCAACCAATCCCAGATTTTGATGATTTCGCTTCTCACTATTCTTATCATAAGATCCTCGTCCTTATGAACTGCCGGAATGTTTAGTGATTGGTTCTTCCTTAGCCAGAACATTCGCAATTATTTCGTTGCCAGCTTCTTTTCCAAGTCTTAATAAATCCACTGCAGGTGAAAAAGCAATGAGGTTAAATCCGACAAAAGTGAGAAAAACAGCCACTAAAAAAATCGCAATTTTTGTTCTTAATCTCATCTTTGTCTCCTTTATCCTTTTATAAGAGCAAATAACATGCCAATTTCATCTTCTTGGGATTTTCTAGCACTCATGAAACATACATGTATCATTTATTAACAGTTAATGTCCGTAATCGAACAGAAATAAATATTCCCCATTTATATAAAGGTGTTTTTTCTTGTGTCATAAGGAATCACTATGGGAATAACTTGGGACTCCTGACCTGCCCTTCATCAATACAGGCTATGATGAATGCTTTGAATTTGGGCGCTGTCATCCCTTTAACCCAGGCGATGAAGTCCCTGGGATCCCTAAAAACTGGTCCAGTCAAAAATATAGTTTCCTGGCATTCAAACTGTTCGGCAAACTGCCGTGGCGTCAAGTCACCAAGCGAGCTATGCGACTTATGGGGGTATATAAGCAGGGTTTCTGGTGGATCTAGTCAACAACATAAGAATAATTCTTCAGATTAGGCATCCCCTTATGAAATTCTGATAAGAATTAGCGATCTGATTAAATTATCTTCCAAATCCTAAAGGCAACTTAAATTTCAGCTTTTTCGCCATCTCTTTCAAGGCACCATAACGTTTCTTAGACGACACAAAAAATTACTATGGATTATCGCCTTCCCATCCCAGCCAGCCTCTTCTTAGCATCATCAACCTCAGTTAGGACTGGATCACCATTTTCAATACATACAAATTTTAGATATAAATTTTGATGGATTTTAAAAACAATCATATGAATAATAATTCTGTTTTTGGGAGTTAAAATGTTTAAGAAACTAAGAGTTAATCTTCATATTTCAATTTAAATCTTACTTTATGAAAAGGACAAATCTGGGTATGTTTTCCAGATTCAAATATAATATACACAATTTTAAGTGCAGGATTCCTCTTAATTTGCAATTTGGCATTTTTAGGAATCTCTGGATCATTCTGTAACGCGACCAAAATCCCTTGATTTTTATACCTCACTCTTTCTCCTTTCGGAATAAGACAAATCGTCTTTCCCCTCTTTTTTACTTTAAGGTAGAAGTTTCCTGTAAATGTACCATGTCTTAAAAAAATTAAATCGCACTTCCCTTTCTCAATCACGACATCTTCATATTTTAGAGTCCAAGGGATTTTTACTCCTTTGAATTCATGAAGCTCTTGAAGTTGTGCGAAAGATGGAGAAGAAAGGAATAATATCAAAAGAATTCCTAAAAGAATAGCCAAATTTCTTTTAATAATCACAGATGCGTCCTCCTTTTGGCTAAGTTCAAAGCAGCAATAAACACAAACGAAATTCTATATCTTTCCCCAAATCCTCTTGAGTTAATTGGTTTATATAACCTTGAACACCAGATAAAATAAATAAGCTTAAGAACATAAGCAAAATAAAAGATCTGCCCCCTCATTCACAAGCCTCGCAATTTAGTTATCCGCTTCTTCGCATTTGCGACTTCAGCTATACCAGGGTCAGCGTCCTTCCAGAGGTCAAGGAATTTTTCGTAATACATAATAGCTTCTGTCTTCAGGCCATTCTACTTCTAATCATTAATCCAAGTTCATTCTCTTGAGCAGGGTTTTGAAGCGCGGGTCAGAACGAAGGGAGTCAAGAGTTGGATGAACCTTGAGATATTGCAAATCATGATCTCTTTTTGAATAGGCCTTCTCAAGTAAGGAAAAAGCCTGGTCAAAGTCACCCAAGACTCCATAAATGCGAGCAATAGATGTTGAGGAGATATAAGTTTTCTCTGATTCTTCGATTATTTTTTTGAGTAACTTCTCAGCCTCCTTTTTTTTCCCCCATTTAGCATAATTATAGGCTTTTCTGGTTATGAGCTCTGCTCCTGTAATTTCTTCATATCTTTGAAGAGAAGCAAGGGCTTCTTCATATCGACCCAGAGCCGTATAAACTTCAGCCTCCCTAGTATAATTGCCTATATACTCAGGATAAAGTTCTATTGCTTTTTTGTGTTCTTCAAGCGCCTGATCATACTTGCGGGCAAAATAAAGCACAACTCCAACATTAGCCGTTATTTCTGGGGCTAAAGGGTCCAAATCTCTTGCTGTTTTGATCTCTTTAATAGCTTCCTCGAGCCGGCCCATAGCTGACAAAAGAAAGGCATACCAATGGTGAGCATAAGCATAGTCAGGATTAAGTTGCAGGGCAATCTTATATTCTTCTTCTGCGCCAGTCCAATCCCTGTCGTAATCCTTCTTAATATGGGCCAATGCAGTATGTGCTTGGGCAAGCCTATTGTCTATCTCGAGCGCCTTTAGCGCAAACTCCCTGGCTTTGGGATAAACCTCCTCTGGAGGACTCGCCAAGGTGGAGTAAGAATCTGACAGGCCTGCGTAGGCAAGGACATAATTCGGGTCTTTTTCAAGGGCCTTCTCGTAATATTCGATGGATTTATACAAATCCTCTCTCCCTCTCCTTTTCCAGAAATAGCGGCCCTGAAGATAAAAGTTGTAAGCTTCTAAATTCTCAGTGTACTTCTTTGTTAACTGGATTTCTTCTTCCCCCAGCAGCCTCACCTTCAAGGCTCTGACAATCTCCCGGGCAATCTCATCCTGGATCGAAAACACATCTTCCAGCCTGCGGTCAAATTTATCCGACCAGAGTTGGTAGCCATCTTTGACACTAATGAGCTGGGCATTGACGCGAAGCGCGTCTCCAGCCACCTGCACACTCCCTTCGAGCACATTTTCCACCTTCAGCTTTTGGCCGACCTCTTGAATATTCAGCTCCTTTCCTTTGAAGAAAAACGAGGAAGTTCGTGCCGGGACTCTCAAACCCTTGAGGCTGCTCAAGGCATTGATCATGGCTTCTGATATCCCGTCCGACAGCCATTCATGGTCTTTTTGAGGACTGAGGTCGATGAAAGGAAGAACAGCGACAGAACGTTGCAAAGGAGCAGAAGGAGGGAAGCCTTTCCTGAAAAAAGCCTGCCAGAGGAGTACTCCGATAACGGCAAGAGCTACAATAGAAACTGTAGGGATGAAAAGCTTCTTCAATCCAAAAGTGACAGTTATTTCCCTTGAGGTTATTGGCTTCCGCTTGGGAACTTCTATTTCAGTCGTAGGAATGCCTTTTTCTATCTTTGTTAGCTCAGAACACACTTCACCAGCATTCTGATACCTTTTCATCTTATCCTTTTCCATGCATTTCAGTATCATTTGGCTAAGGTCTTCTGGGATTTGAGCATTAATTTCTTTGGGATCTTTAGGCATCTCGCTTTTATGTTTCATAGCTATGCCTAAAGGAGTTTCTCCCTCAAAAGGAACTCTCCCAGTGACCATCTCATAAAGAATAACTCCCAACGAATAGATATCAGAACGCTGGTCTACCTCCTTCAATTCTGCCTGTTCAGGTGACATATACTCAGGCGTCCCAACCATTACCCCAGCACCTGTTATCCCTTTCGCCGTTAAAGAGCGGGCTATGCCAAAATCCATTACTCGAGCATTTCCCTCTTTATCAACCATGATGTTCTGGGGCTTTAAGTCTCTATGCATAACTCCCAATCTATGTGCCTCTGCTAATCCTTCGCACACCTGTTTGGCAATGAAAATAGTTTTCCCGACACCTAATGGTCCAGCCCTCTTAATGAAGCTCTTTAAATCCTCTCCTGGCACATACTCCATAGTAATGAAATAAGTCCCTTTCTCTTCGCTGAGGTGATACATACGGCATACATTCCTATGTGATACCTTGTGAGCCATTTTCAGCTCATTACTAAATCGTTCAATGGTCTTTTTATCAGAAGAAATTTCAGGTTTTATTAATTTTAGTGCAAGCTCTTCTTTTATCTTCTTATCTTCTACTCTATAGACCTTACCCATGCCTCCTTTTCCAAGCTCCTCAATGATCTCGTATCTATTAGCGAAAGTAGTCCCTCTGGTTAATTCTTCCTTGGGTGTTTCGAGAGTTTCAGTGACAGGGATTTCCTTTGAAGCAGGAAGAGGAGTCGCACACTCACCACAAAATTTCTGGGTGTCGGGATTATCGGTTTGACACTTAGGGCACTTTATTCCCATTGTTCCCTCAGCTTACTTGGCAATAGCATAATAATTTATGAGATGAGTGTCAAATCAAATATGGACTTTTATCCCCATCTCACAGATTTATAAAAAAAATTGTTGAATTGTGCTGAAATTATGGTATTTGGGTTGAAAAACAAAAACAAGGTAAATGGCTGAAAATTGAGTTAATAAGGTGGGGTGAGCGAGGGGTCTCGAACCCCCAACCTCTGGATCCACAGTCCAGTGCTCTAACCAGTTGAGCTACGCTCACCATGAAAAGGGGAATAAAATTTTCGCATCAATTATGGCTCTTGTCAATTGCTAATTGGAAGCTAAAAAGGCAAGAAAAGGTAGGTTGGATAGGTTATTATTGGCTTTCTATTAAATCCAGGACGTCTGGTGAGTCGCGCCATTTTTCCTTGACCTTTACCCACAAATCAAGGAAAACACGTGTACCCAGAATTTTCTCCAGCTCTTGGCGAGCTTGGGTGCCGATTGTCTTTATCAGCCGTCCCTGTTTGCCGATGACGATTCTTCGATGTGACTCTTTCTCGACAAAGATAGTGGCCTTGATGTATTTTATCTTTTTCTTTTTCCCTGATTGTGCATTCGGAGAGGAATCTTTCACTTCATCTTCCAACTTGTCAACATAGACAGCTGTCACAAAAGGAAGTTCTTGTTCGACATGGCTTAGAACTTTTTCTCGAATAATTTCTGATTGAAGAAATCTCTCAGATTGATCTGATATTTCATCATCGGAATAAATTTTTTGAGCTTCAGGCAAATTATTGTAGATTTCATCCTCGAGGACATCGAGGTTAGTTCCCTTGAGTGCAGAAATAGGAATGATCTCTTTAAAATTCAGCAGGTCTTTGTATTTGTCGATGAGGAGAAGGATTTTTTCTTTTTTAACGATATCTACCTTATTAATCAGCAGAAATATCGGGGTGGAAATATTTTTCAACGTTTCAATGACGAATTGGTCTCCCTGACCAAACTTCAACGTGGCGTCGATAAGCAAATTGACGAGGTTAGAGGTCTCCAGAGCAGAATAGACAAAATTCATCATTCTCTTGTTCAAATTATGCAAAGGCTTATGAATGCCGGGATTGTCGACAAAAATAATTTGTCCTTTTTCAGTAGTTTTGATGCCGAGGATGCTGATTCTTGTTGTCTGGGGCTTATCAGAGATGATGGCTACTTTTTGCCCCAACATTGTGTTGAGAAGTGTGGATTTGCCTACATTGGGGCGACCAATTATGGCCACGTAGCCTACTTTTAATTTTGCCATGTGTTTAGCGCTTTATCTTCAAAATATGGATTTAATTTATAAAATCCTTATAAAAACAGGCGGGCTTGATAAATCAAGCCCCTACAATTCCATTTTATTTCCAAAGGGTGAATTGAATACATAAAATCATTACAAAGAATACATAAAATCATTACAAAAAGGTGGGTTTGATGAATCAAATCCCTACAAAATATTACGTGGGTTTGATGAATCAAACCCCTACATAAATAAAGCCCAAACAAGGAATTAATTGGGTTGCTTTTTTATTCTCAGCTTTTTTATCCTTTTCTGGTCCACTTCGAGAACTTCCAGGGACAATCCCTTTATCTGTAGTTGTTCACCCTTCTCTGGCAGTCTTCCCAGATGATGTGTAATCAATCCTCCAGCTGTAAGATAATCCTCTTCGGCAAATTCTAAATCAAACAGCTCCTCGATTTCTTCGACTTCGGCATCACCTGAGACAACATAATCGAAAGGTCCTTTTTCTACAATCCGAGCTTGATCCATATCGTATTCGTCCCTGATTTCTCCGACAATTTCTTCGACAAGATCTTCCATGGTGACAAGACCTGATACACCTCCGTGCTCGTCAACGACTACGGCCAATTTTTGTTTTCTTCTTTGGAATTCTTTCAAGAGCTCTGCCACCTTCATGGATTCTGGAACAAAATAAACCGGCCTTATGAGCGGTTCGATGGGATAGTTCTTGAGTTTGTCATCTGCATACTCGAGCAGGTCTTTGGCAATCACAATTCCTTCAATATTATCTATCTTATCCTTGTAGACAGGGATGCGAGAATGCTTTACCTGTATAACCAGGTCTCTGAGCTTATGTATGGTTGAATCTTTAGGTATGCAGGCAATATCCACCCTTGGGGTCATGATTTCCCTGACGACTATGTCGCCAAATTCAACTACACTTCTCAGCAGCACGCCTTCTTCTTTTTCGATGATACCTTCCTCTTTGGCTTCATCTATAAATGCCTGAATCTCTTCATCCGAAGTCTCACGTATTTCATCCTTCTCCTCATCTGAAGGCTTTATTTTTTTTATGAGCAAAAGCGGAGAGGCAATAAAATAGGCAAGTCTATAGGATGGGAGGAAAAAGCCGAGGATTTTCTTTCTGCTTAGAGAGTTAAGGAGACGGGGAATAAGATCAAAGAAAATGAAGTAAATAGCCAGAGAAATTAGAAACAGCCAAAGCGGCCAGAACATTAAACGAGGGAAAATCACATATAGGTAAATCAGAAAAGCGATGATGAAAAGAATTCTCATAAACTCGACTGCGATTTTGATCTCATCATAGATCTCGAGAATTTTGAGGCGGTACTGTTTTTCTTCGTCTTCAAGGAATCGGCTGAGAGAAATTTTGGAAAAAGAACCTAAGGACATATGAAAGAGAGAAAAGAGAAACGCAGCCAAAAAACTAAAAAAGAAGCCCGCCCATTCTAAAGATTCTATTTCCATTTTATCCTTCTAATACAAGCCTGTGGACTTTCTTTTCCTCTTCTTCAAATCCCTCAGAGTGATCAAATCCGATAAGATGAAGAAAACCATGGATGGTCAAAAGCTCCAGCTCTCTTTCCAGGCCGTGTTTTTGCGAGAAACATTGCTTGAAAGCCTGGGGAACAGATATGACAATGTCACCAAGATAGAATTTTCCGTCAGGACTTTTTTCCCCAAGAGGAAAGCTTAGAACATCAGTCGGTGTGTTTCTTTTCAGGAACTTGTTATTTAGTCTTTTTATTGTTTTTGTATCTACAAAGACCAGAGTCACCTCTGGGTCTTTCAATTTATGGTGTTCTACTAATTTATTAAGCAAATCCTTAAATTTCTTTAGACTTATCCAGTATCTATGCTGTTGATTTATAATTTCTATCATCAGGTTTTTTGTTTTTTTCGGTCTTTTTTTTCATTTCAAAGTCAAAGCCAGGGTATTCGACTCGTGGATGATAGATTGAGTAAAGAGTGGAGAGAAAAGTCGAGGCCACTGTCTGAAGCTCTTTGAAGGAAAAATAACAGTCATCGAGCTGCCCATCCTGTATATAATTATTAAAGATATCTGTAATCACTTTTCTCAGGCTTGGAAGCGACGGTGTTTTCAAACTTCGAGCGGCTGCCTCGACGGAGTCGGAGAGCATAATCAAGGCAGCTTCTTTGCTTTTAGGTATAGGCCCTGCGTATCTGTAGCTTTCTTCACCTATTTTATGCATTTCTGGATCATATTTTTCTTTTGCCTTCTGAAAGAAAAATCTCATCAGTGATCTTCCGTGATGTTGGGCGATTATTTCAATTATTTTTTCTGGAAGTTTTAATTTTTTTGCGAGCTCCACTCCTTCCTTGACATGGTTAATAATGACAAGAGTGCTCATACTCGGCTTGAGGTCTCTATGCATATCAGGATTTGCGATTCTGTTCTCGATAAAGTATTCAGGCCTTCTGATTTTGCCTATATCGTGGTATAGAGCACTGGCCTTGACCAGCATGGGATCTAGTTTAATTTCTTCGGCGGCTCTTTCAGCCAAAGAAGCGACAGTCAGAGAATGCTGATAGGTTCCAGGAGCTTCCGTAGCCATCTGCCTGAAGATCGGGAGGTCCGTGTTCATAAGCTCCAGGAGCTTAGTTTGAGTTAAGAAGTCAAACACGTTTTCAAAGACCTGAAGAAGAAGAAAAGCTAAGGAACCGGATAATATCCCTCCTAAAATACCCATGAAAAGTTCGCTTACCAGCACATCAACAGGGCCCATTATTTCTCTTATAAGATGGATAATGAGAATAACGATAATATTGGTGGGGGCAACTAAAAAGATCCCTGCCCGAAAGGCAGATGTTCTTTTCTGTCTTCCAAAGTATTTTATTCCGTAAATCGCTACTAAGCCTCCTATAAGGCTAAAGATCATCAGATAAAAATTCTCTTTGAAGAGATAGCCTACCAACAAGCTATTGAGGATTGTGTAAATCATGGCGAGTTGATTGCCTGCAAGAAAAGCAAAAAGAAGAACTCCGAACTGGAAGAGAAAGGCATACCAGTAGCTCTGGGTATGCCTGAACAGGAAAATATTGGTGCTTGCGCTGAAAATGTTGGCTAAGAAGATTGAGAGTTTATAAAGAAGAACACTGATGATGAGGGTTGCACCCATCATGATGAAAATTTTCAAAGCTCGTCTGAATTTCGTGATAGAGTTTAAATAATACCAAAGGGCGAGGAAAAGAAGAGTATAAAGAAGAAATGTGCCCGAGAAGTTGCTTAGCCAGCCAGGTTTGGCCTGTAAGTTTTGGTTAATCATATTGATTTGCTCTAAAGCTTCTCTATCGACCTCATCCCCTTTGCGGATGATCACCTTGCCTTTTTTTATAGTGTAAAAAATAGCTCTTACACTTCGGCGGGCCTGCTCTTTTCGTGCTTCTGTTTCTGTTTTGTTGTAGTTGATATTCGCCAAAAGGACGAAGTTGGCAAGATCTTTTAGCAGGGCTTTCTCGTTTCTATGAAGGTCCAATTGATCTATTTCCTCGGCCAATATTTCTTTTGCTTCTTTTGTATCAATTATCTCCTCAACTCTAAAAACTCTTTCAGTATCCGGGCCCATTAAAAGATTGAAGCCTCGCTTCTGCTCTCCGTGGATGAAAAGATTCTTAGAGAGGATGATGCCTCGTGCAGAGATTTTTCCGAGGAGGCTGATGAGACTCTCCTCAGTAACTGCTGCAAATTTGGTTTTTATCAGAAGCCTCAAGTTTTTGGAAGAAATTTCAAAATCGTATTTTTTTTGAATGTTTTTTTGGAAATCATCTCTCCTTTCAACTGTAACGGGTTCCTTGAGCCATTCTCGTCCATAATTAAAAAATTCCCGGATATTCTCTTCTGTGTCCGAGAAGACATTCGCATTCAGGAGGTAAACTGGCAGGATTGCATCGGCTGCTTCCTTTCTCCTCTTTTCAGTTGTTTCTTTATCTTCGATGTTTAAATTAGCCGGGGCAATGATATCTGAGCGTGCGATCTCGCCTTCTATGGGGAGCGGGAGGGACCTTGAAGGAACATAAGAGATAAAGACAGCGAGAATCACCACAAAAATGAAAAGTATAACAATAGGACTCTGAGCCAGTTTTTTCCAAAAGCTTAGCTTTATATCTGTCGTAGAGGGAGAAGAGCTGTTTTTTTGTTTTGGTGTTTGGGGTTCAGACTTCTTAAAGAATTTAAGGTTTTTAAACGAAATGGGATTCATTTGCTTTTACTTTTTGCGAGATTTGGCCTCAGCTTTTTGGTAAGCTTTGATGATTTTTTGAACCAACGGGTGCCTGAAAACATCTCTTTCGTTAAAATGGACCGTAGCTATCCCGTTTATGGAAGATAAAATTTGCATTGCATGCAAGACGCCGGATTTTCGGGGCTGAGGCAGGTCTATCTGGGTGATGTCGGCTGTAACAACCATCTTCGAGTCAAAGCCAGCGCGAGTTAAGATCATCTTCATCTGTTCTTTTGTGGTGTTTTGGGCTTCATCAAGAATGATGAAGGAACTGTTTAGAGTTCTGCCTCTCATGTATGCTAAAGGAGCAATCTCTATGATACCTTTCTCAATCAATCTGTTAGCCTGCTCTGACTCAACCAGGTCAAACAGAGCGTCATAGAGGGGGCGGAGGTAGGGATTTATTTTTTGGTACATATCCCCAGGAAGGAAACCCAATTTTTCGCCTGCTTCAACGGCAGGCCGGGTGAGAATGATGCGATTGACAGTTTTATTCTGGAGGAAAGAAAGAGCCATGGCCATAGCCAGGTAAGTCTTTCCAGTCCCTGCAGGTCCTATCCCAAAGACTAAATCATGATCTTTAATTGCTTTAATGTATTCTTGTTGGTTGAGGCTTTTGGGAGTGACGGATTTTCGGGACAGGCTCAAAGGCTCTGCTGGGAAAAAGTCTTCCAGACGATCGTCGCTGCCCTCTTCGAGAAGATCAAGCACGATGTGAAAATCTTCTTCTTTAAGAGCGCAGCCTTTTTCCTCTAGTTCTTTCATTTTGTTGAAGAAATGTTTGGCAAATTTGACTTTTTCTTGGTCTCCGTCTATCAAAAGGCTGTCTCCCCTGACAGAAAGAGAGATTCCGAGCCTTTTTTCGAGTTTTTTCAAATTCCTGTCCAGAACTCCTGAAAAAGAATTCTTCCTAAAGTAGGGGTGTTCGATTTTTTCCATATTATTAGGTAGTAAGGGAGGGACCTTCTTCCATTTTTAATAGATTTAAACATTAAACGAGGGAATTTGTCAAGTTGATCAAGTTAGGGTCAGACTTGCAAAACTTGCGTTATTCTTTAGTAAACTTGGGGTTAGACTACAAAACTTGAATTATTCTTTAGAAAGTTCTCTTAATTTAAATAATTCAAGTTTTGCGAGTCTGACCCCACTAGCCCACTTGAAAAAATGGGTGAGGTGTTGTATATATCTTATTTAAATCAAAAAGGATAATAGCAAAAGCCCGTTTCAAAAAAGGCTTCTGCTTTTTGTTTTGAAGGGAGAAAAAAGATGGAGAAAGAATTTACAGATGTTTCTATTCCCACGTCCTTGTATAAGAAAATAAAGGAAAAAATAAAGGGTTCAGAAATCACTTCTGTCTCGAACTATGTTGCTAAAGTATTGAGAGAGAGCCTTTCGAAAGAGGAGGCGACACAGGAAGGCTTGACTAAAGAGGACGAAGAAAAAGTAAAGAAAAGGTTGAAAGCGCTGGGTTATATTGACTGATTTTATTATGAGATTGCCATGCTACGCTCGCAACTCCGGATTGCCACGCTCCTTTCGGTCACTCGCAACGATACATAATCATGTAACTTGGAAAACAGCTTGCCGCTTGCCTCAGCTTAGGAGAGAAAGATGATACAGCCCCATGGCAGAAAACTCGTGGAGCGAGTTCTTCACGGAGAGGAAAAAGAGAAAGCTCTGGAAAAAGCCAAGGTCTTACCCTACCTTAAATTGAATTTTGAGTTGGTAAGCGACGTGGAAAACATAGCCTCCGGTATTTTCAGTCCTCTCCAAGGCTTTATGGGGGAAGTGGAGTACCGGAATGTCTTGAACAACATGAGACTTTCCAACGACCTTCCCTGGCCCATTCCTATTGTCCTTGATGCTGAAAAGGAGGAGGCAAAAAAACTGAAGATCGGGCAGGAAGTTATCCTTCGTAATGAGAATAACGACCCAATAGCTCTCCTCCAGCTTGAAGAGAAATATGAATACGACAGAGAGGAGATGGCAGAGAAGGTCTTCCAGACAAAAGACACGGCTCATCCTGGTGTGGCCAAGGTCAAAAGCATGAAAGATGTCCTGCTCGCGGGGAAAATCGATTTAATCCAGGAATCTCCGACTCCTTTTTATAAATATAAACTCAAGCCTATCGAGACAAGGGTTCTTTTTAAGGAGAAGGGCTGGAGGACAGTTGTGGGTTTTCAAACAAGGAATACTCCCCATATCGGACATGAGTATGTCCAGAAGACAGCCCTGACTTTCACCGATGGGATCTTCGTTAATCCGGTCATTGGTCGCAAGAAAAAGGGGGATTTCAAGGACGAGGTGATTCTTGCTTCTTATGACGAGCTCATCAAGTATTATTATCTGAAGGAGCGCGCAGTGGTGGCTATTCTCCAAATGGAGATGAGGTATGCTGGCCCGAGGGAGGCTATCTTTCATGCTATAATCCGAAAGAATTTTGGCTGCACCCACATTATCATAGGCCGCGATCATGCAGGTGTCGGCAATTACTATTCACCTTATGCTGCTCAGGATATTTTCGAAGAATTTCCTGATCTGGGAATCGTCCCTTTATTCTTTAAGTCCTTTTATTTTTGCAAGAAGTGCAATTCTGTGGTCAACGAGAAAATATGCCCGCATCAGCCTTCAGACCATATCAATTTCAGCGGGACTAAGATTAGGGAAATGCTGATTCAGGGAAAGACTCCTCCGCCGGAACTGATGCGGCCGGAAGTGGCCAAGATTATCCTCGGGTACGACAATCCATTTGTGGAGTAAAAATGATGAAACCGATTTACATAGTCTCAGGCCTGCCGCGATCAGGCACTTCGATGTTAATGCAAATTCTGGACGCTGGGGGCATGCCCGTCGCTTCAGATGGAAAAAGGAAACCTGATCGAAGCAATCCAAAGGGGTACCTAGAGGTCGAGAGTATCATAGATAAACTTAAGGACGATCCTGATTATGTGTTCAATTTTGAGGATAGAGTTTTAAAGGTCATAGCCTACGGCCTTCAATACCTTCCTCCTGGTAACTACAAATTAATCTATGTGGATAGGAACATAGAAGAAATAATGGACTCGATGGAGGAAATGATGAGGGCCAAGGATGAGGAAAGGGATGACACAAAGAAGGCCTTCATCAAGTTGAACAACAAGGCAAAGGCGGATATCAAAGAAAGAGAGGACATGCAGGTTTTATTCGTAGATTACAACGAGATTCTTTTCAGCCCTAAAAAGCATCTGGAGGAAATACATCGTTTCTTTGGAGAGAAAAGCCTGGATTTAGAGAGAATGATAGAGGCAGTCGATGAGAAATTGTACAGACAGAGGAGAGTGAGGTAATAAGATGGAACAAAAGGGCTTCACTTTATGGTTTACAGGATTACCTTCTTCAGGCAAATCTGCGGTGGCAGATCGAGTAGCAGAAATATTAAAAGTGAAAGGCCTAAAGGTTGAGAGGTTGGACGGCGATATAGTCCGCAAGAGTCTGACTCGAGACCTGGGATTTTCAAAAGAAGATAGGGATGAAAACATTCGACGGGTGACTTTTGTGGCCAAGCTCTTGACAAGGAATGGTGTAGCAGTGCTCACTTCTTTTATTTCTCCCTATCGTAAGATAAGGGCCGAATCCCGGAAAGAGATCGGAAAATTCATAGAAGTTTATGTCAAGTGTCCTCTGGAAGTTTGCATCGAGCGTGATGTAAGAGGAATGTACAAGAAGGCCATCAACGGAGAAATAAAAGAGTTCACTGGCGTCTCCGATCCTTATGAGGAACCCTTGAATCCGGAAATTATTCTGGAGACCGATAAGGAAACTCTAGAAGAGAGTGCCGAAAAGGTTATCCAGAAACTGAATGACTTAGGATATTTAGAATAAATTTTCGTAGGGGCTTGATTCATCAAGCCCACATTTATAAGGATAAGAAGAAGTTGTAGGGGCTTGATTCATCAAGCCCACCTTTTAATATGACTATTAGTTGTTAAGAATGGATAAATACTTAGTTACGGGCGGGGCTGGTTTTATCGGTTCAAATATTGCCGAGGAACTAGTCAAGAGGGGATATCAAGTCAGGATTATTGATAATTTTTTAACAGGAAAAAGAGAAAACATCTCCTCTTTCTTGGATAAGATAGAACTCGTCGAAGGTGATATCAGGGATTATGATGCCTGCAACCGCGCTTTAGAAGGAGTAGATTTTGTTCTGCATCAGGCAGCTTTACCTTCTGTTCCCCGCTCTATCGAAGATCCGCTTCTGACAGCTGAAATCAATATTAAGGGGACTTTGAACATTCTCCTTGCTTCCCGAGAGGCAAAAGTCAAAGGATTTGTTTTTGCCTCATCTTCTTCAGTGTACGGAGATGATCCAAACCTCCCCAAAAAAGAAAGCAATGTAGGAAATCCTCTATCCCCTTACGCCATAAGCAAGCTTGCCGGAGAAAAATATTGTCGCGTTTTCAGCCAGATTTTCGGACTTTATACAGTTTGTCTTAGGTATTTTAATATCTTCGGTCCTCGGCAGGATCCTTTTTCCCAGTATGCGGCGGTGATCCCGAATTTTATTACCAGGATGCTCAAGGGCAAAAGCCCCATAATTTTCGGCGATGGTGAACAATCGCGTGATTTTACCTATGTATCTAACGTAGTGGAGGCCAACATCCTGGCTTCAAAAGCCAAGGGCGTGTCTGGTGAGGTTTTCAATATTGCCTGCGGTGAGAGAGCCACAGTTAATTCCCTAGCTTCAAACTTAAACGAAATATTGAAGGAAGAAATCAGCCCTTCCTATGATGAGCCCCGTCCAGGAGATGTCAGGCATTCGTTTGCTGATATCTCAATGGCAAGGAAATTGCTAAAATATGAAGCCCTAGTACCTTTTGGCAAAGGCCTGGAGGAAACTATCCGCTGGTACAGGGAAAGGAAATAGAGAATGTCCCGGGAAGCATTGCATCTGGAAAGTAAAATAGAGAAAAAGGAAGCTCGCATCGGAATCATCGGTCTGGGCTATGTGGGGCTTCCTCTTGTCAAAACATTCTTAGGCAAAGGATTTGGAGTTTTAGGATTTGACATAGATGAGAAGAAAGTCGAGATGCTGAATCAGGGTAAAAGCTATATAAAACATTTTACTGCTGAAGAACTGAAAACTTTTCTGAAGACGAAAAAGTTTCAGGCAACAACTGATTTTGGACATCTCGCTAAAGCGGATGTGATTATTATCTGTGTTCCAACTCCTTTAGACACCCATAAAAATCCTGATCTATCTTATGTACTGAAGACGACTGAAATTATTTGCAAAAGCCTGAGGAAAGGACAACTCGTAGTTTTGGAAAGCACCACATATCCAGGGACTACGGAGGAGAAGATGCTTCCTCTGTTGGAGGCTGGAGGATTAAAAGCGGGAGAAGATTTTTACCTGGCTTATTCTCCAGAAAGAGAAAATCCAGGAGACAAGGTTTATACAACTGAAAAAATACCTAAAATCGTCGGGGGAGTTACGCCCAGGTGCAGACGAGTGGCAAAAGTTCTTTATGACCAGGTCGTAGTTAAAACGATCCCTGTTTCCTCGCCAAGAGTTGCGGAAGCTACCAAGCTGATGGAAAATATTTTCCGGTCTGTCAATATAGCGATGGTTAATGAGATGAAGATGATTTTTGACCGCATGGATATAGACATCTGGGAAGTAGTCGAGGCTGCATCCACTAAGCCGTTCGGTTTCATGCCTTTTTTGCCTGGCCCTGGCTACGGTGGACACTGCATCCCAGTTGATCCCTTTTATCTCGCCTGGAAAGCCAAAGAAGTCGATCATCCGACAAAATTTATCGAGCTAGCAGGGGAGATCAATACGCTTATGCCCTATTATGTTGTTACTAAAACAATTGAAGCCTTAAACAAGAAGGGAAAGTCCGCGAGAGGATCCAGGATATTGATTCTTGGGATTGCCTACAAAAAAGATATCGATGATCAGAGAGAGTCTCCTGCACTCAAGATTATAAGTCTCCTCCAGAAAAAGGGAGCTAAAGTTTCTTACAATGATCCCTATGTGCATCAATCTTATGGACATAGAGACTATCCTGGCTTAGAGCTTAAGTCGGTTGCCTTGACGGAAAAAATGTTAAAAGAGTTTGATGCTGTGATCATTGCTACTGCGCATTCTGATTATGACTTTGAATGGATTGCAGAAAACTCATCCCTAATCATTGACACTCGAAACGCTATAAAGAAGAAAAAAAATAACGTTGTCAAAGCTTAGCCAGCATTTTCAGGAATGCGAAAATAATTGCCCAAGAGTCCTGGGTGCATGTTATCTGGGGCATCAGTGGTTTATTTAAAAGGAGAAAGTCATGAAAATTGGGGTTATAGGTACAGGGTATGTGGGGTTGGTGACTGCTGTCTGCCTGGCTGATTTGGGCCATGATGTTGTCGGAACTGATGTGGTTGCAGACAAGATTGAGAAAGCATCTCGAGGAATTCCTCATATTTACGAGCCTGGCCTTGAAGATTTATTGAAAGCAAATCTCAAGAGAGGAAATCTTAGCTTCACCCATGATTTAGATAAAACTATCCAATCCTCTGATGTTCTGTTTGTCTCTGTCAACACACCTCAAAAGGAGGATGGAAGCGCTGATATGACATTTGTTGAAGGTGTTTCAAGAAAGATTGCTGAAAACTTGAACGATTATAAAGTGGTAGTAGAGAAGAGCACTGTGCCGGTTAAAACATCCATGTGGATTAAAAAAACAATTACATTGCATAAGAAGAAAGATGTAGATTTTGACGTAGCCTCAAATCCTGAGTTCCTGAGAGAAGGTTCTGCTGTCTCAGATTTTCTCAATCCAGACCGGATAATCATTGGCGTGGAGACAGAGAAGGCCAGGGATATCCTGGTGAAGATTTACGAGAAATATAAAGACCGAATCCTGGTAACTAACATAGATACAGCAGAGATTATCAAGCATGCATCGAATTCGTTTCTGGCCCTGAAAATTTCTTATATCAACCTTATTGCTGAGCTTTGTGAGAAAACAGATGGCGATGTGAATCAGGTAGCCCTAGGAATGGGGTTTGATCCCAGGATAGGAAGTCAGTTTTTAAGAGCTGGCCTTGGCTATGGAGGCTCCTGCTTCCCCAAGGACATAAGGGCACTCACCAAGATTGGAGAAGATTTGGGTGTCAACATGAATTTGCTCAGAGAAGCCGACAGAGTCAACCTGGATAGGATTGATTCTTTCATGGAGAAGACAAAGAAAGCTCTCTGGATATTGAAAGACAAGAAGATTGCTGTATTAGGGCTAGCTTTTAAGCCCGAGACTGATGATATAAGGGAAGCGTCGAGTATTAAAATTATTAAGAAGCTTCTTGACGAAGGTTCTTATCTTCGTCTTTATGATCCCAGAGCTATGGAGAATATGAAAAAGATTTTTCCTGAAGAGCAGCCGCAAATTTCCTACGTTAAATCTCCCTATGAAGCAGTAAAAGAGGCCAATGCTTTGCTTATTATTACAGAATGGGATGAGTTTAAAGAGCTGGATTTGAAGAAGATTAAGGAAGTGATGAACAACCCCATTATCATTGACGGGAGAAATGTCTATGATCCTTGTGAAGTGCGGAAACTCGGCTTTGAGTACTCTTCTATCGGCCGCCAGTAATATAGCCTGCCCCCTTTTCTCATTATTTTATCTTCTATATTTATTTCGTCTTCAGTATGGATTTTATTTTCCTTATGTAGGGGCTTGATTCATCAAGCCCACCTTTAATTATTTAAATGTATTTTGTGTAAGGGCTTGATTCATCAAGCCCACCTTTTATCTTATACAAATGACTAAAAAACAGTGCAAAAACGGGGATCTGTCCCTATTTTTCTTTTTATCAGCAAATGCGAGGAAGGAGTTCTGAGGTTAAGGGCTCAAGCAATCTTAATCCCCCTGAGAAGGTTGAGAGAAGAAGCTCTCCTGGTTTTCCGATTTTGTCCTCCACCTGCCCTATGATCTCAGCCTTTTTGCCAAGGGAATCCTTTCTTATTTCTTCAAGAATATCCCCGGCACTTTTCTCGGGTGCTATAACCACAGCCCTTCCCTCACAGGCAAGATAGAAGGGATCAATTCCCAAAAGCTCTGTTGCTCCCCTTACAGCTCTAGAAAGAGGAATTTTATCCTCTTCAATAAGGAGGGAATAGGGAATTCTTTCTGCAAGTTCACAGAGCACAGTGGCCAGCCCTCCACGTGTGATGTCCCTCATCCACAGAACACGTTTTTTCCAGAGAGGAAGGAGAAAGTTTAAAGGTGCACAATCGCTTTTAACCTTTGATTCCAGTCCAAAATCTCCCCTAGCCAGCATCACTGCAAGGCTGTGTTCTCCAAGAGTGCCTGTTAAAATGATTTTATCACCGGGTCGGATTTTACTGATAGCCGGTCTGGCTTGAATCGTTCCCACGCCTGAAGTGTTTATATAGATTTTGTCGGCTTGGCCGCGCCTGACGACTTTGGTGTCTCCTGCTGCAATATCGACCTTTGCATTTTTAGCTGCCTTTTTGATAGATTTGAGGATTTTTTCCAAGTCTTCCCAGGAAAATCCTTCCTCTAAGATCAAGGAAAGGGATATGTACATGGGATCAGCACCTGAGACAACAAGATCATTGACTGTGCCGTTAATGCACAGTGTGCCGATGTCGCCGCCTGGGAAAAAAATAGGGTCGACCACATAGCTGTCAGTTGTGAAAGCAATTTGATGAGGAAGATGGGCCGAGTCGGAAAGCTCATCCAGAAAAGGATTTTTAAAGGTCTTGACAATATGTTGGGCGATAAAATCTCTCATCAACCTGCCGCCGCTTCCAAGCTCTAAGCTGACCTTTTTTGTCATTTTTACCTCATTCTTCTTATGTTTTCTGTTAGCATTTGATTAATCAACCTTATACAAATAATAAAAGGTGGGCTTGATAAATCAAGCCCCTACATCCACTTTGGATATATAAATTAAGGCCCTACAACAATAATGAATTTGATGAATCAAATCCATATAAACAATTACAAGGTGGGCATGATAAATCAAGCCCTTACATCCACTTTGGATATATAAATCAAGCTCCTACAACAATAATGAATTTGATGAGTCAACTCCATATAAACAATTACAAGGTGGGCATGATAAATCAAACACCTACAATTTATTCTTTAGGGTTGGATTAAATTTATAATAGACAAAGCATGCCCCTTCAAAAGAGACCATACAGGGTCCATAGGGAGAATCAGGATTGCATTTTTCAACAAACAGAGGGCATTGGGGTGGAGAGATTAAGCCTTGCAAAACATCCCCACATCGACAGCCCGGAAGATCGCCGCTTCCACCTTTTATGCTCAGGTTGAATCTGATTTCAGCATCACAGGCAGAATATCTTTTTTTGATTTTCAAGCCACTCTGAGGAATAAGGCCCAGGCCCCTCCAATAGGAATCTTTGGTTTCCAGCATCTCTTCCATGACGGCCAGAGCTTTTGGATTCCCCGAAGCTCTGACCACCCTTGAATACTCGTTGGCAACCGTGGCCTTTCCCTCTTTTATCTGATCTAAAATAGAGGAAATGCCAAGGAGGATGTCGCTCGGTTCAAAGCCAGCAATAGCTCCCGGAATCCCGTACTCTTCGGCAATGAATTGATAAGGCTTTTCTCCGATGATGGCGCTCACATGACCAGGGTAAAGAAAGCCGTCTATAGCTATCTCTTTTGCTTCGACGATCGCTCTAAGGGGAGGAGGAATGATCCAGAGAGCCGAAAGGATCGAGAAGTTGGCAAGATTTTTCTCAAAAGCTTCCCTAAGGGTCAAAGCGATAGCAGGGATTGTGGTCTCAAATCCGACCCCGAAGAAAACAACCTGTTTTTCTGGATTTGATCTGGCTATCTCTAGAGATTCTCGTGGAGAATAAACAATCTTAACCATCGAACCTGCAGCCGGAACTGCTTTTTGGAGAGAGCTTTTTCTTGTGGGAACCCGTGTCATGTCTCCAAAAGTGGTCAGGATAAAATTTTCATTCTCTGTAACTAACTCAATGGCAGCCTCATGGATTTCATTCGGGGTGATGCACACCGGACATCCCGGTCCAGAAACCATTTCCACTCCCGCCTTTTCGAGCATGTTTTTTAAACCATATTTATGCACGGTCATAGTATGGGTTCCACAGACTTCCATGATCCGGGGAGAAGAGGAGAGTGCTTGAGTCCTATTCTCTATCTCGTAAAGAAGACCTCTGATTACTTTCTTATCCCTTAATTCTTTCATTCGAAATCATGCTGGGCGTGAAATCCTAGCCAGAGGAGATGGTTTCGTCCTTTTCCCCTTATCCATTCTTTCTTTTATTTTGCTTCTTGTTTCCCTTATTATCATCTACCGCTGCTTCCTTTTCGGCCATTTCTCTAAGCAGCGAGAAGGTCTCCCTTGCTTCTTCTTCGTTCAATTTGGAAATAGCAAATCCGGCATGAACGATGACCCAATCTCCAACCTTTATGTTTTCGAGAAGCGCGAAATTTGTCTTGACTCTTGTCCCTAAATAATCAACTTTTCCCAGGTCGGATTCATCGATCTGGACAACTCTAGCCGGAATTCCTAAGCACATTTTTATCCTCTATTTACACTAACATAATAGATTACCAGATATAGAATGCGAGGTCTATATTTTTGACAATTCACACGCAAGCCCCTATAATCTATCTATGCCCGAGAACCTTAAAGATTTCATTCCTCCAGGCAGCGAGGAAGAATTGTTGGTGAAGCAAATTGACTTTTCCCGCCTTCCTAGGCACGTGGCAGTAATCATGGATGGTAACGGCCGTTGGGCAAAAAAGAGAAAGCTACCTCGGGTAGAAGGCCACCGAGCCGGAGCTAAATCCATCCGCGAAGTGGTGGAAACTTGTGCTCGTTTGGGAATCGAATACCTGACTCTGTATGCTTTCTCCAAGGAGAACTGGAAAAGGCCTAAAAAAGAGGTTGCAACTCTCTGGGGGCTTCTTGAAGATTACCTGAAGAAGGAGGATAAGGTCCTGGTTAAAAATAAGTTCCGCTTAAAGGTCATAGGTCAGATAGAAGCGATCCCAGCCTCCGTGCGAAGAGAGTTAGAGCGGGTTGAAAAGTTGACAAAAAATAACACTCGGTTGACCATTGTTTTGGCCCTTAACTATGGAGGGCGAGATGAAATTGTGGATGCAGTCAAAAAAATAGTTAACGATAAAGGCTTTGATATAAGTACCTTGAATGAGGAGAAATTTTCTCAATATTTATACACAATCCATGTTCCTGACCCTGATTTGCTGATAAGGACAAGTGGAGAGCTTCGCGTCTCTAATTTTTTATTGTGGCAGATTGCTTATGCTGAAATCTGGATTACTCAGGACTTTTGGCCTGATTTCCGGAAGAAGCACATGCTTCAGGCGCTTGTCGATTATCAGAAGAGAGAAAGGAGGTTTGGAGATATTTATCCCCAAGGGGATCAAAACTAGTTTTTCTCCGGCTGATCTATTCAGGATTATGAAGCAAGGAACAGAAGATATCCTTAAGGAAAAGATACTGAGAGATTTTTCCCTGAATTGGAGAGGCATCCATCTTGAGAAGACAAATCCTCAATATGAAAACAAGATTATTTATCCCTAAGGGGGTTCCTCTATTTTACTTAATAAAATGAGCTTTCTCAAAAGAACACTTACTGCCTTTGTGTTGTTGGCCTTCTTTTTTTTGGTCATACAATTTATGCCTCTTCTCGGTTTTTTCATCGTATTACAGATTTTGATATTGGTGTCTCTTTTTGAGTTCTACAACCTGTTTTCAGCAAAAAAAATCTATCCTCATAGAACACTCGGAATCGCCCTAGCATTGATCATAAGCTCTTCCTTCTACTTTAAAGAAATCTCCATTGAGCTAGCTTTATTTGCAGTTCTTCTCGTAGCTGGATTATATTTCCTCATTTATTACAATACACTGGAGAGACTTGTTACCTCCCATTCTTCGATCGCCCTAACTTTTTTTGGCGCAATTTATTTGAGCTTTACCCTCAATTTTTTCTATCCGCTAATGGAGGAAAGAGGCCCGTTTTACATCTATTTTCTTCTAGTAGTGATTATTGTAGGGGATACGGGAGCTTACATCATCGGAAGCCTCTGGGGGCGACGAAAAATGGTGCCCATAGCCAGCCCTCGGAAAACTTGGGAGGGAAGCATTGCCGGGATCTTAGCTGCTTGTCTGGGGGCGATTGCTGCTCAACAGGTCTTGTTGCCAGATACTGTTCTCTGGAAGGCTATCCTCTGTGGCTTTCTTGTTCACACCGTGGCCCAGATAAGCGATCCTTTGGAGTCTCTTTTCAAAAGAGCGGTGGGAGTAAAAGATTCCTCCAATATACTTCCCGGGCATGGCGGATTCTTGGACCGAATGGATAGCCTCATATTAGCTGCACCTTTTTTCTATTTTTTTATTAAATTTTTTTGGGATTAGAGAAGAAAAGCCAAATTTGTGAGATAAAATGAAAAATATTTCCGTCCTTGGTTCAACCGGCTCTATCGGCCGCAGCAGCCTCGATGTCATCGATAAGCTCAGTCACAGGTTCAAGGTTGTCGGGCTTACAGCCGGCCGCAATACCCAGCTTCTGGAGAAACAGGTTGAAAAATTCAATCCAAAAATTGTCTCTGTGGAAAAAAAGGAAGAAGCCGAGGAACTCAAGAGGAGGCTCAAAGATAAATCCATTCGAGTTACCTTCGCTCAAGAAGGAGCAGAAGAGGTAGCCAGTTTTTCGGAAAATGACATCATTATCTCGGCTATAACAGGCATAGATGGTTTGAGGCCAACTCTTGCCGCAGTGCAAGAAGGGAAAAAAATTGCTCTGGCCAACAAAGAGTCTATGGTTGTGGCTGGCCCTTTGATCCAGGATAGGATCCGAAAGTTCGGAGCTCAACTCATCCCTGTCGACAGCGAGCATAGTGGCGTTTTCCAGTGCTTGGCCAAGGAAAAGATGGAAAACGTAAAGAAAATAACCCTAACAGCTTCTGGAGGTCCCTTTTTCCGGAAGCCTCCCTCTGAAATGAATAATATCACTCTTGAGGAAGCCTTGAATCATCCCCGGTGGAAAATGGGCAAAAAAGTTACTATTGATTCAGCAACTTTAATGAACAAGGGATTGGAGTTGATTGAAGCCCACTGGCTTTTTGGCCTTGCGCCCCGGCAACTGGGCATTTTGATTCACCCCCAAAGCATCGTTCATTCCCTTGTAGAGATGAGTGATGGGTCTGTTTTGGCTCAGCTCAGCCCGACCGATATGAAAATTCCTATCCAGTATGCTTTGACTTATCCCGAAAGAGAAGATTCCCTATTGCCTTCACTGAATTTATCCGAGATAAAGGCCCTGGAGTTTTATGAAGTTGATACAGAAAAATTTCCGATTATCAAACTTTCTCGCTTGGCCCTAGAAGAGGGAGAAAGTTTCCCGATTGTCCTTAACGCCGCCAACGAGGTGGTAGTTTCTGCTTTTCTAGAAAAGAGAATAAAATTTATGGATATTTCAGAAGTTGTAAGCGCGATTGTTGAGAATCATCAAAAACGAAAAGTTCAAAGTTTAGAGGATATATTCGATGTGGACAGAGAAACGAGGCGGGCATCCTTGGATTTATTGAAAAAAAGGTCTTGAAATGGCAAAAATTTTCGCAACATTAGAAACTCTCTTAGCTTTCGTGATTGTCTTTGGCGTCCTTGTTTTCGTTCATGAATTAGGACACTTTTTCATGGCTAAGCTCATGAAGATTAGAGTAGAAGTTTTCTCTTGGGGCATTGGTAAAAGGCTCTTTGGAATCAAGAAAGGTGATACAGATTACCGGGTCAGCCTGATTCCGATCGGCGGTTTCGTTAAGTTTTCTGGAGAAGAGGCTTATGAGCAGAAAAAAGAGCTTGCTCCCAATGATTTTATGGCCAAGAAGAGGTGGGAGAGGTTCTTGGTTCTGGTTACAGGCTCTCTGATGAATATTTTTCTTGCTTTGGTGCTCGTCTCGATTATCAGCATGGTTGGAGTTACTGTTCCCGAGTATTCGGAACAGAAGCCTGTAATTGGTTGGATTGATCCTGGCTCTCCCGCAGAAAGTGCAAACTTAAAGGTTGATGATGAAATCCTGAGCATCAACGACAGGAGGACAAGGACCTGGAGTGATGTGGAAATAGCCGTGGGAACTAAACCCAAAAGATTGATAGCTTTAGAGGTCAAAAGAGGAGAGCAGGTACTCGAAGTTCAGTTGAAGACCGAGAGCAGGACAAGATTAGCGCTGGGTTATGCTGGTTTCTACCCCAAGAATTTGGTCCAGGTGACTTATATCCTTCCTGGAACTCCTGCCGAGAAAGCAGGATTAAGAGTAGGAGATGTCTTCCTGGCTATTAACGGTCAGGTTGTCTATTATCATCAATTTCTGGAAGTAATCGAAAAAAACCCCGAAAAAGAGCTTGAATTTCTCGTTGACAGGGATGGAGAGATTTTGACCTTCTATATCACGCTTCGCCTCGAGGGGAAAGTCGGAAAGCTTGGAATCGGGACAGGAATAAAGTCCGAGCTCAGGAGATATAGCTTATTCCCTGCGATAGGTCGAAGTATTAAAGAGAACTGGAAGCTCGCCTTTGTGCTTGTCAATTATGTGAAAGACCTGGCAGCAGGACAAGCCTCCGCGCGGCAAATCGCAGGACCTATTGAAATAGCAAGATTCTCTCGTACCTTTTTCCGGTTGGGATTTTTTGCTCTGATGGGTTTTATTGCCTTCATCAGCCTCCAACTGGGAATAGTCAATCTTTTTCCTATTCCTCTGTTGGATGGAGGACAGATTCTTGTCCTGAGTCTTGAGGGATTATTCCGAAAAGATTTCAGTGCTAAGGTCAAGCAAATCGTGATGCAGATTGGATTTATTATTTTTATTCTCTTGTTTGTCTTTGTAATCCTGAATGATGTCGCCAAGAATCTCCCTAACGGTTGGGAAAGTTTTCTTTTCTGGAAATAGATGTTTAGGGGTTTGATTCATCAAACTCATATTGATTGTACGGATTTAATCTATCAAGCCTGCATTGATTGTAGGGGCTTGATTCATCAAGCCCACTTTTATTGTAGAGATTTGATTTATCAAACCCACTTTATGGATATGAATAGGATGTATTACTTATGAAAAAAATAAATAACTCCAATTCCTGTGATTTTCAATATCCAAAGCAGAAAAAATCTATCAAAAGACGGAAGACAAGACAGATTAAAATCGGAGAAGTGGCTATAGGTGGAGGTGCTCCAATCGTTGTCCAATCCATGACAAAGACAGACACAAAATACATCGAACAAACCGTAGCTCAGATAAAAAGGCTGGAAAAGGAAGGGTGTGAAGTAGTTCGAATTGCTGTTCCTGACAAGGAAGCCGTCGAAGCATTCGGAGAAATAAAGAAACGGGCATCACTTCCCCTTGTGGCTGATATCCATTTTGATCATAGATTGGCTTTAGCTTCCCTTGAAAAGGGGGCTGATGCTTTGCGCATCAATCCAGGCAATATTGGGACTAAGGAAAAGGTAAAAGAAGTTGTGCGGGCTGCGAAGGATCGTGCTGTTCCTATAAGAATCGGGGTGAATTCAGGGTCTCTGGAGAAAGGTCTTCTCCGCAAATACGGGGAAGCTTGCCCCGAGGCTATGGTTGAGAGTGCTTTGAGATACGTAAGAATCTTGGAAGATATGGACTTTCCTCATATAAAAATATCGTTGAAAGCCTCTGACGTTATGCGGACAGTCGAAGCTTACAAGCTTTTAGCAGACAAAGTTGACTATCCTCTTCATGCTGGAATAACAGAATCAGGGAGTTTGGTTCCTGGATCTGTGAAATCTTCGGTAGGCCTAGCTCTTCTTCTGAATCTGGGATTGGTGGATACTCTAAGAGTTTCTCTGACAGCTCCTCCTGAAGAGGAGGTTCGTGTTGGCTACTTAATCCTCTCCAGCCTAGGGCTTCGTTCGAGAGGTCTTAATATCATCTCCTGTCCTGTCTGCAGTCGGTGTGAGGTTGATTTTATTAAAATCGTTTCCGCGATCGAGAAGCGTCTTTCTCCGATAAAAAGTACTTTTGATGTTGCAGTCATGGGCTGCATGGTCAACGGGCCCGGCGAAGCCAAAGAAGCTGATATAGGCTTAGCTTGCGGGCGAGGTAAAGGTGTGCTGTTTAAGAAAGGTAAAGTATACCGCAGTTTGAAAGAGCGCGAAATCATCCCCGAATTCGTAAAAGAAGTAAAAAAACTTGCAAAGAAATGATTTATCTTGTGTAGGGATTTGATTCATCAAACCTATACTTACGAGCTTAAAATGAATTGTAGGGGTTTGATTCATCAAACCCAGCTTATTGCATTGGTTCGATTTGTTTGTAGGGGCTTGATTTATCAAGCCCCCTTTATTAACGTAAAAATATGAACAAGAAAGAACACATCTTCGGATATGGGAATAATTATGAATAAAATGAACAACATAGAAATAAAAGAAATACCCAAGATAACGCTGTCAAAATATGAGAAATTAAAAAATATTCTTCAAGAGATGGGAGGGGTTCTTGTGGCTTTCTCTGGTGGGGTGGACAGCACTTTCCTCTTGAAGACTGCCCACGAGGTTTTAGGAAAGAATGTTTTAGCGGTTATTGCCAGCTCTGAGACATACCCTCCAAAAGAAAAAGAAGAAGCCATAAGATTGGCTCAAAAATTTAGTATTCGTTATAAGGTTATCGAGACAAAGGAGCTTGAAAGCTCCGATTTTGCAAACAATCCTCCCGAAAGATGTTACTTTTGCAAGAAGGAGCTTTTTTCGAAGCTTAAAGATATTGCAGAAGCTGAGGGCATTTCCTACATTCTGGACGGCTCCAATTATGAGGATAAGGCTGACTTCAGGCCTGGAATGAGGGCCGGTGAGGAGCTGGGCATCCGCTCGCCGTTGAAGGAAGCTCATCTGGGAAAAAGCGAAATACGACAGCTCTCCAAAAGATCCAGCCTTTCCACATGGAACAAGCCTTCTTTAGCCTGCCTTTCTTCACGCTTTCCTTATTACACAAAAATCGAAACAAAAAATCTAAAACAGGTCGCCCAGGCTGAAGAGTTCCTGAGAAAATTGGGCTTTGTTCAAGTAAGAGTGAGGCACCATGGTCAGATTGCCCGGATTGAGATAGAGCCGTCTGAATTTCCAAAGATAACAGAAAAGAAAATTAGGGAGGCAGTTGTTAAAAGTTTTAAGAAATTCGGATATATCTACATAGCCTTAGACCTTGCTGGTTTCAGAAGCGGAAGCATGAATGAACCGCTTAATTTAGCGAGTGGAAAAAGACGAGAACGTAAAAGAAAACCAAAGAATAAGAAGTAAGAGCACGCAAGAAAGAATAGAGAGCGGAGATCGGAAGCTATATTTTTCAGATTTGATTCATCAAATCCTAGCTTATAGCCCTCCTAGCCTAGACAACCAGATTATCTGGTTTTTCACCTTTCAATCCTTGGACCAGATTGCGGGCAGCCATCATGGCCATTTTTAATCGAGTTTCATAAGTGGCGCTTGCTATATGAGGAAGGAGAACAACATTTTCCAAGGAAAAAAGCTTTGTTTCGATTTCAGGCTCTCTTTCATAGACGTCCAAACCTGCCCCCCAAATTCGCTCTCTTTCTAGGGCGTCTGCCAGTGCCTTCTCATCTACGATTGGCCCTCGCGCGGCATTTATGAGAATAGCGTCTTTTTTTATTAAGTTTATATTTTCTCTAGAAAGCAGATGAAACGTCTGAGGATTGAGGGAAGCATGGATAGTGATTATATCCGCACTGGATAAAAGCTTGTCTAAGGGAAGAGTTGATGCTTTATATTTTTCCTCCTCTTCTGGAGTTAGTCTATTCGGATCAGAATACACGATTTCCATACCGAAGGCCTGAGCCCTCAAGGCAACTGCTTTGCCTATTCGGCCCATGCCTATAATCCCCAGGCGCTTCCCGGTGATTTCCTTTCCCAGAAAAAGGTCCAGTTCCCAGCCCTTGAATTTCTTGCACCGTGTGAATTGATCAGCTTGAGGGATTTTTCGAGCGACAGCCATGATAAGCGCCCAGGTTAGGTCAGCCGTGGTTTCTGTCAAAACTCCAGGAGTGTTCGTGACAAGAATCCCTTTTTTCTTAGCCTCGCTGATTTCAATGTTGTTATAGCCCACAGCACAGTTGGCAATGATCTTTAAGGCCGGGGCAGAATTGATGACTTCTTTATCGATATCATCCACAAGAAGCGAGAGAAGTCCTTCCTTTCCCTGGACTTTCTTTATGATTTCCTCTTTTGTTAAGTTTCTTTTTGTGGCGCCTATTTCGTAATCTGTGTGTTCCTTAAGATAGTCAAGAGCCTCGGGCAGAATTTTCCGTGTTATTAATACCTTTGGCTTCATTTTTCTCTCCTCATAATGAAAAATGCAACTTTTTAACTAGCTGCGATATATTGTCGCGCATTTTTGAAAAAATAAGTTTTCAAATAAATCTAGGTCTTAAGAGTCAATAAAGTCAAGCTAATCCAACTCTTTTATAAACGGTATAAAATATTTCTTCATTTTCTCTTCGAGTTCTGTTCGGAGGAACTTCTGATTCCAGGCACTGCTCCAGAGTTCATCAGAGATTATCGTCAGAGCAGCTGCTTGAATTGCGTAGAATTTGGCTATGGCAAATACAGCAGAAGCCTCCATATCTACTAAATTTATTCTTGTTTTTTGTTTCTGTTTTAACCAAGATCTTGTTTCCCGATAGGGAGCATCTGTAGAGACGAGAGAGCCTTTGAGGAAGGGAAGTTTCGAATCATAGAGAGCTGCTTCAATCCTGTTTTTCAGGGGGAGCGAGGGATAAAAGATTCTTTTCCGAGGAAAATAATGCTTAGAAGTTCCCTCCTCAGAGAAAGCCTTTGAAATACTGACCACATTCATTATCTTGAACTTGGGATTAAGAGAACCACAGAATCCAAGGAGGATGATTTTTTTGGCTCCAGAGACAATGAGTCTTTCCAAGGATAGAACAACTGAAGGAGCTCCTAAAGACTGATAAAGGACGATTTTGTTCTTTAGATGATACAAATAGCCAAAGCCAATGTTTTTTTCTTTGGATGCCCGCTTTTTAATGGCTTTTTGCAGGAAACGGGAAGGAGGATCGAACGGAATGCATATGACTTCTTCGGCAACAAAATCTCTTAGAGGCTCTGGGTTTACGATTGATTTTTCATGGGATTTGCTCATCGCTTCTGGTCAATCAAGATAACAGAAAAACAGACAGGGGGTCAAATGGTATGATTAATCAATCCATATGAATAGTTAAAAGTGCGTGTTTGATAAATCAAACTCCCTACAATTATGTTAAACCAATATAAGTGCAGCGAGCTACAACAATAAGGTGGGCTTGATAAATCAAGCCCCTACAAAAAAATGAAAAAAATGGGGCCTGGCCCCATTTTCTGCAACAGTAAGGTGGGCTTGATGAATCAAGCCCCTACAAGTAGAATAAGTGCATGAAAAAGAAAAAATTATCCCTAAAAGAAATCTTTCTCGAAGATGAAAGATTCCGTATCTCTTATTATTTTTCCCTGGAAAAGCTGATCCTTTCTATCCAGGAAGTGGGTCTCCTCAATCCCCCTCTTGTGGCATTGCGGGATAAGCACTTTATTCTTGTATCGGGGTGGAAAAGAGTCCTAGCCTGCATCAAGCTGCGTATATCTTCTCTTCCTGTCTTTATCACCGAAGAAGAGGACGAGCTTAAGGCATTTTTGGCGGCGTTTTATGAAAATTTGGCCGCAAGGGAATTTAGCCTCCTAGAAAAAGCAGAAATACTGAGTAAGTTGAAAAAATTAGGAGAGGATGAAAAGAAGATTGTTCAGCATTATCTGCCTCTTCTTGATATTCCTCCAACCTTATCCCATCTTGAATCATACTTAGCCTTTTCTCAGTTTGAATCAGCTTTGAAAAGAATTATTCACGAGAAAAATATGCCTTTCTCTTCGGTCAAGCTGCTTGCTGGATTTACTCCACAGGTGAGAAAATCACTCGTGCCTTTGCTTTTGCCTTCAGGCCAAAACAAATTAAAAGGAATTCTTGAAGACCTCAAGGAGATATCAAGGAGAAATGAAATTGCCCCGAAAGAAATACTATCCTCTAAAGAAATTCTTGATATTATGGAGTCTGAAAAATTATCTCCTCTTCAAAAGGCAGATAAAATCCGTCTCATTTTAAAAAAAAAGCGATATCCTGCACTTTCCTCACAGAAAGAATCTTTTGATGCTTTATTGAAGAAGCTCCGATTGCCTAAGGCTATCGTAGTTAAGCCTTCGCCATTTTTCGAGGGGGAAAACTTTTCGGTGAATTTCTCTTTCGGAAATAACGAAGAATTGAAAACCACCCTTCTCAAGCTTCAAGAACTGGCATCCAAACAAAAATTTTCACCGCTATTTAAGCTTTAATAATTCTCGATGAGTAAATCAGAATATTTTCCTCAAAAAGTTTATGTAGAAAAAAAGAGTTTCGATTTTCCTCTAGCAAAGAAAATCCTGAAAAATGTTGGTCCTGTTCCTAGAGAAGTCATCGATGATCCTCAAGAGTTGATTGATGACATAAGAGCTTCAAAGGATTTTATCGGAGTCGGAAAAAAATATCTTTTGATCACCCGCCAAAAAGGAGAGTTCGTTAAGCCCTGTCCCTGTACCCCCGGCTACCTTGGATGCAATTATTTTATCCTGAACATAGACCTAAATTGTCCTCTAGACTGTTCCTACTGTATTCTTCAACATTATTTGACGAATCCCTTGATTACAGTCCATGTCAACCTGGAAGATTTGTGGAGACAGCTTGATAATTTTTTAGACAGGAAAAGACACGGGACAATTCGCATCGGAACAGGCGAACTCGGAGATTCTTTGGCCCTGGACCATTTAACTCAAAATTCCGTAGATCTCGTTTCCTACTTCAGAAAAAAAAGAAATGCTATTTTCGAGCTTAAGACAAAAACTGTAAATATAAGAAATATTCTAAAAATAGAACCAGCTCCGAATCTTGTCATTGCCTGGTCTCTAAATTCTTTGAGAATTGCCCGTGAGGAAGAAAAGGGCGCTCCATCTATCGAAGAAAGAATAGACGCAGCCAGGAGAGTTTCAGAAAGAGGATTTCGTATCGCTTTTCATTTCGATCCCATAATTCGCCATCCTGACTGGGAAAAGGAATACAAAGATGTAATTAAGAAAATGCTGGCAACCGTCGATCCGGCCAGAATTGCCTGGATAAGCCTCGGGAGTTTTAGATTCCCCTCCTCTCTGAAAGCTATTATCGAAGAGAGGTTTCCCAAGACGAAGATTATCTACGATGAGTTCATAAAGGGAAAAGACGGAAAGTTCCGCTATTTTAAGCCTCTTCGTCTTGAGCTTTATAAAAAGATTGTTGGCTTTATCAGGGAGTGGGGAGGTAAGGAGATTCCTCTTTATTTTTGTATGGAAGGTGAAGATATTTGGCGTGAAGTTATGGGATGGATACCGCAAGGAGAGGAGGACCTTGAAGCATATCTTTCCTTTCCTCTTGGTTAATCGATTACGTAATTGACTCTTTATGCTAGATAGATAGAGACCTATTAATCAATCTTTTCTGTTTTAACCTCGGTAATGATGCCTACTATCTCAACGCCAGCTGCTTTAAGGATCTCGACTATGTCTACGATATTCCCGTATTCCAATTCTCCATCAGCTCTTAAGTATAGCCTTGGATCAGACGCAGTCATGAAAGCTTCTTCTATCATAGTTTGAAGATTTTCCATTGTTACCTGATCTTCGCCTATATACATCGAGCCGTCTCTCTTGATGGAGAGAACCACTTCAGGATTTTCAGGCATGTTTATGGTGTTTAGAGCAGCAGGCAATCTTACGTCAACTCCTCTTTGGATGAGAGGTGTTACTACCATGAAAATGATGAGCAGAACAAGAAGCACATCACAGAGAGGAACAACATTAGGTTCAGAACTTACTTCGCCTTGACCTTCGACCTTAATTGCCATCTTATGCCTCTCTATTTAAAGTTTTCTTGATTTGGCTTTGTTATTCAGGTTTTTCCTGCGCTCTTCTGATGAAAAAGTCCACAATTTCAGAACTGGTGTTTGCCATTTCAGCGCCGTAGATATCAATCCTTGTCCGCAAGAAACTGAACAGCCAAAGCGCGAGAATAGCCACGCCTATTCCAAAGGCGGTTGTCACCAGAGCTTCTGCAATACCTCCGGCAACAGCGCCGATTCCTCCAGATCCGGTTTCATGCATACCCCGGAAGGCGTTGATGATTCCTGCAATTGTTCCGAATAGACCGATAAAAGGAGAAGAGGTGGCGATTGTAGCCAACGTATTCAACCCTCTATTCAACTCCTGAGTGAAAATCGTTGCGGCTCTTGCACAGCCTCTCTGAGCTGTTTCAATCTGTTCTTCAACGCTGAGATTATGTTGCTTTCCTTCTAGGAATTCTTTAATACCAGCAGCAGTCACTCTAGCTAAGTGGCTTCCCTGGTTTTCTTTCATTGAAGAAAGTTTCAAGGCTTCCTGGATTTGGCCTCTTTTCAACATCCCTGCAAGTTGTGGCGCAACATTCTTTGATTTCGACTTAGCTCTGTAGAAAACCAACTGTCTCTCGATGAAGAGATAGAGAGAAATGATAGAAAGAATCATCAGCAGGATCGCAACTCCCTTGGCTAAAGGGGCCATTAAACCCCACATTTCAACTAATCCCCATTGCATTTTACATACCTCCTTTTCTAAGATGGAAAGTCATCTTAATAGTTCTTATTTTAATTTAAATGTAACAGTAACGGTGAAAATAACACCTCTTGGACGGCCGTTGATAATCATGGGTTCATAGACCCATTGACGGACAGCATCTTTGGCTGCCTGATCGAGAAGCGGGATGGATCTGAGAACCTTAATGTGCGCCACTCTTCCATAAATATCGGTCACGGCCTCGATAATTACTACCCCTTCCACTCTTGCTTGGCGGGCAATTTCAGGATAGATTGGCTTGACTTCCTTGATTAATCTAGGCGGTTTAATCTCTCCAACCGCTCTTATAGGGGCTTCGACTTCACCGACAACTCCGCCAAGGATACCGCCGACAACTCCGCCGAGCACGCCACCTACGACTCCGCCTTCTACTCCGCCTTCTACTCCGCCTTCGATACCGATATCGCTGAGTTCTTCTTCAGCGATTTCTTCGGGGATTTCAACAGGAGCGACGAGTTTTCCAGGTTCGACCGTGGTTTGAGCTTGGACAGGTCTGATACGGGTTCTTTTTTTAGAGCTTTTGCGTTTTTTTGCTGGGGGAGGAGGTGGTGGCGGAGGAGGAGGTGGTGGTGCAAGAAAGGCACTGTAAATTTCTACTGTGGGCAACTCTTGAATGCTAAGAAGGGGGATAATAATTAAAGCGGCAACGAGAAAAATATGAACAAGAATTGCGATAGGAAGAGCAAAGGCTCTTCTCATGCCACCTTTTTCAGCGATAAAAAAAGAGTCTTTGAAAATTTCAGGGATTTCTTCTTCGGTTTTTCTATTTGGCTTAATTTTTTCAGGCATTTTTTTACCTCGTTTTAAAGGTATTTTTTATATCGCCAAAAAAAAGTATAAATGAAAAAAACATTTTTGACAAGTCCAAAATAATCATTTTCTCATGCCTTTTTTTGGCTTGAATATTTTATTCCAGAAGTAAAGAAGCGGACAGGATTGATAGATAGAGGAGTAAGTTCCTGTGATGACACCAATGATCATGGTAAAAGCAAAATCATTTATAACTTCGCCGCCAAATAGATAAAGAGCTAGTACAGTCAAGAAAGTTGTTCCTGAAGTGATCACAGTCCGGCTTAAGGTCTGGTTAATACTCGTATCGAGAATTCCTTCAAAGTCACGTTTCCTCAAAATTCTTAGATTATCCCTGACTCTGTCGAAGATGACAATCGTATCGTTCAACGAATATCCGACTATAGTTAGCATCGCAGCTATAACGGGAAGGTTTATTTCTCTGTTGGTCAAAGAGAAGATCCCAAGAGTGATTAAGACATCGTGGGCTAAAGTCAAGATGGCGGCAACTCCATAGGCAAACTTGAAGCGGATCCCTATGTAGATGAGCATACCGATGAGGGCCCAGACTATTGCTTGGGTGGCTTTTCTTCTCAGGTCATGTCCGACCTGGGGCCCCACTGATTCCTTGCTGAGAACAGCCAAGCTTCCAAGAAATGTTCTCTCTTCTAGGGTGTTAATAATCTCCTGGCCTATTCCTGTCTCTCGCTGAAGCTGGGCATAATCTTGAATAATGCCTTCTGAAATTCTGAAGGAAAGAATATTCTGAGCGATGCCTGTTGCTTCTTCGGGAAAAGAAGTTTCAAGAATGAGAATTAATTCCTTCTCATCAATGGTGTTCAAATCTTTAAAACCCTTTTCGAGAGCTACTCTGTCTTCTTGCAATCTTAAAGCATCTATTACTTTATTCCCGATGATCTCATGGGCTTCTATTTCTTCTTCTTCTTGGCTTTCTTCCGAGGTCTGTAAGCTTCTTATCAAATATTCTCTTTCACTGGTGCCGATTTCCTGTATGCGGCTTTTTTCTAGACCAGCCCTACTCAAAGATTTCCTAACTTCATCTATAGGAATCTCGTATTTTAAAAACACCCGGACCAACGAGCCCCCAGCAAAATCGATGCCGTAATTCAATCCTTTGCCTTTGGTGATACTAACGATCCCTACTATAATGATGATTGCAGATAGGCTAAAGGCGAAGAGCTTGTACTTCATAAAATTGAAGTCGGGCTTTTTGAATATCTGCATCTTTAAATACTTAATTTTTCTCTTTTTTTTCTTTTGGCATGGAATACGTCAAAAATTAAGTGAGAAACAAACACGGCGGTGAACATGCTTGCCGTGATGCCGATGATAAGGGTTACTGCGAATCCCTTAATCGGACCGGTTCCAAACTGGAAAAGGAAAATAGCGGCGATGATAGTGGTTACGTTTGCATCCAGAATTGTCTTGAAAGCACGAGAAAAACCAGCTGCAATCGCACTCAATATGCCCTTACCTGCAGAAAGCTCTTCTCTTATCCTCTCGAAGACTAAAACATTGGCATCGACTGCCATACCTATAGTCAATATGATTCCTGCAATACCAGGAAGGGTTAGGACCGCCTTAAAGTAGGCTAAAGTGCCCATCAGGATGATGATATTTAAAACGAGGGCAATAATAGCATTAATTCCAGAGAGCCGGTAGTAGAAGACCATGAACATCAAGACCACAATAAGGGCTATGAAGATAGCTGAAAGTCCTTTCCGGATGGAATCAGCGCCCAGTGAAGGACCGATCGTTCTCTCCTCCAAATACTTGATCGAAGCTGGAAGTGCGCCTGCTCTAAGCACAAGAGAAATATCTTCGGCCGTTTCTTGTGTGAATTTGCCATGTATCATTCCACTGTCAGATATTCTATCTTGGATAGTTGCCACTTCTTGAATTTTTCCATCCAGGATAATGCTCAGGGGTTTCTGAAGATTCTCTGAAGTGAGTTTGGCAAACCTTCGCGCTCCGTCAGCATTCAATGAGAATAATACAGCTGGGTTGTTCCATTCATCGACGGAGGGGCGGGCATCTCGTAGATCCTTTCCTGTAACAGGGGCTACCTGAGTCACGAGGTAGTAACCTCCCTCTGTTCTCCTGGGATCTCCTCTTATGACCATCAAATCTTCAGGAACCTCACCGCCAAAATCCGCAAGCAGAGTCTCTCTATCAGGCGCTGGTCCCCCCTTAACGAGTTTCCATTCCAAGAGGGCTGTGGTCTTGAGGATATTTTTCACTCTTTCCGGATTTTCGACTCCGGGAAGTTCGACTATTATCCTGTCGCTTCCTGTTGTCATGCCCTGCCTTTGTATGGTCGGTTCGGTAAGCCCGAGTTCGTCAACGCGGCTTCGGATTGTTTCCTGAGCTTGGTTGACTGACTGGTCCCTGTAATAACGGGCAATATTTGGTCTTAAGGAAAGGGATACGGTGTTGCCGATAATAGAGTGATCCCAATCCCTGAAATAGTCGTCCAGGATCTCTTTAATCTGTCCTTCTTTTTCAAGGTTGAATTCTTGGAGAGAGAATTTACCTATGGTAGTCTTAGTGATTGCTTCATATTCAATATTATTCTTTTTCAGCTGATCACCGAGACGCAGGATAGCCTGATCGGTTTCGTAATTTATAGCGTCATCTGTTACAACTTGAAGGACGAGATGCATTCCTCCTTTGAGGTCGAGCCCTAGTTCTATTTTTTCTTTGGGAGGGTAAGCGAGAATCAAAGCAAAAATAATGATCAAAGCGGTTAGAATAATTTTCCAGCGTAAGCCTTTTTTCATCTTAAACTAGTTACCTTCAGAGGAAGAGAAACGAATGAAATTTATCTATAATTAGCTAATCAAAGATGTGTTATTTTTCCTTTTTTTGAGGAGTTAGGATGACTGCGATAGAGGTTTTGGCGATATCAATCTTGACATTGGAAGCTATTTTCAGCTCCAGCTTATCTTTTTGAACTCCCATGACAGTCCCGTGTATCCCACCTGACGTTATGACTTTGTCTCCTGGCTTGAGGTTTTCAACCATTTCTTGATGCTTTTTCTGTCTAGTCCGCTGCGGCCTGATAAGTAGCAAGTAGAAAACCAGGAAGACCAGGCCCATCATGATGAAAAAATGGAGGGAGATTCCTCCGCCACGAGGAGCGGGTTGAGCTTGGGAAAGGGAAAGGAAAAGCCCACTAAATATCATTTTTTTCTTCCTCTTTCTGCTTAATTATACTACGTTTAAAACTGTTGTATGTATTTGATTGAATAGCTTGCCTAATTTTCCTGAAGATGTCAAGATAAAAATGAAGGTTGTGGATTGTGTTAAGGATAGCAGAGCTAATTTCCTGTCTTTCGTATAGATGCCGGAGGTAAGCTCGTGAGAAATTCTGGCAAGTATAACATGGACAATCTTCATCAAGGGATTTTTGATCTTGAGCATATTTTACGTTTTTAATGACGATTTTCCCCTTGCTTGTGAACAGAGTTCCGTTTCTGGCGTTTCTTGTAGGTAGAACACAGTCGAAAAGATCTATCCCTCTTTCCACAGCCTCCAAGATATCGTTGATGTAGCCTATTCCCATCAGATAGCGAGGCTTTTCCTTAGGAAGAAGGGAATCGGCTCTCTCCATAATTTCGATGAGCTGAGATTTTGGCTCTCCTATGCCGAGTCCTCCTAAAGCGTACCCATCAAAATCGATTTTAAGCAAATCCTCGATGCTCTGCTTTCTCAAGTTCCAGTAGACACTGCCTTGGGTTATGCCCCATAGAAGCTGAGAAGAATCCTTCTGGAGGAAGTGGGTCTTGGAGCGTTGAGCCCAGTGAGTGGTAAGGTTCACTGCTTCCTTCATATTTTCCTCAGAAGAGGGGAAGGGAAGAAAGTGATCCAAGGCCATTATGATATCCGAACTTAATCTGATCTGGATATCCATGACGTCTTCAGGAGATAAGAAAATTTTTGCTCCGTCGAGATGAGAGGTGAATCCGACTCCTTCCTTTTTCACTTTGACAAGAGGAGAGAGGCTGTAGATCTGGAAACCACCGCTATCAGAGAGAATTGGCTTCTGCCAGGAGATGAAAGAATGAATTCCTCCCAGCTTGCCTATTGTTTCAAGTCCGGGCCTAAGATACAGATGGTAAGCATTGACTAGCATGAGCTGAGCTCCCAGGTTTTGAAGCAAGCCGTGGGTAAGGCCCTTTACGGTTCCCTGGCTTGCCACAGGAGCGAAGGCAGGAGTTTCAACGGTTCCATGCGCGGTATGGATAACCCCGGTCCGGGCAGAGGAATCACTATCTGAAGTTTTAATCTCAAATTTTTTCTTCATCTTATGTTGGTATCTGATAAATTAAATCTGCATTTTTTATTGTAAGGTTTGATTTATCAAACCCACGTTTTAAACCTCATAAATAATTTGATCTTATAAATAGCCTTATTCTATATAAATCGTAGAGGCTTGATTCATCAAACTACATTATTGTTATATCAATTACTTGTAGGGGCTTGATTCATCAAGCCCACCTTTTAAATCTAATAAATGACCTGGTCCTATAAAAATGACCTGGTCCTATAAATAAATTGTAGAGGCATGATTTATCTTGTGTAGGTGTTTGATTTATCAAACACACCTTTTTTCTGCAATTCTCGCCTTCTACTAACTATAATTTCTACCGGCCATAATTTACACTGAGAAGCGGAAATAAATGACATCTCCATTTTGCACGAGGTAGTCCTTTCCTTCCAGCCGTACGCCTGCCTTTTCTTTGGCAGTTTGAAAGGAGCCGTGCTTGAGGAGTTCTTCCCAGGAGATGACTTCTGCCCGGATAAAGCCTTTTTCTATATCTGAATGAATTGAGCCTGCTGCTTTCAAGGCCGTCGTATTCTCCTTGATAGTCCAGGCTTTGACCTCATCCTTTCCGATCGTGAAGAAAGTAATAGCCTCAAGAAGATCGTAGGAAGCCTTTAAGAATTTAGGAGCACTCAGTTCTCTTAATCCGTACTCAGAAAGAAAGTCTGCTTTGTCTTTTGCTTCTAATTCAAGAATCTCCGCTTCAATATTTCCGCAAAATGCAAGGACTTTTACTCCTTTTTTCTCAGATGAGTAAATTTTCTCAGGATTTTCGATTAAGGGAATGTCTTTTTCGTCGACATTAATCATATGCAAAAGTTTCTTCTGGCTTAAAAAAGAGAAGCTGCGGCTGAGCTTTTCCTCTGACGGAGAAAGGTTGATCTCCCGAATAGCTTTTCCTTCCTCGAGGATGGGGTAAAGCCGTTCGAGGAGTTCTTTCTCCTTTTCTCCTTCAGGGCTCTTTGACCTTTTTAGTTCTTTTTCCAATTTTTCCAGCCTGGTTTCTATCGACACTAGATCGGCCAGGATGAGTTCTTCCTCCATGGAAAGGATATCGTCCTCAGGGCTGATTTTCCCTTTTGGATGAGGAATTTGAGCATCCAGAAATCCTCTTACAACATGAGTGAGGCCGTCTGCTTTTCGGAGATAATTCAGGTAGGCACTGCTTTTGACATCACCGTAAGAGATTCCAGCCAAATCGATGAAATCGACTGTTGTCGGGATCTTATTTTTTTCAGAGTAAAGAGCCCATATTTTTTCCAAGCGGGAATCGGGAACAGGGAATGTTCTTCTGTTGAGCTCTTTTTTCCCTGTGTCATAAGATTTGACATCTATTTTTGCGCCGGTTAGCAGATTAAATAAAGTAGTTTTTCCTGTTTTTGGATAGCCAAAAAGCGTGATGTTCATGGATTAAGTATAATATAAATAAGTATAATATAAATAGGTAGCAAAGGCGAATTGAACGGCCAGAGTTGCAAATAAAGAAGGTAGGCTACTTTTTTATCTATTCAGGCTTCTCTCTTTATTGTAAAAAAGAAAAAAGTAGCCTGTCACCTTTTTAATCCTTTATTACGGGTGACCCCACTTGATTATTTATGCAAGTGAAATATAATAGTAATCTTGGTTAAAACCAGATGAAAAAATCAAAAGCGATTCTCCTCCTTTTACGTCTACCATTTTTGGTCGTTACGGCAGGGGCTGTGTTCGTGGGAACGGCTTTTGCTTGGTGGCAGACTGGCCAATTCAATTTAATATTATTCCTTTTAACCTTTTTTGGAGCCTGCTTCCTTCATATTAGCTGTAACGTGGCTAATGACTATTTCGATTTTAAAAGCGGGAACGACGCTTCTAATAAGAATGCCTTAGTCCCTTTTTCTGGTGGAAGCCGAATGGTCTTGGATGGATTTGTCAAGCCTAACGAGGCTCTGGCTGTATCCCTCCTTTTCGCAATCTTAGGCTCAGCGATTGGTCTTTATCTTAATTATGTATCAAAAGGAAATATAATTTTATTCATCGGGCTAGCTGCTCTATTTTTTGTTTTCAGTTACAACGGTTTTCCAGCACGCTTGGTCAACAAGGGATTGGGAGAAATTGCCATATTCTTAGCCTGGGGGCCTTTAATGGTTTTAGGAGCCTACTATGTTCAGGCTGAGAGTTTTTCCTCTTTTTGGGTTCTTGCTGTGGCCTTTCCTTCTGGCATTTTAACGACTCTGGTCTTATTGATTAATGAGTTTGCAGATAAAGAAGCTGATTTCTCAACAGGAAGAAAGACCTGGGTTATACTTTTTGGATTCAAAAGGAGTCTGTTGATTTATCTATTTTTGGCTTTAAGCTGCTATATTCTTGTTTTGAGCGGAGTGGTCTGGGGAGGCTGGCCGATCTGGTCATTGCTGGCAGTGGTTACGCTTCCTTTGCCTCTCATAGCTTACAAAGTTGGTCTGAGGAGCCTGGATAACTGGCCATCATTTCTGCCGGCAGTTAAAAATACAATATTGATGAATTTTATTTTTTTAGTTATATTAAGCGTTTCTTTCGTGGTTTGAAATGAAAAAAGAATTCAAAGTAAGAAAAGCAAAGAAAAAGCGAGAAAAAAACTTTTATCGAGAATTATTTGAGCTTCTGGCAGAGACAGCTGTATTTGTTTTTTTTGTCATGACTTTTGTTTTCCAAGCCTTTCAGATTCCCACTGGTTCTATGGAACCTACCTTGCTCGTGGGAGATTTTCTTCTTGTGAATAAAATGGTCTATTATGAGCCTGTTTTATCGGTGGAGAAGTTGATAATCCCCCGAAAAGAAATAAAGAGACATGACATCATTGTCTTTAAATTTCCGGATGATTTGAAGAAGGATTTTGTCAAAAGAGTTATTGGCTTGGAAGGTGAAAAAATTGAGATTATAGATAAACAGGTTTTCGTGGACGACGTGCCCATATCTGAGAGTTACAAGGTTCATATTGATAGCCAAGATCGCGCCGAGGGTGATTATTACTATTATAACAATTCCATAAAGGATAATTTCGGACCAGTATTTGTTCCTGCTGGTTACTGTTTTGTCATGGGAGATAATCGGGATAACAGCCAGGATAGCCGTACCTGGGGTTTTCTAGACATTAAATTAATAAAAGGGAAACCCTGGGTTGTCTATTTTTCCTATGATGCTGAAAAGGATGGTTATAAAAAGACAGGTTTGAGAGAAAGGTTGAAAAGGTATGTAAATTTTATCATAAAAGCAAGATGGAAGCGCCTGTTTAAAGTAATCAGATAGAAAAAAAGCCAACCTTAACCTTTATAAATACTTCATATGGATTTCATCTTCTGTAGGCCTTGACTTATCAAAATCGTACTTTTAATAAATATAACGTTTTATTCATATCTCGCGTGCCTTTATTCATAGTGTAAGGGTTTGATTTATCTTTTGTAGGGTCTTGATTTATCTTTTGTAGGGGTTTGATTTATCTTCTGTAGGGGTTTGATTTATCAAACCCACCTTATTGCATTGATTTGAGTTATTTTTTGCAGAGGCTTGATTCATCAAACTCGCTGCATAAATGGAATCAATAATGACCGATTATTCATATTGTAGGGGCTTGATTTATCAAGCCCACTGTATAGACGGAATCTTTATTGACCGATAGCGAGGTTTCGCATAAGATATTGAATAGTGAAATATCCTCTGATAGCCTTGATGACAGATTTCGGGGAAGATGACTTTTTTGTGGCTTCGCTAAAAGGTGTTATAGCTAAAATCAATCCTCCAGCCCGAATAATCGACATCACGCATCGCCTTCCATCTTTTGATATCAAGGCGGGCAGCTTTATTCTATTTTCTTCCTATAAATATTTTCCCGCCAGAACAATTTTTTTAGTTGTTGTCGATCCTGGAGTTGGCACCTCTCGGAAGATTCTTTTGGCTGAAACAGATAATTATTTCTTTATTGCTCCAGATAACGGAGTGTTAAGTTTGGTGTTAGAGGAGGAGGGCATCAGGCAATTAAGAGAAGTCACAAATCAAAACTATTTTCTTCCAGAACAGAGCAGGACTTTTGAAGGACGAGATAAAATGGCCCCTGCGGCAGCCTGGCTTTCAAGAGGCATCTCGTGTGAAGAATTTGGGCCTGAGGCGAATTCATACGAAAAATATAATACGGAGAAGCCGCAGATAAAAAGAGATGAGATAATTGGCCATATACTGTACATAGATAAATTTGGCAACCTAATAACTAACATTCCGGAGGGAATGTTAAAGTTTCTCCAGAAAAAAACGGGCAAGAAGAAACTTAGCCTCTCCATTGAAGATATGGAGATTACTTCCTTTGAGCAAAGCTACTCTTCTGTGAAGAAAGGAGAGCTTCTTTTTCTTGTCGGTAGCGTAGGACTTATTGAGATTGCTGCCAAAGAGAGCTCTGCTGCTCAGAGGTTAAAAATAAAAAACGGCGATGAAGTAAAGATAGCAATAAGGAGCTTGTAGCAAGTCGAAAAAAGCGTCGCTGAGGAGTGAGACATTAAACATGGCTTATTTTGAAGGTACTATCGAACAAATCATCTACTACAGCCCTGATACAGGATACACTGTTTTCAAATTTGTTCCTGAAGAAGGGGAGTCTATGACGGTTATCGGTTCGTTCCCGCCTTTATCTCCTGGCGAAGTGCTGAAGATAAAAGGGAAATGGGTGATAAACCCAAAGTTCGGTCAGCAGTTCAAGGTTGAAAATTTTATTCCTGTCCTGCCCGCTTCAATCAAGGGAATCGAGAAATTTCTCTCCTCAGGCTTAATCAAAGGCATAGGGCCTGTACTGGCTCGAAGAATTATTAAAAAATTTGGAGATAAAACTATAGATATACTTACTAAGAACCCTGACAAGCTGCAGCAAGTTGAAGGAGTGGGTCGTGTCAAGTTGAAAGAGATAAAAAAATCCTGGGTTGAGCACCAACATATAAGAGAGCTTATCATATTCCTTCAGGGGCATAATGTTTCCACTAATTTGGCTACAAAGATCTATCGTCAATACGGAGAGAAATCTTTCAGTGTATTGAAGACTAATCCCTATCAAGTCTGCCTTGACATTTGGGGAGTTGGCTTTAAGACTGCAGACAAGATGGCTTTGAAGTTGGGAATGAGTCCTTCTTCAGTAGAAAGGATAAAAGCCTATATTCGCTATCTTTTAGAAAAAGATAATGAACAAGGACATGTTTTTTCTCTTCAGAAGGATTTAGAAAAAAACTGCAAGGAGGAACTTGAAGTCAAAGAAGAGAAGATAAAAGAAGCTATACAGGAGCTAAAAAAGCAGAAGTCAGTCATGGCTGAAGAGGTTGATTCGGAGTCAAGCATTTACCTTCCTTTCTTCTATAAAGCCGAGGAGGGAGTTGCCCGCTCTATTCATAGGTTATCTTCTCTTCCATGTCTCACTCCCGATTTTGACGTAGACAGTGCCATCTTTGATGTGGAGAAAGAATTATCGCTTGAATTTTCCTCGATGCAAAAGCGTGCTATAAAAGAGTGTTTCGATAAAAAGATTCTGGTTATAACTGGAGGTCCGGGGACAGGCAAGACGACCATCATTAAAGCTGTTGTTGATATATTTCATAAATGGGGAAGAGAAGTTCTCCTAGCAGCCCCTACGGGGAGGGCAGCCAAGAGGTTGACTGAAGCAGCACAGAAGGAGGCAAAGACAATTCATCGAACATTAGAATATAATCCCAAGCTCGGCACTTTCCGGCGCGGGGAGAAATCTCCCCTCATTGGAGATGCTTTAATCATCGATGAGTTTTCGATGGTGGACTTGCCCCTTATGTATTATCTGATAAAGGCGGTCCCTTCCTCAATGCGCCTTATTCTGGTCGGCGATAAAGACCAGCTTCCTTCTGTAGGGCCAGGGAATCTGCTTCAGGATATTATCGAATCACAACAAGTAGATGTTGTGAGGCTGGATGAAATTTTTCGCCAGGCAAAAGATAGCCTCATTGTGGTTAACGCCCACCGTGTCAATCGAGGCCAGTCGTTGGTCTATCCTCCTCGGGGCGAAAAGGAAGCTGATTTTTATTTTATTCGCCAGGAGAATGAGCAAAAAGTTTTCAGTACAATAATGAGTCTTTGCGGTTGGCGTATTCCCAAGAGGTTTAATCTGCACCCTCTTTCTCCCGAGATACAGGTTATAAGCCCTATGTACAGAGGTCTTGTGGGAGTTGATAATCTTAATTCAGAGATGCAGAAAAAGTTCAACCGGTTTCACGAAGGCCTAAAATTCGGAAATCGGGAGATAAGAGTCCATGATAAGGTGATGCAGATCAGGAACAATTATGAGAAAGAGGTCTTTAACGGCGATATTGGAGTAGTGTCCCATATCGATAAACAGCGATATAGAGTCTTTGTGGATTTTTACGGAAGATCAGTTGTTTACGAAAGAGAAGAAATGGATGACCTTACCCTTGCTTATGCGGTCTCGGTTCATAAATCACAGGGCAGCGAATACCAGACAGTAGTCATGCCCCTTCTGACCCAGCATTACATCATGCTTCAAAGAAATTTATTTTACACCGCACTCACCAGGGCCAAGAAATTGAGTGTAATCGTTGGCTCATACAAGGCTCTTTATATCGCCATCAAAAACGATAAACCGGTTAAAAGAAATTGCTTGGTGAAAGAAAAGCTTATAAAAATATCTCAAGGCAAGTTGTAAAGATCTGATTCATCTTCAGCAGGAGCGTCATCAAGTTTTGTGGGGGCTTGATTATCTTTTTGTAAGGGATTGATTTATATTCTGTAGGAGGTTGATTTATATTCTGTAGGGGCTTGATTTATCTGTAGGGGCTTGATTTATCTGTAGGTGATTAATTTATCTGTAGGGGCTTGATTTATCAAGCCCACCTTTAAATTAATTTACACCTATCCTACAATATCGAAACACCATTATGAAAATCGGACGAAGAATTGAAATACAGAGGCCTTTCCATTATATTCTTAAATGAGTCGTGCGCCTGTAGCTCAGTACGGATAGAGCAAGGGATTCCTAATCCCTGTGTCGCAGGTTCGAGTCCTGTCAGGCGCACCAGCTTTTCCCTGAAAAACCAACAATTTAGAGGAATTCTAAATTCAACAGGATTCCTTTATTTTCAATTATTTTCTACCTCAATATGGCACAAAAGTGGCACAAACAAAAAAAGTGGGGGCTATGGGAACTTTCGCTTCGACCCACCTCATATAACTAGAACCCCTGCTCTGAAACTACAAAATTTTCCTTTAAAGGCTTTTTTCTTTCCACATCTTTGAAATCATCAGCTTAATCATTAACAACTTTACTATTATTTCAGCGCAAATCAATCAAAATTGTTTCATATTTGACACAGAAGAAGTCTTGCTACTGAATAGAAAATCTGACTACGAATCAGAAGGTCGGGGTTTCAAATCCCTCCGCGCGTACCAGCTTCCACCCTCTTGTTGATTCTCTTTATTAGACTCAATGGTTTGGAGGTCTCGCAGGATGTCAGTGGGTGAAAATTATGGAAAATAGTGAAGAATTTGTAGCAAGCCAAAAAACCAATTTCTTATATTTTGATTTATGAATAATTCAGGATAGAAAATGCCAGAATAATCCAGAAATTTACCAATGAAAATCTGTTGATAACATAATTTGATAATGCTATTTATTTAAAATAGGGAGGTAAAGACGGCAAAATTAAAAATTAGTTTGGGAGTTATACTCATCGGAGTGCTGATTTTAGTAAATGTTTTTATGATTATTCAAAGTTTGGTTCCTTATGCGGAAGCCAGACCTTGCGCAGGTGAATTTGGATACACTGTTGAGATAAGATACGGTGATGGAGATTCAGATTACTTTTGCATCTGTCATCCTGATTATGAAGAATGCTGTGGTTGTATGTAAAAATTCGTAACCAACAATAATAGAAAAATACTTAAGGTAAAAATTCCCCCAAAATTTTGCCCGCTGCATGATTAAATTTAAAGGATACATCTACGCTTTTTTTATCCTCTCACTTTGCAATTCTTTTACATATGAAGAAAAAACTTATAAATTTGCTGATGTATTTAAAAAAGATAAAGAAGTACATATACTCACGCATGGTTTAAATGTTTGGAGGTTAGGAGAGCTAAAAGTAGATCTAGATAAAAATATTATTTTTTTAGATCCAAAGGGATGCCAAATTTTAGTTTTTGACCAGAAAGGAAATTTTTTATGTACTATAGGAAGAAAAGGTGAAGGACCCGGTGAGTTTAAATTTCCAATTTCAATTGAAGTTGATAATAAAAATAACATTTTTGTTTCTGATCTTCCTCTCAAAAGGATTAGTAAATTTAGTCTAGATAAAGGATTTATTAATTCATTTATAATCTCTAGTACTCAAAATCAAGCATGGGGCATAAAAATAAATTCAAATGGATTTATATTTCTAAAAGGATTTATTAGAAAAGATTATAACCATCCAGAATTTGGTATGTGGATTAATAAATATAATTTAGAAGGAAGATATATTACATCATTTTTTCCATCGAATAAATATAATAAAAATTGGGTTCAACGTATTGCCCCTTTTTGTAGTTTCGATATCGATGGAGAAGATATAATATATGCGGTCCAACATTGTGATTATAGAATTAGCAAATATAACTCTGAAGGAAAATTATTAACAGAATTTGGCAAAGCTCCGTCTTATTTCAGGCATCCCAATATCAGAAAAAAAATCGATTTTACAAGATTTAGTGCTCAATCTGAAATAATTAACGAACTAAAGATATTATCGGCTTCTTGGACTAAACTTATAGACATCATTGTATTGAAAGATGAATTTCTTTTGCTTATTTTGGAAATGAATAATCTGATTAAAGGCTTCGATAAAAAATATGTAATTGATATTTGGGACAAAAAAGGAAACTTTATCGCTGGTGGGATTCAAACTGATTATAGACTGTTGTGCAGGGATAGTGATGATTTCTTATATTTTCTAATTTTAAAAGAAGAAGAAAATTTAGAAAAAGAGCCTAAGTATAGAATTGGCAAATATACACTATTGTTAAATTAATTATGAAATTAAAATATTCAGTTATAACATTATTAATTCTATTAAGTTTATTTCTTTTTTATAAAAATTTTGTTTTGAGAAAAAAGATAAAAAAAAATATTGAAATTCCGAAATGCCCTACAGTTATATTAGACTTAATCCCAACTTTTTTATTATATGACTTAAATGGAGTAAGATATAGATATGATGATATATTAAATAGTAAAGCCTATACACTTTTAGTTTTTTTTTCTCCCGTAGATTGCAGGTCTTGCCTGAATGAAAGAGACCTCTGGAATAGGATTTCAAAAGAAAGAAGGATTAAAATTATAGGAATTGCAACTCATAGTGATAAAAAAGAACTTAAAGATTGGGTAGAAAATTCTGAGATATATTTCCCCGTCTTATATGACGAAGAATCACAAATTACAAACAAGCTCAACATAAAGAGGACACCTCTTAAATTATTGATAGATAGTAAGGGGAAAATTTTATTAATAGACAGAGTCAGGATTACTCTTTATGAACAAAAAGAATTCATCAAGATATTAGATGAAATGATAAAATAACAATGTTTCAAAAAAAGGGGAAGAAAATATTATTGCTATCATTGCTTTTTATTCTTTGTTTTCCTTTGAAACAGGAGGCTGAAAAGTCGAATCTTCCTGAAAAATATGAAAAATGGATCAAAGAAGAGGTCGTTTACATTATTACCCCCAGAGAAAAGGAGGCCTTTTACAAGCTGGAGACAAATAGAGAAAGGGAAATGTTTATTGAAGAATTCTGGCGGCAACGGGACCATATTCCAGGAACGCCGAGGAATGAATTCAAAGAAGAGCATTACAGAAGGATTGAGTATGCCAATAAAACGTTCGTCAGGAATTCCAGCATCCCGGGCTGGAAGACGGATAGGGGCAAGATTTATATCATCTTGGGTAAACCCCAGCAGGTCATGAAATTCATCGCCGCTGAAATTTATCCCATAGAGCTATGGTACTATATGGGAGACCCAAAGTTCGGTCAGCCTCCGTTTTTTCGTCTCATTTTCTTTCAGAGATTTGGAGTAGGAGAATATCAGCTCTACAGTCCTATTTCTGATGGCCCAAGAAGTCTGACTCCGCTAGCTGCTGGAGGGGGTGCGGAAGAGGAGGACGATGCCGCTTATAAATTAATTAAAGAAAGAGTATCCCTGGAATTAGCTCAAGCAGCCTGGTCCAGTTTTCCTGGCTCAAGCATAAATTCCAAAAGGGAGCGAATCCCCTCGGCAATTTTGGTTGGTCAGGTTCCTACTTTCTCGCACAAAAGAGTCAGGGATGAGTACGTCATAAGTTTTTTAGAGCACAAGCCAGTAGTGGAAGTAAGCCACTCTGTGAACTATATATCCAGCATTTCTGAGGTTAGTATTCTTCAGGATGAATCGGGAATATTCTTTGTGAATTATTATCTCGAACCTGTAAAGCTCTCTGTTGATTTCTACCTGGATAGATATCATACAAACCTAAAGACATCCATCAGGATAACGGACTCGGAGGGAAAGACAATTTTCCAAGATGAAAAGAATCTGCCTATTGAATTAAAAAAGAAAGAGTTAAAGAAAATAAAGGAAAGGCCATTTCTTCTGTATGATTCTTTTCCGCTTATTCCTGGAAACTATAAGTTTAATCTTTTGCTCGAAAACACGGTTTCCATGGAATTCACCTCATTTGAGAAAGAGATTTCTATTCCTGAGCCGAATTCTCTGGCGATGAGCCCTATAATGCTTGCCAATAAAGTTGATAAATTTTCTCCCTACCGCGAATTGAATAAGGCCTTTCGGGTGGGAAGCATTCAGATCTATCCTTCTCCAAGGAAGAATTTCTTTAGTGGGGACAAGTTGTATCTTGCCTTCCAGATTTTTGGCTTAACTAAAGAATTAGAAGAAAAAGGAGTACTAGAGTTTGCATTTTATCGAGAAAAGGAAAAAGTATTAACCTTAAAGAAAGAAGTAAGAGAATATCAAGAACAACGATATTTTTTAGAGGAGTTCCTTCTGAAAAGATTTCTCCCGGGAAAATATACGCTGCAGGTCTCAATTTTAGATAATGACGGTAAGGAAATTCTATCAGAGAATACAAAATTGTCAATCCTAACAAAGCGGTTGCCTGAGCCTTGGCTTATGACTCCGTTAGGGGGACCTAGCAACGTTGCACACTATGCTTATATTCTCGGCGAACAGTACTTAAACAAGGGAGAGGTCCCAAAAGCACGACAAAAATTTGAGGAGGCCTACCTGAAAAGTCCCGAGACTCTGGATTTTGCTTTAGGCTATGCAAGAGTGCTCTTATTGTCTAATGAGTATAAGAAAGTGCAAGAAGTCCTTCTGGCTTTTACTGAATCGGAAAGAGAGGTCTTTACACTTAACTATTTTCTCGGGAAAGCTTTTCAAGAAGAAGGCTCTTTTGAAGAAGCCATTTCTTATTATCAAAAAGCCCTCTCGCATAAAGGGAATGTGGTCGAGATTCTCAATGCCATCGGAGAGTGCTATTATATGCTCGGCGAAAACAAGGAAGCCATTAAGATTTGGCAGAAATCCCTGGAAATAAATCCCCATCAGGAGGATATTAAGAAGGTTATCGAGATTCTGAAAGAGATAAAATGAAGCCCAAGGAAAAAGTTCTTCTATCTCTAGCTCTGCTTTTTATTTTACATTCTAGCTTTTGGGGAAGAAATTTCGCAGTAAGTTTTACTCAAAATCAGATTCATCAAACTAACCAGCAAAGATTAGCCGAAATTCTGAAAAGAACCAAGAAATATTGCCAAAGGCTTCAAGATGTAGCTCTGAATTTTGTATGCTTGGAAGAAATTAAAGAAGAGACTAACTACAGCAGGGATATAGTTCTAAAAATCTTGTCAACCCCAACTGTAATTGGCAGAGGCCAAGTTAGATCAAGTAGCTTCATTAAAACTCCAAGAACAAAAGTGGAAAATAAATATGTCTACGATTTCCAGCTTATAAGAAAAGGTCAGAAAATAATGGAGAAGAGGATTCTCATAGAAGAGAACGGAAAAAAGAAAAATGAAAAAGATGCCCAGTTAAAAACTATCTCGTTTCGCTATGCAAAAATACTTTTCGGACCAGCAGGGTTGCTAAACGATTATTGGCAGCACTTCCACGATTATCGAATGGTCGGTGAAGAAGTTTTGAATGGAGAAAAGATGTTGGTAATCGAGGCCATTCCCAAAGCTTCAGCCAAGCAGAAATATCTTGTCGGAAGAATCTGGGTTAAGGAAAGTGATTCAAGCATCATGAAAATTGAATATAGTCAAAGGTCCATCGGGAATTTTAAAATTATTGAAGAACGAGCCAAGAAATACAAGGCTGAGCCTAGGCTTACAGTCATTTCGGTATTTGGCATCGAAAAAAATGGAATCAGATTCCCTAGTCAATTTTACCTTGAAGAATCATATGTGAGCAAAAGAGGAAGAAAATTTATCCGTACAATAACTCAAGTTTCATACAAAAATTATAAATTTTTCACTGTTGAGACAAAGATAAAATTCGACTTATGATATTGTAACCGTTTACATTTTTTTTAAGTAGTTTCTGTATTTTGTAGGTGATAATCCCGTCTGTCTCCTAAATTCATGATTGAAATTTGAAACATGTTTATAGCCTACCTTGTATGAAATCTCTTTTATCGAAAGCAAATCATTTTTTAAAAGAGATTTTGCTTCCTTTATTCTAATTTTGATTATATACTTAGAAAAGCATATTCCCATTTCTTTTTTAAATAGTTTAGAAAAATATCTGTAACTAAGATAAGATATATGCGAAATTTCCTGCATTTTTAGATTTTTATATATATTGCTATTTATAAATTCAACTGCTTTATTAATTCTGGGGTCCATTATAATTTTAAATTTAAGTTCATCGCAATAATGAGTAATTAAATTTAAAAAATGATATCGCTATCTAAAGATACTCTTGGGTTCGGATTCCTTATGCAGCCTGTGAAAAAACATAATGCGATAAATAAAAAAAGAAAGTGAGATAGCTGTCTTTTCAAGTGTCTCAACCCCGCTTTGCTTGAACAGCTTGCCCATTTCCGCTTCATTCCTCTCAAATGAATCTCTTTGACTCTAACTCCAATCTCCTCAGCCCATCGCCGCACTTCTCTCTCAAATTCTGAAGCAGATACTATTTTCTTCATCTTGTCTTGACTATGAGCTTCTCAAAATCCTCAAAATTCTTTTTGCTTCATCAGCGAGGGTCTTAGCATGCTTTTTTCCTGCCTTGATCAACGTTTTGAACAGCCCTCGTCTTATTTCCTCTCCTGTGCTTCGCTCCATTTTCAACTGGGATATTTATCAAATACATCTTTCATTTGATTGGCTTTTTCTTCGGGGCCCTTAACCTCTTTACCCTTCAATATCCAAAGAGCTTCCTCTGCTACGGTGCCTGAATATGCTGCAACAGCAATAACATAGACAAGAACCGACTCAAACTTCTCATTAACTTTAAGCTCATCAGCAATACCATAAAAACAAAAAATAGACCTATTAAAACAAATACTAGCTTTTCCATTTATTCCTCCCTCTCTGACAGTCTATATAAATTAATATATACCACTTTATCGGCAGAATCAACCCATTCCTGTTACGCCACATTTAGACTGTCACCTTTTTGCCACATTTGAATTGTCATATACTGTGACCATTAGATCCGGATATTTTGAAGGAAGTCACATGGGGGAAAGTCTAAACGTTAGACAGACCATCTGACTACGAATCAGAAGGTCGGGGTACAAATCCCATCGGGCGTACCAGTTATTTCCATCCATTTTCAGCAATTTAAATCATTTTTCCTATTCTCACCGTTAGGCAGAATTAGTTTAAACTATTTTTTGCACATATTGGACACAGAAGGATAAGTTCATTTTGGCATATTTATGTACCTTAAATGAAATGTCCCCGAACTCGGTAGATTTATTAATTAAAAATCGCCGACTGTCGTCAGCAAAAGGGAAAGTTATTATAAGAATAAGGAGGGAGATCATTCCAAATATTGATCCTCCCATATCATCCCTAAGAGAGAGTTAGCAAAGATAAATTGCTCTTAGAAACGACAAGAAGCGACAAGAAGCGACATTTTATTGGAAAAGCTTGACAAGTATAAAATTTGATTTAAGTTGTAAATATTAAGCTTATTAAAATCGAATAAGTCTCAAGGGGAAAACGACCCTCATAAGTGAATATGATTGCTCTTATATTCATCGATAAGAGTAGGTTTCTATATAAAAAGTGTAAGAAACAGAAGCGATGCTTTTGACATCGGGAATAGCTCAATAATAATTTGCGTAAAAGAGAAATTTTATAACGTTAATCCATTTTAAGAAGGGGGAGTTTAAATGAGTAAGTTAAATATCCAAAAAGGCTTTTTAATTGTTTTAAGTTTTTCAATTCTGTTTGGGGGTAATTTCCTTTTTTCGGAGAGTGGAATCTATGATCGGATTGGCATTATACCTGAACACGGATTTCATGGGGCGGTACCGGAAGAAAATATCGACCTATTTACAGGGAATTTGACCCTACGATTTCTTGATATTTATCTTCCGGGCCCGAATGGATTCGATCTAAAGATCTGGAGGGTTTACAATTCAAAGATACTCAAAGACAGGCTCCCAGCGAGTGCTTGGGGATTTCAGCAGGAGCCCTATTCCTGGGTTGGAATGGGCTGGACGATGCATATGGGGAGAGTCCATAATTTCAATTCAGATACACCGGTTATCGAGTTTCCCGATGGGCGGTGGGAGACAGCCTATTTAAAGACCGGTAGCTCTGCTTATGTCACTCGGGACTTTTTAAAATATGATAAAGACAATTATAAATTATATTTTAAAGATGGAACCGTCTGGATCTTTGGTGAGCAAAAAAAAATCAAATATGGCGACTCCGAAGTGGATGTTCGGGTTGTCACAAGAATTGAAAACTCCTTTGGCCACTACATAGATATCACATACCCCACAGGTAGTGTGCCCACGATTACCAAAATAACAGACAGTATGCAAAGGGAAATAAATTTTGTAACTTCCGGAACGACCAATCCCAAATTGACAACAATTTATGTGAAAGATGCGCATGGGAATATCTCCAATTATTATTACACGGTCGGGACATTTTCATACGGTGGATATTTCCAGCTCACAGCGTATGATCCCCCGGAACTTCCTGCTGCAACTTATGAATATTATAGCGGGGAGGAAAATAAATATGAATTAACTACCGTCAATACAAGTTTTGGTGGAGAGATGAAATATGAGTACGCGGATCACACGTTTTATTTTTATACGTATTCATTAGATACAAGAGTTGTCAACAAGAAAGAGATTAAATTTTCCTCATCTTCTTCTTACAAAACTTGGAATTATACCTATCCAGACTATCACAATACAACCACTGGAACAGTTTCGATAGATGGTCCTGATTTTGATACAGAGGTCACCTATCATGCTTACGACTCTGCGGCTCTCTGGAAAATAGGCTTGCTAAAAAATAAGTCATTCACCGACGGAAGCTATTCAGAGGGACATGAGTGGTTGCCTCAGGTTATTTCTTCTAAGCACTGGTACGTGCTAAGTAGAGATATGGGATATGCGACGGCTCCCTTGATATCGAAAGTTATCAGAACACGAAAAGGGGATGCAGAGAGTGAAGAGTGGTATCTTTATGAGCGTTCATCGGTAAAGGATTATGGTCTGCCAACGAAGATAAAATATTATGCTAACGATTCTTTGAAAAGTTATAAAACGCTGGAATATTATTTTGAGACAAGCACCACATTTGAAAATAATTACATGCTCTCCCATATATGGAAAGAAAAAGACTATTCCAGCGGCGGGATGAAATTGAAGGAAACCCAGACCACCTATTTTGACACCAGCGGAAAATGCGGCGCTATCGATGAGATTAAACGGCTAAAATCCGGCAGTACTTATTACACCTGGGATTACACTTACTCCAGCCCAAATCCATATGAAATAACTATCACTGTTAATCTACCGGGAAGTGCAGGTACCGAGACTTATGAGTATCGTCATGGAATCCTTTCCAAGATTGTCCGCCCTGGTTACACGGAACTGATCCGCACAATATCCACACACGACAGCTCCATTCTTACTGAAACCAATCAGCATGGCGGAACAATGGACTTTACTTACGATGGCCTTGGAAGAATTGAGGAGATAGATATGCCTTCCGTATTTAACGATATCAACGCCGTCTGGTCGACAAATTCGGTTACCATCACCCAGGGGGGTAATACGGTTGTTAAATACTGGGATGGAATGGGGAGAGATACAGGTTATGAAGAAACAGGAGACGGAATTACTCTGTATTATCGAAAGACTCTGGATTCTGAGGGGAGAGTTATAGCAGAGAACAAAGGCAGCACAAGTTCATCTGACAAATATATTTATGAACTTACGGCTTTGGGACAAGTGAAAAAAATTACGGATCCCAGAGGAAAAATTACAAACATATCGTATTCAGGCGATAAAAAGACGCTAACGGATCCTGAAGGTAACATCACTGAATTTGAATACAATAACCTCCCTGGACTGGTGGCAAAACTAAAGGATGCTGAAGGACGTTACGCTGATTACACTTATGATGGAATCGGAAGACTGACAGAGGTGAAATATAACAATTCACGAACTCAGAATTTTTCCTATAATGGTCTGGACAGCCTGACCGAAGAAACACATCCTGAAGCAGGAGCCATAAGCTACACCTATAATTCAGAGAATAACATCTCGAAAAAAAATTGGGAGGGAAAAGAAATTAACTATTCCTATAATTCATCGAATCAATTGACGAGTACTAACTCCGGTGATGAAACAGTCACTTATGAATATGATTCAAATGGGAGAGTTAAAAAAATATCCAGCAATAAGGGCTGGTACAGGGATAATATCCAGTACAATTCTCTGGGTTCGATCACTTCGGAGAGACAATATACTCCTGGATTGGGTGCCAAAACTCTGACTTATACGTATGATAACAACAACAATCTTAATTCCATTGTCTATCCGGATGAAAGCACATTGATCTATACAAATAATGGCCTGAACATGCCTGAAACAGCCAATTTTAACGCGAAGAGCCTTATCGGTCAGATGACTTACAGTATAAATAAGCAGCCGGCATATATGGATATAAGCGGAAACGGTACCGAATTCAATGCTGCTTACAATAGTTCTGGATTTTTATCTTCGGCATCGCTGAAAAAAAGCGGCATCGTGCTTTACAATTCCTCCTATGAGTACGATGGAGTGGGAAATATTACATCCATCTCAAATGATCTGGATGCATCATTTGGTTATGATAGCCTCAACAGATTGACTTCAGCAGCTTATACACCTTATGGTGTTGGAAGAGTGGATAGCTTTTCCTATACATATGACGAATACGGGAATATGAAGACCGTTAAAGAAGATGGCAATACAATTTTCAGCAAAACCTATACCAGCAAGAATCAGATAAGCGGATACAGTTATGACGACAGAGGTAATCTGACATCAGACAGCAACTATCAGTACGTTTGGGACAATCAGAATCGTCTAGAAGAAGTAAAGAATGTCGGAGAGGCTTCTCTTGGAAGTTATCTCTACGATGAAAGGGGATTGCGTTTAAAAGCGACCAAAGAGCCGTTACCTCCCGCATTGCCCGAGATCAACGTTAAGCAGGGCACAACCAACATCCCTGATGGGGGGAGTTTCAATTTTGGCTCACGTGAGGTAGGCACTAACACCGATAAAACCTTTACCATTGAAAACACAGGCGAGGGCGATTTAACCCTGAGCGGCTCTCCGATTATTCAAATCACCGGGGAATACGCCAATCAATTCAGTGTTCAGCAGCAGCCCACTTCGCCTGTTTCGCCGGGAAACAGCACCACTTTTATCATACGGTTTAGCCCCACTTCTGAAGGGAGCAAGACAGCCTCGATCTCCATCGCGAATAATGATTCAGATGAGAACCCGTATAACATAACACTTAACGGTACTGGATTTACATCAGAGCCAGAAATGAACGTCAAGCAGGGCGAGGTAAGTATCCCAGATGACGGAATTTCCCGTTATGGTACACATGAAGTTGGCACGAATACAGATGTGACCTTAACCATTGAAAATACAGGCGAGGGCGATCTAATACTTAGCGGCTCGCCCATTATACAAATCAGCGGCACACATGCCGACCAATTC
>WVXO01000045.1 GCA_011773465.1 Candidatus Aminicenantota bacterium | reverse complement strand
AATGCTTAATATGTGCTTTGCTATTTTGACAATATTGCGCTGTGGGAATAAAATTTAGGAGATGAAGATAATCGTTCGAGCACCCAACTGGATAGGAGACTCTATCCTTGCTGTTCCAGCTGCTTATAGTTTAAGCAGAAACTTTCCCCAAGCACAAATATGGATTGCTGCCAAAGAATGGGTAAAAGACCTCTTCGTCTCTCATGATTTCATAAAGAGTATATTCCCTCTTCCAGACGAAGACGGCTTTAAAAACCTTGAAGGATTCAATACAAAAAATAAAAAGGCTCCATTTTGATATCGGAGTCCTTCTTACCAACTCTTTCTCTTCTGCTCTTCTATTCTATCTTGGCAAGATTCCTGAAAGATGGGGATACTCTACAGATGGCCGCAGAGTGCTTCTCACTAGGGGAGTGGCTACAAAGAAAGGAGAAGACAGTTCCCACCAATTAAATTACTATCTGGACCTCATTTCCGGCTTGGGTCTTAAAACTTCCCCCCCAAAGATATCTCTACCCGTAACTAAAGAAGAAAAGGAGAAAGCCAAGGAGATGCTCCTCTCCTTAAATGTTGATTTAAAAGAGCCTCTCATCATTCTCAATCCTGGTGCTTCTTATGGCCCTTCTAAGAGATGGCACGCTGAAAATTATGCAAAGCTCGCCATTTTATTGCAGGATAGAAAAAAGGCAGAAATCCTCATCACAGGCTCCAAAGGCGAAGCCGAGTTGTTTGAATCCATAGCCTCCTTCATGAAAAAAAAACCTCTTAATCTGGCAGGAAAAACAAGCCTTCGGCAGCTCGTAGGATTGATCAGCAACGCAGATCTTTTTATCACCAATGACTCAGGCCCGATGCATATAGCGAATGCCTTAAAAATACCAGTTATAGCAATATTTGGACCGACTAATCCTAGCCTTACGGGTCCCTTCCAACAACCTGCTGCTGTCATCAAGAAGGATGTTCCTTGCTGGCCATGCAGCTACAGAGAATGCCCGTTTGATCACAGATGCATGATAAGCATTGATCCCGAAGAGGTCTTCGAGGCGTGCCGGAAATTTTTATGATGAAAAAAAGAGCAGTCTTTCTCGATAGAGACGGGACAATCAATAAAGATGTGGGGTATCCCAGCTCGTTCAGCATGATAGAAATTTTTCCTTACAGCTTCGAAGCAATAAGGAAAATAAACGAGGCTGGTCTTTTCGCCGTTATCGTAACTAACCAATCAGGGATTGGACGGGGACTCATTGTTGAGAAAGACCTCCATGATATTCATCAGAAATTAAGAGCAACATTTGCCAAACATAACGCTCATTTTGACGCTGTCTATTACTGTCCCCATTACCGGCTTTCCTCTATCCCTCAGTACAGAAAAAATTGCCAGTGCCGCAAGCCAAATCCTGGGATGGGCCTTCAAGCTGCTGCTGATCTTAATATTGATATGAATAATTCTTATATGGTGGGAGACAAGGTAGAAGATATCCTTTTTGGTCGCAACATTCAAGTCAATCCTATACTCCTCCTTACAGGGTTTGGTCAAAAAGCGCTGCCTAAGCTTAAGAAAAAGGGGATAGTGCCTGCTTACGTAGCTACGAACTTGCTTGATGCTGTAAACTGGATACTGCAGCAGGAAAAGAAAATGCCCTGAAGGAAGTGACGCTGCCCTTTAGTGAACCAAGGTTAAGGCCAATGATTAGATTTGACGATATCTTAGAAAAGGTCTCTTCTTCTTACAGCGAGAAAGACATAACTCTCCTTCAGAAAGCTTATATCTTTGCAGCCCAGGCTCATAAGGGTCAAACCCGACGCTCCGGAGAGCCCTATCTGAGTCATTCCTTGGAAGTTGCAAGCATGCTTGCCGACATGAAATTGGATAAAACAACTTTAGCAGCGGGCCTCCTCCATGATGTATTAGAGGACACCGACGTGACTGCCGTAGAGCTTCAGCAGGCCTTTGGCAAAGAGATAACTCATTTAGTAGAAGGGGCTACAAAAATCAGCCGTGTTCAGGAATCATCGCCGGAAACTAGGCAGGCAGAAAGCATCAGGAAAATCATCCTGGCCATGATTGATGACCTAAGAGTCATTTTCATCAAATTAGCTGACAGGATTCACAACTTAAAAACCCTAAAATATTTACCTGAGGATAAACAAAAAAAGATTGCCAAAGAAACCCTGGAGATATATGCCCCTATTGCCAACCGATTGGGCATGGGACGAATAAAAGCCGAATTGGAAGAACTTTCTTTTCGCTATGTAGATCCAGACGAGTATTTCCAGGTGGCCTCTCTCGTTGACCCCAAAAGGGAAGAGGCCGAAAAGCAACTCAAGAGAACCAAACGTGCGCTTGAAAGCTTAATGAAAGTTAGTCATATTCCAGCAAAAATATCCTACCGGATAAAAAGGCTCTACAGCGTCCATAATAAAATGATAAGACAGAATACTGACTTCGACCAAGTTTATGATTTCATGGCCCTGAGGCTAATCACCAACTCTGCTAAGAATTGCTATTCTGCCCTGGGAATGATTCATCAGAAATGGCCTCATCTTCCTCATCGATTCCGAGACTTCATCGCTATGCCCAAGCCTAATCTTTATCAATCTCTTCACACAACAATCATCGCCGAAAAAAAACAAACTGTCGAAATTCAAATCCGAACACATGACATGCATAATTTGGCTGAAAACGGAATCGCCGCCCACTGGAAATATAAAGAAACAGATACCCGCCACATCATGAAAGAGGACAAAAGACTGCATTGGCTGAGAGAAATGGTCGATCTTTACAAAGAACAAAAGAGCCCCCGAGAATTCTTGAAAAGCCTGAAAACAGACCTCATTCCTGAAGAAGTTTATGTCTTCACTCCTAAGGGTAAAGTCATAAATTTACCCCTTGGAGCCTCTGCCCTGGATTTTGCCTTTAAGATTCATTCTGAAATAGGGCTGCACTGCGCAGGGGCAAAGATTAACGCCAGGATTGAAGCTTTGAAGACAATCTTGAAGACTGGAGATATAGTAGAGATTTTAACCTCACCCGAAAAAACTCCAAGTCGAGATTGGTTGAATATTGCCTTCACATCCACCGCCCGACACAATATAAAACGCTGGCTCAACCTACAGGATAAAATAAAGAATACTGCCCTCGGGAAAAAATTGTGGGAAAAAGAAATCAAGCATTATAAAGTCCCCGCGGATTTTTTAAAAGAAGAAAATCTCCTCAAGAATCTTTCTTCTGTAGCAAATGTGAGGCTTAAAAAGATGGAAGATTTTTATGCTTATGTTGGATTTGGGAAAATAGTGCTTGAAAAAAAATTTATGGAAAAGCTCCTCCCCACAGAAAAAATCGAAAAGAAAAAGGATACATTCCTGAAAAAAGTTGTTACGAAAGTGGCCAAGAAGCCAAAGCCTGTCATCCAGGCTAAGGGCGTCCATTTAGCCAAATGCTGTTCCCCTATCATGGGCGAACCTATCATAGGATACATCACATCAGGCAAAGGAATAACAGTCCACTCCCTGCGTTGTCCCCTGGTTGAAAGAGAAGTTCTGGATAACCAGCGCATGGTCGAGGTTTCCTGGGAGGATACTCCAAAAGGAAGCTTTAAAGGAAAACTCTTGATAAAGGCGGTGGATTCTCCTGGAGTCCTCGCCAAGCTTGCCTCTACTATTTCACATTTAGGCGGAAATATCACTAAGGCTGAAGTGACAACTTTCCACGACAAGAAAGCTCAAATTAAGCTCATCCTGATTATTCGAGACATAAAACATCTTGAAGCAATGATGAAAAAACTTTCGAGTATAAGAGAGATTTCTTCTGTCGAAAGAATCTGAAAGAATGGGAACTGTATGATCTCCCGCCAAATTATTCCTCAGGGGGAGGTGAAGGCGTTGAATCGGGAGGGGCTGCTTTGGGGAGCGTGCCCTTGGTTACCTTGGTTACTTTCCCTGAACGAAGACATCTGGTGCAAACCCATATTCGCCTGATCCCTGAATCTGTCTGGGCTTTAACATGCTGCAAATTCGGCTTCCATTTTTTTTTGGAGGCTTTATGGGAATGACTCACGCTATGTCCAAAAAAAGGCCCCTTTCCACAAATCTCGCACACTTTTGGCATTTTCGTTCTCTTAAAGTAACTTTTTATAACATATCTTAAGCAAAAATCCAAAGATATTTTTAATTTACGCTTAGCCCTTTATTAGGCCAAGTTCCGCCTTAGCTTAAAGGCATCCAGAGTATTCCTCATAAGCATGGCCACTGTCAGTGGCCCTACGCCCCCTGGCACTGGAGTCAAAAACTCGGCTTTATCGATAACCTGAGGATGGACATCGCCTATAAGCGTATACCCCTTCTCCCTGAGGTCCTTCTGCCTGTTCTCATCCTGCCCAAACAGCTGCTCTACTTTAGATTTATCTGTAAGGTTATTCATTCCCACGTCCACAACAACGGCGCCCGGTTTTACAAATTCCGGAGTTATGAATGCCCCCCGACCTATTGCCCCAACAAGGATGTCCGCCTCTGATGATACTTGAGGGAGGTTTTCAGTTTTGGAATGGCAGATAGTCACAGTTCCGTTTTCATTGGTCATCATGGCAGCCAAGGGCTTGCCTACAATACGACTTCTGCCTATAATGACCACCCTTTTCCCTGCAATCGGTATCTCCCGAGATTTCAAAAGCTCTATTATGCCCAAAGGCGTGCACGGTTTTAATCCTTCCTGATTCATCATCAAGTTCCCTAAATTAAAAGGATGAAATCCATCCACATCCTTCTCCGGGGGGATAGACGCAATTATCTCGGGAGCACTGAAAGAGGATGGCAAAGGAAGCTGAACAAGGATACCATCTACATCTTCCCTGGAGTTCAACTCCTCGATGTTAGACTTTAAAAGAGATACTTCTATATCTTCAGGAAGATAAAGAATTTCTGATCGGATGCCCAACCTTTCGCAGTTTCTCTCCTTGGTTCGCAAATAAATCTTGGAAGCCCTGTTCTCTCCAACTAATATTCCTACTAGCCCCGGGACTTCCTTCCTCTGCTTTGAGTATTGAGCCACTTCATTTTTTACTTCTTCTTTTATTTTCTTGGCTAAGGTTTTCCCTTCAAGCCAGCTGCCCATGTGCTCCTCCTCTGTATATTTTCTTACTCATTATACATATGTCTCTTTTTTGTGACAACAAGAATCCTTTTCACGTCAGCATCTCCATTTTCTCTAGCAATGAGTTATAACGGATATAAGAATGCTTCTATCTTTCACTCTGTGATTTTGCCCTATAATTTGGTATGAATTTTGCATATAATACTTAAGCCATGTTGACGTACAATTCAAAAAGAAGTACCTTAAAAGTGGCGGTGAATAATTAGAAAATAGGCAACTTAAGTGAATGAGGCAACACGTGCATAAGAAATTTGTATTTCACCTTCTTGTTTTCCTGTTTCTTATCATCTCTTTTTCTAGCTGTGGCCGCCAGCTTATGGATAACCAGCTCACATTTGGTATCCAGGCCGCAAGGCAAGATCTCTGGGACGAAGCCATTTTTCGCTGGAAAAAAGTAGTTCTTGCCGATCCAAATTCTGCTGCTGCCCACAACAACTTAGCCGTTGCCTACGAAAAAAAAGGCCTCTGGGAAGAAGCAAATGATGAATATGAGATCGCTTTAAAGCTTAGCCCTAACAATGCCCATATAAAAGCCAATTATAATAATTTTATGAAAAATAAAGAGGCTCTCAACAAAGACAAAAAAGATGAAAAAAATTAGGATATTCCTGACAATCACGATCTTGTTCTTTTTCTCATGTACCTCAAACAACTACTTGAAATTAAAGATTGAACTCCCTGCTAGGACTGCGTTCAATCTAGATCAATATGGCGAAATTGTCCTCACCAATTTTTTGATCAAGGAAGAAACAAAAGATTTCGATCTCAATCAAGAGCTCGTAGATTATTTTTCCTTCGAGATCGGCCAGAACTTCAAAGGAAACGTTTCCTCAAAAAAAATCGCGTTTGAAAAAGAAGAGTCCTTTAAAGATGAAGCCTTCTGGAAAGATTTATTGCCCGCCCAGGAAAAGGCTATTCTTTTCACCGGGAGCGCTCAATATACTGAAGAAATCAGGAAGGCCATTTTAGAAAAAAGGAAAGAGTATTTCGAAGATCCTTTTATTTCTAAAAAAAGGAGCCTGGCTGAGCGAAGATTTTACACCCTTAATCTCGACCTCTATATTATTGATGCCAAAACAGGAAAAATCCTGTATACGAGAAATTTTAAAGAATCCAAAGGCTATGAAAATCCAAAACAAACAGCCCCTTTTGCCTTCTTTGAACTTATCCAGAGAGTGAAAACAAAGTTTTTCCGCAACATCCTTGGGGAAGCAAGCATCCAAGAAAGATATCTAATCTACGATTAATTAAGGAGAAATACCATGAATCATTACTTCAAATACATCTTTTTTCTCATTTTCCTCATGATCTGGGTACCCTTAGGTATTGCCCAAACAATTTATTTCCCTTATTACGGAAAAAATAAAGTCCTGTATGAAAACTTTAAGTGGAGCTCTTACAAGACTGAACATTTCAGCATTTATTATTACACCGAAGGCATTCAAGTTTTAAAAAATATTGCAGATATGGCTGAAAGCGCCTATCAAAGAATAAGCACAGAGCTTAAGCATCCGCTCTCTGCTCCTGTTCCTCTCATTTATTATAAAACATCTACGGATTTTGAGCAGACAAATCTCTTTCAAATGCCTGCAGGAGTCCTGGGAGTGGCTGAACCGATTCTTTTTCGTATCGCCATTCAAGGAGATATGACTCTTGATGAAATTCAGGATCTTATAGAGCACGAATTAACCCATATTTTTGAGTATGACCTCCTCTACGGAGGCCCGGGCGGGGCGATTTATGCTGTGAGTCAACCCCCGCTGTGGATTATAGAAGGACTTGCCGAGTATCACACTGAGACCTGGTCTTCCTGGTCCTCCCTAATTGTCAGAGACTCTGTCCTCAACGACAGAATCCCCGAGCTCACAGCATCAGGAAATCTCTACTCCCGCCACCCCTTGCCTCGTCCGCCTGCCTATGACTTTGGCCATGCCATATATGATTTTATCGAGTCTAAACACGGAAAAAACGGGATAAGGGAGTTCTGGCACTCTATGAAGCGCTCTCCTTATTTAGGAAGAAGAAATCCTGTAAAAAGAGCTTTCAACATGGAGTACAAAGAGTTTAATCACGAATTTAAAAAATATCTCCGTGCGAGATACAAGGATTTTCTTTTAAGGGAGAATCCAGAAGATTACAGTATCCCTCTTGGCCCTGAATTCCCGATTAATCCTTATTATTTTTCCCTTTCCCATGCCGTTTCTCCTTCTGGGGATATCGTCGCGGTCATTACCCAAAACGTCAAAGACTATGATATCGATATCGTTCTCATCTCAACCAAGGACGGCTCTGTGGTTAAGAACATCACAAAAGGTTACACCCTCAAGTACGAGTACATAAAATTCGAAATTGATCCTGCGAAAGGAAAAGATCTAGCCTGGTCCTCTGATGGAGACAGGATAGCTTTTTTTGCTCGCGTTGGACAAAAACATTCCCTATTTATACTCAATGCCCTAACCGGAAAGACCCTAAGAAAGATCAAGATCCCTGTTGATCAGCCCTCCTCCCCCTGCTTTTTTCCCCAAGGAGAGGAGCTTCTGTTTACAGCCTTTCACGAAGGATTACACGACATATTCAAGATAAATCTTTCAACCGAAAAAATCCTGAACATGACTGAAGACGACTTTTTCGAGAAAGCCCCGATGATCTCTCCAGACGGGACCAAGGTAGCTTATACGATTCATCTCGATACTTACGATAAACTATTTCTATCGCCAGTAAACAATTTGAAAAAAAGGACACAGTTGACTTTCGGGAAAGGGAACACAATCGCACCTCATTTTTCGGCTGATTCTAAAGAATTATATTTCTCAGGCGATATGAGGGGCGCTTATAATATTTATTCCCTGAACCTTGAAAATGGAGAACTAAAGCGTTATACAGATGTCAGGACCGGCAATTTCTTTCCCATCCCCCTTCCCAATGATCCGAAAAAGGTCATTTTTTCTTCTTTTAACAAGGGCTCATTCCAAGTTTTTAAAAGCGAGCTTGAAGGGGAGGTGGAAAAAACCATTACCTTTACAGAAGCATCACCAGATGAGGAATTTAAGAAGTTTGAACCCATCATCTCTTTAGATATAGATAAAGAGAAAATTAAGCCCTATAAAGGTCTGGGAAAATTGTATCTCACTTCCAGGCCGCCCATTGACACCGTCGTTTCCACTGACGGCTCTATCTACGGCGGTTCCGCCATAAGTTTTTCTGACTTATTGGGGGACTATACTTTCTTCTTGATGGCCTATCAGGTAAGAAGCTATCGTTCTTATCAGTTTTCTTTTTTAAATCAAAAAAGAAGATTCCAATACATGGCCAGCGCTTTTCAATATACCCTGTATTATTACCTTAACACATACTACGATCCCTTTTACTACGACCGTTATACTTACTTTGATGCCACAGCTGTCCGAAGGATTACAGGCGTAAACTTAAGTGCCTATTACCCTTTTAGCAAGTACCATCGAACACAAGCATCGATTGGTTATTATAATTATGAGGAAGATTATCTCATTCCATCTCCTGGTACATATAGCCAGTTTTGGAACGGAAGCATACTTTCTGCCAGCGTTTCCATAATCGGAGAAACCACTCGCTTTAAATATCCGTACGGACCGATTGCAGGAAACACGTTCATGCTATCTGTATCTCAAGCACTCCCTGTTTCCAGCAGCTTTTTACAGAATACAACTCTTGAAGCAGACCTTCGGAAGTACATAAATATTGGCTCAAACACGCTCTTTGCTGTGCGTTTTAAGGGCTTCTTCAGCCGAGGAAAAAATCCATTTGTTTTTTATTGGGGAGGAAATAACCAGGTACGCTCTGTCGGCTATTATAGCATTATCGCCAACGAAGGGTGGTATGCAAACCTCGAATTCAGGCTGCCTTTGATAAATGCAGCATCTACAATTATCGGCCAAATCGGGCCTATCCGGGGAACCCTTTTCTTTGATATCACTCGAGCAAAAATCAAAGGATATCCAGCTACATTTGCCATGGAATTTCTTGGGTTTGATGACCAAGGATTTCCGCTAATTCGAGAAGTCGACGCCATTGGATCAATTGGTTATGGGTTTGAATTCTTTTTTCTCGGTCTTCCAATACATCTTGAATTTGTAAGAAGGCTCGAGTTTCCGGATCTTTCTAGACCCTTCGATTGGGACAGAAAAGGGGATTTCAGGACTAGATTTTGGATAGGATTTGATTTTTAAAAATTTTTTATAAACTTCTTGAAATCCACTCACAACAGTGCTATAGTACCCTAGCCTTCTCAGCCGTTAACCAGCAAAAAAAGAAGGTTTTTCCACAAATGTGGAAAAACCTGTGGAAATCTAATACAAGAAAATGGAACCCAAAGATAAACAAAATCCTTGGCTCCAAATCATGGATTCTCTTCAAAAAAAGATCGATAAAAATAGCTATGAAACTTGGTTTGAGCCAACATCATACATAGGACAGGAAAGCAACTCTCTCTATATTAAGGTTCCTAATTCTTATTTCAAAGACTGGCTTGCCTATCATTATTTAAGCACGATAAACAGTTGCTGCCAGGATCTCTACGGGAAGGCTTTTGACATCAAATTTATCTTTGACGAAGACCTCTCTGCTTTCATGCGGCGTTCCCCTCAGGAGAGAAAATCAAAGCGAGGCACACTGCTAAACCCAAACCTGAACCCGAATTATACCTTTGAAAACTTCGTAGTCGGATCCTGTAATCAATTCGCCCATGCCGCTTCCACAGCAGTAACCAAGAATCCTGCAAAATCATATAATCCTCTTTATATCTATGGCGGCGCCGGCCTAGGAAAAACGCATTTAATGAACGCTATAGGACATCTTATTATTCTCAATAATAGCGAATTTAAAGTATTTTATATAACAACCGAGCAATTCATGAATGACCTGATTAATCATCTTCAATACGGGAAAATACTTTCATTTCGCCAAAAATACAGAAATGTAGATGTGCTCTTGATGGATGATATTCATTATCTTTCAGGAAAAGAAAGAACAAAGGAGGAATTTTTCCATACGTTTAATCATCTCTACGACAGCCAGAAGCAGATAGTTATATCCAGCGATTGCCCTCCTAAAGAAATTCCCCATCTTGAAGAAAGATTTCGTTCTCGCTTTGAGTGGGGATTGATTGCAGACCTTAAACCTCCTGATATCGAAACAAGAATTGCTATCCTCAAGAAGAAGTCAGAGTTTGAAGGAGTCTCTCTACCCGAAAGTGTAGCCCTCTACATAGCCGATAAGGTTCATTCTAACATAAGGGTTTTAGAGGGATATTTACGCCGGGTTATTGCCTTTGCCTCTTTGAAGGGTGAAAAAATTGATTTAGACCTCACAAAAGAGGCATTAAGGAGCTTGCTCGATTCTTCTTCAACCGTGGTGACTATTGAAAAAATTCAAAAGATCGTGTGTCATCAATTCAATATAAAGCTCTCTCAGCTTAAGTCAAAAAACAACTCACCAAAGGTTGCTTTTCCTCGCCAGATTGCCATGTATCTTTCCAAAGAGCTAACAAAAGCCTCTCTTCCTGAAATCGGTAAAAAATTCGGTGGAAAACATCATACAACTGTTATCCACAGCATAAGGAAAATAGAAAAAATGCACAATGAGGACGCAGAATTCAACAAAGAATTAAACAATCTGATCAGCTATATTCAGTAAAAGAATCAACGCTTTATAAAGTATTTTCACTTTTCATTTGCTTTTATTTATTTTATTATTTATCTTAAAAATATATTAGATTAATATTATTAAGTTTTAGGAAAAGGTGGAAAAATGAAATTTTCTATTCAAAAAGAGGATATTTTGGCTGAACTTCATCTTCTGCATGGAATAGTAGAGAAGAGAAATACGATGCCGATTCTTGCTAACATTTTGGTAACTGCTTCAGGAGGTGAAGTTGAGCTTAAAGGCACTGACCTTGAGGTTGGTTTGAAAACTCATTTTCCAGCTAATATTGAAGAGGAGGGCTCTATAACACTATCCGGAAGGAAAGTTTTTGAAATTATAAAATCTCTTGCTGAAGGTGAGACAGTTACCTTCAAAGAGGGAAAAGATCTTACTATGGAGATCACGTCAGGAGCAAGCGAGTTTAAAGTTCTTTGCTTACCCAAAGAAGATTATCCTCAGGTTCCGGAACCTAAATTTGAGAGAAATATCATTCTTCCATTGGAAAAATTTCAAGACATGATAGACAGAGTCTACTATGCAATAACTCAAGAACAAAGGTATTATTTGAGCGGAGCCTTGTTGATAATCAAGGATAATTCCATGGAGCTGGTGAGCACAGATGGACATAGACTGGCTTATACTTCAAGTGCGTTAGAAAAAATGAAGCTATCAAATGAAATAAGGGCAATCGTAGCAAAAAAGACATTGAGTGAGCTGAGAAAATTTGAGGACGATTCAATAGAGTTTGACCTGGATGAAAGCAACCTCTTTTTTAAGGTGAAGAACAGAACTTTGATATCACGGATTATTGAGGGAAAGTTTCCAAATTTTGAAGCTGTCATCCCTAAAGATAATCCGAACACTTTCACCGTTTCAAAAGAAGAAATAACAGATGCGGTGAGGAGAGTTTCGCTCTTTTCGACAGAAAGATCAAAAGGAATAAAATTTTATATAGAAAAAAACAAGATAAAGCTTTTCTCATCCAATCCAGAGATAGGAGAAGCCCGAGATAAAGTCGATGTTGAGTATAAGGGAGAAGATTTAGAAATTGGATTTAACTCTCAGTATCTCCTTGATTTTCTGGCTACGGTCAGTGCAGACACAGTTCGTTTCGAACTAAAAGACACTAACAGTTCCGTTCTTATAAAGCCTGAAGTTGAAGAGGATATAAAGTATATATATGTACTCATGCCCATGAAATTATAAACGGGCGTACTCATCGGAAAACTCCTAAAGGCCGTTTTTTCCCTCCCAATAAAGGGATGATAAAAATATTGTGTGTTTCTAACCTATCGCCGTATCTATATAATAAGAACCTTCGATTTCTAGAAGAAAATGATTGGGAGCACATATAATGCGCTCTCCCGCTAGAGAGACGGGAGGAGTGAAGTGGCAGATTTTATGGCGGCAGGTAGAGCCTGATACCAAGGCGTTTCCTTTTTCTACGATAACGTTAATGCTGCCTCTTTCGGTCTGAAACTTTTTAAAGACATTTTTCTCCAAAGAAATACTTTCTACCTTTTGTCCCTCTAAATAAATAGATGCAGTGGCTCCTTGATAATGATCCACATGCCTGCTGTTGAACGAGGCAATAGTTAACCAGGAGGATGGACTTTGGCTATTCATCTCCTTCCAGAGAGTGTAAAGTTTTCTTGATCTTATATCCCAAACCTTCCCTTCTTTTATGAACGTGAAAGACGGTAGGGTCTGGTGATGGAGGTGACAAAAAGAGAGAGAAAGGTCGGCTGGGCAAGATTTCGGGATAAGGCACCAACCTTCTTCAGAAAAGGTTCTTTTAAGTGCCTTCTCTTCAGGATGCAGATTGAGGATATTAAAGTTATTCCCGTGAATCATTCCGCATTTTTGCAGTTCGTGAAGGATTGTAGGGAGGAAGACCTGGGGAGAATCAGCAATAACATAAAATTGGAAGCCTTTTTGTTGCGATTTGGCATTCAGAATAAACGGGGCAAGCAAAGGAGTGTAGAGAATTGTTCGAAAAAAACTACGTCTATCCATGACGTTCTCCTTTTTTAGTTATAACTTTGATTACAGGATATAGAGATACTTTGTTTTTTGCGCGGAAATAACGTGAGAGGAAAATTCCCGCTATAATTAGAGCGCACAGGAGCCCAAGAAGGCTTGCTGCCGAAGAAGAAAGAGGTAAGAGAGGAGCTAATAATGATCCTAATCCTAATCCAACGAGAGAAGCAAGGAGAAGGGTACCAAAGAGCAGGATCAAGGATCTGCTGTATTTTGTGTCAGGGATCTCAATCTCAACTTCATCGCCAGCAGATGCCCGTAAAGGATTCCTGACCATAATCAGACCTTTTGATTGATTTTTCCCGACGCACAAACTTCGAGCCGAACAATTCTGGCAATGCTCAGTAAAACACTGAACCTCAACCTGAGCCATATCTTCTTTTGTGCTGACGACTAAACCCTTATCCTTCATCTTCCTTCTTCAAGCGGCCGATGGCATCTGTGGGGCATTTTTCAATTTCAGGAATTTTCTCCGGATCTATTTTCTTATAATCGGTTATTATTGCCAGATTGTTTTCGATGATGATGGCTTCCGGACAGGCCCGCGAACATATTCCACAGGCAATACAAGCATTTTTACAGACCTTTCTTGAAACGGGCCCCCTGTCCACGGAACGACAGAAGACGATAATTCCTTGAGAAATGGGATGGAGCTCAAAGAGATTTCTCGGGCAGGCCTCGACACATTTCCCGCAAGCCGTGCATTTATCTTCTATTACTACAGGAAGCCCTTCTTCACTCATGTAGAGTGCGTCAAAAGGGCAGGCCCGTACACAATCGCCAAAGTGTAGACAGCCATAAGAACACTGTTTGTTTCCTCCGACCAGTTGAGCAGCATCGCAGGTTGAAATTCCAAGGTAAGTTCCGCTATTTTTGGCAGCTTCATGAGTTCCGCGGCAGTGGAGACGCGCCACTTTTTTCACAACCTCCGCAGCCGAGACTCCTAAAGTTGCAGAAATTTGTTTTACTCCTTCAGCGTCACTAACCGGGCAGCTGTTTATAGTGCTTTCGCCTTTAACAAGAGCTTCAGCAAAAGCTCTGCATCCTGCGTATCCGCAAGCTCCGCAGTTAGCCTGGGGCAAGAGCTCGGCAACTTGTTCTATCTTCGGATCTTCATAGACTCTTAGTTTTCTGTAGGCAATAACAAGTCCGAGAGAAAAGAGGATGCCCAGGACTCCCATCGTTATTACGGGCACTAGAACTTCCATTATTTTATCATCCCTGAAAAGCCCAAGAAGGCAAGGGCCATGATTCCGGCGACAATAAGAGCGATGCCCGCTCCCTTCAGTGCTTCCGGAACTTCCGCATGGTCAAGCTGTTCCCTTATTGCTGCCATGAGGATAATAGCTAGAGTGAAACCAAGTCCAGAACCGACACCAAATATGATTGATTCCACAAAATTATACTCTCTCAGTGAAGCCATGAGGGCCAAAAAGAAGATAGAACAGTTCGTTGTTATAAGTGGAAGATAGATGCCCAGCGCCTGGTAAAGAGGCGGGCTTATCTTACGGATGAACATTTCCACTAATTGAACGAGAGAAGCGATGACTAGAATAAAAGACACAATCTGAAGATAGTCAAGTTTAAAAGGAATAAGGATCCAGTGGTTAATGACCCAGCTGACAACAGCAGTTATACTCATGACAAAAGTTACGGCCAGGCCCATCGAGATAGCCGAATCGATTTTTTTAGAGACACCCAGGAAAGGACATATTCCTAAAAAATAGCGAAGCACGAAGTTATTGATCAAGATGGCAGCGACGAAAATAGCGAGAAGTTCCATACTTATTTCCTCGATTTTGTTCTACGTTCAATCTGCAGAGCAATAGCAAGAAGGATGCCCAGCGTGATAAAAGCACCTGGGGGTAGGATCATTATAATCCAGGGCTTAAACCATGGCCCCATGACTTGATATCCAAAAAACGTCCCGGCCCCAAGAATTTCTCGGATCGCGCTCAGCACCAGCATAGCCAGGACAAATCCTGCGCTCATGCCCAGCGCATCTGTCACAGAGCGCCCTACTGTGTTTTTTGAAGAGAAAGCTTCTTGACGCCCCAGAATAATACAATTAACGACGATTAAGGGAACATAGGGTCCAAGGCTTTTAGAAATAGGAGGGAAAAAGGCAGCTAAAAACCTGTCAGCTACGGTTACAAAACTTGCTATGATAACAATGTAGCTGGCAATCCTGACTTGGCTTGGGATGAGTTTTTTTATGGACGAAACCACAAGAGAACTGAAGATAAGGACAAAGGTTGTTGCCATCCCCATAGCAAAGCCGTTGATGACAGCATTGGTCACAGCAAGCGTCGGGCAAAGTCCCAGGAGCTGGCGAAAGACAGGATTTTCATCCCATAAGCCTTTGATGAATTCTTGTCCGATGGTTTTAGTTGACATCTTGGGCCTCGCTGCTGAGTTTTCCTTCTTGTATTAATTTCCTTACTTGTTCCAGTGATCCATTGACTATGCTAAGGACAGCTTCAGAGGAGATTGTAGCCCCTGTGATGGTATTGACTTCTGTAGGCGAAAGCTCTTCTGGCGAACTTGCTGCAGGCTTGTGCAGAGTAAGGGGTACACTGCAGTCTCTATTTTCCCAATATGTTAGAAAAAATTCGTAATCAGTGATCTTAGCTCCTAATCCTGGCGTCTCCTTCTGATCGAGGATAGCCAGCCTGTTTGTTCTCTCAAGAGATGAGTTTGTGCCTAACATGAGGGAGATTTTATCTTGAAAGCCTATTCCTGAAGCATGAATGGCAAAACCGATAATATTTCCCTCATTGTCCTTTCCACCATAGACAGAAAGATCTCGCTCTTCGTACAATCTTTGACTGCTCACGGTTCCAGGAACGACCTGGATGATAGCCGCTTCTATTTCACGCTGTTTGTTTAGTGCGATTCGTTCCTTTGTCAAATGGCCAACAGTAGCCAGGAAGCTGCCAGAAAGAAGTCCGATCGAAGTAAGGACAACAACCATTCGAACGGACAGCTTCATGCCTTTCCCCCTTCGCCAAGGATCCGAGGCCGTGTATAGCGGTTAAGAAGTGGAACAAAAGCGTTCATAAAGAGGATAGAATACATCACGCCTTCGGCAAAGCCGCCGAAGAGACGGATCAAGCCGATAACAAGGCCTATTCCTAGGGCATAGATCCAGGTGCCAAGAGGAGTGATAGGTGAAGTAATCAGATCTGTAGCCATAAAGAAAGCTCCGATCAGAAGGCCTCCAGCCAATATATGAAAGAGAGGAGAGGCATATTTTTCTGGGTTAGCGAGCCAGAAGACCCCTGTAAAAGCTGTAAGAGAGAGGAGAATGCCCAGAGGAATCCGCCAGTCAATCACACGACGGGAGAGGAGGTAAAGGCCTCCCAGAATAAGGGCAAAAGAAGAGGTTTCCCCCAGGCAGCCGCCGACATTTCCTATAAAAAGATCCTTAAGAGGAGTAAGCGTGCCCTTAGCTATCGCATCCTCGAACCTCAAATTAGCCAGAGGAGTGGCATAGGTTGCAGTCTGGATTTTTAAGGCTACAGGAGGAATCCAGGTCGTCATAGCCACAGGAAAGGCAGTTTGGAGAAAGGCTCTTCCTACCAAGGCTGGGTTAAAAATATTATATCCTAAGCCTCCGAAAACCTGTTTCCCTATAGCAATAGCCATGACTGCCCCGATAATAGCCAATTCTAAAGAGAGAGAAGGAGGGAGAGTCATTGCCAGGAGTAATCCTGTGATAACAGCCGACCCGTCTCGGAGGGAATGAAGAGGTTTTCTCCTTAGCCAGAGGAAAAGTGCCTCAGTTACCAGGCAGGCAGCAACGCAGCAGAGAAGCAAAGCAAGGGCTTTAAGTCGGAAGAAATAGAGGGAGGCAGCCACAGCAGGGACAAGGCTGGCGATCACGGCATACATGATCTTAGGGACAGAATCTTTATCCCTGAAATGAGGGGATGATTGAAGGATGAAAGCGTTATCGGTCATTAAGCACTCTTTTTTTGTTTCATGGCCATAATTCTATTCTTGCCCACTCGCATCCAGTGAACAAGGGGAATCTTTGACGGACATATATACTGGCAGCAGCCACATTCGACGCAATCCAGGACACCCCATTTTTCAGCGGAAGTAAGGTCGTCGAATTTGACATATCTTGCGAGTTGGGTAGGAACGAGGGTCATGGGACAGTTGTCTACACAGCGGCCACAGCGGATGCAGGGGTATTCCAAGCCTGGACGAGGAGCTGCCCAAGCCAATATGCCGGATGTTCCTTTGACAACCGGCACATCTAAAGTCCACTGGACGATTCCCATCATCGGCCCACCCATAACCAGAATGTCAGCATCTTCCTTTAATCCTCCACAGAATTCGACCACATTTTTAAAGGGTGTTCCGATTCGGACGAGAATGTTTTTAGGCTCTAGGATTCCCTGTCCTGAGACTGAGATGACTCTCTCATACAGAGGCTTTCCTTTGCTTACAGCCTCCCAGATAGCCTTGGCTGTTCCTACATTCTGGACGACGACTCCTACATCAAAAGGAAGTCCTCCCGTGGGGACTTCCCGGCGCAGAAGTGCATAAATCAAGTTTTTTTCAGCCCCCTGCGGATATTTTGTCTTAAGAAGAGCAACCTCTCCCTCAAAATTTTGAATTTTATCCTGGAAGATTTGAAAGGCTTTCTTTTTATTGTCTTCTATGCCCACGATAATTCGCTTTGCACCGGTAGCGATGCGGGCCAGCTCTGCACCCTTTAGTATGTCCTCAGGCGCTTCCAGCATGAGCCTGTAATCGGAAGTTAACAGGGGCTCACATTCGCAGCCGTTTATAATGATTATCTCGATAGGCTTGTCTTTGGGAGGAGAGAGCTTCACAGCGGTGGGAAAAGCTGCTCCTCCCATCCCAACAACTCCAGCTTCCCTGACTTTTTGGCGTATTTCTTCGGGGCTGAAGGAAAAAGGATCCTTTGTTTCCTCTTTTTCAGAAAATGGAAGGTCTTGACTATCATTTGTGATCGATACAGCAGGAATGGGATTCCCTCCTGGATGATTGTAATTGTCAACAGAGATAACCTTTCCAGAGACGCTTGAATGAACAGAAGCTGAGAAGAGTGTCTGTGCTTCACCAATTTTCTGGCCAAGAAGGACTTGGTCACCCTTCTGGACTAATGGCTTGGCAGGCTTGCCAAAATGTTGAAGAAGGGGGATCATAACTTTTTCCGGTAGGGGGAGGGATTCTATGGCTTTCTCAGCCGTGAATTCTTTAAACTCGGGGGGGTGGATTCCGTGAGGAAAGGTTTTAACTCTCATTGAATTAGAGATGGTCTGAAAAAATAGGTATAAAATTTTAGTCATTCTCCCATGGAGTTGTCAACCAGAAATAAGGATTTGGCAAGATTTGCGGTCAAGTCTTGTTTTTGTCTGTCTCAACAATACAAACGCATTATAACTTCATTATGAAGATGAAAGCGACACAGACACCTGCTGTCTTCATGATGAGATTACCACCCTCCCCCTGGCCATTTATAAAAAGAACGGGAGCGCACGCCTTGTGATGCATTAGCATGAATTGTATTTGTATGAACAAAAGCAAAAAGCAAGACCTGCCCCCAGCGATATGCTGGGGCATCGTTTTTTTTTATTGATTTTTTTGGGATAATATAGGATAAAACTTAAGGACAAGAAAATGGATGTTGATATAAGAGAAGTCAAAACAAAGAAGGATTTGAAAACATTCATCTTTCTTCCTGAGAAGGTCCATGCCAATCATCCCAATTGGGTACATCCCGTATATATGGATGAATGGAAGTATTTCAATCCGAAAAAAAACGGGGCTTTTTCCTATAGTGATACGGTTTTATTGCTCGCTTTCCAAGGAGAAAAAGCGGTAGGGAGGATTATGGGTATCATCAATTCTCGCTACAACGAGTACAGAAAGGAGAAAACGGCAAGGTTTGGGTATTTGGAGACAGAGGAAGACGAGGACATTGTTCGGTCCCTGTTGAGTTATGTCGAAGGTTGGGCAAGGAAGAGAGGGATGGCTAAAATTATAGGTCCCTACGGATTCTCAGACCAAGACCCCGAAGGATTTTTAATAGAAGGATTCGAGAATCGGGCGACGATTGCGACCTATTATAATTTTGAGTGGATGCCTCGCTTTGTTGAAAAGCAAGGGTATGGGAAAGATGTGGATTATTTTGTTTACAAACTGGATGTGCCAAAAGAATTCCCTGAATTCTACAAAAGAATTTATGAGAGAGTTCAGAGGAAGGGAAACTTTGAAATGGTCGAGTTCCGTAAAAGAAAAGAACTGAAGCCTTGGATCAAGCCGATTCTGCGTCTTATGAATGAGTGTTACACTGGAAGCAGCATTTATGGATATGCTCCGTTGGATGAAAAAGAGATGGAGGACCTGGCCAAGCGCTACATGCCCGTTCTCGATCCTAGGTTTGTGAAGGCAGTTAAGAAGGATGATGAAGTGGTGGCCTTTATTGTTGGCATGCCAGATATTACCGAAGGCATTCAAAAGGCCAAAGGTCACCTTTTCCCTTTTGGCTTCCTGAAGATATTGCGGGCAGCGAAGAGGACAAAACAGTTGGACCTGCTTCTTGGTGCCATCAAGGAGAAATATCGAGGCCGGGGTCTCGACGTCTTTATGGGAGTAAAGATAATGCTCTCAGCTCATGAGGCTGGCTTAGAAGTGATTGATACTCACCATGAGTTGGAAGAGAATGTAAAAGTTAGAGCGGAGATGGAGAAAATAGAGGGAAAAATATATAAGCGCTTCCGTGTCTTTCAAAAAGAACTCTAAAGCTTCCATTCATTGTAAGAGGGAAAAAGCAAAAGGATTTGATCTTACTAATTTAGTGGAATCAATTCTGAAGCAGTAGTCTGATCGAAATAGATTATCCAATTGTAGTGGGCCCGAATATAGGTCGACCTATAATAATTTGATGGATTACCATTAAAAACGGCTCCAATAATCAAGAGAGGTCTCGGTGTCTTTAGCCAGTTATCCCACTGGGAATCAGCGGGAATAGCATCCAGGTTAAAGGCGAAGTTTGGGTACGAAGCATGATAATAAATAAAATTAATCGATTTCTTCTGGGTTCTGTGGTGATTTCATGGGTCATTGTGCCGGTGTAATTCCCGTATTGATCTTGACCTACTGCTGTAAAGCTGCCTAACGAAAAACTGAAACCCACTACCTGGTACAGATTACTTAATTCTTGATTCAGGTGATGTCCCATTGATCCACTTCCTCCATATAATGGATCCTTGGCGATGTGGCCATTATGGGCCCACAGTGTGATTTTGGCGTTTTGGCCCAAGAAATCAGCGATCCATAGAGCATTTTCAGCCATAAATTGATCCCGCCAATTAGTATCGGAAATGCTTTTAGCCGAATGATACCTCACGATAAACGCTTGCTTGAAGGTGTTTAAAAGTTGCTTATTGATCTCATATTCCCTTGAGGATGAATTGGCTGTCAACAGATCTTTATTTTCATCAAACTGATTTTCCAATGCTTCATTTGAAAAAATTCCTTTGTCCCATGAGTGGCCTCTCCCAGAGCCACTAATCTTGCATCCTTCAACTGATCAAAGAAAATCAGGTGATTATCAGTCAGATTAAGAGGCGATTCGTAAAGGCGGTATAGCCATTGATTCAGTTCCTGGATGAGGAGTTGTTCCTCTTCAGTCAGCTGAACAAGGTAAGGTGGCTTGTCATTCTCCCTCGTTTGGCAAGAAATGGAAATGAGCACTTGGAATAAAATGAGGATTATAGGGATAATAAGCTTGGTTTTTTTCAACATTTCTGATTATAAAAAACATTCGATTTAAGCATAGGAATTTCCTTTTTTTGCTGAGAAAGGAGGATCAAACTTAATACTCCAAAGAATTATCCTGTTTATTTTTAGGCTCCTTTCTGGTTCACATCTAGGCATTTCGAAGAGAGGGTTATCTATATCTTGCCACCATTAATTTAATCTTTTATTCAACTTCTTTCTCTTTAAATCAACAAGAAATGTGCCAATAATATACGCCTTAGATTAAAGCGGGGATGGATAAAATTTGTCCTAAATAAGTGACGGACGTTGCCTTGAGATCAAATGGCATTTTACTTTGCTTCGGCCCAGTTCACTCCCCAACTGAGATGAACCTTCAAGGGCACGTTTAAGGGAAAAACATTTTCCATGCTTTTCTTGACTAAGATCTCCATTTCATCTTTTTCTTTATCTGGAACTTCAAAAACCAGCTCATCGTGTACTTGAAGAATCATCTTACTCTGCAGGTCTCTCTTTTTTATTTCGCGCCAGATGTCGATCATGGCTTTTTTCATTAAATCAGCGGCAGAGCCCTGGATGGGAGTGTTGAGAGCGATGCGGCGGCCTGCCTGCTGGGTCATTTTATCTTTTTGCTGGAGCTCTGGGACCTGTCGCTTCCTCCCAAACAGAGTTTCAGAGAAACCTTCTTTCTGAGCATCCTTTACCCTCTTTTCCAGAAACTGGTGCACTTTTGCGTATTTCTCGTAGTAGAGATCGATAAAATCCTGAGCTTCAGAGGTTGAGGTTTCGAGCTCTTTTGCCAAGGAGAAAGCTGAAGCGCCATAAACCATACTGAAATTTATTATTTTTGCTCTTCGTCGTTTTTCTTCTTTAGAGAGAATAGAAGAGTTGCCGAACACTCGCTCCGCTGTTTCTTCATGAATATCCCGGTCATGACGGAAGGTATCTATCAATGCTGGATCTTTTGAAAGATGTGCCAGAACCCTTAGTTCTATTTGGGAGTAATCGGCTGAGAGGAAGAGGTGCCCTTGAGCAGGGATAAAAGCTTCCCGAAATCTGCGTCCTAAGTCTCCTCTTACAGGGATATTTTGCAGATTCGGGTCACTGCTGGATAGTCGGCCCGTCGCAGTCACTGTTTGGTTGTATGAGGTGTGAATTCTCCCTGTTTCCGGGTTGAGAAGGAGAGGAAGTGAGTCAGCATAGCCTGACTTCAGCTTGGCGAGTTGCCTGTATTCTAAGGTATGTTTTGCAATCGGATAGTCCCTTGCTAATTCCTGAAGGATGCTAACGCTCGTCGAATAGCTCTTGGTTATTTTAGTTTTTCTTGATGCGGGCAGGTTCAATTTATCGAAGAGAATGCGGCCAAGCTGTTGGGGAGAGTTTATGTTGAACTCTTCTTCGCTTATCTTGTAGATTTTCTCTTTGAGATGGCCAAGTTCGTGTTCGAGTTCAGAGGATAATTTTTTTAAGGCTTGGGTATCAATTTTCACGCCCCACATTTCCATATCAGCAAGTACCTCGATAAGGGGAAGTTCTAATTTAATGTACAGAGGATCTAATTTTTCCTCTTGGACTTTAGGCCATAGCAAAGAGCTGAGCTGGAGGGCTAAATCTGCGTCCTGGCAGGCATAGGGAGCAACCCGGTCTATATCCACGGCATTGATTGTGACCTCATTTTTCCCTTTGCCGACAATCTCGTTGTAAGGGATGGCTTTGACCTGGAGATAAGTTAGAGCCAGCTTGTTCAAGTTGTGTTTGCCCCAATTTGGCTCAAGAAGATAGGAGAGGACCATCGAGTCTAAATCCATGCCTTTGACTAGAATTCCTTCTCTTTTAAGAACAATATAATCATATTTGATGTTCTGGCCGATTTTTTTAATTTTTGGATCCGAGAGAACTTTTTCGAGAAGGCTTAGTGCCTTCTCTTTGGGGATTTGCGATGGAGCATTTGGATAGTCATGACGGAGAGGTAGGTAGGAAGCACGGTTTGGTTTTGTAGAGAAGGACAGGCCGACCAGGCTGGCCTGGGTGGGAAAGGCACTGTCTGTTTCTGTGTCAAGGGATACAAATTTTGCTTGATCTATCTTTGTGATCAGCTCTCTTAGCTCTTTTTCTTTAAAAATAATCTTGTAGTGTTTTTTGGTGCTCTTGGGCTTTTTCATGTATTCAGCTAAGAGGGAAGAAAATTCTAATTCCTGGAAGATCGGGATCAATTCTTTATAGTTTGGCTCTGATACAGAAAAATCTTCCAGGTTGAATTTCACATGCAACCCTTTTTCAATCGTCACGAGTTGCTGGCTCAATTTCAGTTGATTTAAGTTCTGTTTGATTTTCTCCTGGATTCGAGTTTTCTCTATAAGATCCAGATTTTTAAGGAGCTTCTCTAGAGAGCCAAATTGATTTATAAGATCCTTTGACGTTTTTTCTCCTATTCCGGGAACTCCCGGAATATTGTCTGAAGGATCTCCCCATAGAGCGAGAACATCAGCGACCTGGGAGGGTGAAACACCAAAGTGTTCTTTCACCTTTTTTTCATCCAGCGCGATTTCTTTTACAGGATTGTAGACAATTGTTGACTTATCAACGAGCTGGAAGATATCTTTGTCAGTAGTGACGATGATAGATTGAATATTCCGGGAGGAGGCCTGGTGAGCCAGGCTGCCCAATACATCATCTGCTTCATAATTTTCCTGCTCGAAAAAAGGGATGTTGAATGCTCCTAAAATTTTTTTAATGACTGGAATCTGGACCACTAAATCCTCTGGCATGGGTTTACGGTGAGCCTTGTAGTCTTTAAAGGCTTTATGGCGAACTGTAGGGCCTTTAGCATCAAAGACTATTCCAAGGTAGTGAGGCCTCTCCTTCTCCATCAGCTTTTTGAGCATACTGATAAATCCAAAGACAGCATTAGTGGGGAAGCCTTTGGAAGTAGACAGGCGCTGGATGGCGTAATATGAGCGATAAAGGAGAGAATTACCGTCGATTAAATATAGTTTTTTTTGAGCCATTAGGGTCAGAGTTCAAAAAAAATAATTATATTCTAGCGAAAAAACCTTATTATCTACTTTTCCTTTTTATATCTTAAACTAAAAGATTTTTCCTGTTGATGAAATTGCTTTATCATGTATTATTATACTCTTAAATATAGAGATATCAAGCTGGGAGTCTCTGATTGACCTCAGTTGACAAAGGAAGGTAAGATGTTATAATAGGTAAACTTATTTGGAAGAGAAGATGATTATAGACGTTGAAAAACTGCCCAAGGAAGGGCAAAAAATCTCTAAGGATTTTGAATTCCTCAGTGCGGCCCTTGTTGAGGAAAGCGCTGTTTTGCTTAAGCCTGTCCACGCTGAGCTAACTGTGAAAAAAGTAGGAGAGGAAATTCTAATAAAAGGGAAAATCGTCACCTCCCTCAGCTTAATATGCAGCCGTTGCCTCGTTCCGTTTAAATCTTCATTTGATTCAAGGCTTGATCTTGTCTATCTTCCTGAAGAACTCGATGTGATGCAGGATCAATTGGAGAGTGATGATATAAATAAATTGTTTTATTATAACGGCAAGATAGATATCGAAGAAGTGATTTTGGAACAGTTGAATTTAGTTTTTCCTGCCAAGCCTTTATGTTCTGATGATTGCCAGGGAATCTGCCCCGTTTGCGGGAAAGTCATAAGAGAGAGCAAATGTGTCTGTGTTACGAAGGACTCTGATCCTCGTCTCAAGAAATTAAAAATATTCATAAAAAATAAGAATTAAATGGCTAATCCGAAAAGAAAGCATTCCCATTCAAGAAAAAAGAAGAGACGAGCACACGACGCTCTTTCCGTTCCTTCTTTGGCTCTTTGTTCCAACTGCGGAAATCCTAAACTTCCCCACCGAGCATGCCCTGAGTGTGGCTTTTACCGTGAGAGGCAGGTTATCGATGGCTCTGAAGATTAATGAAGGGTGACGGATGAAGGTTGCTGTTGATGCCATGGGCGGAGACTTTGGTCCCAAAGTCACGGTGGAAGGGGCCCTGAAAGCATCCCGAGAGTATAAGATTGAAGCCCTTCTCGTAGGGCTTGAGGACCTTATAAAAAAAGAGTATGATAAGCTCGACCATTCAAAGTCAAAAGTAACAATTATCAATGCCGCAGAGTCCATTGGCATGGGGGAGGGGCTCCTTTCTTTCAGAAGAAAGAAGAGGTCTTCTATCCGTATAGGGGCTGAGCTGGTCAAGAAAGGGGAAGCAGAGGCCTTTGTCAGCACCGGAAATACGGCTGCCGTTGTCTACTTATCCAAAAAAATATTGGGGGCTTTAAAGGGAGTTGAGAAGCCGGCCTTATCCCTCCTTGTTCCTAATCTAAGAGGTCTTACCCTCCTCATAGACGTAGGTGCAAACGTCAATTGCCGTCCGCATCATTTGGAGCAGTTCGGTGTGATGGGCCATATTTTTATGGAGAGTGTCCTAGGTCTAAAGAACCCCAGAATAGGATTGATGAGTATAGGTGAAGAAGACTCAAAGGGGAATGAATTAACCAAGGAAGCATTTGAAAGATTTCAAGCCTCCCCTTTAAATTTTATCGGAAATGTAGAGGGTAAAGATATTTATTCTGGAAAAGCCGATATCATTGTTAGCGACGGCTTTACAGGAAACGTGGCCTTAAAGGTAAGCGAAGGAGTTGTGGAAACCTTTTTTTACATGGCTCGCACTGAGCTCATGAAAAATTTCTTTTCGAAAATCGGACTTTTTTTAATGAAGAGAAACTTAAGGAAGATTTATAAAAGGATAGATTATGCAGAATATGGTGGAGCCCAACTTTTAGGAATAAACGGAGTCTGTATAATCGGCCATGGGCGCTCAAATGCCAATGCCGTGAAGAATGCTGTGGGATTAGCCAGGGATTTTGTCCAGAACAAGGTTCAAGAGAAAATTCAAAATGGGATAGCCAATATTTCCTACGCTATTGGAAAAGCCGAGGGTTAAGATGGATTTTCAGGGAAGGACCTCAATTGTAACTGGAGCTTCTCAAGGAATTGGGAAGGCCATTGCGCTTGAGCTTGCCAGGGAAGGAGCTGAGGTCATTCTGGTTGATATTCAAAAAGAGAAACTTGAAGATGTGGCCGATGAAATCAGTGAAAATAAAGGCAAGGCTGCTGTCTTTACCGCAGATGTTTCTCGGATGGACGAGGTTATGAAGGTTGTAGAGGCGGTGGTAAATAGCAGTCAAAAAATAGATTACTTGGTTAACAATGCAGGCATAACAAGAGATAATCTGCTGATGCGGATGAAAGAGGAAGAATGGGATTCAGTTTTGCAGGTGAACTTAAAAGGAGTTTTCAATTTTTCCAAGGCCGTGATAAGGAATATGATTAACAATCGATATGGCCGAATTGTTAACATCTCATCGATCGTGGGCTTGATAGGAAATGTGGGCCAGTGCAACTATTCCGCTTCAAAGGCAGGCGTTATCGGATTTACTAAATCCTTAGCCAGAGAAGTTGCTTCACGGGGCATAACCGTGAATGCTGTAGCTCCCGGCTATATTGCTACGCCGATGACCGAGAGTCTTCCTGAGTCTGTTAAGCAACAATTTCGAGATTGGATTCCTGTGAAAAGGTTTGGAACGCCGGAGGAGATAACTCATGCAGTAAAATTTCTGCTTTCTGATGAGGCTGCTTATATCACAGGCCAGGTCATAAACGTAAACGGCGGTATGTTTATGTAGGCATAAGAGAATAATTTGTTAGTAGTAAATCTAATTAAAGAGGAGGAAAAGAATGGAAAGAGATGAATTATTGAAGAAAATAAAAGCTATTGTCTCAGACAAACTCAGTATCAGTGAAGATCAAGTTACTGAAGAAGCGTCTTTTATTGACGACTTAGGTGCTGATTCCCTGGATACAGTAGAACTAGTCATGGCCCTGGAGGATGAGTTTGGTATGGATATTCCTGATGAAGAGGCAGAGAAGCTTACTACCGTTGGCAAGGCTATGGATTATATATTGGCTTATCTATCTAAGTAAGAAACCTCAAAGTTTCTGATGGGAAATTCCTCTTCTTCCCGCAACAGGCCTGGAGAAAGGCGAGTTGTAATTACCGGGATTGGTTTGGTTTCTCCTTTAGGAATTGGTGCGGAAAAAAACTGGGAAGGCCTCTCAAAGGGCAGAAGTGGGATCAGCCTTATATCCCGCTTTGACATATCTAAGTACTCAAGCAAGATCGCAGGCCAAATCAAGGACTTCGACCCTCTTTGTTTTATCGAAAAAAAAGAACTGCGGAAGATGGACCAGTTTATCCAGTATGCAATGGCTGCCGCTCAGTTGGCGGTTCAAGATTCCGGTCTCAATCCTGCTGCTTTGGAAGGAGACAGATGTGGGGTTTATGTGGGATCTGGAATCGGAGGGATTGGTTTCATCGAAAAAACACACCAAACACTGCTCGAGAAAGGGCCAGATCGCGTCTCGCCCTTTTTCCTGGTCGCAACCATCATTAACGAAGCTTCAGGTCAGATTTCCATAAAATACAGAGCCAGAGGTCCGAATTCAGCCACGGCAACGGCCTGTAGCACAAGCACGCATGCTATTGGTGATTCCTTCCGCCTTGTTGCCCGAGGAGACGCTGATATCATGATCGCTGGAGGCTCAGAAGCCCCGATTACGCCACTCGGAATTGCCGGATTTTGTGCTATGCGTGCCCTTTCTTTAAGAAACAACGAGCCTGAGAAGGCATCGCGTCCGTTTGATGCGGAGAGGGATGGATTTGTCATCGGAGAAGGAGCAGGAATACTTATTATCGAGGAATTGGGAGCAGCCCTCAAACGAGGGGCTGATATTTATGCGGAAATCATCGGCTATGGGATGAGCGGAGATGCCTATCATGTAACAGCCCCCTCGCTGGACGGAGAGGGAGCTGTACTTGTGATGAAGAGGGCCCTTGATGATGCTGGCGTTGATCCTGAAGAGGTAAACTATATAAACGCCCATGGCACTTCCACACCTTATAATGACAAGATCGAAACGGCAGCTATCAAAAAAGTTTTCGGAGAACATGCCTACAAAATTGGCGTAAATTCGACAAAGTCGATGATAGGGCATCTGTTAGGTGCGGCGGGCGGAGTTGAGGCTGGTTATACTGCTTTCTGCCTGAAAAATCAGGTTATGCCTCCTACAATCAACTATGAGTATCCTGATCCAGAATGCGACTTGGATTATGTTCCCAACAAGGCCCGGCCAGCTGAAATTCGTTGTGCTCTGAGTAATTCTTTTGGATTCGGGGGGACCAACGGCACTCTTCTTTTGAAGAGATTCGAAGATTAACTCAAAATAAAAATAGAGATTTATTGTTAAAAAAGATAGAAGAGGCGAGAGAGTAAAAGCAGCTGCAAAGTCTCTCTTTTCCTATGCAAAGCCGTCGGTTTAGCTTTGCTAGCAAACCATAAGAATGGTTCAGGAAAGGAAAAATTACCTTTCTCGATCGTCTACCTTGTCTTGCTTCGTCCTTGCTGGACGAAGGGAAGCAAATGCTAAGAGGAGGAATAAGTGAACATCTTTGTTTTTGTCAAAAGGGTTCCTGATACTGAATCAAAGATAAGGATAAACCATGAGATGGGGACAATTGTTGAAGAGGGACTAAGCTTTGTTCTCAATCCCTATGATGAGTATGCAGTTGAGGAAGCACTTCGTTTACGAGAGACAGGAGGCGGGAAGGTCACTGTCCTTTCGGTTGGAGCTGATGAGTCGCTGGTTATTTTGAAAAAATGTCTGGCTATGGGAGCTGATGAAGCTTTTCTTTTGAAGGATAACACACCTGAAACTTACGATGGGTTGAGAATGGCAAAAATTATCGCCCGGGCTTTAGAGAAAAAATTTCTCGACTATAGTCTTCTCTTGTTTGGAAAACAATCCGTTGGCGCTGATAATGCCCAGGTGCCTTCTATGGTCGCAGAATTACTGGGCTTGCCTCAAGTTAACGTGGTGACAAAGCTGGAGATAGAAGGGACGAAGGGCACTGCCCATCGAGAGATTGAGGGAGCCCTGGAGAAAGTCTCTTTTTCTTTACCCGCAGTTATCAGTGCTCAGAAAGGATTGAATGAGCCTCGCTATGAAACCTTAAAAGGAATAATGATGGCCAAAAAGAAGGAAATTCCAATCCTCGCTTTTGAGGATCTGGGTCTGAAGGAAGAAGATGTTGTTCCCCTTTTGGAGTTGGCCAAGATGGAAAGCCCGCCTCCACGGAAGGCAGGAAAAGTCATAGAGGAAGAACCTGAGGAAGCGGCAAAGAAAATGGTGGAATACTTGCACAACGAAGCCAAGGTTATCTAGGAGGAGGAATAAGATGATTTTAATTTTTATAGAAGTTAGAGACGGCAAGGTCAAAAAATCTTCCTTGGAAGCGCTTTCAGAGGGGAAAAGAAGAGCAGACGATCTAAATACAGAAGCAAATGCTGTTCTTATCGGCTACAATTTGGAGGGTTTGGCTTCCGAGGTTTTGCTTTATGGGGCCTCAAAGGTTTATGTTATGGAGAATTCTCTCCTCAGCCATTATTCTGCCGCAGGTTTTTCTCAGGCCCTTTTTTCCTTAGTGGAGGAAATAAAGCCGGAGGGTATCTTTTTTTCCGCAAGCTCGATGGGCAAAGATTTGGCTCCTCGTCTGGCCGCCAAACTAGGAGTGAGCCTAGCTTCTGACTGCACCAGAACGATTGCAAAAGACGGGAAATTGGAAGTAGTCCGGCCCATCTTTGCTGGCAAGGCTTATATAACCCTGAATTTTAAATCTTCACCTATGATGGCTACACTCAGGCCAAATGTTTTTCCGCTTGCAGAGCCAGGAGAGAAAAAAGGGGAAGTGGTTAGAAAAGACGTGGTTATTCCTGAAGATCAGGTAAAAGCTCCGGCACTCGAGATTCTGAGAGAAGAAGGATCAGAGATTGATGTGACCGAAGCTGAAATAGTGATTTCGGGAGGAAGAGGGATGAAAGGTCCAGAAAATTTTGATCTTCTTAGGGATCTCGTTTCTCTCCTTCCTCATTCAGCTGTGGGAGCATCGCGCTCTGCAGTGGATGCTGGCTGGATCGATCATCAGCATCAAGTCGGCCAAACTGGAAAAACCGTCTCTCCTAGTCTTTATATAGCTTTTGGAATTTCAGGGGCCATCCAGCATTTGGCAGGAATGTCTTCCTCGAAGTTCATCGTAGCTGTTAACAAAGATTCTGAGGCTTCTATTTTTAAAGTTGCCGATTTCGGCGTAATCGGCGATTTGTTTCAGGTTATTCCTTACTTAAAGGAGGAACTAAAAAAGATTGCCTCAGAATGAGTATTAGGCTTTGTCGCAAATTTACTTAATTATATCTTATTGCGAGAAACGCAGTTATATTGTTATTGCGAGCCCTGAAAGGCGAATCAATCTCATAAAAAGGTAGGGATTGCCGCGCTTCGCTCGCAACGGAGGATTGCCACGCTCCGTTCGGTCGCTCGCAATGACAATACCCAGTAGTTCATTTTTTTCATTGCCAAAAGCCGTTATTTATGCTTGAATTGAATCGAGTAAAATCATAAAATATACAAAATTAAAGTTTCATGAAAGGAGGCCATTATGAAAAGACTTCCTTATGCGCTTTTAATCCTAGCCATGTTGACCACAATTATCCTCTACCAGGCTGTTGCTATTAAGGCTCAGGAGGCTGAGGCTATAGAAGTAGCTGAAGCCGCTATCTGTCGGGATGTAGTTGAAAGGGAACCCATTGATGCCGGAGACAGCTTTGAGGTTGCGGTAGCGAAGCTCTACTGCTTTACAAAAATTGTAGGTGCTCAAGAACCTATTGAGATCGCCCATGTCTGGTATTACGGAGATGTAGAGAGGGCAAGAGTAAACCTCTCAGTAGAAGCCGCTAGCTGGCGTACCTGGTCCTCAAAAATAATCCAAGCTCATGAGATTGGAGACTGGCATGTGGATATAATAGGCCCAGACGATGAGGTGTTGGAGACAGTAGAGTTCGAAATCACTCCGTAAAAAGGGGGTTTTATACAAGCTAAGCAGCAACTGGTAGCACCTGCCGAGGCGCTCTCTGTCATAAGTGGCTGAGACAAGGAGATCAGACCTAAGTCATTCGACGATAAGTCAGTAAGGAAAAGGGTGGAGTATCTTCTTCCAAGATAAAATCTGATTCTGCTCTTCTAGAAGAACTCAAGAATTCTAGTAAATAACAGCTTCTTTTATTTTCTAAAAGAGTCCCTCTTCCTCTTTTATTATATCAAGGAGGAGCTGATTCGTTTCAGAGCGGCTTTCTCCCACACTCGTTACATAAATCGCAGGTTCATCAACGACGGGACATTTGGCTTCGCAAATCCCGCAACCGATGCAGAGGTCAGTATTGATAACCGGAGCTAATGGAGTTTTTATGGTTCCGTCAGGAAGCTTAACCTCTTTTTTCACAAGCTTTATTGCCTTTGGAGAAGTAGGGCAGTGCTCCTCGCAGACGATACAGGGAGTACCCAGGTTATAGGGAATACAGGTATTTTTGTTGACCCAAGCTAATCCAATCTTGATTTTTGTTTTTTCTTCCACTGTGAGTTCCTGTATAGCTCCTGTAGGGCAAACCTGAGAACAGAGAGAGCAGTAATATTCACAATGGCCGATCTTGGGAACAAGAATAGGAGTCCAGATTCCTTCAGGCCCGGCTTCGGCGAGTGCTGGCTGGAGGCCATTTGTCGGACAAGCCTTCATGCATTCGCCGCATTTAACGCATTTTTTAAGAAACTTCTTCTCGGGGAGAGCTCCTGGAGGCCTGATCAGCTTGGGAGAGGCACGCCTCGTAGCAGGAGATAGACGGAAAAAGGGAATAGCTGCTATCCCTAAGAGCGAGGTAAAAATAAGCTTCCTCCTTGAGAGATCGACCCGCACGATTTCTTCAGGCTTGGATTTCAACGGAAAACTAACAGCACTGGTGGGACATATAGCGCTGCACGTATAACAATATACGCATTCGGAACTTTTCCAATCTTCTTCGGGATAGGGCCTTGCTTGAGTCTGGCAGTGAATGGTGCAGAGCCAGCAATCGATACATTTTTTGGTATCTATTTTAAGCTTCATAACATTCCATCTTGAGATGAGTCCAAGAAGAGCTCCCAACGGGCAGAGGTAGCGGCACCAGTATCTTTCTCTGGATAGGTTAAGAAACAAGATGCCGATGAAAAGCACTCCCAGGAAAAAGCCCTGGCGAAATACGGAATTGACTGCTAGGTTCTCGAAGAATTGAACGAGGGTATCACCTAATGAGGAGATGTTCACTTGATAAAGAAGGCCAATAAAAGCAGATAATCCAAGGTTTATGGCAGGGAGGATGCTTGCTACAAAGGAACGATAGAGTAAAGAGAGGGGATCGAATATTCCCACCAGGTCCAATGAGAAAAGGGTGCCTACAAGAATAAATATCAGGAGATAATATTTCCAGGCCGTCCGGTTGTCGCCGTTTTTCTTAGGTTTTAGAAGCTTAGATTTCTTGAAGATAAAAGAGAAGAATTGGTGGGTAGAGCCCAGAGGGCACACCCAGCCACAGGCAACCCGCCCCAGGACAAAAGTGAGCACCACTGTCGATGCTGCAAGAGAAAAGGAAACAAAAAAGGCTCGGGAAGCGATAAAGGTTGCTATGGCTAGAAGAGGATCAAAATGGAAAAATATCTCTACACGACCGATATAATCCTCCCCAGGAAAATGAGTTACCAACAATAGATAGAAGAAGAGGATGAAGAAGATCGACTGACTGAGGATACGAACGGCTTGGATAGCTCTATATTTTTTAGAGCGTTCTTTTTTCAATTATTAACTTCTCCAATTCGATTTCTCCAAATCCTTTTTGGTGGGCCACTCGAAGATAGGGCAACTCTTGAGGTTCTAGATCAAAAAAGGTGGCGCCTGCTGCATCAACAGCCACATAATCCACTCCTGCTACAACGGTTTTGTAGAGCTTTGTATCAGAGACCCGGCCTCCTTGAGGGCCGTTCCGGATGAGTATCCGGTAGCCGTCCAAGACTGTAAGGCAAGGCCTAAAGAAGGAAGCCAGATCGATCATAGACTGGTCAAGCTTTTGATGGAGCTGGTTGCGGTTTCCTCCTAATGCTCCCAGCCAGTTTTTCATGCCCATGGTCAGCCTTGACAGGCTGTGGGTTTTAGCAATGGGCACGTTTATGATTTTGTCAGCTTCGACAAAATCCGTATAGACTTCCCATTCTTTAAGCCATTCTCCATGTAGCGCCATTTTTTTCAAACGGTGCGGATTGGGGAGGAGAACCTTCGCTCCTGCTTCTTTGGCGGCTGCTGCAATACCAGAGCGAACATATGTTCTTCTGGCCGGGTTGCAGGGATTATCCATAATCTTAACTTCTTTTGCACCCGCATCAAGGCAGAGTTCGACCAGAGTCTTGACGACTTCAGGATTGGTGCAGGCTGCCAGTTTAGGAGTTCTGTCCCAGCCAATATTGGGCTTAACGACCACGACATCCCCTCTGGAAACGAAACGTTTCGCTCCTCCTAACGAAGAGAGAGCTTCTCTTGTTATCAAAGAGGGGGAATCGCCATGGATCCAGGCTAAGTCTGGAACGCTTTTCTTCTGAGCCAGAAGGGAAGGATGGAGCTTCAGCAGAAGGCTTCCTGCGGCTATATCCTTAATAAAATCTCTTCTCTTCATGGCTATTTTCCTTTCCCTAATGAGTTCACGTATTCTATTAGTCCTTCATAAATTCCCTGGGCAACACGCTGGCGGTATTCTGGACTCTTAAGCCTTTTTTCTTCAGTTGGGTGGCTTAAGTGAGAGATTTCAACGAGAGCAGAAGGCATCTCTCCTCCAATAAGAACCCAAAAGGGACCTCCTTTGACACCCAGGCTTCTGACATCGCTGTATTCTTGAGAGAGACTTTTCACCAGGCTGTTTTGGATGCTCTCAGCGAGTTCTCTTGATTCAACAATCTTGCTGTTTTGGACGATTTTCTCGATGATTTCCTTCATTTTGCTGATGTTCTTGGTAGAAGTTGCATTCTCTCGGGCCGCTATTTCGATGACAGAAGGATCCTGGCTGAAATTAAGATAAAATGACTCAACGCCCGAAAGCTTCCGGCTGCGGTTGGCGTTGGCATGGATGGAGATGAAAAGATCTGCCTGTTTCTGATTGGCTATCACCGTCCTGCTTTCCGGATCAAGAAAGATGTCTGATTCCCTGGTCATTATCACTTCGAGGTTTTCTTTTGATTCAAGTATTTTTTTAAGACACGTGGCCACATCGAGAACTATCCTTTTTTCCATGAGTCCGCTTTTTCCGATGCAACCAGGATCTTTGCCTCCGTGGCCAGGATCGATGACAATTCTCTGGATTCCCAAGCCTAACTGGCGAATTATGCTTGATCCTGATTTGGCAGGCTGGGGAGGCAGGGGGATACTCGGGAGTTTGGAGGGATATATGTCAATGATGATCCTGAACGGGTCAGGGAGGTGCCAGACTCGAAAGTATGCTTTCTTGAAATCAAGGTCAGCCACAACTCTGACTGTAGAAGATGTCTTTTGAGCTACACGTATTTGCCTGAGGTAGTCATTCTCCACAAGAAATGCTTTGCCATGTAAAATGGGATTCAGCTTGGCCTGGTAGATATCAACATAGACTCGATCTGGAGAGGGAAGCTCGCTGAATACGTATTCCCTCAATTTCCCGATATCAACAACAACCCTGGTATAAGAGGGATGTGTGTGGTAACGAACGCTGTGGATTTCCACTCTTGAGTCAGGATGAGAAGGGAACGTTAAGAAAATAAGGGAAAAAAAGAGGATTATCCACAGCCAGCAGCTTTTGTATTTTTGCATCAATAATCTCTATTAATTCTATAGTACAACTCAGTTAGTGTCAACGGAAAGAGACCTCAGGCTCCAAATTTTTTTAGTTTTCCCGCATGGGCCAGCATCAAAGGCATGGCATAAATTGCTTGAAATCTTCCCAGGTAGCCCTGGCTGCACTCCTTTTCGGTAAATCGGCTCACCTTATCAGCCAGGGAAGCTTCGGAGAAAAGGAGGAATGGATTGGGGTGCCAGGAATGAGATTTTAAAAGAGAAGGCGTAGAATGATCCGAAGTAACGACCAGGACTTCAGGTTTAAGGGCAAGAAGGCGGGGAATGTAGGTGTCTGATTCTTCGATGGCTTCTTTTTTTGCCTTAAAATTTCCATCCTCACCCGCAGAATCCATTTTTTTCACGTGGATATAAAAGAAGTCATAGTCTTTGTAGTTTTTTTCTAAGGCCGCGAAGAGTTCGGGTAAGTTTTGGCCTGCAGCGAGAACGTCCATCCCTACAAGCCTGGACAAGCCTTTGTACATGGGATAGTTAGCTATGGCAGCAGGTTTTAATTTATAAAGCTCACCCATGCTCGGAAGAGAGGGATATTTAGAGAATCCCCTTAAAAGGATGGCATTGGCACTCGGAGTATCCCTCAAGAGATCTATCACCTCATCAATAAAATCATTTACTAATCGGGCAGTTCCCGCTGCATCTTTGGAAATTGCTTGAGCAGGTACTCTGGGCTTGTTTTCCTTTTGAGGGTCTGCATCCGTGAGAGCCTCTGAGAGCCCTTCTCCGCTGAATTTGACCACAAAGCGGTGCTCTTTCCCGGGGAAAAGGGTGATTTCTGCACCCTTGATACTTTTTAAAGAGCTGTTGAGTTTCTGGCAAAGTTTTTCATTTTCGCTGGTGGGGATTCTGCCCGCTCTTCGGTCAACAATAAGATTGTTTCTCAAAGTTGCAAAATTTCCCCTGGCTACCAGATCATTTTTCGCTACCTCTACGCCAGAACCGAGAGCCTCTAGGATTCCGCGGCCCAGGACGTATTTCAAAGGATCGTAACCAAACAGAGAAAGGTGGGCTGGTCCGCTCCCTGGAGTGATGCCCATGAAAACCGGGTCTGTTAAACCGCAAGCACTTTTTGCGGCAAGACGGTCGAGATTCGGTGTGTGAGCGGCTTCGAGTTCTGTTTTCCCCTGAACGGGAAGTCCACCCAAACCATCCAGAACCAAAAGAATGATTTTTGAAGCTGTTTTTATGCTTATTTCTCGAGCAATTTTTTCCCAGTTCATGGTCAAAACAACTATAAAATAATAGAGAATTGAAGTCAATTTTCTTTCTATTATCACAAGCATTTCCAATTCTGTTATTAGACAAGGTTTTGGGAAATAGCCCAGCTCCCTTCAGATTTTTAGCGCAGCAAAGCCTTGATCCGAGTTGCTTTTGACTCGCTGGGGCAAAAGCAAAGTGTTTTAGAGCCATATAGCCTGAGCCTTTCTTCAATGGTCGCTGCAGCTATTTCCCAAAACCTATGCTTCGACCATTGCAGTCAGCTGTTGTAGAATTGGAAATGCTACCTCTGTTATCCTGTTTTCGATAATTGCGTTTACAATCCTTAATTCCTCTGCTAAAATCGGTACATGAAGAAGGTCATTGTCCTCGATTTTGGTTCCCAGTATACCCAGCTTATCGCTCGAAAAGTAAGGGACTTAGGAGTTTTTTCCGAGATTTTCCCCTTCAGTGTTCGTCCTTCAAGAATCAAACGAGAAAATCCCGCTGCTTTAATACTCTCAGGAGGCCCCCAGAGTGTTTATGGTGAAGAAGCTCCTCTTGTTTCTAAAGAGATATTCGAGATGGGGATTCCAGTTCTGGGCATATGCTACGGATTGCAGCTTATGGCTTATTTATTGGGAGGCAAAGTGGCCTCTTCCAAGAAAAGAGAATACGGATTTGCTGCTTTAAGGATAACAGATAGAGGAGGATTGCTCTCTAGAATCAAAGACAACGGGCAGGTCTGGATGAGCCATGGGGATAGAGTAGAGACGGTTCCACCCGGCTTTATCGTATCTGGGCAGACATCTCATTGTGATGCGGCTGTTATGGAAGAGAGAGAGAGAAAGCTTTTTGGCGTCCAGTTCCATCCAGAGGTAGTTCATACTAAACAGGGAAAAAAGATCTTGTCGAACTTTCTCTTTTCTGTTTCGGGATTGAAGCCTGAATGGAGAATGGGTTCTTTTGTGGCCCAAAAGGTGGAGGAAATCCGACAGCTTGTAGCTGGGAAGAAAGCTATCTGCGGGCTCAGCGGCGGAGTCGATTCTCTGGTCACGGCGCTTATCGTCCACAAAGCCATAAAAGATAATCTTTTCTGCATATTTGTTGATAACGGGCTTTTGAGAAAAGGGCAATACGAGGAATTGATGAAAAAGTTCAGGAATAAATTGGCCCTTAACATCATCGGCGTTGACGCTTCCAGGATGTTTCTTGAAGGGCTTAAGAAAGTGATATCTCCAGAGAAGAAGAGAAAGGTCATCGGAGAGAGGTTTATCCGCATTTTTGAAAAAGAGGCGGATAAAATAGGAGATGCGGGGTTCCTGGCCCAGGGCACTATTTATCCTGATGTGATTGAAAGCAATCCTGTCAAAGGCCCTTCTTCTTCCATTAAATCTCACCACAATGTGGGTGGATTGCCCAGCAAATTGAAGTTTAGGCTTATAGAGCCTCTCCGAGAGCTTTTTAAAGATGAGGTGAGGGCCGTGGCCTCGGAGCTTGGGGTGGACGAGGAATTTATTCGTCAACACCCTTTTCCAGGCCCTGGCCTTGCGGTAAGGATCGTGGGGGAAGTTACGCGAGAGAGGATTAAGCTTTTAAGAGAAGCTGACGAGATTCTCCTCCAGGAGGTAAAGAAAGCAAATATTTACAGCAAGCTATGGCAGGCGTTCGTAGTTTTACTGCCTGTTAGATCAGTCGGAGTCATGGGAGACCGGCGGACTTACCAGAGCGTTGTTGTTGTCCGCCTCGTCCGAAGTGTGGATGGGATGACAGCTGAATGGTATCCTGCTCAGCCGCAACTCCTGTCACGCATATCGAATCGGATAGTTAACGAGGTTGAGGGTGTCAACCGGGTGGTTTATGATACTACCAGCAAGCCCCCAGGAACAATAGAATGGGAATGATAAAAAAAATGGGGCCAAAAAAATGGGGCCAGGCCCCATTTTATTAAGAGATAAAAATGGAGCTTACGTTTATTCATCTTCATAACCATTCAGAATTTAGCATCCTAGATGGTGCTTTAAAAACCGCATCCTTGGTGGAAGCTGCCTATAACAACAATATGCCTGCGGTTGCTCTGACCGACCATGGAAATATTTTTGGAGCGGTGGGCTTTTTCAAGCAGGCAAAGGAGAAAGGAATAAAACCGATCCTGGGTTGCGAAGTCTACATTGCTCCCAAGAGCCGGTTTATCAAAAGGTCTGAGGGGAAAGGGCCGAACCATTTTCATCTCATCTTGCTCGCTAAAGATGAAAAGGGGTACAGGAATCTCTGCCAGCTAGTTACCAAGAGCTATTTGGAGGGCTTCTACTATAGACCCCGTATCGATAAAGAGCTTTTAGCTCAACATAGCGAGGGTTTGGTCGGGCTTTCTGGGTGCTTAAAAGGAGAGATTGGCCTTTATCTGGAGTTAGGCCGGGAGGAGAAAGCAGAGAAGGCAGCCCTTGAGTATGCCACTATCTTTCCCAAGGGTGATTTTTACATAGAGATCCAGGACCATGGTCTCGAGGAACAGAGGAAAATTAATCCTTCACTCCTCAACCTCTCTCGAAAACTCAATATTCCTTTAGTTGCCACGAATGATGTGCACTATCTATCAAAAGATGACGCTGAGAGCCAAGATATCCTCCTCTGCATTCAAACCAACAGAAGGGTGACAGAGCAGGATAGAATCCGTTTCGGAACCGAGCAGTTCTATTTTAAGTCGAGCGAAGAAATGATAGATCTCTTTGGCGAGATCCCTGAAGCCATCCAGAATACAGCCAAGATCGCAGCGCAGTGCAATTTTGAATTCCCCCTTTCCGGATATTTCTTGCCGCAATTCAAGGCGCCGGAGGGGACATCTTTGAGTGAATATTTTGATAAGGTCGTTAGGGAAGGATTCAAGAGGCAGATCGAGATCGTCACCAAGGCGAAGAAAAAGGATGCACATGCGCACCTTGTTGAGGAATATGAGGAAAGACTGGAGAAAGAGATAAAGCTCATTAAAGAAATGGGCTTCGAAGGATATTTTCTGATAGTCTGGGATCTCATTCAGATGGCCAAAGGCAAAAATATTCCTGTGGGACCAGGAAGGGGCTCAGCTGCAGGGAGCCTGCTGGCCTATAGTTTAGGAATAACAGATATTGATCCCCTGGAATACGACCTTTTGTTTGAGAGATTTCTCAACCCGGAGCGAATCAGCCTGCCTGATATTGATATTGATTTCTGTGGAAGACGAAGAGATGAAGTTCTCGCCTATGTTACCAAAAAATACGGACAGGAAAACGTCTGCCAGATCATCACCTTTGGGACCATGGCTGCTCGTCAGTCTGTCAGAGATGTGGGGAGGGCTCTTGAGGTCCCGCTTCCCGAAGTAGACAAAATTGCCAAGATGATTCCTCCTTTCGGTCCGGATGCCACTATCGAAGGGGCATTAAAGAATATTCCCCAGTTAAAGGAGCTGAGGGACAAAGATGCCAAGATTGCCCACCTTCTCTCTGTGGCCCAAAAATTAGAGGGACAGGTTCGTCATCCCTCCATTCATGCAGCGGGAATCGTCATCACTCCGAAACCGCTGGTGGAGTTTATGCCGCTCTTCCAATCCGTCAAGGGTGAGATTACGACTCAATTTCCTATGCAGGATATCGAAGCCATCGGCCTGCTCAAGATGGACTTGCTCGGGCTTCGCAACCTGACTGTTATTCAAGATACGGTTGAACTCGTCGCCAAAGAAACAGGCGAAAAGATAGACATGAAGAATATTCCCCTGGATGATATGGAAACTTTTGAGGTCTTCAAGTCAGGCAATACAGATGGTGTCTTTCAGTTTGAAAGCTCTGGAATGAAGGATTTGCTCCGCAATTTTAAGCCTGAAAACTTTCGCGACCTGATTGCTTTGAATGCTCTCTACCGGCCGGGCCCGCTCAAGAGCGGAATGACAGATGAATTTATAAAACGCAAAAACCACCCTGAGCGAATTAGCTATGAATGTGCGGAGTTCGAACCGATCCTGAAAGAGACTCAAGGCCTGATTGTCTATCAGGAGCAGGTAATGGAAATTGCTACGGAACTGGCAGGATTTTCTATGGCTGAAGCCGACATACTGCGGAAGGCCATGGGGAAAAAAGTTACGGGCATGATGAAGGCCCAAAAGCAGAGATTTGTCCAGGGGGCAAAGAAGAAAGGTCTGAGCCAGGCCAAAGCAAATAAGATCTTTGATCAGATAAAAGATTTTGCCGGTTACGGGTTTAATAAATCTCATAGCGCGGCCTATGCCTATTTGGCCTACCGCACTGCTTACCTAAAGGCCCATTATCCTTCCCATTTTCTGGCGGCTCTCTTGACTTCAGAAGCGGAACGAGGTGCCACTTCTCAAGTTGCCAAGTACATCATTGAATGCGAAGAACTGGGAATTAAGATTCTCCCGCCTGATATTAACGAAAGCGATTTCAATTTTACTGTCACTAAGGGAGATATCCGCTTTGGCCTTTCAGCCGTAAAAAATGTCGGTGAAGGAGCGGTCCGGGCTTTGCTTCGGGCGAGAAAGGAGAGAGGAAAATTTACCTCGCCCTTTGATCTCTGCGAGGTGGCAGATCCCAAAGCCTTAAACCGTAAGGTCATTGAAAGTTTAATAAAAGCAGGAGCCCTGGACTCATTAGGATGGAGAAGATCACAGATGTTTCACCTCATAGACAAAGTGATCGAGCATGCTCATGAGATGCAAAAAATTAAATCTTCAAAACAGAGTCTCCTGTTCGGCTCAGGTCAAATCGAGCCTCCCCCCATTCCTCCTGAGTTGGAGGAGATGCCAGAATGGGATGAATCTCTTTCTCTCTCCTATGAGAAGGATGCTTTGGGATTATATATCACAGGTCATCCTCTGGCCAAATTCGGGAAGCAATTAAAGAGACTTGTTTCCCAGCCAATAAGCCAGCTGGATGAGGAAAAAGATTTTAATAGCGAAATCAGAGTTGCAGGAATCATATCTTCCCTTAAATCCCTTAAAACTAGGAAGGATGAGAGGATGGCCACCTTTATCTTGGAAGATCTGAGCGGCCGGATTGAGGTCGTTGTCTTTCCTGATAGTTATAAGAAATATTATGACCACCTAAGAGAAGACCAGCTAGTCTGGGTTAAGGGGAAGTTTTTAGGAGAAGGAGAGAGCCAAAGGATCCATCTTCTCCAGGTTATGCCCTTAGCAGATGCCATCCAAAAACAGGCGAAAAGAGTAATCTTGAGGATTTTTCTTCCCGGCATCGAGGAGTCAGTGTTTGAAGAGTTAAAGGGGATGCTGGACAAGAATCGAGGGGATTGTCCGGTGTTTTTTGAGCTTGAAACTCCACATTCCTACAGAATGGTGGTTCAGTCTAGGGATGTCCAAGGCATATCTCTCTCAGAAGAAATAACAACAAGAATCGAGAGCCTGTTAGGGGAAGACTCTGTCTTCATTGAATATTGATGGGGTCAGACCTTTAATACTTTAAAAACTTTAATAATTTGAATATTATATGCTATTAACATAATAAGCTTAGCCTTAGAGGAATAAACAAGGAAAAAAATAAGCTATAAGAGCTTTGAAGGTCTGATCCCGATGAAGAAAAAACATATTCTGGAAAAAGTTTACGATCCTAAGCCTGTTGAGGAAAAATGGTCGAAATTCTGGATCGATGAAGGTCTGTTTGTTCCTCGGATTCCTTCCTCCAAGAAGAAATTTTCTATGGTCCTTCCCCCTCCAAATGTCACAGGATCTCTTCATATAGGACATGCCCTCTGCTTCACCCTGCCTGATATCATAGTTCGTTGGCGCAGGATGCAGGGATACAACACTCTCTGGCTTCCCGGGACAGATCATGCCAGCATCGCTGTTCACAATGTTATTGAACAGAGTCTGGCTGAAAAGGGATTGACGCGGGAGAAAGTCGGTCGAGAAGAGTTTCTGAAAGTAGCCTGGAACTGGAAGGAGAAATACGGTGGGATTATCATCCATCAGCTGAAGAGAATCGGGACTTCTTTAGACTGGACAAGAGAAAGATTTACCCTGGATGAGGGTTTCTCCAGAGCAGTGAGACACGTTTTTGTCGAACTCTATAATGAGGGTCTTATCTACAGAGACTATTACCTTGTTAATCGCTGCCCCCATTGTGGAACAGTTCTTTCAGATATCGAAGTTGAACACAGGGAACGAAAGGCGAAACTCTACTACATCAAATATCCCCTCTTGGATTCTGAAGAGAGTATTACGGTTGCCACCACACGTCCCGAGACCATGCTGGGTGACACTGCGGTCGCCGTCCACCCCGATGATGAGCGTTATTCGAAGTTTCAGAAGAAAAAAGTCCTTCTACCCCTTGTAAACCGTGAGATTCCTGTTATTACAGACGAGCGGGTTGAGAGAGAATTCGGGACCGGAGCAGTCAAAGTTACCCCAGCCCATGATCCTGTCGATTTTGAATTGGGAAAACACCACCATCTTAAGCAGGTCATTGTGATCGATGGCTCAGGCAGGATGACTGAAGCGGCTGGAGAAGAATTTAAAGGATTAGACAGGTTCGAATGTCGAGAGAAGGTGATAGCCAAGCTTAAACAAAAGGGATTGCTCGCCAAGACCGAAGATTACGAGCATGCAGTCGGCCATTGCTACCGCTGTAAAACGATTATTGAGCCTCATCTTTCCTGGCAGTGGTTTGTTCGCGTGAAGCCTTTGGCCGAAGAAGCTATCAAGGTGGTCGAGGAAGGGAAGATTAAGTTCATCCCCTCCAACTGGGCCAAGACCTATTTTGAATGGATGTACAACATTCATGACTGGTGTATATCACGTCAACTCTGGTGGGGACACAGGATACCTGCCTGGTATTGCCAGGAATGCGAGCATATTGTGGTTTCGGATGAAACGCCCGAAAAATGTGAAAAATGCCCGAGCTCGGAGCTTGTTCAGGATCAAGATGTTCTTGATACATGGTTCAGTTCTGCCTTGTGGCCTTTTGTGACCATGGGTTGGCCCGAGAAAACAGAGGATTTAAAGACTTTCTATCCTACAGATCTTATGTCAACAGGATTTGACATCATTTTTTTCTGGGTTGCCCGGATGATTATGATGGGGCTTAAGTTCACCAGGGATATCCCTTTCCGCCATGTTTTTATAAACGGCCTGGTAAGAGATTTTAAAAGACGAAAAATGAGCAAATCAGAGGGAAATATTATTGATCCCCTTGAAATGATCGAGAAATATGGCACAGATGCTCTGAGATTTACCCTGGCTGCCTTAGCCATTCCTGGCATGGATCTCTCTCTTGCTGAAGAGAGGATGGCAGGCTATCAGGCATTTGCCAACAAAATATGGAATGCTTCCCGCTTTGTTTTGATGAACATCCAAGGAGAGGAATTTCGCCTGAAAGAAGAGGAATTAACCCTGGCTGACAGGTGGATCCGAAGCAGGCTAGTCTGGATTATTGAAGAGCTGCATGATGCTTTGGAAAATTATAAGTTTTATGATGCAGCCAATAAAATTTATCATTTTATCTGGGGTGAATTTTGTGACTGGTATATTGAGCTGGTTAAGCCGAGTCTTAAACAAGGGAACAGAACGTCGGAGGCTGTCATGGTTGATACTTTAGACCAGATCCTGAGGCTTCTTCATCCGTTTATGCCCTTCATTACTGAGGAAATCTGGCAGCATATCCCTTCTTCCGAGAAATCTTTGGCAGTGGCATCCTTCCCACGAGCTAGAAAGGATTTGCGAAATGAGGAGGTAGAAAGAGAGATGAGATTCCTTCAGGAGGCAATAGTCGGGATCAGAACCATAAGAGCAGAGAACAGGATTCCTCCTAAGAAAAAAGTTGATCTTTACGTGAAGGTGAGGGATGAGAGAAAAGTGGGAAAAAAAGCAGAGGCAGAAATCATTCGCCATACAAAGGATTACATTCAGACTCTAGCTAATATTCGTCAGGTTGAAATTTTGGATCATTTTCCGCGGCAAAAGAAGCTCTTAAAGGGGATTGCCGGTTCTTGGGAGATAGCTATTCCCATCGAGGAAGGAGTCTTCAATTTAAATCAGGAGAAACAGAGGCTTGAGAAAGAGATTTCGAAAATTACGCTGGATATTGAAAAAATAGAAACCAGATTCAAAAACGCCAATTTCCTTAACCGCGCTCCAAAAGAAGTCATTAAAGAAACAAAAGGAAAGCTTCGGGATCTTCGTGGCAAAAAAACAAAGCTAGAAGAAAGCCTCAATCATGTTCTCTCCCTACTTTAAAGATCTCCAGAGGAAGACATTCACGCACTTTTTTTACCATGGAAATCGGGGCAAAAATAAACCGGATTAAGAGCTGCCCATCTACGAACGACATAGCTAAAGAACTGGCCCTTTCTGGAGAAGAGGAAGGCACTGTTGTCATCTCTGATGAACAGACAAAAGGGAGGGGGATGAAAGGAAGGAAATGGTACTCGGCCAGAAAAAAAGGGATTTATCTCTCTGTAATTCTCCGCCCGCCCCATTCCAACATTTCTCTTCTACCTCTTGCGGCCGGATTGGCTGTCGCGGATGCCATTTTCGATTCAGTCGGATTAAGGATCAAACTTAGATGGCCCAACGATCTAATATGGGGGGGAAAAAAATTGGGAGGCATTCTCTGCGAGACTGGCTTTTCAGGAGACCGAATCAACTATGCTATCCTGGGGATTGGCCTGAATTTGAACCATGGGAGAGACGATTTCCCAGATGAAATTCGCCATCAAGCCACTTCCCTTAAGCTTATATCAAAAGAAGATATGGATGAGGATAGCGTGCTTAAAAACCTTTGGCCTGCTTTAAATCATTGGTATGGTCGATTCTTAAAGAATGAGAAGGACAGAATTATCAGCCATTTTCAAGAAAATTCGAATCTGCCGCTCGGAAAGAAAGTAACTCTGATTACCGAAAGCGGGGAAATTTCTGGAATTTACAGAGGGATTCACTCTCAAGGGGGCTTGATCCTGGAAAGCCGAGGAGAGAGAAAGCCTTTTTTTTCAGCAGAGATAAAGACAAAGAAAAAGTAAGCATCTTCTTTTTCAATGATGGAAGAAAAAACCATTGTTCAGGCTGGGTGTTTCGAAAACACGCGCAGAAAAAGGGGACTGTCCCCTTTTTCGAAGCTCGGACCCAGGCTTCGCTCTCCTCTCCTGCTGTCGAGGAACCGTGCCCGCTCAGCCTTTCTTACGGTTTTCTCAATCATCCAGCCTGATCTTTGCTTATTCCCTAGAGATGATTCCAGTGCGAAATAATAAGAAGGAGGAATGAGATGATTTTAGCCATAGATATAGGTAACACCAACATCGGTGTGGGAATATTTCAGAAAAAGAAATTAATCAAGAATTGGAAGATCAGGACAGAAACAGAGAAAACTTGTGATGAATATGGGATTATCTTTTTAAACCTGCTTTCCTTATCAGGGATGACGGCCGAGGATATAAAGTCCGTTGTTCTCTCCAGCGTAGTCCCTCCCCTGACGCCTGTCTTTCAAGATTTAAGCCGGAGTCTATTTGGGATTAAACCTGTTGTGGTCGGGCCAGGATTGAAGACAGGGATGGCAATTCTTTATGAAAATCCGCTCGAGGTGGGAGCGGATAGAGTGGTTGCCGCTGTTGCAGCTTTTGAGAAGCATGGGGGCCCCTGCATTGTGGTTGATTTCGGAACCGCTACCACCTTTGATGCTGTCTCTTCTAAAGGGGAGTATTTGGGTGGGGCTATAGCCCCGGGAATTCAAATTTCCGCCGAAGCTCTTTACCTTAAAACAGCCAAGTTACCCCATATAGAAATAAAAAAACCCAGTAAGGCGATAGGCAGGACGACTGTCTCCAGCATGCAATCAGGTCTTTATTTTGGCTATGTGGGCCTTGTCTCCAATATTATTGAAGAGATAAGAAGAGAATTAGGAGAGAAAGCCTGCGTCATCTCCACTGGAGGCTTTGCCGCCCAAATCGGCCATGAGATCAATTCCATTGATTTTCACGAGCCGCATCTTGCTTTAGAGGGACTGAGGATCCTTCATGAAAGAATCCGGGAGTAAGTATTTCCAATCTATCGCCCTTCATTTTTTCAAGCACCGGGGGGCTCCCTTTTTCCTCTCTTCCAAAGAACTAGACTATATTGCGGGGTGGGAAAAGATGGGAATTCCTCTTCATGTTGTTTTGGAAGGGATCGAGAGATCGTTCGAGATTTACAGGCGAAAACCTGGGAAAAAGGCTAAAATTCATTCTCTCGCTTTCTGCGACCTCCAAGTATTAAAAGCCTTTGAGCAGGATAGAGAAAGGAAAGTTGGACACAAGCAAAGGATAGTGGAAAGACATGAGAAAAGATATCGAGCCAAGGCTGAGGTCGAAAGATTTTTAGCAAGAATCCCTCACCAGATAAGCTATTTGAAAGAGGCTTACTCCCAGGCTCAAAAATTGCTCTCTCAAAGTCATTTTGACGAAGAAAAGCTGGAGCGGCTAGAAAGAAAAATCGAACAACTACTCTGGAAGAATTCTTTGGATGAAGAGAAAGAGGGCGTGAAAAGTGGAGTTTTAAAAGATTATGAATTCAAACAAGAAGAGGAATTTGAGAGGATTTTCAAGATAAAGTTAATCAAGGTTTTAAGGGATAAGTACAAAATTCCGTACATCTCTCTCTTTTATTATTAGTCCTTGTCGCGACATTTTTTGATAGGAAGTCATTGCGAGTGACCCAAGAAGATTGCTCTTACGTCATTGTGAGGAACGAAGGAGATTCCTCGCTTTGCTCGGAACAGGCTGCGCAATCTCATTTTTTATAGTTGTCATTGCGAGGAGCGAAGCGACGTGGCAATCTCAACCTTTTTACTAGTTAAATTGCCACGCTGCGTTCGCAATGGCAATTTATTGTATGAGATTGCTTCGCCCTTACAGGGCTCGCAATGACATATAGTTTGCAATGACATATAGTTCGCA
>WVXO01000071.1:11303-33302 GCA_011773465.1 Candidatus Aminicenantota bacterium | reverse complement strand
GGCTACGATCATATAGTCTCGGCCATAGGAGGAGCTATAGCTGCTGCGGCTGGAGCAGATTTTCTCTGCTATGTCACACCTTCCGAGCACCTCGGCCTCCCATCAGTCGACGATGTTAGGGCTGGCCTCCTCGCCTCTAAGATTGCTGCCCATGCAGCTGATATCGTCAAGGGTGTCAAAGGCGCTCTAGATAGAGATTTAAAAATATCTGAAGCCCGAAAAAAACTCGATTGGGCAGAGCAGCAGAAACTTGCCTTAGACCCCCATAAATTCCAAGATATAAGAAAGAAAAGGAAATCAAAATCTACGGCCTGTTCCATGTGCGGTGAATTCTGTGCCCTGCAGATTGTGAGCGAATTTCTCAACTCTGAAAAGGGAGAGGCCGATGACGTCTGCTTCTAAAAAACTTCGTTTTGGCACAGCAGGAGTGCCTCTGTCTGCTTATCCATCCTCCACTTTAGCCGCTATTAAGAAAATTGCCCAAATGGGCCTCGAATGTCTTGAAATCGAGTTTGTCAAAGGCTTGAAAATGGGAACTGACCTAGCCCAGAAGATCAAAGAAGAAGCAAGAGCCCTCAACGTATCCCTCAGTGTTCACGCTCCATATTATGTGAATTTGAATTCGGCCGAGGAAGGAAAAAGGCTGGCAAGTCAAGAAAGAATCTTGAGCTCAGCCAGGATGGCCGAGATTTGCGGCGCTGAGAGTGTTGTCTTTCATGCTGGCTACTATGGAAGAGTTGGACCTGAAAGAGCTTCTCAAACCATTAAGGAAGGATTGAAGGAGGTAGCTTCCATTTTAAAATCAGATAGAACTCCGGTTATCCTCAGGCCAGAAACACTTGGAAAAAGGACGCAGTTCGGCTCGCTCGAGGACATTCTTTATCTGTGCCGCGAAGTGGAAGGAATCCTGCCCTGCATCGATTTCTGCCATATACATGCGCGGGAAGGAAAAGCAAACAGCTACAGCGAATTCCACCGCATCCTTAAAAAAATAGAAAAAAAACTGGGTAGCAAAGCCGTTAAAAATATGCACATTCATATCTCGGGAGTTGATTACAACGATAAAGGAGAAAAGAAGCATTTGAACCTGAAAGATTCTGACTTCCGTTTTGATGAATGGATCCAAGCTTTGAAGGACTATGGTGTAGAAGGAACGATCATTTGTGAAAGCCCCAACTTAGAGCAGGATGCAATAATGTTAAAAAACCTTTTCTTCAGCAAAGAATAAAGACTCTAAAAATACTAACAAATTAAATGTCATTCCAAGCGAAACGTGGAAGATTCCTAGCATGTCATTGCGAGGAGCGAACCGTGGAAGATTCCTAGCATGTCATTGCGAGGAGCGAAGCGACGAAGCAATCTCATATAATTATTTTTTCTTTTTAAAATATAATAAATGAGCAATCAATTTTATATTTACATAATGACAAATAAACTCAACAGCGTACTTTATACTGGGGTAACAAGTGATTTAGAAAAGCGGGTATATGAGCACAAATCGAAATTAGTTGAAGGATTTACAAAGAAATATAATGTGAATAAGTTAATTTACTATGAAGTTTTTGATGATATTAACGATGCAATCGCGAGAGAAAAGCAAATAAAAGCTGGCTCAAGACAAAAAAAGATTGATTTGATTTCGAGTATTAATCCCTCCTGGAAAGATTTATCAATTGATTTATGAGATTGCTTTGCTTCGCTCGCAATGACATATAAACTAGTAATGATATATAAACTCGCAATGACAAAAGATACCTCAACGATAAATAAAATCTCAATGGCAGATAAACTCCAAATACAGAAAAAAAAAGGAGGAATGAAAAATGCGGGAATACAAGTTATTGATTAATGGGAAATGGGAAGTATCAAAAAGCAAGCGAGAAACTAAATCTCCTTATGACCAGAGTGTTGTTGGTAAAGTCTATTTTGCTGAAAAGGATAACACAGAAAAGGCGGTCACTGCCGCCCATGAAGCCTTCTCAGAAACAAAAAAACTCTCAAGTCTGGAACGTGCTCAAGTCCTGGAGAAAATATCTTCAGAAATTGAAAAAAGAAAGGAAGAACTGGCTAAATCCATAACTCTCTCCGGTGGAAAAACAATCAAGGCATCCAGAATAGAGGTTGAAAGAGCAGCAAGCACGTTTAAAATCGCCTCTGAAGAAGCCAAGAGAATATGTGGAGAAATCATTCCCCTTGACCTGAGCGCCCAAACAAAGGAGCGCTGGGGTTTGGTGAGACGCTTCCCTATCGGAGTAATTTCTGCCATTTCCTCCTTCAATTTCCCGCTTAATCTTGTCGCTCATAAAGTTGCACCCGCCATCGCTTCAGGGAATACGGTTGTCCTAAGACCTTCTTCTCAGGTGTGCATGACATCCATCCTTCTCGGTGAAATCATAAACGAGACAGATTATCCTCGAGGCGGAATAAACATCGTTCCCTCAGGATATGAAGCAGCTGATATTCTGCTTACGGATGATAGGGTAAAAATGGTCACCTTCACGGGAAGTCCGGCAATTGGTTGGGAGCTTAAAAAGAAAGCCCAAAAGAAAAAGGTGACGCTTGAACTTGGAGGCAATGCCGCCGTCGTCATAGAGCCTGATGCTAACCTGGATTTTGCCCTTCCCAGGACGATACTGGGTTCCTTTTCTTACTCCGGGCAAATCTGCATATCCATTCAGAGGATATTTCTCCACGAGAAAATCTATGATAGTTTCATGGCCGATTTCATCGAAGCCACAAAGAAACTCAAGATGGGAAATCCTCTTGAGGAAGAGACGGATATCGGCCCGATGATAACGCTTGATGCTGCAAAACAGACAGAGGAATGGGTCAAAGAGGCAGTTGATGACGACGCCCGCATTGTCTTGGGGGGAAAAAGAGACGGAGTAATGTTCGAGCCGACAATACTGGAAAACGTCAAACCCGAACTCCGTATCTCCTGGATAGAAGCTTTTGCGCCTGTGGTTGTCGTTTACCGCTATAAAGATTTTGAGGAGGCATTAAGAGGAGTTAATCATTCAATATATGGCCTTCAAGCTGGAATCTTCACAGGTGACTTAAAAAAAGCTTTTCAAGCTTTTGAAATCCTGGATGTGGGAGGCGTTATCATCAACGATATCCCCACTTTTCGAATCGACCATATGCCTTACGGCGGAGTAAAGGAGTCTGGATTCGGCCGAGAAGGTCTTAGATACGCTATCGAAGAGATGACCGAAATCAAGCTAATGGCTATAAACTTAAAGATATAGCCAAGCAAAGGAACAGCCCGGCCAGACTTTATTATGCAGCCTAATAAATGTAATAAATGGGGCCTGGCCCCAATAAATGAATAAATGGGGCCTGGCCCCAATAAATTTCTTGACAGGCTTTTTGTAGAATCCTAAACTAAGATTTAATTCATACCGTTTTCAAATCTATTCTTACCCGGAGGGATTTTATGAAAGTCGTAAGCTTGGCCAAGGTCAGGGATACAATAAAAGACCTAGTCCAAAAAGCAAATTTCGAACTCCAGGATGATGTGATCGATGTCATCAAAGAGATGGAAAAAAAGGAAGAGTCCCCGGCAGGAAAAGAGGTCATTAAACAAATTCTTAAGAACGCAGAGATTGCCAAGTGTGAAGAATTGGGACTCTGCCAAGATACAGGTCTAGCTGTTTTTTTTGTCGAACTTGGCGAGGATGTAGAGCTCAAAAAAGATGATGGATTAGGAAGTCTGAGAGATGCCTTTTTCGAAGGCACCAGAGCTGGATATGAAGAAGGATACCTTAGAAAATCTGTCGTCGAGGATCCCATACGGAGAAAAAACACCGGAGATAACACTCCTGCTTATATCCACTGGGAAGTTGTTCCAGGCGATGCATTCAAGGTGACGTTTGTTGCCAAAGGAGGAGGCGCAGAAAATATGAGCGCTGTGCGTATGTTTGCGCCTGCTGCTGGGATGGAAGGTATTGAAGATTTTGTGGTCGAAACCGCGGATAAGGGAGGTTCTAATCCCTGCCCCCCGATTGTTGTCGGAGTTGGCGTCGGCGGAAACTTCGAATATTCTGCTCTCCTGGCCAAAAAGGCTCTTTTGAGAAAGCCCCTGGGGTCTCACAATGCTGATCCTTTTTATGCAGACATGGAAAGAAGGCTGTTGGAAAGGATAAATAATTTGGGAATAGGACCTCAGGGAATGGGTGGAAGGATCACTGCTCTTGCCGTTCATGTTGAAGCCTTCCCCTGCCACATCGCCTCCATGCCCGCTGCAGTCAACATCCAGTGCCATTCCCATAGAGTGATGAGCTTTAGTTTGTAGGCTTTCTCCCAAAGTTGGTTGATTATATCTCGTTGCGAGGAGCGAAGTTACATTGTCATTGCGAGGAGCGAAGTTACATTGTCATTGCGAGCAAAGCGAAGCAATCTCATAATTAATAACACTTTTAGATTGGAACGATGCAATAGCAATAATAATTTTTCCTATGAGATTGCCACGCTCCCTTCGGTCGCTCGCAATGACACGCTGGAAACTTTCTTCGGTCGTTGGCAATGACACGCTGGAAACTTTCTTCTGTCCTCACTAATGATAGCTAAAAGAAACAGTAATGCCAGTTAAAAGGAGAAGGAAATGATCGAGATCCGCTTTCATGGAAGAGGCGGTCAGGGGACTGTTGTTGCTTCAAAAATTCTGGCTGATGCTATCTCTAAAGAAGGAAATTATGTCCAAGCCTACCCGGAATTTGGCGTGGAAAGACGGGGCGCTCCGGTTTTTGCTTTTATTCGTATAGACAATAAGCCCATTTATGACAAGAGCAGAATTTACAACCCTGACCATGTCATTGTCGTTGACCCGACTCTCATCGAGGCTATCGATATCACAGAAGGCCTGAAAGAAGGAGGCCATATAATTGTCAACAGCGAAAAAAAACCTGAGGAGCTGAAATTCCCTAAAAAATTTAAAGTTGCCACAATAAACGCCACAGAAATTGCTGTAAAGCACAAGCTGGGGACACTGGCTGCCCCTATTGTCAACACGGCTATTGTGGGGGCAGTGGTCAAGATATTGAAGCTAGCCAAAATCGAATCAGTGCTCGAGGCAGTGCAAGAGGGAGTTCCCGTCAAACCCAAAGATAATGCAGCCGCAGCAAAAGAAGCTTATGAAAAATCTTAGCGCGTTCTTATTTTAGCTTTCCTATAGATATGGTATAATAAATGTTAGATATTCTTAAGACGCGTTTTACAAGTCAGTAAAGATAATATGTAAGAAAAGTGTATCGCTTATTGCGCTATTCACTTACTTACCAAGAAATTATCTACAAGGATATATCATGAAAAAAAATAAGCAGGCACAAAAGATTGTTTTCAAATCTGAAAAAGATGTTCCTCTGATGCCGATGTCTATCGGGACCATGCTCCATAATAAAACAGGAGTCTGGAGAAATATCAAGCCTGTCATCGACCTTGATAACTGCATTCAATGCGGCATATGCTGGAAATTCTGTCCCGATGTATCCATTTTTGTCGAAGACGAATGGCCTGTGGTTGACTATGTGTACTGTAAGGGCTGCGGCATCTGTGCAGAGGAATGCCCTACAAAATGCATTGCCATGGTAGAGGAGGAGAAATGAAAAAAGTAATCATGGGAAATCACGCCCTCTCCTACGGGGCAATGCTCGGCCGGGCTCAGGTGATTTCCGCCTACCCTATTACCCCCCAGACTCAGGTGGTCGAACTCCTCTCAGAAATGTGTGCAGATAAAACTTTGGATGCAAAATTCATCAAGGTTGAGTCAGAGCATTCGGCAATGGCTGCCTGCCTCGGAGCATCCCTGGCAGGAGCAAGAACCTTCACGGCTACTTCTTCCCAGGGTCTGACCCTGATGCATGAGCTCCTCCACTGGGCTTCAGGCGGAAGACTGCCTGTTGTAATGGGAAACATAAACCGAGCTATGGCTCCTGGATGGAGTATCTGGTCTGACCAGAATGACAGCCTCTCCCAGAGAGATACCGGCTGGATCCAGTTTTATTGTTGCAGCAACCAGGAAGTTCTGGACACAGTTATCCAGGCTTTTAAAGTTTCAGAAAAGCTCCTTATTCCCAGCATGGTGGTTCTTGATGCGTTCAGTCTATCGCATACCTATGAAGTCGTAGACGTTCCTGAGCAGGAAAAAGTGGATGCATATTTGCCTCCTTTTAAACCCCAAATCAAAATCACTCCTGACGAGCCGCATGCATTTGGCGGTCTCACTTCTCCGGAGCACTACTTTGAATTGAGGTACAAACTCCAAAAAGATATGGAAAAAGCTCCGGCTTTGATCGAAGAAACTGGGAAAGAATATGAAAAAATGTTTGGCCGCTATCTGGGCCTGGTGGATGAATATTGCTGCGATGATGCAGACATAATCCTAATTACTTCGGGAACAGTAGGTTCAACCGCAAGGGTTGCTGCAGAAGAGCTTCGCCAGGAAGGTATCAGGGCCGGAAACTTAAGGATTAAAGCCTTCAGACCGTTTCCCTTCGAGACAGTTCGAAATATTGTTAAAGGAGCAGAGAAGATAGCTGTGGTTGACCGGAATATTTCCTATGGTCACCACGGAATGTTTTATGAAGAAGTCAAATCTGCCCTGTACGGACACAACGACAGCCTGCCTGTCTTCGGCTTTATCGCCGGGTTAGGAGGAAGGGATATCACTCCTTCAACCTTTAAAGAAATCACCAATTATGCTCTGAAGAAAAAGAAGCCAGAAGAAGAAATCATCTGGATAGGAGTGAAGAGATGAAAAAAGAAAAAAAGATGAAGCTTTCCCTCCCTGAAGAAGAGCTTATGAATTCCGGGCATCTAGCCTGCCAGGGGTGCGGAGCGACTTTGGCCATGAGATATGTTCTTAAAGCTCTGGGACAAAAAGTAGCACTCTGCATTCCTGCCTGCTGCTGGTCAGTTATAGACGGGCCATTCCCCTATTCGTCCCTTGATGTTCCTATATTCCATTGTGCCTTTGAAACAGCGGCGGTGTCTGCTTCTGGAGTGAAGGCCGGCCTGGAAATGGTCGGCGATACAGAAACAACTGTGGTTGCCTGGGCTGGAGACGGAGGAACTTTCGACATCGGCATCCAGGCCCTTTCAGGTGTAGCCGAGCGGAACGACGATATTATCTATGTTTGCTACGATAACGAAGCCTACATGAATACAGGCATTCAGAGAAGTTCAGCAACGCCCTATGGCGCCTGGACAACCACAACGCCTGTCAAACACTTCAAGGATAGACCGAAAAAAGACATGGAAGCCATCATGGCAGCCCACAGGATTCCCTACATAGCTACGGCTAGCATCGGCTATCCTGAAGATCTGTTCAGGAAAACGAAAAAAGCAAAGGAAATCAAAGGAACAAGATTCCTTCATATCTATGCTCCGTGTCCTACTGGTTGGAAAAGCAGACCTGAAGATACGATTAAGCTCGCACGGATGGTTGTTCAGAATGCAACTTTCCCGCTATACGAGATAGAGTGGGGCGAAAAATATACATTGAACATCAAGCTAAAAGAAAAGAAACCGATAGCCGATTATCTAAAAATCCAGGGCCGATTCCGGCACTTGACCGAAAAAGAGATCGCATCAATGCAAGAAGAAGTGGACAAGAAGTGGCAGCGCCTGCTTAGTTTGGTGAACAGTAAATAGAAATAAGGTGGATTTGATGAATCAAATCCCTACAATATAAATAAGGTGGGCTTGATAAATCAAGCCCCTACATAATAAAAACAAATCCTTGCAGAATATGAAAGGAGGGCTTGATAAATCAAGCCCCTACACAAGACGAGCCAAATCCATGCACAAGATGAATCAAGCCCCTACATAGGATAAATCAAGCCGCGACATAAGATAAATCAAATCCTAGGATAAGTAATAGAAAAACTGGTTGCAATAAGCGTCCAAAAAGTCTATAATTACTATCTTAATAATAACTTAAGCCATACGGCTGGTGTGGCCTACCCAGCTCATCCAGTTAGTCAAGCTTATTATTAGAGGAGATAATCATGAAAAGATTCATCTTGGTTCTACTTCCTTTAGCTATGGTTTTTGTCTTCTGTGCAAAAGCAGAAAAAGCAAGCATTTTTGGCGACAATTCTTCTCCAGCGCCTGATTTTACGCTTAAAGATCTTAAAGGACATGAAATTACGCTTTCTAAATATAGCGGTAAAGTTGTCTTTTTGAATTTCTGGGCAACCTGGTGTGGTCCCTGTAAGGCCGAAATTCCAGATCTCATCGAAGCCTACAAACAATATAAAGACAAAGGAATGGAAATTATCGGGATTTCTGTGGATAGAATAGGCCCGAAATCAGTCCTTAAGTTCGCAGAAAAATATAAAATTAATTACCCCGTTGTCATGAGTACTGACAAAATCCTAAAAGACTATGAACCCGGTCCTTATGTTCCTGTGACAATAATTGTTGACCAGGATGGAAAAATAAGGCACAGGCACATTGGCTACATGAACAAGGAAACCCTCAAAAAGTATTTTCTAGAACTGAAAGAAGAAAAATAAGATATGTCCGGGNNCTTCCCGTAATTCCTTCTTACCTGGCCTTTATCACTGGAATCTCGCTCGAGGAACTCTCTCAACAGGAAAGTCTAAAAAAAGTCCGAAAAAAAGTCATCGCCGACTCGTTAATGTTTATCCTCGGCTTTTCTATTCTCTTTATCACCCTGGGAGCATCAGCCACTTTTTTAGGTAAATTTTTATACAGAAACATTCGTTGGTTTGAGATAATCGGCGGAGTGCTGGTTATAATACTTGGCCTTCATTTTGCAGGGATTTTCAGGTTGAAATTCCTCGATAGAGAAAAGAAAATTCATCTGAAAAAGAAACCTCTTGGTTATCTAGGGACATGTCTCGTGGGCATGGCTTTTGGAGCTGGATGGACACCATGTGTTGGTCCAATCTTGGGAGCCATTCTTACCATGGCCGCTTCAACCCAGGACGTCATAAGGGGGATTATCTTGCTCACTTTCTATTCTGCAGGCCTAGGACTACCATTTTTTCTCTCAGCCATTATCCTTCATAAGTTTTTTGAGTATTTCAAAACTATCAGAAAGTACTTCAAGGTAATCTCGATAGTTGGAGGAGTGCTGCTGATTATAGTGGGAATTCTGCTTATTTCAGGTTATTTTTCTTCTTTATCAGCTTATCTGGGAGCAGACTTTTAAAACAACTAAGATTCTTATCAAGCCCGTTTATTTGTAAGCTTTAAAATGGGGATTTGATAAATCAAATCCCCATATAAGACAAACAAATCCTTACAGAATATGAAAGGAGGGCTTGATGAATCAAGCCCCTACAAGATAAAGACAAACCTTTGCAGAATATGAATGAAAGTGCGGATTTGATAAATCAAGCCCCTACAAAACTGATTTCTTTCTAAGTAAATAATGGAAGTTTTTGGGGCCTGGCCCCAATAAAAATTGGGGCCTGGCCCCAATTTTTACTAACCCCAATTTTTACCAGCGATAGGCAACCGCAGCCCAGGTAAATCCAGCTCCAAAAGCATCCATCAAAATAATATTTCCTTTTTTTAACCTGCCTTCCTCCCAAAGCTCATGGAGACTTATGGGAATGGAAGCCACAGAGACATTACCATATCTATCGATGTTTGAATACACTTTTTCCGGATGGACTTTGAGGCGCTTCCCTGTTGCTTCGATGATCCTTATGTTGGCCTGGTGAGGAATAAGGTAATCTACATCCTCTTTCTTCAATCCAGCTATTTTCAAAACTTCCAAAGCCGCCTCTCCCATCCGTTTAACGGCATGCTTGAAGACATCGTTCCCTTTCATCTTAAGATAATGAAGCCCTTGGGCAACTGATTGGAGTGTGGCTGGAATTCTCGTCCCCCCTGCAGGCTGGTAGAGAAGATTTCCTAATTTCCCGTCAGCTTTCCAGTAGAAAGAGAGCATTCCGGATTCATCATCAGCCTCTTCAAGAACAGCGGCTCCGGCAGCATCACCAAAAAGGACGCACGTATTGCGGTCTTTAAAGTTAGTGACCTTTGTTAACAGCTCTCCACCAATCAGAAGGATGCGTTTAGATGTTCCGTTTAAAATCAAACCTTCTGCCAGAATCATTCCATACAGAAATCCTGTACAGCCTACTGAAATATCAAAAGCAGGAATATGGTCAGCCCCAAGCCCATTCTGAACCCAGCATGCAGTTGAGGGGAAAATTGTATCAGGAGTAGAAGTGGCTACTATTATAAGATCGATATCCTTTACTTCAAGTCCAGCATTCTTGAGAGTCCTCCGACTGGCTTCAACTGCCAAATCGGATGTTGCCTGGTCTTCAGAAGCGATCCTCCTCTCTTTTATTCCGGTCCGGGTTATAATCCATTCATCAGAAGTGTCGACCATCTTTTCAAGGTCAAAGTTGGTCAAAATTTTATCAGGGACATAGAAGCCCGTTCCCCTGATCCTTATTCTTCGCTTCTTTTTTTTATGCATGATTCCTATAGAAAAACTATTCTATAACATACTTATTTCCTATTTGCAAATAGCACAAAAGACAGGTAAAATCGAAAAACTAAAATGACGAAGCACAGATTTTGGCTTTTTCCTCTTATTCTGCTCTTGTTGTTCGCCTTCTTTCCCAATACCTCATGGTCTCAGATGGTCCTAGGACAGTACGAAGATGAAGCTCCTCTTAGAACTTGGAACACTTTGGGCATCACCACAGCTCGCTCCCTTGGCATGGGCGAAACGCAATTCACTCTAGGCTCTGATTGCGCTGTTTCATTATCAAATCCCGCTCTCCTGACCAGACTTCCTAAAATCACTCTCACTGTGAATTCCTCTTTCAACATAGCCCAACTCTACAGGTATTCTATCTTGAATACAGGGCCCCTCTACACACGCGAAAATCTTTCTGTCGGCGTTTATGCCTTGGATTTTGCCGGCGCCTCAATCAGGTTTAAAAACTGGACTCTTGCTTTAAGTGTCGGCCTTATAGAAAGTTACGACAGACCTCGTGTAGAAAACGAATATAATCCTTCGGGCAGTGTCTTATATCGTTTAAGAATGGACCAAGAAGGTAGCCTAAAAAACGTTAATTTTTCCATTGCGCGAAAACTCTTTGGCGGCCTTTCTGCCGGAATTGGCCTCAACTATGCTTATGGCCTTCTCCAAAAAGACATTAGCGAAGAGTGGATTACAAGTTCCATCACTATTACTGATAGTAAATCCCACAAATTTAAGGGTTTCTACGTCAACGGAGGTCTTTTGTGGGAGTTGGCGGGTAAAATAGATGTAGCTGCAGCATTCCGAACTCCTTATGTAAAAAAGTCAGATAGCGATAGCCTCCTCAGATACCTTTCTCCAGGAGGAGATACGGATATTATAATCGAAGCTACTTCCCGTGATGAGTACAAACAGCCCTTTGTGGCTGGCATAGGAGTAAGCTATAAATTTTCCTCTAAGTTCAGAGCTACTTCTGATTTTGCTTTCTATAACTGGTCAAAATACAAGGTCAGTTATTTTGAAGAAGAACTCGAGAGAAATCTCAAAGATATAATCAAAGTTGGAGCTGGGATTGAGCACTCAAATTCAAGGCGCATTTTCGGTCAAGAAGTCAATATTCCCTTAAGAGCAGGCTTGATTTATGATCCCCAGCCGATGAAAGAACCAGATTCATCCTATTTTTATATTTGCTTGGGGACAGGTATTCACTGGCGAAAATTCCTTTTTGACGGAGCGGTTATTCTGGGTAAGGAGAGCGGTTCTGGAAACTCCCTCACTGCAAGTAAAATCGCCCTGTCTTTCAGTTTTCGTCTATAAGCTTAGGGAGATAAGTAAAATGATTGAATATTGTGAGATTCTTCGAATGGCCTTCCTAGCGCTTTTAAAAAAGGTGCCGATAAGAACACGATTCTGGAAAAGACTCAAAGATCTATGATTAAAAGGATATTAGCCATGAAAAAGGTTATTTTCTTAATAGCGACTTTTTGTCTAGTCTTTTTTCCTTTAGAAGCACAGGATTACTGGAATACAGAAATCATAAGCGTAGAAAAAGACCCGGACACAATAAAAAAAATCAGGCAGATGGATCTTGACTTGCTGATGGAATGGAATAACAGAGTCTATATCATTGTCGGCTTCAATGATTTCCTCAAGCTTCAAAAGGAAAACATTCCTTATGCTCTGGAAACGTTTAATTTTTACCCGCACAAACAGAGGGAAGTCTCTCTTCAGGAAGGATTAAACGGAAGATATCATTCATATGCGGAGCTTGAGCGAGATTTGTTGGCCCTTCAGGACTCCTACTCTCACATTGCCAGAGTTATCGACCTGGGTGATAGCCTTGAAGGAAGAAATATCTATGCCCTCAAAATAAGCGATAACGTCTATCAGGATGAACAAGAAGCAGAACTGCTATTTGTTGGATGTCACCATGCCCGGGAATGGATCTCGGTAGAAGTGCCCTTCCTGTTGGGAAAATATCTTGTCGAAAACTACGAGACAAACACCCAAGTCAAAGACCTTGTCGATCAATGCGAGATATGGATTGTTCCATTATTAAATCCAGATGGCCTTGAGTATTCTATTCATTTTTATCGCTACTGGCGCAAAAACAGGCGCGACAACAGAGATGGATCTTTTGGCATTGACCTCAACAGAAATTATAGTTACAACTGGGGATTTGACGACGAAGGATCAAGCCCCTTTCCTTCTTCCAGTGTCTACCGAGGCCCTTCTGCTTTCTCCGAACCAGAAACACAGGTAATGAGAGCTCTCTTTGAAGAAAGGAATTTTCAAGCCGTAATCAGCTACCATAGCTATTCCCAGGTCATCCTCTATCCTTGGGGATACACAAATCAGCCAACTGCAGAAGATCAACTTCTAGACCAAATAGCAGCAGACATGTCCGGGCTCATGCTATCTGTAAACGGAACGATCTACCAATATGGTCAGGCGGGAGCGGAACTTTATCTGACTAACGGCGGCATGATTGATTGGACCTTTGGTACCTACAACATTCCTTCCTATACGATAGAGCTTCCACCTATAGATGAAGACCATGGGGGCTTCTTCAATGCTGAGGAGGATATTCAGCCAATCTTCAACGAAAACCTCCCGGCAATGCTCTATCTTATCGATTGGACCGTTCAGAATTTCGGCTCAATTATCAATCCCTCTACAAGGAGAGAACGAAGATACGAAACGAGAGCAAATCTAAAAGATAGGACCCAATTTGGACGAGAACTGAAAGACGAAGGAGAGGATAAAGCTATAACACAGAACTCAAAGCATAAAGTAAATTATCCTAAGACATCTGGTCTTAAAAATAAAACAACAGATGTCAGAATTAAACAAACAGATCCTATAAATAAGGAATAGATATTAGAAGCAAAACAATCCCTGCTATAAGTAACGCAATAAATATTATAAAATTCTCCCCTACGGTTATAAAAGAGCATAACCGTAAAAAAGATTGGCTAAAACAAACAGATTGACAAAGAGCACTGAAAAATATTAATACTGAAAAAGTTCAAGGGAAATAATGAAAGCTTTTCTCCTTAGTGAGTTTGCTTTACAGACCCAACCTGCTGTCCCAAGGGAGGGCATGCGTTTCTGGGTTTTTTGGTTTCTCCTCAGCGTAATCCTGCTGCTCGTCTTTTTTATTTTCTTAAGGGAAAAGCGTTTAAGGCAAAGACTGAATTTATTTCTTTCCAGAGCTAAAAGAGGATTTATCAAATCCCGACTTCAAGCCAGACTTAAGAAAGAGAATCTAAAGAAAGCAAATCTCATAAGAGAATTGGGGGAAGAGACCCGGAAACAAGGTATCAGTGTTGAGGAAAGTAAAGAAGTAGATGAAGAGCTTAAAACACTGGAAGATAACATGAATGCCTCGCAGACAGAAATGAAAGAGATGGACTCTCAAATTGAGATGTTTAAGAATCAACTTGAAGAAATTAGTCAAAAACATGAAGACCAGATTAAAAAAATGGAAGCTGAGATAAAGCCTTATATAGAAAAAATGACAAAGACAAAAGAAAAGGAGAAACTTGTAGAGCTCGATCTCATAAAGAAGCAACATAAAATTGAAGATGCAGACATAAAATTAAAGGCTGCAAGAAAAGAAGCCAAAGAAATAGAAGAAAACGCTGAACTCTCTGCAGAGGAGAAGAGAACTCAAGGAAAAGAAGCAAAAGAAAAAATAATAAACCTAGAGAACAAAAAAGAAAAAACTCAAGAAGAGCTTGAAGCTCTAAGGGAAGAAAGGCCAGCATTAGAAAAAGAGATAAAAGAACTACAAAGAAGAATAAATGATTGCGAAAGAACAATAAAGAAAATAGACAAAGAGAAGAAGGAGCAAACACGAACAATCCATAAAGAGATCAAAGAGCTGGGGAAAAGCAAGCAAAAAGTCCAAAAGAAAATAGAAGAGATCGCGCAGCAAAAAGAACCTCTTTTTGAAAGCCTGGGGAAAATAATTGATGAGGTCAGAGTCAAGCACAAAAAGTTGACTATATTTTATTCTCAGATAGACAGGACGAACAGGAATATTCAGGAGATAGAAACAAACATACAAAATTTATAGATAGATAGCCAAATTCCATTTACTCCTACCTTTCTTCAGTTTAAAATAGGATTTGAGTTTAAAGCAGGATTAGTCCAAAAGTTGCTTTATTTCATGTCATTGCTAGCCCCGAAGGGGCGAAGCAATCTCATAAAAAAGTAGAGATTGCTCAGCCTGTTCCGAGCAAGGCGAAGGAATCTTCTGCGCTCCTCGCAATGACATAAAGGAATGATTAATCCAGATTTTCTATCAAGCAACTTTGGGGCAAAGCTTTAAATAAAATCATGAAAAAGCCGAAATTGCTGGTTCATATATGCTGCGCCTCGGATGCTCTGTATGTCCTGGATCTTCTTAAGGAAGACTATTTAGCGAGCGGATATTTCTACAATCCCAATATTCATCCCTTTGAAGAATATGACGTGAGACTAAAAGATACAAGAAAAGTAGCTCAGACTCTTAGTGTCAAGCTATTCGAGGGAATATACGATGATGAGAGATGGTTCAAGCTCACCCAAAAATTTAAAGATGAACCTGAAAAAGGAAGAAGATGCGACGTCTGCTATGCGATGAGACTTGAAAAAACAGCCGAGAAAGCCTCTGAGCTTGAATTCGACATGTTTACCACAGTCATGAGCCTGAGTCCATGGAAAAAAGCCGATGTTCTTAACAGATTGGGAAAAATGTTTGCCCATAGATACAAAATAAATTTTTTAGAGGCCGACTTTAAAAAGAAAGATGGCTTCAGAAAAAGTGTTGAATTGAGCAAAAAGCATAGGCTCTACCGCCAGAACTACTGCGGCTGTAAATATAGTATGAGAGACTAGCGCGCATACATCAAGAAAGGCGCTAGATCAGATTAATGTAGGGGTTTGATTTATCAAACCCATATATTTATTTGCATAATCAAAAGGTGTGTTTGATAAATCAAACACCTACATAAGATAAATCAAGCCCCTACAAAAACAGCTCCTGAAGAAACAGAATATGAATAAAGCATAAAAACCGAGGCTAATACGAAAATTTGAAAATGAAAACCAAGGTTAATACGAAACAATCAAAAGCACGTGCAATTGAGGTGCTGGTTTTTGGGGTAGTCCAGGGAGTTGGATTCAGACCCTTTATCTACCGGCTGGCCCATAAATTTCGCTATAAAGGCTGGGTCAAAAATATTGGCTTTGGCGTAGAGATACGTGTCGAATCTGAGGAAAAAACAGATTTTAAAGATTTCCTTAAAGAGCTCCAGGAGAAAAAACCTCCTCTTTCTCAGATTGAAGAAATCATTCAAAAGTCAGCATCTTTTCAAANNCTTTTCAAAACATCAAAGATTTCACGATAAGAAAATCAAAGCAGAGTGAAAGCTTTGTCTTCATCTCCCCTGATATCTATGTCTGTGAGAACTGCCGCAAAGAAATGATGAGCCAACCGGACAGAAGGTTTCACTATCCTTTTATAAACTGCACCAATTGCGGACCGCGCTACACGATTGTCAAATTCCTTCCCTATGACAGGATACAAACTACAATGGAAGGCTTCAAGATGTGCGAAGACTGCCATACTGAATACACCAATCCCCTTGATAGAAGGTATCACGCCCAGCCTATCGCTTGTCCAGTATGCGGTCCTCACGTAAGCCTGTTAGTTTCGAGCTCAGGAAAAGCGATAAAAGGAGGGATCAGCAAAGCCGCTTCCCTGATAAAACAGGGAAAAATACTGGCAGTGAAGGGACTCGGGGGCTTTCATCTTATCTGCGACGCCAAAAATTATGAGGCTGTTCGCCGCTTAAGGGAAATAAAAGAGCGCAAAACAAAACCATTGGCTCTAATGGCCCGGGACCTGGAAACCATAGAAAAATATGCCTTGCTCAGCCCAGAGGAGAAGAAAATTCTACTCTCAGCCCGGCGCCCTATCATTCTTCTCAAGAAAAAAAGAGAAATCAAAGGAATCGCTCCCTTCCTTGATGAAATGGCATTTATGCTTCCCTACACTCCCCTTCACTATCTTTTGCTTGAGCATCTTGATCTCATCGTTGCCACAAGTTCCAATAAAAAAGATGCTCCTATCATGAAAGATGAGGAAGAAGGAATAAGAGAACTCTGCGATTATATCCTGACCCATAATCGGCCCATCCATATGAGAGCCGACGATTCAGTGCTCAGAGTTGTGGATGACATGCCGCTTTTTCTGAGACGCGCTCGAGGTTATGTGCCTTATCCCCAAAGAGTTCCACAAGAACTGGAAATCCCTCACCATATCCTGGCGCTTGGAGGAGAGCTTAAGGACACAATTTCTCTTTACAAAAATGGCTATGTGATAACCTCTCAGTTCCTTGGAGATCTCGATGAATACCAGAATTACAAATACTTCAAGGAGACAATCCACCATCTCACCAAACTCTTTGAAGTCAAGCCTGAGGTTGTCATATCGGATTTGCACCCCGACTTCCATACAACCAGGTATGCTCAGAAATCAGGCCTCCCTCACTTTCAAGCTCAACACCATTTTGCTCATGTCCTGGCTCCTCTTCTTGAGCACAAAATTGCACCCAAAAACAAGGTTCTGGGAGTGAGCTTGGACGGTTATGGCTACGGAGAAGATGGGCTTGCCTGGGGTGGGGAGTTTCTTCTGGCCGACTATTCATCCTACAAAAGACTTGCCCATTTTAAGTATGTTCCCCTGCCAGGTGGAGACCTTGCTGCAAAACAGCCATGGCGAATGGCCTTATCTTATCTAATGGATGCGTTCGACTCCAGGCTCCCCCAAGTTAAGGCGCTGGAGAAGGTCAGTAAAAATAAAATAAAAACTGTCATGAGTATGATCGAGCAGAAGATAAATAGTCCGCTCTCTTCAAGCTGCGGCAGGCTTTTTGATGCAGTATCGTTTCTCGTAGGCCTTTCTCCTTTAGAAATTGAGTTTGAAGCAGAAGCTCCGATGAGGCTAGAATCTGCGGCCCAAGAAGGGATAGAAGAAAGCTATGGCTTTTCTGTCAAGGGCAATCTACTGCCTTATCAAATTTCTTTTACCCAGACCATAAAATCAGTCTTAAAAGACCTGGCGCAAGAAATTCCCGCATCCTTAATCTCGGCAAAATTCCATAACACTTTAGCCCGGGTTATTGTTTCCGTAGCAGAGAGAGCAAGAAGAGATCACGGCATAAATACTGTTGTCTTTGTCGGCGGGGTTTTTTTAAATAAAAAACTGTTGCATAGAGCCAAAAGCTTTCTGGAGCAAAAGAGGTTTAAGGTCCTCAGGACAATAAATTATTCCCCTAACGACGAGTCAATTTCGATAGGACAAATCGCTTATGGTTTAAATAGGTTGAAAACGACGCAAACCCTAATAAAATGAGAAAAGCTCGAAAGGAAAGAATGGGCTTGATAAATCAAGCCCCTACATTCATATTCTCCAAATCTCAAGTTTATGTTATTTAGGAGCTTTCAAGGAATAGCCTTATTTCTCATGCAGCCTTTCAATATCTACTTTTATTCCCCCAACAAAAGAAGAGACGACATTTACAAAAAGTGCATTGCAGAAACCCAAGAAACCAAAAACTATAAAACCGAGTACCCCGCCAAGACCAGCATAGATGATGCCTCCAAGCAGGTTTCCTTTGTTCTGCTGGATAAAAGAAGGGAGGAGTTTTACAATTCCAGAAAAATAATTGGTTGCACCAATAAAAGCACCGATGAATATACCTAAAAGAAAACCTACGGCACCCCAGAAAAGAAAAAAAGAAAAAGGGCTTAAACGCCGCAAAATGAAGTTAGCTCTTTTTTTACCTTCGTATGACGATATATACCTTTCCTTCCATTTCTCCTCTTCCTTTTCTTTTCTCGGCTCTGGTGGTTTCCCTTTTTTCCGAAAATCTCCCCCACAGTGAGCACAAGTCTCTGCTTCTAATCTGTTAGCAAACCCACAGTAACGACATATAGCTTTTTTATCCGTGATCGAAGTGGGATTTGATTCAATCCATTCCTTTCCGTCGAAAAAATACCACTTGCCGCTCTGGGCTCCAATCATCCAGAATCTTCCCCCATCGTCCTTTAATCGAAGTTTCCTCAAACTATCTACGAATTTCTGTCGCGAAATTTTTCCGCGCCGAAATTTTCCCTTCAGTTTAATAAAAGCTTTCTCTATTTGCTTGATTCTCTTTTCCATTCCTTATCCTTGATGAAGGTCTCTCGGGCATCGAGCCCATTATTTAAAAGGATCGTTCCTGAATCATGCCATCTTTTGGCATTTTCGCAAAGTGATTAAATAAAGTAAAGAGAGATTTTTTTCTCCCTCTGTAACTTCTTTATTTTCAATAAATTTATAATTTATTTGTTTTCAGTAAGTTAACATAGGTGACTAGTTTTTGTGCAATTTGTCATATTTCCAAGTAGTTGCTAAAATTCTGTAAAAAATAGTGCCACTTTTTCACAGCTTTTCCACAGATTTTGTTAAAAACTTTGTGCCCATTTTCATCCACTTTTATTCACTTCAGAAAAGAAATTCTTTCAAAACATCAAACAGATTAAGCCCTTTAATTGGGTCTGGAATGAAAGAGAGGATGAAGATTAAAATAACAGTATAGCCGATAAATTTCCTGCGCGGCGATAAATGCACCTCTTCATCCAAGACGCGTGGGTGCCTCAACCCCAAAAAAAGGATCAGAAAAGCCCAAATAAACCAGCCTACCCAGAAGAAAATTCCCATAGCAATGAAAACTCCGAGGAAAATGCGGGCTAGATTTCGCGACTTTTTCCCAAACAATGCATAAGATATATGACCACCATCAAGCTGGCCGACAGGAAAAAGATTTAGGGCGGTGACGAGAATCCCAACCCAGCCTGCAAAAGCGATCGGATGGAGGTAAATGCTGTAGTCAGGCGGAATATTCTTAAAAATCATAGCTCCAAAGATTTTAAGAATGAGAGGTTCGCCAAAAACATAAACAAAGACCTCGTCGCGAGGGATTGGAGGAACAGCCTTTGACAATGAAAGGCCATATACAAGTGCGGGAACCGAAAGAATAAAACCAGTTAAAGGACCTGCAACTCCTATATCAAAAAGCTGCTGCTTTCTTGTTATGGGCGATTTGATTTTAATAAAAGCCCCGAGGGTACCAATCAAAGTGGGCGCCGGGATAAAGTAAGGAAGAGTGGCGTTTATTTTATAGTAGCGACAGGTAAGAAAATGACCCAATTCATGACCTAACAGAATCCCCAGAAGCACAACCATATAGATAATGCTCAATGATATGACTTGGGGGTCCCTGATTTTTTCAACCAAATCAAGAGCGTTCGGAGGATTTTGGGCAAGAACTTCAGAATACTTGAAATTTAAGCTTAAGGTTATTCCCACAAAAAACGTAGAAAATACAGTGATAACGAAAAGCACAATATTTAGCCAGATTCTTTTCTTTAAAGAAAACGCCGGGGCTATCCCCGTCTGGGTTGGAGCTTCTTGTCTTTCTTCTTCCATCTCTCAGATAAAAAAATAGGAGTGATCGGAATCACTCCTATTTATAAGAAAATCCAAATTTAAAGTATCAACCTTATGACGAGAGCTTCTTATACTTTTCCATCAATTCTTCTTTTGTTTCTTTATGATCAGGGTCAGGCACGCAGCAATCAACCGGGCAGACAGCCGCGCATTGGGATTCATCAAAATGCCCGACACACTCGGTGCATTTTTCAGGATCAATCTCATAAATCTCATCTCCAACCGAGATTGCCTCATTAGGACATTCAGGCTCGCAAGCAGCACAATTGATGCATTCTTCAGTGATCATATAAGCCATTTATTGCCTCCTGTAGAAACGACGAGAATTAACATTTTATTATATATCTTTTTTTTTAATTTACAATAGCTTGGGCTATTTTTTTGTTTCTAGCTTTCTAATTTTTTGAGCGGCGTCAAAACCGTAAAACGTCTGAGAAAATTCTTCTTGTACTTTCTTATAAAGAGCCAGTGCCTCCTCGAATTCGCCTTTTTCCTCATGAACCTCTGCTCGATGAAAAAGAATAACATCCAAAGAATGGTCTTTGGGGTTTTCATCTTCAATCTTTTTGTAGATTTCAATGGCCTTGTCATAATCTTTACGTTTGAAATGAATTTGAGCCAATAAATCCTGAGCCTGGTAGTAGAGAGTATCCTTCCGACTTTCTGGTATTTTTTCCAGATAGCCCTGAGCCTTATCATTATCTCCATTCTCCACGTAGTAGGTTGCCAGAAGAAGATAAGCTAAACGAGAAAATTTTCCATCTCCGGCCAATTCTTCGAGCTGGGCAACATTTTCTGGATTATTATTCAAATCGGCGCGAAGGTTAAGAATCTGGGTGAGCAAACGACTCTCCTTTTTTCTATTTTCTCCCATGATATATTTAATGCCAGCAAAAATTAATAAAAGGGCTGCAATCAAAACTACAAGAGCCGCAAGTTCCTTTGTTCGTTCTTTAACAAAACGAACAATTTTATTTATGGTACTAACAAATTCATCTTCTTTGAGCTGTTTCCTCTTTATTCTTTTCACGCCTTATTCCTCCTAGAACGATTAGGCCTAATAATGGAACCCGCCCTCATACTCAAATAAATCCGAAAAGCAATATTTTTTAAAAATATCAGCAGCAGTTAAAAATCTAAGTCTTCTTTACCCAGCCACCATCTTCTTTTTGAATCCACCAGCCCGCTTTTGCCTCTTTAATCCATCTTTGAGCAAATATTTTATGAACTCTGCCAATCTGGCTGGGATCAACATCAAGAGCGTTGGCAACTTCAGAATAAAGATTTCTTCGGTCGCTGTTCTCTTCCTTCTCTAGATTTCTCAGCAGCGCCTTTTCTTTCAAGTTCAAACCTGATTCATCCCTGATTTGAATAAAGCCATCGTTTGTTTCTCCGATGCTTCCTTTGTCAAAAAAGGGTCTGAGCTTGGGAAATCTTTCTTTGAGAGATTGTTTAAGAGCACGGATTTTTGGAGTCGAAACCTCTACCTCTTCCTGGGCATAAGCTGCCGGAACGAGCGAAAATGAGCTTCCTCGGTCGGTTAATATTTTTTGTGCTTCACCCACGTCTGAAACATTCTTCTTTTCTTCTTTCTTTTCTTCTTCTGATTTTCTTATCTCCTTCACAATCTCATCAGCTGTTTTTTGAACCTCAGCTTCAGGGAAATAAATGTTGATGGTGAGGCAAGAAAGGAGGAATAAAAAAGACAAACTGATTGAAGCAAATTTTAAAGCTTTTAATCTCATTTTAGACCTTCTTTCAAAAATTTTAAGTTTTAATAACTGGCATCGTGCCAAAGTTGTACGATCCTATGTCATTGCGAGGAGCGTAGCGACGCGGCAATCTCATAATATATTAGATGAGATTGCTTCGCCCCCGCGGGGCTCGCAATGACAATTTAATATAAGAATGCTTCGCCCCCGCGGGGTTCGCAATGACAAGCAACAGCTAATAATTATATCAAAATCCGTTAGTTTGG
>WVXO01000071.1:9870-11291 GCA_011773465.1 Candidatus Aminicenantota bacterium | reverse complement strand
GGTTTTTTATTTACCACACTGATTCCAAAAAGCCAAGACCTCTTAACCAGGTATTCAACTCCTTTCTCCTTGATCGTGCCGCTCAAGGTGAATATATCATTCTTGAGTGAACAAAAAATGCCGATTTTTTTATAGCCGAATTCTTGAATAAACCTTGTGAGCCCCTTTTTTGAGGAAATTGCTGTTTGCTCCCCGGAGCTTATTACCGAAAGGTCGTTAACAGCTCTCACACTAAACTTCTGAGGCACTCCCTTTCTTTTTATTGACTCCAGATTCATGATGAAACTTTCAGGCTGACCGTACGAGAAAGCCAAGTCTTTTATCTCTCCTTTTAGAATGCCGGTCACCCGTCCGAAAGGAATCGAATCTGTAAGTTTTTCCAAGTTCAAATCCTTAAATTCGACATCACAAGATATGGTTCTACTTTCTGAAAAGGGTTTTGCAATCTTGATATTTTCGACATTTATTATTGTATCGAAGATGTCGAATTCTCCCTTCCCTATTGTTGAAAGCTCCTCGGGATCTATCTCAATATGTGGGAGGTCCACGTTTGCTAAGCCGCTCAAACTGAATCTATCCGATTCTATGGGAAGTTGAGAAAGATCCATATCAACCAGAGAAAAAGAGAGTGTGCCTTGTATATCCGAAGGCTTAGAGCCTATGGAAAAGACTGATTTTCCTATATCTGCTTTCCCCCCAAAGATTTCCATTGTCACCGGTTCCATCATAAATCTATTTCGCCCCACAAGAAAATTGATCTGAAAAGGTGCCTCTGAGAAAAAAGGTGTTCTAAATTCTTTTACCCTGAAATAACCTTCCTTCAAAGATGATTCCTCTTTTTCCTCATTTTCATTGATTTGGCTTTCATAATAAACCGGAAATTCTACCTCTATTCCTTCCATTAAGATCTCTTTTTCTTTATTTTCCAGAGAGGCGTTTCTGACCTGAATTTGGCCTGTTATCGACAGCTTATCCTTTTCCTTCCTAAGCTTAATTTTACTCTCTGCTTCTCCCTTCAAATCAAGACCAGCCTGTTCAGGAGTTTGCACCTGAGAAAAGAAAGAATAAATGGAACTGAGATTTAACTGAGAGGCGAAAATCTCTAAATCAAAAAGACCTGAGTCTTGAAATCTAAGCAATCCCCGGGTATCTATCTTACCCAAAGGAAAAAGCGATGCTTCCAGGGAAAAATTATCGAGACGGCTTAGAGGAATATCATAGACGCCCGACGCATTGGCGCGAAAAGGATTTTTACCCCAATCCACATAATACTCGTTCCAGAGAGACTCTCCCCTGGAAAGATCGAATTCGACAGAAAATTTTGCGCGTTTTTTAAAGGGATGGTATTTTCCCTGTACGGCCATTTTTTGATGAAGTGATTCACCCGCAAGAGTAAAAGGAGGATTGTGGAACGCGCCTTC
>WVXO01000071.1:5266-9804 GCA_011773465.1 Candidatus Aminicenantota bacterium | reverse complement strand
AAGGCTCCAACTCCAACACCTCTTTAGGCACAAAAGATGAGAAAAGAGTCAATAAACTCCTAGAATCCATTTTTGAACTTTTCAGGTGAAAATATTTCTCGCCCTTCGGTTGAAGCTCTACTTTGGAGCTAATCTGAAAAGGAGATAAGGGAGGTATCTGAAGTTCCAAGCGGTTCAGGGCAATTTTGCTGCCCAAAACATCATAACTTCCCTGCCCCTCAAACTCTACCTGATCTAACTCAACGCTTTTATCTTCTGCAGAAAGTGAAAGGCCCTTAAGACTGCACTTGAACTGGGATGCATTCAAAAAAGAATTAGTTCCACTCAGAGAAAGGTCAAGAGATAAATCTTTTATCTTTGAATCACCTTTTGAGAAATTTCCTTTTTTAACTTTTAGGGAACCGGAAAATTTTATATCAGGAATGGAACTCTCTATTTTGCTTTCAGCCGAAGGAGAATTAGCCCCGCTCAGAAAAAGGTCAAGAGATAAACCTTTTATCCTTAAATCGTCTTTTGAGAAATTTCCGTCTTGAACTTCAAGGGAACCAGAAAAATTTATATCGGGAAGGGAGCTTTCCATTCTGACTTCGCCCGAAATTAAATTTGCGAAAGAAAAGCTGGGATCAATGCAACTTATACGAGTTGGTTCAAGCTTAACCTGGCTCTTAAATGACAAGCTCTCTCCTGATGTATTTTTGGTATATTGATACTCTCCTTCGAGATACACTCCTCCCTTCAAGGTTAAGTTCTTTAGCTGCGGCGGAAGGTAAAGCATTAAATAGGGTTTTAAAAAATCATGAGTTTTATTTAAATCTTTTAAATGAACTTTAGAATGCGCGAGGAGCGAAAATTCTTCACCCAAGCCTACTTCTAAATTTCCCGAGGCATCAAAGAACGGGGGAACGTTCATTTCAAACTGAGGGAAAACCAGAATGTCCTCATTTAATCGGAATTCACTTCTAAGCCTCAGTGATATTTCTGGCAAAAGAATTTTTTCATCGATTTGGGTAAAATCTATTGATTCTAATAGAATCTTACCTTCAAAGTAAGGCATGTCGACCAAAGAAAACTTTCCGCTTGAACTCAATGAACTTTCGAAAGAGACTTTCTTTTCTATGTTATTTATCAAGGCTTTTTCGCCACTTATAGAATAATTAAATTCTCCTTTCTTATCGGAACCTGATAAAAAGAAGGTGCCCCTTTCAAAGTCAACACTATTGTAAGGAGCGATATATTTAAAAGAAAAATCTTTAAAATTTATTCTTGCTGCGTAGCTAAATAAATCGTAAAGCAGGACAATGTTCTCTTGAAAATCAACTTCCACCTCCTTTTCTTCTTCTTTTTGAAAGATGTGAAAAACAGCTCCTGAGATTTCGATCGAGCGCAAGATTGGCTTTTGTTTTTTTAATAATCTATTGATTTCGCCTTCTATGCTCAACTGGTTTAAAAAAATATCTACCTCCATTCCCCTAATTTCTTGCAAAACTTTTACAGAATCAGCTTGAACACTCAAAGGGAAAAAACCATAGTCCAGCTTTCCTATTTCAAGTTTGGCGTCTGCTTTGTCGGCGATATACCTTTCCAGGATTCTTTTCGTCAGCGACTTGTTGAAGTAGAAAAACAATGTAGAAATAATTAGGAGAATCAATAAAGAAGATAATATTGTCCCGGTTATGATCAAAAGCTTTCTGATTTTCCTTTTCATAACGTTTAACCGAGGGTACCCAATTTTATCTTCTTTTTATTTTCACTAAGTTAATACACTATAGCTTATAGCAGAGGAAAATATTGAGTTCAAGAAAGAAAAAGAAAAATAAGAATATTAGGATTGAGAATTACTTGAAAAAAATTATTATAAATATGCTGAAGGGGAACGCACCACGGCCTTTTAGTGCTAATTAAGATTTTTTATAGTGCTGGCCCAACAATATCTCTGAAATTTTCTTTCCTTTCTCTTTTTTGACTTATTTATTTTTCAGGCGATAAATCTCAAATTTGGCGCTCTTTAAAAGCTCCGGGATTCTGCGAACAGCTCCTCTGTCTTTTTCTCTGTCTTTCTCGGGCAGATCTTTCCACGCAACCAAACAAGGGTGTGTTTTATTAGCGGGATTTTTCTTCTCACCAAAGCTCCAACCAGCCATAAATTTTTCACTGTTCCAGCGGGAATGCTCCATTTTCGCCATGATTTCTATTTCTTCATCGGTGAACTCCATAAGTTTAGGTTCTCTGCCCACTACAGGAGCAAAATCACAGCCAACAGCTTTGAGCTTTTCAGGAAGGTCATCGGCTTGCTGGCGGTTTGATTCTTTTAAATCCTCTCTAAGTTTTTCCCATGGGGCCATCGCAGGATTATCATCAGGCACTTTGCCTTTATTATTCTTTCGATATTTTTCGTGGATAGTTTTGGCCAACACTTCTCGAGCGCTTCCCAAAAGCACATCTCGAACGACCAACCTAGAAAACATCTCATCACGCAAAAAAGTGTTGTCAATAACAAAAAGGTGAGATTGAAAACGATAGAATTAGAAGAAATTCTTTAAGAAAATTTTAACTTTTCATTGATAGAAAATTTTAAAGCTCGAATTGATGAAGCGATATATAACATCCTTGCAGAGGCTGTGAATTTATCATATTGTACTCCGGCTTTGCCCTATAAAAAAAATCTAATTACGATGCCAGCGTTCTGATCAATAACATACGGTCTAAAGGCAAACGGAGGCAGGATTTGAAAAAAAGGTGCACATTCAAGCCCTATCGAGATATTATCAGAGACAAGGAACTCGATACCCAGAGGAAATCTAATACCCAGACAGGCATCATAATCTCTGCTATCCTTGGGATTATCTGCAAAAAAGATATTCAGTCCGATCCCAGCATAATAATTCCATCGCGAATTTTTCTTGGAAAACATCCAGGCAAAATCAACCGTAAGGATTCCGGTATTGTAATGGGGATCATGCCAAAAACGCCAGGCCCAGATACCTCCAGATATATTCAAATAGCTCTTCTGGGTGGTCGGTATGCGTAAAGATAATGCCACTGGATCGCCGATAAGAAATCCAATAGCTGTCTTATTCCTCTTGGCATCAGCAAAAGCGATTGATGAAAAAACAACAGACAAAATAAGAAAAACGACAATCCTCTTCCCTTGCTTTTTGAGGATATCCGTGAGTAAATAAGGACGATTTTTTATCTCGGCGCTTGATTTATCAAACCTACATTTCCTGTAGGGGCTTGATTCATCAAGCCCGCTTTTGTTCCAGGAATTTGCTTTATCATATCCACATTGGTTGTAGGGGCTTGATTTATCAAGCCCACCGCTTAAAGTGTTTAATAAATGTTTGCGATTTTGTTCGATTTCCACGGATTAATTTCCAGCGATAGATCTACCACATCATAAATGACTTTATCAATCGTGATGAAATTTAATCAGAACGCCTGAATCAGGCAGTTTTAGTTTCGTTTAATCGCTCTATAAATTTTTCATACTTATCGCTCATTCCTTCGTTAGTGGACCATCTTTCCACTTCCTTCAGGTCTACTTCTACCTCTTTACATACTAAAACGGCTTGTTCCAATGCCTGCCTGTCATTCCAATGATAAAATGCCGCTAAGCGGTCTTTAACACAATCTGAGGGAGATAGAAGCTTTAAAACTCGCCCTCCTTTTTTTATTTCTGAAATTTCTTTCACAGGCTCTTGCCCTAGTGAAAGGGGAGGAGAAACAAAATCTATAAAAAATTCAGTGTCATTGTGTTTAAAATATCTATCTTCCTCATAAAATCCTATATCTCCTAATAGTTGTTTTACTGCTTTCTGGTTATCAGAAGAAATTAATACAAAGTCTAGATCATAAGACATAAATTTATTTTTTGTATAAATTGTGACACATGCTCCGCCTGAAAGTACAACGTCAATTCCATTTTTTATTAGATAATCAGATATTAATATTGCAAAATCTTCTAAAGACAGACCTTTTATACGCATAGGTTCTTACAGTGATTTGCCAGTCTTACGAGGTCTTAGCCTGGGTAAATAAAACTTTTCTTTTTCTTCTTGAGGAATAAATTTTAAAATCTTATCTAAAAGTGACTCCAATTCTCTTTTAAACGGATATCTAGGATTAAATCCGAATAATCTTACCTTTCCTTTTAATTTGCTATAAAGAATACCACCTCTCTCCATATTCAACAGTTGCTTTTGAACTCCATTCAAATAGAAATTAAATTTTTTAGCAATCTCTCTAGGGTGAGATTCGCCGTTTGTATAGAGATATAAAAGAATTTTCCCTTTCTTATCTGATCCAAAAATAGCTTTTAACATGATTAAATATTTGAGCAATAATATTGGTCACATGACCAATTAATTTGGTCACATGACCAATATTATTAAATATAAAGGAATACAGTTTATTTGTCAATAATTAATTTAAAAAATTTTTTAATAGATCAAAGCGGAAAAATGAGGATTTTCCATAGGAAAAGCTGGTGCGCCTGACAGGACTCGAACCTGCGACACAGGGATTAGGAATCCCTTGCT
>WVXO01000071.1:0-5248 GCA_011773465.1 Candidatus Aminicenantota bacterium | reverse complement strand
TTTTAAGCACCATTAAGCCAAATTAAGCGGGTTTAAGCAAAATTTGTGACATATTCGTTACATGGGGATAAGTCTATATTTGATTTGACACTCCTCTTATAAATTATTATGCTATTGCCAAGTAAGCTGAGGCAAAGCAATGGGAGTAGAGTGTCCTAAATGCAAAACAGAAAACACCTCTGATTCCCAATTCTGTAAGAGCTGTGCCACGCCTCTTCCTTCCTCAAAGGAAATTCCTGTCACTGAAACCCTAGCAACACCCGCAGAAGAACTTACCACAGGCTCCATATTTGCCGGAAGATACAAAATCATTGAAGAGCTGGGCAAAGGAGGCATGGGTAGAGTCTATAAAGCTCAAGATACAGAGATAAGAGAGAAAGTTGCCCTCAAGCTCTTAAAGCCTGAGATTGCTGCGGATAAAAAGACAATAGAGCGTTTCCAGAACGAGTTGAAATTTGCCCGAAAGATCAGCCATAGGAATGTCTGTCGGATGTATGACTTGAATAAAGAGGAAAGCAGCTATTATATCACCATGGAATACGTGCCTGGTGAAGACTTAAAGAGCACAATAATAAGAATAGGGCAATTACCCATTGCCAAAACGATTTCCATAGCCAAGCAGGTATGCGAAGGGCTGGAAGAGGCTCATGGATTAGATGTTGTCCATCGAGATTTAAAGCCTCAGAACATCATGATAGACAAAGAGGGAAATGCCCGGATCATGGACTTCGGGATAGCTCGCTCCGTTACAGGGAAAAGGATAACAGGTGCAGGAGTGATGATCGGGACACCAGAATACATGTCTCCTGAGCAGGTGGAGGGGAAGGATATTGACCAGCGTTCTGATATTTATTCATTAGGAGTGATTCTATATGAGATGGTGACGGGGAGAGTTCCTTTTGAAGGAGATACACCTTTCACAATAGGAGTAAAGCAAAAAAGTGAGATGCCACAGAATCCCAGGGAATTTAATACTCAGATATCAGATGATCTTAATCGTGTGATACTGAGATGCCTGGAGAAAGATAGAGAAAAGAGATATCAGAGTGCTGGAGAGGTGCGGTCTGAGCTTGAAAATATTGAGAAAGACATTCTCACGACAGAAAAGACAGCTGCCGAGCGAAAGCCTGAACCTGAAATACCAAGGAAACACTTTAAGTCTTTTATGGTACCAGGAATCATACTTCTTATAGCTGTAATTATATTTGCTGGATATTTCTTTTTTAACCGGATTCAAAAGAAAGACAAGGCTGGAGGCGATGTTGTTGCGGAAACTGAAAAGCGAAAAATGATCGTGGTGCTTCCCTTTGAAAATTTAGGATCCCCAGAGGATAGCTATTTTGCTGATGGAATGACTGAGGAGATAACAAGCCGGCTTGCTTCTGTTCGCCAATTGGGTGTTATCTCTCGTCAATCCGCAGTGCAGTATGACAGAACGGGAAAGACAATTAAGCAGATAGGGAGAGATTTAGGAGTGGATTATGCGCTTGAGGGGACCGTGCGCTGGGACCGTAGTCTTGGAGGAAGAAGCAGGGTGCGAGTCACTCCTCAGCTTATCCGGATATCTGATGATACTCACCTCTGGTCTGAACGTTACGAGAGGGTTATTGAGGATATCTTCGCTGTTCAGTCTGAGATTGCCGAGAAGGTCATCAGACAGTTGGACATCACTTTGTTGGAACCGGAACGGCGTGTTATAGAAACCAAGCCAACCGATAATCTTGAGGCCTATCATGCTTACCTCAGAGGGATGGATCACCTCGGGCGAGCTGAATTTATGGAGGAGAAATATCGAATGGCCGTTCAAATGTTCGGGATGGCAGTAGAGTTAGATCCTAAATTTGCCCTGGCGCATACAATGCTTGCCGAGGCTCACTCTCGAATGTACCATTTTGGCTTTGACCGAACAGAAGAGCGGGTGTCAATGGCGAAGGAGGCTGTAGACCGTGCACTGGAGCTTCAGCCTGATCTATCAAGGGCTCATCTTGCTCTCGGAAACTATTATTATTATTGTCTAAAAGACTACGGAAAGGCGTTAGAAACTCTTTCAATAGCAGAAAAGGGCCTTCCTAACAGCCATGGGATATTGAAAACTACTGCCTTTATCCGCAGGCGTCAAGGAGAGTTCAGGGAAGCGATACGTCTCCTGAAAAAGGCTTTGGAGTTGAATCCTCAAGATGAAAATGCAGTGGGAAATATCGGAAGTACCTACGCGGCTCTTCGAGAGTATTCAGAAGCCGAGCTTTACTTCGATCGCTACCTCTCCCTAGCTCCTGACCAGTTGTGGGCTTATGCATTCAAAGCGTGGAATTATTGGTGTTGGGAGGGGGACACCAAGAAAGCTCTACTCATTCTGGATAAGGCACCAATGAAAGAGGGTACTTTTCCTTTCTTTTTAAGGTTGTTACTCAAGATTATTGATAAAGACTACGAGTCTGCCCTCAACCTGCTCTCATCTTCATCAGTCGAGATTTTTGAGGAGCAAAATTTGTTTTTGCCGAAGTCAGCGTTGATAGGCCAAGTATATCATGCAATGGGCAGGACCAAGCTCGCCCGTGCATCCTTTGACTCTGCTCGAGCTCTGCTAGAGAGAGAGGCAAAAGAGAGGCCGGAAGATGCCCGTGTTCACAGCTCTCTGGGTGGTGTTTATGCGGCCCTTGGTCAAAAGGATGAGGCCATCCGTGAAGGTAAACTGGCAGTAGAGTTGTATCCTGTCTCAAAGGACGCATTTTTGGGCCCGGATCATGTGAGGGAGTTAGCTATAATTTATGTTTTAGTGGGAGAAAATGAGGCTGCGCTGGATAAGCTCGAGTATTTGCTTTCCATTCCTTGTGCTGATATCTCTGTGCCTGTGCTCAGGGCTGATCCGACATGGGATCCTCTGCGCGGTCTGCCGAGATTTCAAAAGTTACTGAAGAAATATCAAAAGAGCAATAAAGGATAGCACTGGGCAAAGCCATCGAGCATTACGAGAAATTCCTCGACCTCTGGAAAGACACTGACATACGAAATGAAACAGAGAGGAGATTGGCTTCCCTCAAGAAAAGTTTCGAATGAATTATACGCCTCTATACAGTTCCAGACAGTTTTAGACTATTTTTTGATACAAAAACGTATACAATAAGTAGTCTGAAAGAGGGTTGAATCGTTTGATTCAGCCCTCTTTTTTTGCACTAGCGGGCTGTTGTCAGCAAAAGGGGGATTATAATGATAAAGGGCAAAACTCACTCCAAGCATTAATACTTCCATACCTCCTAAATATAGAATTTGCATCAGATGTGGTTAGCTAAGTTTTTTAGGACGAGCTGTAGAGTTATAGTTGAGGCATTTAATGCGAAAAAAAACGACATAAAACGACAAAAAACGACATTTTTATTAAAAAAGTTGACAGGTATTAATTGAGCACTTATACTTTATTAGAACAGAGAAAAAGAAATTCAAGAATTTATTTAGAATCAGAATAAGATGTATGAAAGGAGCGAAAGAAAATTCTCTCATTTAGGAGTTCTTATATTATCAAAAAAAGTGAAAATATTGGGGGGATTAATTATACTAATTAATATTTCCTTAAATAGTAAAGTGCCAAATCCACAAAAACTTGTTTATGGTTCCTTCATTAATCAAACATCAATTACTAATATTGAAGGCAAAGAAATATCCATTCCGCAAGAAGGTTTCGTAACTCTGTTGTTCTTTTTTAACATAAATCACACCTCTCATAAGCGGATTCTTACAGAGTTCGATTTTCTATTAATGAACCTTAAAAAAATTGATGATAGAGTTAAATTGATTGGGATTTCTAGCGATAAAAATGAAAAATTTAAAGAACTAAAAAATATCTACAACAATAGGTTGCATCTTGTCAATGATACTGAAACAAAGCTTTACAAAATTTTTAATTACTCCTGTGGAAATTGTATAAAGATCATTATTATTGATAAAAATTGCATAGTTAGGTACCTTTCTTCTAGCCTTGACCCAATTTTTTTAAGAGAGATTATCAGAAGGTATATAAATGAGAATTAAAAAGGGAAAGAGGATAATATTTTGTTTCTTTTATTTATTTTCATGTTTCCTTCTTTTTTCACAGGAAATTAAGATTAATCAAAAGGAGGGAATCCTACAAGAAAAAATAAGGGACCACATAACTTTTCATAAATTTAAAAAATTTCAACCTGACCTAAGCCAGGCTGTAATAAGCCGATTAACAAAAGTGATTATCCATAGAGATAGAGTCTTTATCCTTGATAAGCGCCAAGCTCGAATTTTTGTATTTGATAAAAGGGCAAATTATCTATACTCAATAGGAAGACCTGGACAAGGGCCTGGTGACTTAGAGTATCCAGATGACTTTATTATTTCAGAAGAAGGAACCCTATTTGTAGTCAATTCTATGGCTAAAAGAATTGAAGTTTTTTCGATTAAAGGAGATTTTCAAAGGCGGATAGAATTGGTTCTCCCGGAAGAAATATTTTATTCAAATCCATCCTGTCTTTTAATTAATTCCAATAAACAATTTTTCATCGCCTATAGTCTAAGTTCTCATTTAATTGATTTATATGATTATCAGGGAAATTATATAAGGAATTTACTCAAAAGAGAGGAGCCGATTTTAATTCCAGGACAAAATCTAGGAAATTCTTCGCAGATATTATTCTTTAATAAAAGCAACAAAATTTTGCACTTTAATCATTTTTCTGGAATCTTCACGATATTATCCAAAAAGGGAGAAGTAGAGACGGTTTTCAGTGCTTTCGATAAAGCGCACGCTAGGGATGTAACGAGAATAAAGAGGAGCTTAGAGGAAAAAAGAAGAACAAAAAAACCTGGAATAAGGATTAGTGATTATCAAATTTGGTCAAATTGCTGGATTGATAAAAATGATATCATTTATGTTTTTTTAATGTTTAAGAATAAAGACGAATCACAACAAATGTTTGTGTTTTCACCTGAGGGAACTTTCCTTTATAGAATAACCATACCTTATTTTAAAGGAATAAGAATTGATAAAGCTTTTTGTTATGGAGATGATTCTGTTTTTATCTCTCGAGATCACGAAATATTTATAGCAAAAAAAAGGAGGGCTAAATGAAAAACAAAATTTATGTGTTTATCCTGATTGCTCTACTCGGTGCTTCAATCCTAGGACTACCTTACTTAATTTACGCCGAGAGTTGTTGTGATTCTGAGTGTAATATTTCATACCCTCTTGAACAATATCTCAATTATTCTAACATACTCCTCATAG
>WVXO01000006.1 GCA_011773465.1 Candidatus Aminicenantota bacterium | reverse complement strand
ACTCAAACTCCCAAGCTTTGAAATCCTTAGAGGCAGCAAAAAATCTGATAGACAGACTTAAGACGTATCCTCAGACTTCCGAAGCTTATGCAGAAATGGGAATATTCTTCTTTGAATACGGAAACAGCAAGCTTGCCCTTGAATACCTTGAAAAAGCTCTGGAAATGGATCCGGAAAATGCAAATGGTAAAAGATGTCTAAAATGGGTCAGAGATATGTCCAGGATTGAGAATAATCCCATCACCCTTCCTGTTGAAACCCTGAAGAAATTTGTCGGCGACTATGGTCTTCGACACATAACTATTCGAGATAATATTTTATATTACAAGAGAGACGGGCGAAGTGAATTTCGGTTAATGCCGATTAACAAGGACACATTTGCTTTAAAAGGAAAAAATGATTTCCGGTTACATTTTTTGTCTGATGAAAAGGGAGAAGTCATAAAGATAATCGGTTTATATCTTAACGGACGTCAGGATGAGTCACCGAGAGATAAATAATTCATCGGCTGCTTTCACTGTTTTTTTAATAATGAGTCTTAAGATGTATCCCACTTTCAAATCCTGTATTGCCCACCCATTTTTGACTACATATTGACACCAAAATTGCTTGGGAGCTGCTTTATTATGAAAAAGAGAAGCCTAAAATTAGATTAAAAAGCAACAGAATCTTGGCTATTCAATGTCACAAAGTTGATATGGAGAATATTTATTTAAATGATTTAACATGTTCAGATAAGCCTTTGAGTATTAGAGATGGAACAAAAGCATTATTTTTAAAAATACTACTTTTGTCCGATGAAGCTGTTATTAAAAATTCTTCGTGTAATCCCTGGTTTCGAAACACAAGTCTACATTTGTCGACTTGACCATCCTTCCAGTGTCTTCCTTTGTTTACAGTTATTGAGAAAGAGCACTGATGAAAGAGGGGTCTTTCCTGAGGCAGTATATCCGGTAGGTTCTGTTCTGGCCCGTTTCCTGAATCCCTGTCTCTGTTGTGGCAGGGATCTATCACCAGCATCATCCAGAACGCAGTGTTTTTTATCGGGTGTTCTTTCATTGTTTCGAGAGGTTTCTTTCAGAATATGAGGATCGTTTTGAGCAGGTGTATGGATATTTCCGGCCGGTTATCCAGGAGGTTGTGGATAAATATCTGGACTGTGGCAATCCGAAGTGTGGCTTTGCGAGGATTCGGTGTGGAGACTGTGGGTCCGAGAGGCTTTTAACATTCTCATGTAAAGTTCGCGGATTCTGCCCCTCCTGCCATGCCAAGAGACGTGAGGAGTGGGGCGAGTGGATGCGGGAGTCGCTCCTGCTGGATGTTCCTCACCGCCAGGTGGTATTCACCATTCCCAAGATGCTGAGAATATTCTTCAAATACAAACGCTCGCTTCTCTCAGGTCTCTGTCTCTGCGGGAAAGAGGCACTTTTGAAATACTTCAAGGCCGTTACAGGAAGAGAACTTACGCCTGGGATTATTGCCGTCATACAATCGTTCGGGTCAAAAATCAATCTTCACCCTCACCTGCACTTTCTTCTCACAGAAGGAGGAGAGGATAAAGAAGGCCGGTTCCGTAAGGTCTCAAACTTCAATGATTCTCTGCTCACAGAGTTTTTCTCCCGGGAGGTTTTCTCGCTTCTGCTTCGCAAACAGTTGATAAACCTCTCTTTGGTGCAGAAAGTGCTGCGCTGGCGCCACTCCGGTTTCAACGTACACAGTAGGGTTCGCACAAAGACCCGGGAAGAGGCTGAGCGGGTGGGCAAGTACATGATAAGATCCATACTCTCCCTCAAGAAGCTTTCCTTTGATGAGACCGAGGGCAAGGTATCTTACCAGTACGGGAACCTCAGAGCAGAAGAGGAGCGGATGGATTACCTTGAATTCATTGCTAGAGTCACCTCCCATATTCCTGATAAAGGACAAGTCACACTGCGTTATTACGGGCTTTACTCAAACGCACACAGAGGCAAGATGCGCAAGAGAGGAGTAGATCCTTCCCACCCGCCAATCATTGAAGATGAGACTCCATTTGTGCCTTCCAGAGGCTGGGCGGAGATGATAAAAAAAGTTTATCAGATAGACCCTCTTATCTGTCCGCAATGTGGGGGTCGGATGAGGATTATCTCCTTTATCGAGGATCATAAAGTCATTGATAAGATCATCGCTCACCTCAAGCTCACTTTTCATGCCGAACGACCACCTCCCCCTCAGATCGTCCAGAAGGAGCTTATGATGGCAGCCGAAGAGAGGGGCGAGTATTTCTGAGAGCATTCTTGACTGCTTTTTGTCGATTTGAGAGGAGGAGTCTATTTTGAAGCTGACTTTTTTGCTTTTTTTGTCGTTTTGTTTCTTTGTTTTATCCTTGACCTCATCTTTTTTCCTGTGATATGTTCATTCCAGGATGTCAGTGGGTGGAAATTGAGGAAAATTGTGAGAGATTTGCCGCAAGCATCGCAAGCATAAAAAGGAAATTCCTACATAATCGCATCATAAAATGTTGGCGTACGGGAATATATTTTAAAATTTTTTACGATGGTGATGGAGAC
>WVXO01000031.1:79119-195085 GCA_011773465.1 Candidatus Aminicenantota bacterium | reverse complement strand
CTGGGGCAAAAGCAACGTGTTTTTGAGCCATACAGCCTGAGCCTTTCTTCAATGGTCGCTGCGGCTATTTCCCAAAAAATATGCCTTAACAATGAGTTATATCGGATACGGAGATGTTTCCCAGTACCTTAGAATTAATAAGACCGAAATAAAAATAAAAGATGAAAGAGAAAGATAATCCTCCCTTATGTTACAAAAATAAGCTTTCCCCCTTTGTGTCCTAACCTTAAGATCGCAGCCTTGAGAGATATGGATGGTCTGTTTAGTCAGCTGAAGACGAAGAAGGGCTCTTTTTTTTCTTGGAAGCAGCAGGTTTTTCGCTTGCGGGCTTCTCTTTGGCTTTACCTTCCTTTTTTGATTTTTCGCTTCGAGCGTAGTCAGTGATATACCAGCCGCTGCCTTTAAACTGAATGGCTGGAGGCGAAATGACTTTCTTTAGTAGGCCTCCACATTTAGGGCATTTTTTTTCCGCGGTTCATGGACTTTCTGGAGGACTTCAAGCGAAGAGCCGCATGTTAAACAATTATATTCGTAAAGTGGCATTTCTAATCATCGTAAAATAATAGCTTCGAATATATAAATATCAGCTCCGGATTTCCAAGTATTCGGCGGAAGGCCAGCTTTCATGCACGCTTGCTTGAGAAATGTTTCCCTTGACCAGTTATTTTCGACAGGAACTTGAGGTAGGAGGAGCCCTTTTTTGTTCCCTTTGGAGATAACAAGACCGTGTTTTCCAACTCTAACGAGACTTGGATCGTGAATTTTTTTGAGAGGAGAAAGAACAGAAATCTCGATTTCTAAATCATCAAGTTCTTCCGCTGAGACAGGAGGAAATCTCTGATCTCTACAGGCAGCGTAAACGGAAGTGTGAATAACGGTTTGGTATAGAGGCGCGACGGGCTCGATGAAACCTATGCATCCTCTCAGGTAGCCTTTTCTTTTGAGAGTTACAAAGGCGCCCTTCTTGGCTAGAAAATTCAGGTTTTCTGTGCTGTAATTTATGATTTTTTTCTCTCTGATAAACTGATTTATGGCAGAACGGGCCAGCCGGAGAAGCTCTGTTTTCTCCTCTAGAGAGAGGCTAAAATTGGGATTAAGATTTTTTGAATAAAGAGCGGCTGCCAAATAACCGACAACTTGGGATTCTCCCCCTAATGGTGAAGAGTCGGCATAGTGGAGAATTTCAGCTTTCGCCTCTCCTCGTTCTTGAGCATAGAACAGAGATGAGACAACTGGACCCCCTCCGCACATGATGTTTTCGCCTCTTTCGAGCCTCTTGAGGAGAGCGCTAGTTTGGAAAGACTGAATGAGAGAAATTGTCTTGAAGTCAGTATCGTTGGCTTTTTTCTTAGGAAGGAAATGTGACATGTCAGTTGAAGCGATTATCAGAACTTTTTTCCCAGGCAGAACTTCAATCATGGCCTCTGCTAGATTAGTAATGGTCTTTCTTGTGGGATAACCCATCACGATGGGAACAATTTTTGCCTGAGGAAGGGTTTTTTGGATGAAAGGAATTTGAACTTCCACAGAGTGTTCCATCTGATGAGCTTTGGGTACGTATTTATAGCCAGAAGCCTTAGAGATTTCTGCGGCAAGGGGTTCATCGATTTCTACAACTCCCAGAGGCGTCTCGTATCCACCCCGGGAGTAAATTGAACAACCCTTGAAGCCATAACGGTGAGAAGGGGCGATGATCATGACTGACTCATAATCTTTTCCCTGAATCAAACGGTATGAATAAGCAGCGGTCTGCCCTGAATAAACATATCCAGCATGCGGAGCAATAAGAGCTAGAATCTCTTCGCTAGGGGGAGGTGTTTTTTTGGCATTCTCGAGGAATTGGTCTATTTGCTGGGAGAGTATTTCCGCCTTTTTTTCATAAAATTGTCCTGCCCAGACTGCTTTCCTTATCCCCTGAGCCCATGCGCAAGAGACGAAGAGGCAGAGAGAAAGAAAGATAATCAAAGAAATTTTTCTCATTTTTTTATGCCTATCCTAAATTGTGACATAAGAAACTATACAAAGAAATAGAGGAAAAATCAAATATGCTATCAGTAAGCATCTATACTCTTATCAAATAATCAGGCATTTAGAAATTTTCCATCAACAATGACGCAATTTTGAAATTTTTTGATTATTTTTGGTTTATATTGTTGACTTTTTTTGCATTTTTAATGACAATCTAAAAGGAAAGTTAAGATGAAAGATTTCCTCAAATCTCTTTTCATTATCTTCGCTACTTCTGCAGCTTTCTTGATTGGTCTTTATCTAGGTGAAGAGAAAGTGAAGGCTAAGATCTCTGATTTCCAGGAAGATTTAGAAGAGAAAAAATAGCACTTCTACCTTTCGTACCCCTCTTTTTTGTGACGCAACTGTCGTTTCAGGCTAACCAAAGATCCTGCTCATTTCTTCATATGGAGTCAGGCCTTGTCATAGGGATGCCTAAGAAAAGGAGACAGGCTCTTTTTTATAAAAAAGAGGACATTCTAAACTTGGGGACAGAACGACAGAAAAAGTGCCCTGCCCTCTTTTTTCCTTCTTTTTTCCGAGGGGAGAGCTTTAACCCAAACAATAGTGGCAAGGCCTTATCCCAGCAGCTGCGGGTTGGCAAATCGCGCGTCCACATTGACTAATGCAGGAGCCAAGCTTATAATGAATTTGAAAAATCTCGTGCGGGAAAGTTTCAGAGACAAGCTCTTTTCCGTTTGAGGCACAAGATGCGTTGGCAGATTTATGGAATCATAATCATTCTAGCTCTATTCGTTCTTGTCTTAATCTTCAATCCAACTCTTTCTTGTTTTGGAAAGAAACTGAAATCGCCACTCTATCCTCTTCTCCGAAAAAGAAAACGCAAGCTGAAGACAGAAGATTACGGCTTCTCCCTTGGTGGCAAGGGAGATAAGGAGAAGACTAAAGAGAAGATGCAGAAGCTGGGAATAAAAGATTATGGTTTCTCTCGTGTAGGTGATGTTAAACTCGCACCTCAAGATAAAAAGCGCAACTTGAAGACAGAAGATTACGGCTTCTCCCTTGGTGAAGACGACACTAAACAAGAATCAGAAGAGGAAAAGGAGTAGAAAGAGTCCGGAAGATTTGGATATTCAACATGGGCTTAAGGTTGATTCTGGCTAGTAGCGATTGAACTCGCTTCTTGCTAGGCCTTTTCCAGTCTAAGAGTCTGAGGACAAATAGTAAGCTGAAACCGGGAATTACAGAGGACTATTTCCAAGGCTTATGATTAAATGAGGGTTAACGCTCTTTTTCTTGAGAGACCATGCGCAGGATTTTAAACGAGGGACAGCCGAAGGATAAACAAAATATCAAAGTTTTAAAGGTTTCACTTTTCCTGGTTGCTTTTCTTGCCATATTTTTTCTTATCTATTGCCGTCCTTCCCCTGTTATTCTTCTCCCACTTCCTTCAAAGATCGAAAGGATAGAGGGGTATGCTTCTTTAAGAATAGCTGGAGACCAAGGATCATCTAGGTCTAAGTTTTCATTCTTGTTCCAGCTTCCCCATCAGGGTCGGATAGAAGTCTCTAATATATTGGGCAGAACGCTCTACCAGATTATTGTGGCAGAGGATGAGGCGGCCTTTATTGTCCCTTCTAAGAGAGTCTATTGGCAGGGAGAGGAGGAAGAGATTATCCGATATTTCCTGGGATTTCGGTTAAATCTGTATGAGATGATAAATCTTTTAAGCGGAAAATGGGAGGGTGAAGAGATGGGATATGAAAACGATAGGAGCAAAGAGATCTGGAGCTTTGCCAAGGATGAGAGGGGTCGAATAACGGCAGGCCAAAGAGGAGAGTTTCGGTTTGAAGTCAAAGAATTTTTTACAGATACTCCTTTTGCCCGCCTTCTCGTTTTTCAGCATCCTCTAAACAAGGGGCGTCTAAAAATTCTTAGAATCAACCTTAACCAGCCCTTAAAAAAAGGGACCTTTTCTCTTTCTGTTTTAGGCAAGTATGAGCGAAAAAGCTGGGCTGAGATCGAAAAGATATTGGCCAATGAGAATTAAATCCTTTGCTAAGATAAACCTTGGATTAGAAGTCAGGGGGAAAAGAGAGGACAACTATCATGAAGTAAGAACTATCTTGCAAACAATAAATTTTTTTGATGTGCTGGAATTCCGGTCGAAAGAGCAGGATGAAATTCTCCTTAAAGGAGATGATAAAACAATATCGTGGAAAAGGGATAACCTTATTTTCCGGGCAGCGCTTCTCCTCAAAGAACAATTTCATGTATCCAAGGGGATTGAAATTCATGTTACCAAGAATATTCCTCCAGGCAAGGGATTAGGCGGAGGAAGCAGCAACGCGGCCATCACCCTTCACGTTTTGAATAAAAGCTGGGGGCTTCAGCTGGGGAAGGAAGATTTGAAGAATTTAGCTAGACAACTTGGTGCGGATGTTCCCTTTTTTCTCGAAGGCGGCCTATGCTTGGGAACAGGAAGAGGAGACGATGTTACTCCCCTCCCTGATGCTACCACACTCTATTGCTTATTAGTCTTGCCCTCTTTTTCGATCCAGACCGCCCACATTTACAGCCATTTTCCGTTATCCTTGACTTCACAGGACAAAGACAGTAAAATTATCAAGTTTTTAGAAAACAGAGAATTCTGTTTATTGGAAAATAGATTAGAAGAGACGGTTTTTCGCTTTTATCCTCAACTTAAAGCCATAAAAAGATTGCTCAGGGGCCAGGGATCAGAGTTGCCCTTAGTCAGTGGGACTGGTTCTGCTGTGTTCGGGCTCTTTTTAGAGCAAGAAAAGGCAGAGAAAGTCTTGAGAAAAGTGAAAAAGGACTACACCTCTCTTCTTGTTGAGACTTTGCCTCGAGAGCGATACTGGAGGAGTCTGAAGACTGGGGTGTAGCCAAGCGGTAAGGCAGCGGACTTTGGATCCGCCATCGGAGGTTCGAATCCTCCCACCCCAGCCAAAGGCCGCCAAGAAATTTCTTTCTTTTGGAGAAAGTCATCGAGGAGGAGATTGAGTGAGTAAAAATAATTTGATGAAAGTTTTTGCTGGTTCTTCTAATGGTGGTTTAGCCCAAGAGATTGCTAGTTTCTTGAAGATCAATTTGGGGAAATGTGTTTTGGAACGATTCAGCGATGGAGAAATTCATTTTTATATTGATGAAAATATCCGAGGTGAAGACATTTTTGTTATCCAATCTGGCTCCTATGAGGCTAACTTTCACTTAATGGAGCTTTTCCTGATGATTGATGCCTTTAAACGAGCATCTGCTGAGAGGATCACCGCTGTCATCCCCTACTACTGCTACGGACGCCAGGACTGGAAAGACAGGCCAAGAGTTCCCATATCGGCCCGCCTTGTTGCTGACCTGCTGCAGACGGCCGGAGCTACGAGGATTCTGGCTATGGACCTCCATTCACCTCAAATTCAAGGATTTTTCTCTATCCCTGTTGATAACTTGATGGCTCTTCCTGTATTAGCTAATTATGTTAAAACCCTGAAGTTGAAAGATTTAGCCGTTGTTTCCCCTGATGCGGGAGGAGTGGGGAGAGCCAGGCTGTTTGCAAAGAGGATGAGGGCTGGATTGGCGATTATAGATAAACGGAGGCCTGCTCCAAATGAAGCAAAGGTATTCCATGTGATCGGCGACGTCAAAGATTGCGATGTTGTTATTCTGGATGATATGGTGGATACAGGAGGGACGCTTGTTGAGAGCGCTGAGGCTCTAAAGAGAGAAGGAGCCAAGAAAGTTTTTGCCGCCTGCAGCCATCCTGTCTTATCAGGGAAAGCTGTAGAAAAAATAGAAAATTCTAAATTAGAAAAGTTGATTGTTACCAACACAATCCCTCTGCAAGGGAAGTCTAAGTCGTCTAATAAAATCATAACCCTCTCTGTTGCCCCTCTTTTTGGAGAAGCCATTCGGAGAATAAATAAAGGACAATCAGTGAGTTCGCTGTTTATCTAAGGAGGAAAGAGAGATGAGTTTTAAGATTAAAGCGGAGAAAAGAGAAACATTTGGAAAAAATGCGTCTCGTCGATTGAGAAGAGAAGGGATGATACCTGCTATTCTCTACGGGCCCGATGCCACTAATGTCCCCTTGACTTTGAAAAAACAGGATATCTTCATGATCTTGAAGTCTGATACCAGAGAAAATACAGTTTTTCAGGTCTCGTTCGACTCGGAGAGAAGAGATGTCATGATAAAAGAGTTACAAAGGGATCCTGTTACTGACGAAATTCTTCACGCAGATTTTGTCCATATTGCTATGGATAAGGCCATTCGAGTTGAAGTGCCTGTTGTGAGCGTGGGCGAAGCCGTGGGAGTTAAGGCAGAAGGAGGATTTGTTGACTTTATTACTCGAGAAGTTGAGATTGAATGCCTTCCCAAGGATATCCCTGAGCATATTGAGATAGATATAAGCGGCCTCCACCTCCGTCAGTCTCTTAAAGCAGGAGATATTACTTTACCTGAGGGAGTGAAGCTTATAACCTCCTCTGATACCATATTGATTCTGATTGAAGTTCCTCTAAAAGAGGAAGAAATAGAAGTCGAGGAGGAAGAAGAAGAGGTGATCGCTGAAGAGGAAGAACCCGAAGTCATCGGAAAGGAGAGGCCAGAAAAGGAAGAAAAGGAGGAAAAGAAAGAAAAAGAGGAAAAGGAAGCAAAGAGGGGAAAGGAGGAGGAGAAGGCAAAGGAAAAGGAGTAACATTTGTGGGCAGTTGTTGGACTGGGGAACCCTGGAAGACGTTACTCTGGGACAAGACATAATGTAGGATTCACCTTTATCAAAAAAACAGCTAAGGAATGGAAGGTTAGACTGAAAAAGAGAATATTTTTTTCCAAAGCAGGCGAGGCTGAAAGGAAGGAAGAGAAAGTTCTTCTAGCCCTACCCCAGACATACATGAACAAAAGCGGCCTGGCAGTTAAGAAGATCTTGGAGGGGAGGGATATTAAGCCAGAAAACCTTGTTGTTGTCTATGATGATTTAGATATTCCTTTAGGAGAGATTAGGATTAGAAAAAGAGGAGGACCTGGAAACCATAAAGGGATGAGCTCGATCGTCGAGGAGATTCAAACTGAAGAATTTCCAAGGATAAGAGTTGGACTCGGCCCTTTACCAGAAGGTGAAAATTCAGTAAATTATGTTCTTTCTTCTTTTGATAAGGTAGAGGAATCACGTCTTGAGGAAGGCTTAAGGAAAGCCCGAGAGGCCTTGGAGATGATTCTTTCTGGAGAAGTGGAAAGGGCAATGAATACTTATAATCATAGAGGGAAAACCTAAGTAGATTAGACCTAAAGCTGTGGAGAGAAGGGTCTCCTTGTTCCTTCTTTTAAAAGAAGGAGCTTTAAATCCATAAGGAGGTGCTAATGAGACAATACGAAACAGTTTTTTTGATTTCCCCCAACTTAGAAGAAGAAGAGACCACAAAAATTATCACTCAAATATCGGGGATCATTTCCAAAAAAAAGGGAAAGTTGATCCAGGAAGACAGATGGGGGAAGAAAAAGTTAGCTTATCCAATCAAAAAATTCGAAGAAGCTTTTTATGTTTTTTTTCATTACGAAGGAGATTCGAACATTCCCTTTGAACTTGAAAAGCGCTTCAAACAAACAGAGGCAATTTTGCGTTTTCTGACTGTGAAAAAAGAGACCAGAGAAAATGTGCGTAAGAAAAGAAAAGGTGTTCCAGTAGGAGAAATAGCTGCTCCTGCAGCGNNTGCTCCTGCAGCGCAAGGAGAGATTGTAATTCCTCAAGAGGAAGAAGTTAAGAAGAAGGAGGAGGAGAAAGCTGAACAAAAAGAGGAGGAGATTGTAGCTCTTGCAGAGGAAGAGGAAGTTGCGGTTCCTGCAAAGGAAGAAGACAAAGAGGAAAAGAAGAAGGAAGAAGAGGGAGTTGCGGAAGAAAAGATGGAAGATGCGACGGAACAGAGAGAGGAGCCAGAAGAAGAAAAGAAGAAGGGAGAAGAACCAGAAGAGAAGAAAGAAAAGGAAGATTTAGATTCCGCGGAAACGAGCAAGGAGGATAAATAGGAATGGCGAGAGAACAAAGAGGTGATAGAGGCGATAGAGGTACTTTCCGGAGATATTTTCCCCCTAAAAGAAAAGTCTGCCGTTTTTGTCAGAGGAATGTGAGAGAGATTGATTATAAAAACGTTGATATTTTGAAGAGATATATTCTTGAGAGAGGAAAGATCTCTCCCAGACGGATGACCGGCACATGTGCTTTTCATCAGCGGAGGTTATCAACTGCAATAAAGAGAGCACGTTTGCTGGCTCTGCTTCCCTACATAGAAGATTAAAATAGGAGCTAGGCAATTGGAGGTAAAATGAGAATTATCCTGAAAAAAGATGTAGAAAACCTTGGGAGCAAAGGAGATATTGTAGACGTAGCTCCAGGATATGGGAGAAATTATCTGATTCCCAAAGAATTAGCACTGGAAGTCACTTCGTCTAACATGAAGATGATTGAGATAGAAAGGCAGGCTTTGAAAAAGAAGCTCGAGAAAGAAAGGCTTTCTTTTGAAGGGCTTATCCAGGATCTCAACAAAGTTGCCCTTTCCTTTGAGAGAAAGGCAGGGGAAAAGGATATGATTTTTGGTTCAGTGAGTTCTTCAGATATTAAGGATGCCCTTCATGAATTGGGCTTTGAAATTGATAAGAAAAAGATCCTGCTGGAGGAGCCTATAAAGAGATTGGGCAACTACAGCGTGCCGATTAAAATCTTCCAAGAGGAAAAGGCAGAGATAAAAGTAGAGGTTATAAAGCCAGGCGCGGAAATGGGAGAAGCGAAGAAGGAAGAGGAAGTTCCGGAAGAAAAAATGGAGGAAGTGGCGGAAGGGAGAGAGGAGCCAGAAGAAGAAAAGAAGAAGGGAGAAGAAGTGCCAGAAGAGAAGAAAGAAGAACAGGAGGAGATCCCTGAAGAGCAGTTGAAAGAAGAGGCGACAGAGATCCAGGAATCCGCAGGAGAGGAGGAGAAGAAGGGGGAAGAGAAAACTTCTGAAGAAAAAAATGAAGAGGTTAAAGAAGAGAGCATAAAGCCAAAGATTGAGGTGCAAGAGAAAGAGGAAAAAAATGTGATAGAGGACGAAAAGGAAGGAGGGGATATGCCTTCGGATGAAAAGGAGAAAGCCGAGGCCGAAGTAGAAAAGAAAGAAAGGGAAGGGCAGAAAGATAGGAAAGAAGAAGAAACAGAAAGGAAGAAGTCCAAAAAATAAATTTATAAGGAGAGAGAGAAAAGTGGAACTTGATTTAATGTTTTTGAAAAAGACCCCCCCTCACAGCCTTGAAGCCGAGAAAACTGTTTTGGGAGGGATCCTTTTGAATAATGAAAATTTGAATCCAGTGCTTTCCATTATCTCTCCAGAAGATTTCTATAAAGAAGCAAATCGGAAGATTATTGACAGGATTATATTCTTAGTAGATAAAGGCCTTCCAGTTGACGTGGTTACACTGAGTGAAGAGCTTCAAAGAACAGGTTCATTGGAAGAGATTGGTGGAGCTTCTTATCTTTCATCGTTGATGGATGGAGTTCCCAAGAGTTTGAATATTGAATTTTATGCTAGAATAATTAAAGAAAAATCTCTTTTTAGACAACTCATTCTCTCCTCTGCCAAAATCATTTCCTCAAGTTTTGAACAAAAAGATGATGCAGATCAGCTTTTGGATGAAGCCCAGGCAGCAATTATAGAGGTGGCTGAGCAGAGGATAAAGCCGGGCTTTGTTCCTGTGAGTGTGTTAGCCCCGCCCACGCTAGATATGATTAAGGCCCTCCATGATAGGAAGGAAACTGTAACGGGAGTACCAACAGGATTCAGGGATTTAGATGGGTTGACTTCAGGTTTTCACAACTCTGAGTTTATTGTTGTTGCTGCTCGTCCTTCAATGGGCAAAACAGCTCTTTGTTTGAATATCTCTCAATATGCAGGCCTAAAAACTGACTATTCTGTGGGCTTTTTTTCTCTCGAAATGGCCAAGGAACAAGTCATTATCAGGTTGCTCTGTGCTGAGGCGCAGCTAGATCTAAAAAAGGTCAGGACCGGTTTTATAGGAGAGAGAGAATTTGAGAAACTCAAGCTGAGTGGCGAAGTTCTTTCTCAAGCTAAAATATTTGTGGATGAGACGCCTGCTTTGACTGTCATGGAAATGAAGGCCAAGGCACGAAGGCTAAAAATGGAGCAAAATCTTGACTTACTGTTTATCGATTACATCCAGCTTATGAGGACAGGGGGGAGGTTTGAAAATAGAACCCAGGAGATGTCTTACATCTCGCGCTCTTTAAAAGAACTGGCCAAAGAGATTAAAATTCCAGTTGTAGGGATTTCTCAGCTTAGCCGGGCTCCTGAGAGAGGGCGGCGGGAACCAATTCCTCAACTCTCAGACTTGCGGGAGTCGGGCGCCATCGAGCAAGATGCTGATGTCGTTATCTTCATTTACCGTCCCGAATTATATCATCCTAATGATGAGAGTATCCGAGGGATAGCAGATATCAATGTCGCCAAGCAAAGGAATGGCCCCACAGGAAGAATAAACCTTGCCTTTATAAGAGAATATGCTCGGTTTGCTGACATGGAGTTTCAATCTTTTAAATCATAAAATGTTTCCAATAGCAAAATCCCCGCTTTATTATTTTAATTCTTTTCTCCAACAGGTCGGAGAAGTAGGGCTGCTTTTTTTCCAGACATTCAAGAATCTTTTTAAGAAACCATGGGAGAAAAGAATCTTCATTCAGCAGCTTGAGGAAATAGGAGTCAGGTCTCTTCCCGTTGTCTCTCTTACCGCTGCTTTTGGCGGCCTTGTTTTTGGGCTCCAAACTTACCTAGGATTTCACAGGTACATAGGTCCTGGCTCAGAGACTTACGGAGGACCGATCATTTCTCTAGGCCTCAGCAAAGAATTGATCCCTATTCTGGTAGGTTTAATGGTTTCGGGCCGAGTGGGTTCGGCTATGGCTGCAGAGATCGGGACAATGAAGATAACTGAACAGATTGATGCCCTCTTCAGCTTGGGAGCTGATCCGACGCGTTACCTTGTTGTTCCCCGAACTCTGGCTTCGTTAGTTATGCTTCCTTGTTTGACAATCTACGGGGATATAATCGGCATGGCTGCTGGCTTTTTCTATAATGTTTACATTATGGGAGTAAACAGGGTTCTGTACATCAGGAATACGTTGCTTTATATGGAATTATGGGATATCATGAGTGGGCTTATAAAATCAGCAGTTTTTGGAGTTATTATTGCCTTAATAGGTTGCTGGCAGGGATTAAGAACAGAAGGGGGAGCAGAAGGAGTTGGAAGAGCTACGACGCGGACAGTTGTCATAGCGAGTATCCTTATTTTAATCGTAAACTTTTTTCTCAGCAAAGCCCTCCCAGCGGATATTTGAATATGATTCGCGTAATTGATCTTCATAAATCTTTTGGTCAAAAAAAAGTCCTTCAAGGTGTAAACCTAAGACTTAAGCACGGAGAAACTCTAGTCATCATCGGCCAGAGCGGGTGCGGGAAAAGTGTTCTTCTTAAACACATAATCGGGCTATTTAAGCCTGATAAGGGAAGTGTTCTTGTGGATGGCGTGGATATCGCCAAGCTTAAAGATGATGAACTCCATAAAGTCACCAGAAGGTTTGGTATGCTTTTTCAAGGATCGGCACTATTTGACTCCATGACAGTAGGTCAGAATGTAAGCTTTGGTCTGGAAAGATACACTGATTTTTCACAAGAAGAGATTAAAGAATTGGTTAAGGAAAGCTTGGCCAAGGTCGGATTAATAGGAATTGAAAACTTAATGCCCTACGAGTTAAGCGGAGGCATGAAAAAGAGAGTCGGGCTAGCCCGGGCGATCGCTTATCGACCAGATATCATCCTCTACGACGAGCCCTCCACGGGTATCGACCCGATTAGAGCAGATGCCATAAATGAATTAGTGATCAGGATGAAAGAAGAATTGAAAGTGGCTACTCTTATCATAACTCACGATATGGTTAGCGCTTATAAGGTAGCAGATAGGATTGGGATGCTTTATGAGGGTCAGATTATCGAGATGGGGAGTCCTGAAGAGATTAAGAACTCAGACAATCAAGTGGTTCAGCAGTTTATCCATGGTAAAGCGGAGGGGCCTATTAAAAATTGGTAAGGAATAATGTTAAAATTAGGATTGATTCCTCTTTAAAGGCAATAAGGAGACGATGATGAGGAGAGAGTTAAAAATCGGAATATTTATTTCAATTGCGTTGTTCATAATTGCCGCTGCTATATTCGTTGTGGGAGACCTCAGCGTTCTTTTCAGAAAGCCCGGTTATTCGCTTAATGTTTTTTTTGATACGGCTGCTGGCTTGGAAAAAAGGGCCGTAGTCAGGATGGCAGGAGTAAAGATTGGTTATGTCAAGGATATAAGACTAAAAGGTAGTAGGGCGAATGTTATATTGATAATTAACTATGGGATCGAAGTGCCACGAGGTTCTAAAGCTACGCTGGCTTCTTTAGGCCTCTTAGGAGAGAAACATGTTGAACTTCTGCCTGGGGCAGAGCCCGGTATATGTCAGCCAGAAGATAATCTTGAAGGAGTTCCCCCTGTAAGTTTTGACCAGATGGGTACCATGTTGCTCTCGATAGGCAATGAGTTTAAAGAAATGGGAAGGATCATAAGTGAGCTGATCGGGGGAGAAGAATCGAGGGACAATTTCAGGAATACTCTCTCTAACCTTTCTTCCTTTTCATCAGACTTAAAAGAATTTTTTGGGGCAAACAAGGAGGAGCTCCACCAAGGTCTCCGAAGTTCTTCTCAAGCTGTCCAGAAATTTGACCAAAGAGTTGATGAAGTCTCTCGGAATATAGACGAATTGATATTTATGTTGAAAGATGTGGTTGAGGAAAATAGGGAGAATATTAAAATAAATTTGAATAGCATACAAGAATTAATAAAGGAAATAGAACAGTCCTTGAAGCTCTTGAATGAATCTTTGGAGAAAATTAACAAAGGTGAAGGGACCTTAGGGAAGCTTATTTCTCAGCCGGAACTCTACGCGCGAGCAGAGGGTGCAGTGGGGGAGCTTGAAAAGTTGATTTATCCAGTTTCTAATCTTCGATTTACTGCGGGCTTAAGTACAGAATATTATGGAAAGAGCAGTTTGCTGAAGAATTATTTCAGCTTTGGCATATGGGCAACGGAAAAAAAATATTTGTTGGCTCAGGTTATTCATGATCCCTGGATGGATAAGTTTGTTTACTCTTCCCAATTCGGGCTCAGGTGGGGAGGCATAGCCCCCAGAGTTGGCATTATGGAATCCAAAGTTGGGACAGGGGTGGATTACTATACGTTTGGAAATCGGCTAAAGTTCAGTTTAGACATTTTTGATTTTAACCGCCAACCCCGTCCTCATTTCAGGTTTTTGACACGATTTGCAGCCTCTGAGTATTTTAATTTTATTATTGGAGTAGATAATTTTACTTTAGCTCCCAAGAGAGAAGTATACTTTGGTCTGGAGTTAGGTTTTTAATGAAGCAAAAAACAGCTTTCATATGTCAAAATTGTGGCTTCAACTCTCCTAAGTGGTTGGGCAGGTGTCCCAGTTGCGGAGAGTGGAATACCTTGATTGAAGAAGTGGAAGAGGAAGTTACGGCTGAATATTCTTTTCCGCCCTCCGAACCTATCCTCTACGAAAAAATAAAGGAAGCAAAAAGAGAAAGAATAAAGACAGGAATTGAAGAGTTAAATCCCGTTCTTGGAGGTGGAGTTGTCCCCGGATCTCTGGTATTGATCGGGGGTGAGCCGGGAGTAGGCAAGTCTACTCTTCTTCTTCAAGTGAGCCGAGATTTTGCTGCCCAGGGCGAAAGCGTGTTATATGTATCAGGGGAAGAATCATTGGAGCAGATCAAGATTCGAGGCGAAAGGCTCGGCCTTCATAACGGAAAGTTGTATTTATTGGCAGAAACCAATCTTGAACGAATTATAGCCCATGCTGAAAAACTGAATCCTAAAATTTTTGTTTTAGACTCTGTCCAGACTATTTTTTCTTCGAAGTTATCCTCTGGCCCGGGTACGATCAGTCAAGTTCGAGAAGTAGCCAATCAGGTTTTTCGGCACGCTAAGAAAAACCAGGTTTCCTCGTTTCTTATTGGCCATATCACCAAACAAGGCTCCTTAGCTGGGCCCAAGGCTCTGGAGCACATGGTGGATGTGGTCCTCTATTTTGAGGGTGAAAGGGATCACAGTCATCGGGTCCTTCGCGCGCTGAAAAATAGGTTTGGGCCTGTTTCCGAGCTTGCCATATTTGAGATGGGAGCAAGAGGGCTTCAGGCTATTCCAAATCCTTCTGCTTTTTTCTTGAAGGAGAGACCAACAAAAGAGGCAGGCAGTGTGGTTATCTGTACCATCAAGGGCTCCCGTCCTTTATTGGCGGAGATTCAGGCTCTGGTTTCTTCGACCTTATTCACTGGGAATCCGAGAAGGATGACAATCGGCCTCGATCATTTTCGAGTTGCCATGCTTTTGGCTATCGTCGAAAGAAAGCTTGGCTTTAGCTTTGCCGGAGAAGATATTTATATCAACGTCGCTGGCGGCCTTGCCATCGACGAACCTGCTACAGATTTAGGAGTGATTATGGCAGTCGTCTCCTGCCTGAAGAACAAAGCAATCCCTGCAGATGTCACTGTTTTTGGAGAAGCTGGCCTGAGCGGAGAAATCCGCTCTGTAGGTCAACCTCTGGCCAGGCTGAAAGAAGCTCACTCTCTCGGTTTTCAAACTGTCATTATGCCCCAGGGCAACCTTTCTCGCATAAATAAAAAAGATATACCGGATATGAACCTTAGGGGCGTCCAAAATATCAAACAAGCGTTAGGCATTATATTTTGAGGAATAATTAAATGGGCATTCTTATTTTTCGTTTTTTCATTATTGTCTTCATAACACTGGCAGGGTATTTTTTCCCTCCTTTTAATTTAGCTCCTCAGTATGGGGCGATTGTTGGTTTTATATTGAGCATCGTCATTGTCTACCTGGAGACCAAGATTCGAAAAAGTCAGTTTAAGATTATCTGGAGTTCGACAATAGGAACTTTTGCCGGTGTTATTTTAGGATGGGCTTTAGGGTCTATTTATCAGACGATTTCAAGCGATAATTCCACCACAACTTTTATCAGGATATTTTTTCTCCTCATCATGCCCTACATTGGTTTCTTAGTCGGCTCTCGGAAGTTTGAATGGCTTGATCCCCCCTTTCTTTTCCGCTTTTTCAAAGAAAAGAATGTAGGGCACGGTTATAAAATTCTCGATACGAGCGTTATTATCGACGGACGGATTGCAGACATTTGTGACACCGCATTTATCGGGGGGACTCTTGTCATCCCCCAGTTTATCCTTAAGGAGCTTCAACTGGTGGCTGATTCTCCAGATGGAATAAAAAGGCAGAGGGGAAGGAGAGGGCTGGAAGTTCTGGATCACCTCCAAAAGTCATCTCAAATTTCAACCATAATTTCTGAGATGGATTACCCTGAGATCAAAGATGTGGACTCCAAGCTCATTGAACTAGCCAAGCAGCTGGATGCTAAAATCATCACTAACGACTTTAACCTCAACAAAGTTGCCCAGCTCCAGGGGCTCCATGTTCTTAACATTAATGAACTCGCAAATGCTTTAAAACCAGTGGTTTTACCAGGAGAGACAATAAAAGTTTTTATTCTTAAGGAGGGAAAGGAAAAAGACCAGGGGGTGGCTTATCTGGATGATGGAACTATGGTTGTGGTCGATAACTCGCGCAAGATGATCGGACAGAACATTGACGTAACCGTTACATCTGTTCTTCAGACAACGGTTGGCAAGATGATATTCGGACGGTATAACGAAGTCTCTCGATGAGCGAAGTTACGGCCATTATTGTTGCTGCTGGAGAAGGAAGGCGCTTTGGTTTTTCCAAACAATTTGCTCTTTTAGGGGGAAAATCGGTCTTAGATCGGTGTTTGGAAATGTTTGAAGCACATAAGAAGGTTACAGCAATCGTGTTGGTCCTAAAGGATTTAAGCCTTAAAAAAGAGTATCTAGAACGATACAGAAAAATTGATGCGGTTGCCAAGGGGGGAAAAAGGAGACAGGATTCTGTTCTTTCGGGATTTTGTCAGGTTGATCCGGAGAAGGCGGAAATTGTACTTGTCCATGATGGAGTTAGATCTTTGGTAAGTGAAGATTTGATTGATCGGGTCATCGAGGCGGCTCGGCAAGCTGGGGCTGCAGTTCCAGTCATTCCAGTAGAGGACACGATTAAACTTGTAGAGGGAGATGAGGTGAGTCGGACGTTAGATAGAGAGCAACTTTTCAGAGTTCAAACTCCTCAAGGATTTTCCTACCGCGTACTTAAAGCAGCTCTCGATAAGGCAAAGGAAGAGAATTTTTATGGCACAGATGAGGCATCCCTGGCGGAAAGAATAGGGAAGAAGGTTGTCGTCGTTCAGGGAGATCATAAAAATATTAAAATCACTACTCCTGAAGATCTGAAAATAGCGGAGGCCTTTCTTGAGAATTAAAACAGGTCTTGGTTATGATATCCACAGGTTAGAGGAAGGGAGAAAACTCTTTTTAGGGGGAGTGGAGATTGATTTCCCAAAGGGATTGAAGGGTCATTCTGATGGAGATTGTTTGATTCATGCCCTCATAGATGCCCTTCTGGGGGCTGCGGGAGAGAAAGATATCGGGCAGATCTTCCCAGATAAAGATCCAAGATATAAAGATATTCAAAGTACTGCGTTACTGAAGAAGGTTCTCGGTATGATTAAAGAGAAGGATTTGGAGATTCTAAGTATCGATTCGATTATCATTGCTGAGAAGCCTAAGTTAGCGCCTTATATTCCTCAGATGAAAGAAGTCTTGTGCCCAATCCTTGGAGTTGGAAAGGATGATTTGGGAATAAAAGCTAAGACGAATGAAGGGCTGGGTGCAGAAGGCCAGGGGGCGGCTATTTCTTCCTGGGCTCAAGTTCTTGTGAGAGAGAAAAAGGCAAATTGATATTTGAATAAGAAGTCATAAAAAGCTTGAATAATAATAGCTATGGCATCTAGCATTACTATATTTTTTCTTTCTTGTTTTTATTTGAATCGAAGACTTGGGAGAGCAATGCCGAATAAATTAAGATAATAATGATTATAGTTCTTGCAGGGATATATTTTTTTCTAAAGATTTGTTTGAGTTGTCGAATTGACGAGTGTCCTGAAAAATCCAAGTATATCTCCAAATTTTTACTTCTTTAATTAAATAAGGACAAAAAATGCCCGCTAATCTTAATTAAAACCTATCATCCTGATTAGTAGGTTATTTGCTCTACCTCGAGTAAGAGGGGTAATGACAATTGCATTAATTGCAAAGGCATAATCTTGAGGCGAATCTTTTTTATTCGATTTATTAGGTATGGTCAATTTCTTCCTCTTTTCCTAAAAATTTTTACCTTTAGAGTTTGAGAAAATCTTAAATAGGGAAAAGGTTTTTAAATGAAAATAGTGGATACAAGGAACATTTTGCTAAGAATTCTTATAATTTTTTTTCTTAGCTTTATTGTACTTCAAAGCTGCAAGGGGACACCTTTCACTCCCACGGGTTGGGAATATACAGAATTAACAGAGTCCCTTGAAACTCAAAACTTCATCTTTCATTTTTCTAAAGGGAATTAGGTTCAAACATCAAGGCAGGAAGCCTTTCATGAATGGGCAACTGGACGGTTAGGAGTTAAAATTCCAAAAAAAATTGATTATTTTAAATATAAAGATAAAGGACATATGAAAGTAATAACTGGCAAAGCAACGAATGGTTGGGCAGATCCTGAAAATTTTGCTGTGCATACCATATGGCCTTGGGACAATCATGAATGCGTTCATTGCTACACTTTTCTAATCGGAAGGCCTTCTGATTTTTTCAATGAAGGAATAGCCGTTGCTTTTTCGACAGATCCTTATAATAGTGATTATGAAGCTAAGTGGTGGAGTGAATCAGTTCATTATTGGGCAAAAAAATACTAGGATGAAGGGACTTTGATTGTTCTAGACAGTATACTGGAAAGTGACGCTTTCAGGAGTTATGACAGTGGGAAAACCTATCCAGAGTCAGGTTCCTTTGTTGCATTTATGATAGACAATTATGACCTAGATAAGATGTTGTCCATTTTCCGCACCGGCAGTCGGATGGATTCCAAAGAAGTTATCAAACAAAATTTCCAATCTATTTATGGATTTTCAGTTGTAGAAGCTGAAGAACTGCGGCAAAAATTTCTGGATAATTTTTAGGCTTTCTACAAAAATTTTTGATGATATTCAGTCATTCAGCATCCGTTTGAAATTTGGCTTTGGATCTTTGAACCTCTATTAGTCCAATCTCATATCTAAAAAGTGATGATATAAAAAAAGAGGCTGCAATTTACTCGCCTGGGAGAAACCGCAGCCTCTTAAAGGATGGGAATCGGTTGAGTCTGAAGGCTTAATCCGTCTTTGGAAGTGGAGAGCATCAACTTCTCAAAGTCAATTACCAACCAATCCCAGATTTTGATGATTTCGTTCCTCACTCTTTTTAGCATAAAAGCCTCATCTTTATGAACTACCGGAATGTTTAGTGATTACTTCTTCCTTGGCCAGAACATTGGCTATGATTTCATTGCCAGCTTTTTTTCCAAGCTTTAATAAATCTACTGCTGGGGAAAAAGCAATGAGGTTAAATCCGACAAAAGTGAGAACAACAGCCGCTAAAAAAATCGCAAATTTTGTTCTGAATTTCATCTATGTCTCCTTTATCATTTTTTTTTCAACTTCACTTATATATACGTTAAAAAAAAAAGAAAAGTTGCATCGTAAAATGGGGCCTGTCCCCATTTTATTACTTTTTTCTAAAAGATGGAGTCTTCTTGACTCACGTCATCAGGGATATTAATATGATTTTCGATGGAAAAAATAAGCCGCCTTAATCCCATCTTAGAAATCGTTAAATCTTGTCCCAATCGAGTCAATAAATTATTGATCCAAAAGGAAAAAAGACAGAAGAAAATAAGTGAAATCATACAACTGGCTAAAGCCAAGCACATCCCTCTGATTTTAGTCCCCAAACAAAAACTTGACAGTCTGGACCGGAACCATCAGGGCGTCGTGGCTTTGCTGACTCCGAAAGAGTTTTCTTCTCTTGATTCTATATTGTCTTCAGCAAATGTCCCCTTTCTTGTTTTGCTGGATGGTATAGAAGACCCCCAGAACTTAGGAGCTATTATCCGCACCGCTGAAGGAGCTGGGGCGGATGGAATTATCCTGCCTGAAAGGAGATCTGTTGGTTTATCAGAGGCGGTTTCCTTGGTATCGGCCGGAGCGCTAGAATATCTGAAAGTGGCCAGAGTAAAAAACTTGGCCAGAACCATGGATGATTTGAGAAACTGGGGAGTTTGGCTTGTAGGAGCAGAAGCCGCGGGTAAAGAATATTGGTACGAGTTTGATTATAAACTGCCTGTGGGCCTCGTCCTGGGTTCTGAAGGGAAGGGATTACGGCCTCTCACCAGGAAGAAATGTGATAAGATTCTTTCCTTACCTCTCTTGGGCAATATAACCTCTCTTAACGTTTCAGCCGCTGCCTCGATTTTTCTTTATGAAGTTGTCAGACAGAGGAAGAACCGAGAGAATGAATAAATTCAAAACAAAAAGAGTAGTTATTAAAAGAGAGGAAAAAAGATGCCAGAGGAGAGAGTGCTCCACAGGAAACTTGTTATCTGCAGGGTTGGGCTTTTGATGAGAAAAGATAGGGACCTGTCTGAAAGAGAGCTGATTGAATTAGTCAAAAAGGGGAGCAAAGAAGCATACCAGCAGATTGTTAGTCGTTACATGAAGAAGGCTTATTACATCGCCCTGAGCTATGTCCACAATCACCAGGATGCTTTGGATATTTCCCAAGAGTCTTTTATAAAAGCTTTCCGTAAAATAAGAAATTTTAGCATCCAAAAGCCTTTTTTTCCATGGTTTTACAAGCTAATGAAAAACCTTTGTCTCGATCATCTCAGGCGAAGGAGCCGAGTTAAAGAGATTCCTCTTGACGGAATCCAAGTTCTTGATGAAAAAAGAGAAGACAGAGAGATGAAGGAAGTTCTTTGGAGAGGAATTGAAAGACTTCCGTTTGAGCAAAGAGAGGTCGTTATCCTGCGTTATTTTCAGCAGTTGTCTTACGACGAGATTGCAGAGATGACAGAGAAGCCTGTAGGCACTGTGATGTCTTCTTTGTACTATTCTAAAAAAAGGTTAAAAAAGATTATCGGGAAATATCTGGGCTTTGAATAGAGGTGTGAGAGGGAGATTTTTATGGACCATAAAAAAATAAAAGAACTCATTTCTTCCTATTACGATAAAGAGCTGGATGAAAGGCAGAGGAAGATAGTAGAAAAGCATTTAGAGGAGTGTCCGCAATGCAGAAAAGAATTTGAAGAAATGGGAAAATTTGAGGAGGTGATGAGTAAAATGGAGCTAAAAAAACCCCCGAAGGATGTATGGAGGCTCTATTGGGCTTCAGTGTATAATCGCTTGGAGCGGAGAATCGGCTGGATTTTACTCTCCATTGGTGCTATGATTATGCTTTTCTTTGGAGGCTATAAAATGGTAGAGGGTATCATCCAAGACCCCTCTACTCCTTTTCTTCTGAAAGCCGGGATTCTGATTTTTTTGGGAGGAATCGTTGTTCTATTGGCTTCCTTGATAAGGGAACAGTTCTTTGTGCGCAAGCGGGAGAGATATAAGGAGGTTGAAAAATGATTATAGTAACAACTGATTGTGTCCCAGGCAAAACAGTTAAAGAAACCATGGGTCTCGTTCGAGGAAATACTATTCGTGCCCGTCACCTCGGGCGAGACATTATAGCTTTTCTAAGGAATATTGTAGGAGGAGAAATAAAGGATTACACAAAAATGATGGCAGAATCCCGGGAACAGGCCATTGATCGCATGATTGAAGAAGCTGAAGAACTAGGAGCCAATGCTATTATAAATGTTCGTTTCACAACTTCGATGATCATGCAGAGTGCCTCTGAAATCTTAGCTTATGGTACAGCCGTTATCGTTGAATAAGCGGCATAGAATAAACATATAAAATGCTTAAGAAAATACTGGTTATATCCATCTTTATATTTTTATTGTTGCTTTTTTTCTATGTCTTTGCAGCGCAATATGAAGAGGAAGTTGAAAGTGGGATTCTTTCTATATATTTTCAAGACGAGAGGGTGGGCTACGAGGAATACACTTGGGTTTCCGATGAGATGGGTTATATTCTTTCGGTAAAAGGCCGAATGGCAAAACCGGTTGACATGGAAATCCATAGCCTGATCCTTCGTCTGGATAAAAGTTTCATTCCCCGTCAATTCAATTTTAAATTTTCTGTTGGTGGGATAGCCCAAGAGATTTCGAGTTTAATTGTGGATGGTCAAGTTGAGAATACTATTCATGTCTCTGGACAGGAGCAGAAGAGCATAGTTAAAATAAAGAGGGATGCTTTTCTTTTGCCGAACCCTGTTTTCTCTTGTTATATGGTTATAGCCAAGAAATTCCGATGCCACCTTTTAGAGCCTGTTGAGCTTTCTGCCTATATCATTCCTCTGTTCGAAGTTCCCTTTTCCCTTGAACTTGATGAGGAGTCCCCGTGCACGATGATACTTGAGATAAGCGGGATGACGATGGAAATGGAAACGGATGATGAAGGTAGCCTGAACTTCCTGCACAGTCCCGCCCAAAAGCTAAAAGTCTATAAGCAGAATCCCTGAATCTGCATCCGTCCCCAAACCCGCTTTATATAAATGGGGCCAGGCCCCATTTTTCTCATCTTGACATTAATTCAGGCAAGTCTATAGAATAGACGGGTAAAAAAAGACACCTTTTTATCAACAGAGAGATGAAAGAAGAAAGAAATTTCTATCAATTAGAAAAAAATATTGTCGCGCTCAAAGAAAATATAGATGAGCTACAATCGGGCGAGAAGGCGGGCAAAAAAGAGAAAATACTCGAGCTAAGAAAGAAAATAGAGAAAGAATGGGCCAAGATCAGTCCGGACCTTAGTCCTCTGCACATCGTTCAAATAGCTCGCCATCCCAAGAGGCCTTATACTCTGGATTACATAGATTATATGATTGAGGATTTTATGGAAATCCACGGAGATCGCCGCGCAGGAGATGATCCTGCCATCGTGGCTGGGTTTGGTTTCTATAGAGGGAGCACTGTCGGTCTTATCGGACATCAAAAGGGACGAACAACAAGAGAGAGAATAAGTAGAAATTTTGGCCAACCCAACCCAGAGGGCTATAGAAAAGCACTCAGAGTCATGAAATTGGCAGAAAAATTTGGCTTCCCGATAGTAACCTTTATCGATACTCCTGGGGCTTACCCAGGGGTTAGAGCTGAAGAGCAAGGTCAAGCAGAAGCGATTGCCTATAATTTAAGGGAAATTTCAAAACTAAAAATTCCTGTTGTAAATGTGGTTATTGGAGAGGGAGGGAGTGGAGGAGCCCTGGCTGTAGGTGTGGGGGATGCCATTTTGATGCTCGAGAATTCCTTCTACTCTGTTATTTCCCCTGAAGGCTGTGCTGCAATACTCTGGAAAGATCAGGAAGCTGTTAAAAAAGCTGCAGAGAATCTGAAAATTGGCGCCAAGGATTTACTGGATATGGGAATAATTGATAAAATTATCGCTGAGCCCCCCGGTGGCGCACACATAGATCCTGAACAAACATTCAAAAATGTAGACAAAGACCTTAATCTGATTTTAAAAAAGTTGCGACAGATATCCCCTGAAGAAAGAATAAAAATGAGATACAAAAAATTCAGGGAGATAGGAGTGTTTAGGGAGAAATGAAGAAACAGATCTCTGCCATAAAGGGAACAAAAGACGTCCTTCCTCGAGAAGCAAGGAAGTGGCAGCACGTTGAGGCGGTCACCAAGAGAGTCCTCGAGCTCTATGCCTATAAAGAGATCAGGACCCCCGTCTTTGAAGCCACAGAGCTGTTTGAAAAAGGAACAGGGCAGACTACTGATATCGTTATCAAAGAAATGTACACTTTTAAAGATAAGGCGGGGCGCTCCCTAACCCTGCGGCCAGAATACACTCCTTCTGTAGCCCGCTCCATCATAGAAAATCGCCTGTATCTTCAGCCTGATCCCTTGAGATTTTACTATATTGGCCCGATGTTTCGCTACGACAAGCCGCAGAAAGGACGTTATCGCCAGTTTCACCAGGTGGATATTGAAGTGTTTGGTGAAGAGGACCCGGCCCTTGATGCTGAGATCGTGGAGATGGCGAATTATCTACTCCGAGAACTTAAGGTTTCCGCTACAGAAAACCTTGTGAATTCCGTTGGCTGTAAGAAATGCCGACCTTCTTACATAAAAGATTTGAGAAGTCGTGCAGAGGAGGTAAAACGCGATCTATGTCCAGACTGTAAAAGAAAGGTTGATCTAAATCCTTTGAGGATTTTTGACTGCAAAATAGAGACCTGCCGTGAAGCGGCTAAAAATTTTCCTAGGATCACAGATTATCTTTGCCAGGAGTGTGAGGATCATTTCAACCGATTTTGCGAGTACCTGGCTTTCTACGGAATAAAATATAAAGTCGAGCCACGCCTGGTTCGAGGAATAGATTATTACACCAAAACGACTTTTGAGGTTGTCTCCTCCAAGTTAGGGGCCCAGAATGCGCTAATTGGCGGGGGAAGATACGATGATATGATGGAGGATTTTGGAGGTCCTGACCTTTGTGCCATCGGTTTTGCCATGGGTTTAGAAAGGTTGATCTCAGTTGTTCCCTTTACAGAGGAAAAGGGCGAATTCCTTTATTTAGTCCACTTAGGAGATGAGTCTAAGAGAGCAGGCATGAAAGCAGTCCAGTTTTTGAGGAGAGAGGGTGTGGAGTGCCTTATTGAATACAAGGAACGAAGCATAAAAAGCCAGATGAGTCGAGCCAATAAATTGGGGGCAGCTTGGGTTTTGATTATCGGCGAAGAGGAGGTTAAGGAAAAGAAATATAAACTGAAGAACATGGCTTCTGGTTTGCAGGTGGAGGGAACTCAAGGTGAAATCCTCAAAATCATCCGAGAGTCTTCTTAGAGGATTTACTACTGCTTGATAAGGATAGAACAAATGGGGACTATCAAATCAACAAAGTGGCGACGAACAGTCTACTGTGGAGAACTCCGCTCAGAGCATGCGGGAAAGGAAGTGACTCTACTGGGCTGGGCTCACAGGCAAAGAGACATAGGAAACCTGGTCTTTATAGATCTTAGAGATAGAGAGGGTGTGGTTCAGGTTGTGGTTCCTTCTTCGGAGGGAGCCCTTTTGGATGAGGCCAAGAAGATTAAGATGGAAAATGTCGTGGGCATAAAAGGAGTGGTTAAGAAGAGAGGAGAAAGATCCCGAAATCCCCAGCTTCCTACCGGAGATGTAGAAGTCGAGGCCAAAGAACTCAAAATTATTGGCACCTCCAAGATTCCGCCCTTTGTTATTGCCGATCCTCCTCAGGCTTCAGAAGAACTCCGCTTTAAACACAGGTATCTGGATATGAGAAGACCCTCAATGCAGCGTAACATTAAGCTCAGGCATCAGGCAGCACTCTGCATCCGCAATTTTATGAGTGAAAATGGCTTTTTAGAGATTGAAACGCCTTTCTTGACGAAATCTACTCCTGAAGGAGCAAGAGATTACCTGGTGCCCAGCCGAATCTACAAAGGAAGGTTTTATGCTCTTCCTCAATCCCCTCAGCTTTTCAAGCAGATTCTGATGATTTCAGGGTTTGACCGCTATTTTCAGATTGTTCGCTGTTTTCGTGATGAAGATTTAAGAGCAGATCGCCAACCTGAATTTACCCAGATCGACATAGAAATGAGTTTTGCAGAGGCGGAGGATATATTCGGTTTGGTTGAATCCATGATGGCTTCTGTTTTTAAAATTATTGGGGCAAAGATAGATATTCCATTTCCCCGATTAACCTACGAAGAGAGCATGGAAAAATTCGGTACCGATAAGCCAGATTTGCGCCAAGAAAAGGACAAAAAAACCTTCCAATTCGCCTGGGTTACAGACTTTCCTCTCTTTGAGTGGAGCGAGGAGGAAAAACGGCTCCTCTCCATGCATCATCCCTTCACCTCGCCTCATGAAGAGGATCTAGATTTCCTTGAGAAAGATCCGTCTAAAGTAAGAGCCAAGGCTTACGACCTGGTTCTTAATGGTGTTGAGATTGGAGGAGGTTCTATCCGAATACATGATCCTGAGCTTCAAAAGAGGATTTTCAAGCTTCTCGGCTTGAGTCAAGAAGAAGTCAAGGAGAAGTTCGGCTTTTTTTTGGAGGCCCTTCTTTACGGAACTCCTCCCCATGGTGGTATTGCCCTGGGATTTGATAGGATTGTGATGATTCTGGCTGGTGAAGAATCTATACGAGATGTGATTCCTTTCCCCAAAACAACGAGTGCCCTATGTTTGCTCACAGGTTCACCAGCAGAGGCAGATCCAAACCAGCTCGAAGAGCTGGGGCTGAAAAAAAGTAAAAGATAGATCTAGAATTTACTGCTTGCTATAAACAACAGTCTATAGTAAAATGCCCAAAGTAAGGGACCTAACATCTGGGAGCTAAAACCCAAGAGATGATTTTTTTTCTGTTTTATGCCTTGTGCGATAATTTGTATAATAATAAATTGAATACAATCTCAAAAAAATATAAATAGGAGGATAAAAGCATGTTTGAAAAGAAAGGATCTTATCTCAAACTGTTTCTTTTGCTTGCTATCATCACAATCTTCAATCTCTCCCTTCAGGCTCAAACTTTTGAAGCTATTAAAAATCAGGTGAAGGTCCATACCCTGAAGAATGGCATGAAATTCATAGTTCTTGAACGCCATGAAGCTCCTGTTGTGTCTTTCCATGTATATGCGGATGTGGGAAGTGCCAATGAATCGTATGGGATAACAGGCATTTCTCATCTTTTAGAACACATGGCTTTTAAAGGCTCAAAAGCAATAGGAACAAAAGACTATGAGGCAGAAGCAAAAATACTTAAAGAATTGGATGATCTTTATGACCAGATAAAAAGAGAGAAGGTCAAGCCCAAACCGGACACCAATAAGATCAAAGAGATGGAAGAGAAATTTGAGGCCCTGCGTAAAAAAGCCAAGGAGTATGTTATTAACAACGAATACTTCGATATGATGATGAGAGAAGGCGACCGAGGAGTTAATGCCTACACCAGCAATGATGCAACTCAGTATATAAACAGCCTGCCTTCAAACAAATTGGAATTCTGGATGGCCATGACCTCTGATAGGTTTCTTAATCCAATCTTCCGTGAATTTTTCAAAGAGAGAGATGTTGTTATGGAAGAAAGAAGACTTGGTTTGGAAACTCGACCTATGGGACGCCTTATCGAAGATTTTTTAGCTGTTGCTTTTAAAGCTCATCCTTATCATCATTCAGTCATTGGCCACATGTCAGACCTAGAACATATAACTCGCAAGGATGTTGAGCAGTACTTCAGAAAATTCTACGGTCCCAGTAATTTGACGGTCGGAATTGTGGGCGATGTCAAGACCCAAGAAGTATTTGATATAGCTGAGGTGTATTTTGAACGGATTCCCAGTGGTCCCAAGCCAGAGTTTGTGAGGACAGTAGAACCTGAACAAGGAGGAGAACGCCGGGTCACTGTCGTTGCGAAAGCCCAGCCCTTGATAATTGTCGGCTATCACCGCCCTGACGCTCGCCACAAAGATAGCACTTCTTTAGAGGCCTTGGCCAATATATTGGGCCAAGGACGTTCATCAAGGCTTTATCAGCTTTTAGTGAAAGAGAAGAAGGTCGCTGTTGCAGTTATCGCTATTAATGGATTCCCAGGCGAAAAGTTTCCAAATCTCATTGCTTTTTATGCTGTTCCTTCCAGGGGTCATACTTCGGCTGAGTGTTTGGAGCTCATAGATGAAGAGATTGAAAAGATACAAAAAGAATCAGTAACAGCAGAGGAATTGACTAAATTCAAGAGGAGTGCTGTAAAAAGTATTATGAATCAGATGAAATCCAACTCACGCATGGCTGCTTTGTTGACCTATGCCGAGGTAGTCCTTGGAGGCTTAGATGAAGCGTTTGAGCAGATAAAAGAAATAGAAGCTATTACTGCTGAGGATGTCAAGCGTGTCGCCAATGAATATTTAGCCAAGAAAAAGAGAACCATTGGCGAGCTTGTCTATGGAAAATAAACAGAAGGAAAACTTATGAGTATAATAAATTTTCTTCATAGAAAGGAAAGGACAATGAAAAAAACGAGAGAATTATTCACAATTTTTTCAATTTTGTTTCTTTTGATCATTTTTTGCGGGGTTTCTGTTTTTGCTCAGAAGGGTCCTCGGGATAAATTTGTCTTCTCGCCTTTGAATCCAATCAAGATGCCCAAGGTGGAAACCGTTAATCTGAAAAACGGCCTAAAGCTTTTTTTAGTGGAGGATCATGAATATCCAACCATAGACATGCGGGCAATGGTTCACGCACGCTCTGTATTTGAACCGGCTTCAAAGGTTGGGTTAGCTTCCATTACTGGGCAGGTTTTACGCACAGGGGGGACCACATCTATGACAGGGGATGAGATCGATAAGGAATTGGAGACTCTGGCAGCAACAGTTTCGACAGGGATCGGCCGGGGTTCAGGTTATATTACGGTTTCTGTTCTGAAAGAAGATGTAGACAGAGCCCTGGAAATCTTGGCAGATATCTTGATGAATCCTGCTTTTCAAGAGGATAAAATCAGGTTAGCCAAAATCCAGCAAAAGACAGCTATTTCTCGACGAAATGATGAAATAAGGCAAATCGCATTCCGAGAGTTTGAAAAGCTAATTTATGGGAAAGACAGCCCCTATGCTCGTCATGCAGAATATGCCACTATCGAAGCTATAACAAGGGAAGATATTGTTGATTTTTATAAAAAATACTTCTACCCGAACAACATTATTATGGCAGTATGGGGAGATTTCGATAGCAAAGACATGGAAGTTAAGATAAAGAAGGCTCTGGGACAATGGAAAGCAGTCAAGGCTAAAATTCCTCCAATGCCTAAGATCGATTACAAATATAAATATACGGTCAATTTTATCGATAAGCCAGATGTAAACCAATCTAATATTCTAATCGGGCACATTGGAGGGTTGAGAAAAAACCCTGATTTCCCGGCTTTGAGTGTCATGAATAGCATTCTTTCTTTTGATCGAATGTTTAAAAAGATCAGGACAGACGAAGGGCTTGCTTATAGTGTTTGGGGAAGCTACGGAGCTAATTACCTGGTTCCTGGAGTTTTTAGCTCCGGAGCTCAAACCAAATCAGAATCCACCGTCTATGCCATAGAATTAATGCTCAAAGAGCTAAAACGAATAAGAGAGGAGGAAGTCAGTAGCGAAGAGCTGGCCAAAGCCAAGGATGAATACCTGAATTCTTATGTCTTTAATTTTGACAGCCGGGAAAAAATTGTAAATCGTTTAATGACCTATGCCTTCTTCGGTTATCCTCTGGATTTTATGGATAAGGTTAAAAAAGGAGTGGAGAAAGTCACAAAAAAAGATATTTTACGAGTGGCAAAAAAATACCTCCGTCCAGATAAAGTTCAAATTCTAGTAGTGGGGAAAAAGGAGGACTTTGACAAGCCTCTCGCAAGCCTGGGGGACGTTAATGTTATTGATATCACAATTCCTCCCCTTACGCCCAAAGAGAAAACAGGAAAGTAAAAATATTTTAATCTTTTCTTTCCATAAAGACTGCATAAAGGTATCTTTTGTGCTCAGTCTTCGGTTCCTTATGGACAGAATCCTTGATAAAAAGAATATTGAAATACTCTGAAAAATAGCCAATTATATCTTTTTTAGAAAGGTTCTTGGCAAAGGGCGGATTTTTATCGCTGAAGCATAGAAGGAAGAACTTGCCCTTCTTTTTTAATATTCTATTGACAAGCCTGGCATATTTTGGCTTATCCTTTTTTGCAATATGGTGAAAGCATCCTCTATCGAAAACAAAGTCAAACTTTTTATCAGATTTTATTTTTAGAATATCGCCTGCAGAATAGTCACACTTAACATTTCTTTTTTTACATCGTTCCTTTGCTATCTCAACCGCTGTCGGCGAGATATCAACACCCACGACCTTGAATCCCTTCGAGGCCAAGTAAATGGAATTTGTTCCGTCACCAGAACACATGTCTAAAACTGAGCCTTTCTGGATCTTTTTTTCTCGAATTAAATTGACAAGGTTTCGATCCGGTTGACTGGAGTGCCAGGGGATTTCATCCAGCTTATGAATTCTGTATACTTGATCCCAGCTTTCTTTGTTCATCTTAAAGCTCCATTATAGTTTTTATTTTACTATATATTCCTACTTTTTACATCTATTTAATATACTATTAATCTTTCACTTCTCTTTTTTCCTCTTTAAACTCTCTAATTCCAATCTCAAGGCTTATAATTAGTGCCAAGAAAAGGGATGAATGCACGAAGTAGAGTCAGAAAGTAATTTTTTCAATTCCCCCCTTTAATTTAGTCCCTTGATTAAATATTTAACGAGAAGAAACAGATGACGTTGGTTTTAATGGTCTTGTTTCGGCTATAAATACTCCTATTATGGCCAAAATCGTGAATAAAAAAATTCTCCAGAGCGCCGTCAGTCCAATCTGGCCCAACAGATGTAGAGATGCAAACAGCTCTCCTCCTTCTTGAGCCAAGAAACTGTCCAGGAGAGTGTTAGAAGCTGCATAAAGAAAACCGAGCAGGGCTCCGCATAGCACACCCATTTTCATTCGCCTCGAAAGAGAGGCTCCGCCAGCAAAAGCAGCCACCGCTGCAGCTGCAAAAACAGGTACCAATATAGCCAGCCACCAAATATCTCCTAATGTGGGTATGCGCCCGGTCAAATTGAAATAAACAACGTCGGCAAGCGCCAGCACAAGAGCGCCTGCAAGCATGCATAAGGGGACATGCCAGGATCTTGGCTTCAAAGCAGCGCGGAACTCCCTGCGTTGGCGAATTCGTCGGCGGATATTCAGGGGATAGTTGTAAAAAAGATCAAAAATGACATGTTCCAGGAGCGCTCCTCTCTCCCCGAAAACAGGTACAATATGCACAGCTCCTGTCGCCCAGTGGCCGGCCATGAAACGGGCAAGTTCCGGGTAGCGGTAAGCCATCTGGATCGGAAAAGCAAGATAACCGATGTATTTGAGGAAACTCAAGGAAAAAGCAATGTTGTAGTCCTTGAAGTTTCGCTCGCGGAAAATAAGAAAGGATACATACAGTCCTCGGACAATTGAGCCAGGAGAGACAGGCGTTACCTGGAAAAGCCCCAGGATTATGCCTGCGTGTAACGTTGCCTGTTGCCATGAAAGCTCTGGATGCAATTTGATATAGATAAAGGCCACAGCGACTGAAACAATCTGGGTTACCGGAATTGTACAAACATGGACAGCAAGGCTTTTGAGATACTTCTGTATGAAGGGCTCCTTTATCTGAGATTCGATGTGTTCTGCTTCTTGCTTGTTCAGCATGCCGCTTTTTTGCCCGCGGGAGACTATCTCGCGCAGCCATCGTTCTCGAGCTTCGGCTTTAAAGTATAGACGGAAGGGTCTGATAAAAATATAATCCAATGACTTCACAAAGAAACGTCGATCAGAGAAAAAGCGGTGCACCTTTGCTGGAAAAACAGAAAGGGGCAAGTGTCCGAAAAATCTAGCGGGATGCTCAATCATCTTCTGGGCGCGTTTCTCATCGACACGGCCTCCGCGGTGCCAGTTGATAAGGATTTCAGCAATGCGGGCTCGCACAGCACGGCGGAAATAATCTAAACTTGTCAGCAGGCGCCCATAATGCTTACGGTAATCCTCTCGTCCCCATAGCTTGCGCAAAAAATTCCCCAAAAAGGGGATGAGTCCCAAAAAGTAAAAAATTAAGGTTGCGAATCTTTTTTTATGCAGCTGGTTTGAGGTCTTCTCATCGATGGCATTACGAATTTTCCAGCCTTTTATGCTGCTTTTCAAGATTGATGACCACAGTCTAGAGCTGTAAATCAATTTAAAATGATGATGGGTGATATCAGGTAAGGAATCGCGGTAAAGCTTTTCTGTTTCCTTAAGTTCCTCCATAGCTTCGTGCATGCCGGCAAAAGCCTCAGAGTTAGTCTTCACAAAACTCTGGAGCTTGTCTATGTTTCCGCGGTCGAACTGGACAAAGCTGGCCCGGGCAATCCCTTTGCAAATAAGCTTGAAATCGGCCGGACTCATCGGAATAAAAGGGAGAAGAGCTAAACCTGCCCGGAAATCTACAGCGACATACCCTTCAGCAGGATCAGGATCACTGGCGATCCGCTTGAGGGCATTGGGTTGGCTCTTGCAGGTCCACCATTCGTACTGACGGGCGAGCTCAAAAGCTCCCATTTCATGCATCAGTTGCACAAGGCGTTTTAAGAAGGTTCGTTTAGCGCGATACTCAATAGAACCCAGCTCGCCGTCTGGATCTCCGACTTTCCATCTCAGCCTGGCATCCAGATTGTCATCAGCTTCGAACCTCCACATTCGCCCTTCTACCCACTCACTGATTTCTCCGCAGCTCCCGAGTGCCGAATCAAGGAAGGTGGCCAATATGTCTACGACCGCCTCTTCAGAGCCGATTCTGATCCTTGCCCCACGCCGTATAAACTTCTGCCATAATGCGCCTGCCCTGACCGCAGCAGGATTGACATGGAACGAAAATGGTCCTTGAAAGGCAATAGCATAGATGAAGTTGCGGAACAATTTTGCCAAGCCTGTGGGCGTGATGAAAATTTTCATGGCATAGGAATGACCCACATCAAGGCCTTCAAGCGGCCCTTCAGGAGCTTCAACGGATAAAGCCTTTACCTTGTAGACCTGGCCAGCATATCCGCCTCCGACAAACTTTTCCACTTCTAACTTAATCCGGCCTGTCCGTGCCGGAGCCACGCCTTTTATTTCATAAGAAAGCTCAGCGCCAGGATCGTAGCGCTTGATGAACTGAGGACGAAAAATCTTTTGACTTCGGAAGTGCTCCCCTAACATCTGGCAGGCTTTGATCGAATATTCAATTCCCATTCATGGCGCCTTTATCAGGACAAAAAGCATATCATGTTCTTTATTGTCTCAAATTCCCGTTTTTATTTTCTAAAGAGAAGCTTATAACAGAGCATAGATTTGTTGTCAAACGAGAAGCAGAAAAGGGGGGTAATCTTCGGATCCATGATTGTTTAATAACGGTATTAGAGAAGCTGAAGAGTATCTTTTCAGAGGAGCCCTGTTTTTTCGTTGAATTCCCCTATCAACTTGTCTATGTTGTCTTCTCTTGATTGAATGTTCTTCCAGTAATCAGGATAATCATACCACTGGGCATTCAATTCATTCACATTTCGTCCCTGCTGCTCTATCCAGGTAAAGTATTTGAGGCTGTGAATCCGTTTCCTATCGTAGTAATTGAGTTCGAGAATATGATCAATGTTTAAAGCCAAGAGAGAGCGGTTGTAGTCTTTTACAGCCTCCAGCTCGGAGTATTTTCCGTATTGTGCCCGAAGTTCTTCCAGACGGCTTTCATATAGGTCCATGGAATCTGTGAAAACCGTTAGGATCAAGTCTCTAGAGGTGAGTTCAAAGTACTTGGAGAATTTTATGGCAGCCAATAAATTGGCAGCGCTTGAAATTCCCATAAGAGAGAGGTCGTTGATTGCGCTTTCGGATAGACCCTGTTTCTTTAGAAAAGCTTTTCCAGGAGGTTCGTTGCAAAGTCTGATCAAATTGAGGCAATCGTTGTCATCTACGGCTATGACCATATCAGTATTACGGACGTTATGAATCCAGGGCACGTGTTTGTCTCCGATTCCCTCGATTCGATGGCCCCCAAAACCATTGAGAAGGAGTGTGGGACACTGAACTGCTTCTCCAACGGCGATTTTGCTTTCAGGGAAGTTTTCCTTAAGGTAATCTCCGCAACCTGATATTGTTCCTGCGGAGCCAGAAGACGCGATAAGGCCCGTGAAACGATCTTTAGCGGACATTGCCTTTCTGAGCACCTCCAATGCTGCTTTTCCTGTGACAGCATAGTGCCAGAGATAGTTGCCGAATTCGTCAAACTGGTTGAAAACCACGATATCTTCTCTTTTTTTACGAAGCTCCCAACATTTATCAAAAATTTCTTTGACGTTGCTCTCGCAACCAGGGATTTTGATCACCTCACCTGCTACAGACGAAAGCCACTCAAAGCGTTCTTTGCTCATTTCCTCGGGCAGAATCGCGATAGAATTACATCCGAGGAGAGTGGCGACGTATGCGCCACCGCGACAGTAATTCCCGGTAGATGGCCAGACTGCTTTTTAATAGGTGGGATCAAATTGTCCTGTTGCAAGTCTCGGAACCAGGCATCCAAAGGTAGCTCCGACCTTATGAGAGCCAGTAGGGAACCATTTACCGACCAGAGCAATAATTCGGGCTTCCACGCCTGTCAATTCTCTCGGAATCTCCATGTAGTTGACATCCCCGAAGAGTCCTCCTTTGGGAACTGGCTCATTCTTCCAGGTAATTCTGAACAGGTTGTAAGGATTTATACCGCCTAGAGCGATCCCTTTAAGTTTTTCTTTTATCTTTCTTGGAATTAGTTTTGGATTTTTCATCTGTTTGAAGGTGGGGATAATGATTTTGCGCTTCCTGACCTGTTCTACCGCTCTTTCGAGCTTGGTCTCATTCTTTGTTAAATCTAACATGGCGAGGGCGCTTTTTATAAATATTCAGCTTTGCCTTTTTGTCTAATTTCCTCGACTACGTCTTTCACTTTCTGATCCATGTTCTTTTTTGTGATGAGAAGGGCATCTTCCGTATCCACCACAATGATATCTTTTACTCCTATAAGGGCTGTTAATTTGTGGGGATTATACAGTAGGCAGTTTTGTGAATCCAGAATAATGCTTTCTCCTCGCAGGGCATTTCTCTCTTTGTCTCGAGGCCATATGTCCGCTAATGAGGACCAAGCTCCCACATCAGACCAGCCAAAAGTTCCTTTGCCCATCAACACTCCCTCTGCTTTTTCCATCAGAGCACAGTCTATGGATATTGAAGGAATCTCATCAAAGATTGAAGCGATCCGCGCCTCGTCCTTGTTTCTTAAAGCATCAAGAATCTTTTGCCAGTAAATAAACATGGAAGGTGCGTGTTTTTCAAGCTTTTGAACGAAAATATCTGCCCGCCAAAGAAACATTCCTGAGTTCCAGAAATAGTTTCCCTGTTCTAAAAAATTCTTGGCTTGCTCGTATTCAGGTTTTTCCTTGAATTCCTGGACGAGAAAAAAGGGCTCATCCTGGAATTGGAGAGGTTTTTCGGGGGAAAATCGGATATAGCCGTAGCCAGTTTCCGGATATGAGGGAGGAATTCCAAAAGTGATGAGGTTTTCTCCTTTAGCGGCTGCTGTGGCCCCGGCTTCGAGCTTTTTCAGAAAAAAAGGAGCGTCCTTTATGAGATGGTCAGCGGGCAAGGCAGCCAGCACTGCCTTGGGATTTTGGAGATAAATCCAGGCTGTGGCCAGCATCAAAGAAGGAGCTGTGTTTCTTCCCTGAGGTTCTACGAGAAGATTCACTTCAGGAAGATCTGGAAGGAGATTTCTTATAACTTGAGTCTGCTCAAAGTTAGCAATAGTGTAGATATTGTTAGAGGGGACCTTTGCCAAAAGACGATGGACTGTTTCTTCGATCATTGTTTTTTCGCTGACAATTGGAAGAAACTGCTTCGGCTTTTTCTTTCTGCTCAAGGGCCAGAATCGAGTGCCGGCACCCCCGGCCATTATAACTGCTCGAATATCCATTTTAATCTCCTTTAAAAAAAGCAGTTAAATTATTCATTCTATGGGATAAAGGATAAAATAAGAGCTGCAGCGCCCGCAATAATAATAGGTGAAATTTATTAAGCCCTGAAGGATTCCTGAGAAGGGCCTCTCGCATAAGCTCAAGAACGCTCTAACCTTTTTATGGCATTCTCAACAACACCTTTTACTTCTTTTTCTATGGCCTTGAGGGCTTCTTCTGTATTGCCTTCAAAACGGAGAACCAGGACTTCTTGAGTGTTTGAGGCCCGAACCAGGCCCCATCCTTCAGGAAAAATTGCCCTGACACCGTCTATATCGATGATGGGGTAGGTTTGAGAAAGCTCTTTTTTTACTTCTTCGACTATTTTGAATTTCACCTCATCTGAGGCGTAAACTCTGATTTCCGGAGTATGGTAGGTTTTGGGCAGTTCAGAGAGCATCTGGGAGAGCTTTTTTTCTGACCTGGAGAGGAGTTCCAGCAGGCGCGCTGAAGAATAGATGGCGTCATCAAAACCAAAGTATCTGTCTGCGAAGAAGATGTGGCCGCTCATCTCCCCAGCCAGAAGAGCTTTTTCTTCCTTTATTTTTTTCTTGATTAAGGAATGACCGGTTTTCCACATGATAGGTCTGCCGCCTAATTTTTTAATTTCTTCGTAAAAAACTTTAGAGGCTTTCACTTCAGAGATAATAGGAGCTCCTGGATTTCGCGAAAGTATATCCTGCGAGAAGAGGACCATGAGGAGGTCGCCCCAGATGATGTGCCCCTCATCGTCAATGACTCCAATCCTGTCTCCATCTCCATCATAAGCTACACCCAAATGTGCTTTTGATGTGATGACTTGTTTGATGAGGTCTTGGAGGGCTTTAGGAAGTGTTGGGTCAGGATGGTGGTTAGGAAAGTTGCCGTCCATCTCACAGTAGAGTTCAACAACATCACATCCCAACTTTTTGAAAATGGGGCAAGCTATAACTCCTGCAGTTCCGTTTCCAGCATCTACGACGACTTTCAGTTTTTTTTCTAGTCTAATGTTTTTCTCAATATAATTTTTGTATTCAGAAACAATATCATAAGTTCTCCTGGAGGTGCTTTCCTCTTTTATAAAATCGTTGTCTTGAATGATGGTGAATATGTTTTGGATGGCTTCTCCGTAGAGTGTTTCTTCTCCAACCATTATTTTGAAGCCGTTATATTCAGGGGGATTGTGGGAGCCGGTGAGCATCACTCCCGCCTCCATCTTTTTGTGATAAATGGCGAAATAAAGGACGGGAGTCGGGATGACGCCGAGATCTACGATCTCGCATCCTGTTGAGAGAAGGCCCCTGGATAAAGCCTTAGAAAACGATGGAGAACTGAGTCGGCAGTCTCTTCCCAGGGCTACTTCTTTTCTTTTATGCTGGCGAAAATAGGTGCCTATTCCCTTTCCTAGTAATTCAACGGTATCTTGTGTCAGGTCTTGATCGACTACCCCTCTTATATCGTACTCTCTGAAAATCTCTGGTTTTATTTTCACCTTATCCTCCAGCTGACCAGGAAAACTCCAACTGGTTATTGCCTAGCTTGTCATATTTTTAGTTTTAGATTCTTTCCTTCAGCTTTACAAAATCTTTAAGGCTGGCTTCGACGTTTGGCCATTTATTCTGGGCTTCAAGAATGAATTCGATAAATTCCCGTACTGCTCCTTTCCCCCCAAAATTGCTGCAGATAAAATGACTGTGTTTCTTTATCTCTGGGTGTGCATCTGCTACGGCGCCGGCCAGCCCTACAGATTTGATGACCTCAAGGTCTCCCACGTCATCGCCGATGTAGGCAACTTGCTCCGGATTGAGCTTGTTTTTTTCGAGTATTTCCATTAGAACCCTTTTTTTATCAAGAACTCCCTCATAGACTTCCATGATTTTCAGCTTTTCAGCTCTTTTTTTCAGAGAACTTGATATTTTTCCGGTTATGATACCTGTCTTCAGCCCCGCTATGCGAGCTAGCAAAACTCCCGTGCCGTCCTTGACATTATATGATTTGAGTTCTTCGCCATCAGGAAGCAGAAGGAGGCTTCCGTCAGTAAGGGTGCCGTCGACATCCATGATGATCATTTTTATTTTACGGGCTCGCTCTTTTTCTTTCATTAGAACATCTCTGTTCGCCATAAATCATGGAGGTGGATGATTCCCTCAATTTCCCCTTTTTTATTCTTGATGATTAAGGAAGTGATCTTGTTTTCTTCCATGAGGTTTAAGCCCTTGGTGGCCAAATCATCTTTGTCGATCGTTATTGGATTTGGAGTCATGCAATCTTCAGCGGTTTTTTGCAGCAAATTTTTTCTGAATTTTTGTATCAGCCGTCTTAGATCGCCGTCTGTTATAATCCCCAAAAGCTTTTCCTTATTGTCGATTACACATGTCATTCCTAATTTTTTCTTGGTCATTTCCTCAAGGACCGCATTCATCGGAGTCTTTTGAGACACGCGAGCGATCTCTTTTCCTTTGTGCATTAGACTTTTAATCTTGAGAAGCTTTTTTCGGGCTTCACCTCTGGGGTGAACAAAGGCGAAATCTTTTGCTCCGAATCCCTTCTTCTTCATCAAGGCGATAGCGAGTGCATCCCCCATCGCCAGGGCTGCGGTAGAGCTTGCTGTGGGGATCATGCTGTTGGGTTCCGCCTCCCTTTCGACCTTCGCCTCCAGTACGATATCGCTGTATTTGGCCAATTTTGAATTTTTATTGCCTGTGATGCTGATCAGTTTTATTCCAGTCCTTTTCACGAAATCCAGGAGATCAACAAGCTCTCTCGTTTCTCCGCTGTAAGAGATAGCTATGAGAATATCTTCTTTGAGGATCATACCGAGGTCTCCGTGTCCAGCTTCAGCCGGGTGGATAAAAATGGCTGGAGTACCGCAGCTGGCCAAGGTGGCGGCGATTTTCCGGCCTACATGACCTGATTTTCCCATGCCAGTAACTATTACTCGAGATTTTGTCTGGAAAAGAAGCTCAACTGCCTCTACAAAACTTTCATCAAGTCCGGAAGCCAAGGTTTCAACTGCCTTTGCCTCTGTTTCCAGCACATATTTACCGGTTCGAATGATATCATTTTTTTTCATAGCTTTTATCATTCCTTATGAGTGATTATTATTCATATCTATTGCTTGCTTTAGTCGAAGAAGGGAAGCAAGAAGATTATGTAAGTCTTTTAATATCAATGAGTTATATTTGTCTGAAAGAGCTCGGGAAGGATTATCGTGGATTTCAAGAAAAACTCCATCCGCACCAACGCTCACGCCTGCCTTTGCTTTGTAGGGGATAAATTCAGCCTCTCCTCCTGAGGAACTTCCCTCGGCGCCAGGCTTTTGAACGCTATGGGAAGCATCTATGACAACGGGAAATCCCCATTTCTTCATGATTGGAATGGAACGGATGTCGAAAACTAAATTATTATAACCGAAAAAGGTTCCTCGTTCAGTGATGATTAATTTTTCATTTCCCTGGCTGAGGGCTTTTTCCACTGCATTTTTCATTTCATGAGGAGATAAAAACTGTCCTTTTTTGAGGTTAAGGGGTTTTTGAGTTTTAGATGCTTCGACGATTAAATCTGTCTGACGGGAGAGCAAAGCCGGAATTTGGATAACATCCAGCACCTGGGCGGCCTTCTTGACCTGATCTGTTTCGTGAACATCGGAGAGGACAGGAACGTGAAGCTCATCTTTTATGGTGCGCAGGATTTCCAATCCCCGTTCCACACCAGGTCCTCTATAGGAAGATATTGAGGAGCGGTTTGCTTTGTCGTAGGAGGCCTTAAAAATAAATGAAATTTTGAGATTTTCGCATATTTTTTTTATTTCTTTTGCCATAAAAAAAGCATGGTCTTGATTTTCAATCACACAAGGACCACCAATCAGGAAAAAGGGATTGGCTCCTCCAATTTTAACTTTTTCGTTTATGAGTATTTCTTTGGGAACGATAGGCATAACTTGCTCCAATAAAAGCTTTGAAAAGAGGATGAGGCTTCAAGGGCTTAGATTTAAACTCAGGATGAAACTGGCATCCTAGAAACCAAGGATGCTTTTTGATCTCAATAATTTCTACCAAATTATGATCTGGGTTTTTTCCTGATATGAAAAGACCCGCCTTGGCTAAGATTTCTTCGTAATCAGGATTGAACTCATACCGATGACGGTGGCGTTCATAAATGTTCAATTTGCCATATGCTTTCTCAGCAAACGATCCTTTTTCAAGGCGACAGAGGAACTTGCCCAACCTCATAGTGCCTCCCAGGTCTTTTATTCCTTTCAAATCCCGCAATTTAAAGAAGATTTTATGAGGAGTCTTGGGATTAAATTCTGTGCTGTTAGCGCTGTCTAGCGAGGCGATATTTCGGGCGAACTCGATGGTTGCGGATTGCATGCCTAAACAGATGCCGAAAAAGGGAACCTTATTCTCCCGAGCATAGGTAACAGCTTTGATTTTGCCTTCGATTCCTCTAACGCCGAAGCCACCTGGAACCAGAATCCCGTCAGCACCTGCCAAGATTTTATTGGCTTTTCTCTTTTCTAAATCCTCTGCCTCTATCCAAGATATGTTGACTTTAAGCTGGTGAGCGATGCCTCCATGATCTAAAGCCTGCTTTAGGCTAAAATAGGAATCATGAAGCTCAGCATACTTACCCACGAGGGCAATATCAACTTCATCTCTGGGGTTTTTCATGCTTTCAACAAGGGCTTTCCAGAGCCCCAGCCGCCTTTTCTTCTGGTTAAGATTGAACTGTTTAAGAATAATATTATCCAGTGCTTCTTGGGCCAATACAAGGGGCACTTCATAAATATTATCCACATCTTTGGCAGTGATAACAGCTTCTAAGGGCACGTTAGTAAACAGGGAAATTTTAGCCTTTATGTCTTTATTAAGAAATCTATCCGTCCGGCAGAGAATAATGTCAGGCTGAATTCCTACGGCTTGTAGCTCGCGCACGCTGTGCTGAGTTGGCTTTGTTTTCAGTTCTCCAGATGTCTTGATAAAAGGGACCAATGTCAGATGCATAAAAAGTGTATTCTCAGCCCCCAAAGAAAGCCTCATCTGTCTTATTGCTTCAAGGAAAGGCTGACTTTCAATGTCTCCGACGGTGCCGCCGATTTCAACGATAACTATATCGTTTTCGTCAGCTGCAGCGTAAAAAGCGTCTTTTATCGCATCAGTAACATGAGGAATAACCTGAACTGTTTGGCCGAGGTATTCTCCCTTGCGTTCTTTTCTTATGATAGACTCGTAAATCTTTCCGGCTGTCCAGTTATGAGCTTTGGTCGTTTTTGTAGAGGTGAACCGTTCATAATGCCCCAGGTCAAGGTCTGTTTCAGCTCCGTCATCTGTGACATACACTTCTCCATGTTGGAAGGGATTCATCGTGCCTGGATCCACGTTAAGATAAGGATCGAATTTTTGGATAGTTATTCTGTAGCCGTGACTTTCCAGTAACCTCCCGATAGAAGCTGCGGCAATTCCTTTGCCCAGGGTGGATAAGACTCCTCCTGTGATGAAGATAAACTTAACCATTTGCTTCTTGGTCCAAAGATTTTTCAACCCTGATTATATCCTGAGGAGAGTCAACACTCAAGGTAGAAAATGGAGTTTCGATAACTCTTATTTTGTAGCCATTCTCTACAGCTCTAAGTTGCTCCAGATTTTCTGATTTTTCTAACTTAGATGGCGGCATCTTGCATAAAGCAAGAAGAAACTCTTTTTGGTAGCCATAGATTCCTATGTGCAGCAGGAAATAGCCTGGGTCTTCAAGAGGTAGAGGAGAACGAGAGAAATTAAGGGCAAAGCCTTCCCTATCCACAGCAACCTTAGTAACGTTGTTATCATAAAGGAGGTCCATATTCTTCTCTCTGGCCACAAGAGTAGCCATGGGGATGGCTTTATCCTGCAAAGCTTCCACCAGGTCGTCTATCATCTCTCCTCTAAGGAGAGGTTCATCTCCCTGAATATTGATGACAATTGAAGTTTTTATCTCCTTGGCTACTTCAGCAACTCGTTCAGTTCCGGAATTATGCAAGCGAGAGGTCATTTGGACTTCTGCTCCAAAATCTTCAGCGGCCTCTACAATTTCCTCATTATCAGTGGCTATGATGAGACGATCGAGAAAGTTTGCTTCTTTTGCTCGCTCGTACACTCTTTGGATCATCGGCTTTCCCTGGATGAGAGCCAAGGGCTTTCCAGGGAATCGCTGAGATTGATAACGAGCGGGGATGATGCCTGTAGCCAGTTTCAACTTTGATATCCCGAATCAGGTTTTTTCTCAGGTAATGATTGGATAACTTCTTCGGCTTTTTCTTCATCCGTCGTAGAAACTTGATTTGTTATCTGGCAGTTTGCATCAAGATAAGCCCCTTCTTCCACCGTTAATTTGGGAGTCATGATTGTACCGATTACACTTCCGCTTGCATTTATTTCGACCTTTTCCTTGGCTTGGATGGTACCCTTGACCTCGCCGTTTATGATAATATTGCCAATTTTAATGTCTGCTTCGACTTTTCCATTATCCCCGACGATAAGTACAGAATTAGAGTCTATTTTTCCTATGAAACGTCCATCAATCCGGAAAGAACCTTCAAAAACTAAATCGCCTTTAATTTCAGTGTCTTTATCGAAAAAACCAGATAGCTTATTTTCATCTATTGTCCTTTCTTCCATGGTTCACTCCTTGATTTTTTCATAAACCCTGTTTAAATCTTCAGTAGAGAAATAATAGATTTTGATATGCCCTTTTTTCTGGCTTCCCGAGATTGAAACTTTCGTTGCCAACAGCTTGACCAATTCTTCTTGAAGAGCCTTAAGGTCAGGATCAGGCATGTGTCTTTTTTGGCTGGGTACAGGGTGCTTGAGTTTGTGAACCATCTTTTCGACATCCCGGACAGAAAGATGTTTTTGAATGATTTGACGTGAAACAGAAATTTGGAGCTTGGGATCCTCAAGAGCGATCAAGGCTCTGGCGTGTCCCATAGAAATCTTACCTTCTGCCAGATTATCTTGGATTTCCTTGGGAAGGTTGAGGAGACGCAGATAATTGGCTACAGAGGTCCTGTCTTTTCCGACTTTTTCAGCGATTTCCTGTTGAGTATAGTCCAGCTCCTGAGCTAATTTCTGATAGGCCAAGGCTATTTCCAAAGGATTGAGATCTTCCCTTTGCAGGTTTTCCACGAGGGAGGTCTCGAGCTGCTGCACCTTGGGCATGGAGCGGATAAGAGATGGAATTTTTCGCAGGCCGATTTTTTGGGCCGCACGCCACCTTCTTTCCCCAACAACAATTCTGTAATAATTTCCTTCAGAAACAACGATAACTGGCTGGAGAACTCCGGATTCTTTTATTGAGCGAGCTAGCTCGTCAATAGACTCTTTGTCAAATTTCAGCCTCGGTTGAAGAGGATTCGGCTTGAGTTGTTCAATTTCTAAATCAGCATATCTTTCTTCTTTTAGTATGCCATATTCTTCAGGGATGAATGCCTTTAATCCCTTTCCTAAAGCTTTCCTTTTCATGTCTGCAGTATCTCCCGCGCTAAATTGAGATAGGCCTCGGCTCCTTTTGATTTTTTATCATAGAGCTGAATCGGTTTGCCAAAACTAGGCGCTTCGGCCAGCCTTACTGTTCGAGGAATAATGACCTCGAATATGATACCCTTTAGAGAACGTTTGACCTCTGCCGCTACCTGTTTAGAGAGGTTAGTTCGTTCGTCGAACATAGTCAAGAGAATTCCTTCGATGGAAAGAGAGGGGTTCAAATGAGTACGTACCTCGTCATAGATGCGAAGGAGATCTGGGATGCCCTCCATACAGAAAAATTCGCACTGTATAGGAATAAGGACTGAGTCAGAAGCTGTTAAAGCATTAATAGTCAAGAAGCTCAGCGAAGGAGGGCAATCAATTAGAATAAAATCAAAGTATTTCTTTGTTTTATTTAAGGCTTCCTGCAGCCTCCTTTCTTTCGCCTCTATGGAAAAAAGTTCTGCCTCTACTCCTGCCAGTTCAGGGGAACAAGGACATATATAAAGGTTATCGAGTTGGGTGGATTCGATATTATCCATTATGTCCTGTCCGTTCATCAGAGCCTGGTAAATCCCCTTTTTTTTCTCTTTTTTCTTCCCAAGGCCTGTGGTGGCCATTCCCTGAGGATCAAAGTCCACAACCAGAACTTTCTTCTTTTTTAAAGCCAAAGAAGCGGCAAGGTTAATCGCAGTTGTTGTTTTTCCCACTCCGCCCTTTTGGTTGGCTATGGCTATAATTTTGCTCATCGCTATCTAATGTTTCACGTGGAACATTTCCCCTTTTTCTGATTTTCTCTTTTGAATGCCTAAGTAGATATGCAGGTTCATGGCGGCTGCCGGGGTTATTCCAGGGATCTTTTTTGCCTCCCCTATCGTTTGAGGTCGAATTTCTTCCAATTTTTCCATCACTTCCCTGGTCAAACCAGGTATTTTTCTGAAGTTTGTATTTTCTGGGATTTTCTCTCCCTCAATTTTTTTAATTCTGGCAATCTCTTTCTCTTGTTTTTTTAAATAGCCCTCGTATTTTACCTCTGACTCGACATGTCGTATTTCTTCATCAGTTAAGAACCCGTTGAATTTTTTATATTCTACCACATTTTTGAATTTCACTTCAGGTTTTTTTAGAAGGTCCTTCAGCCTAAGTTTTTCTTTATTATCTGCTATTATTCTTTCTTTCTGGAGAAAATGCATGGCTTTTTCTATCCTCTCCTGTTTTTTTTGGTAAGCTTCATAATCTTTTTCATTAATGAGCCCATATTTGTATCCGTACTGAGTCAACCTTTTGTCTGCGTTATCAATCCGAAGGAGGAGCCTGTATTCAGCACGCGATGTAAAAAGACGATAAGGCTCCTCAACTCCTTTAGAGATGAGATCGTCGATGAGCACCCCTATATACGCCTCATTCCTCCCAAGGATGAAATGCTTCCTCCCTTTAATCCTTAAAGAAGCATTTATGCCGGCCATCAAGCCCTGGGCAGCTGCTTCTTCGTACCCAGAGGTTCCGTTGATCTGGCCGGCTAAGAACAAATTTTTAATATTTTTTGCTTCAAGAGAGTGGTTTAGCTGGGTAGGAGCAACTGCATCGTATTCAATGCCGTAAGCTGGCCTCAATATCTTTGCCTGATCCAAGCCAGGGATACTTTTCAGGATTTCCATCTGGGCTTCAAGAGGAAGACTGGAGGAGATGCCGTTAACGTAGATTTCGGCTGTTTCTAAGCCTTCAGGCTCAAGAAAAAATTGATGTCTTTGATGATGGGGAAATTTGACAACTTTGTCCTCTATTGAGGGGCAATAACGCGGCCCCACACCTGTGATTTTCCCACTGTACAGAGGAGATTTATCCAGATTCTTTTTGATAACTTCATGGGTTTTTTGATTCGTATATCCAATATGGCAGAGGATTTGGTTTTTTAGGTCTTTTTGAGTACGAAAGGAAAATGGAACAGGTTTTTTATCTCCGGGTTGAGCGGTAAATCGGCTCCAGTCTATGGTTTGTTCATGAAGCCTCATCGGTGTGCCCGTTTTCAAGCGAAAGGATTTCAGCCCTAATTGTTTTAAATTTTCGCTTAGTTCATGTGAAGCCGGCTCGTTAGCTCTTCCTGCGGAATAGCTGTGTAGACCGATGTGGATGAGGCCGTTCAAGAATGTTCCTGGGGTCAAGATAACGGCTTTTGACAACAGCCTGTTCCCTTCCAAGGTCTTAACACCCTGCACTTTCTTATCTTTTATAAGAATTTCAGTGACAACTCCTTGGAAGAGCGTTAAATTCGGGACTTTTTCCAACCAGTTTTTCATGGTCAGCCTGTAAAGAGCCTTATCAGACTGCGCCCTTGGTGCTTGGACTGCTCCACCCCGGCTTCTATTCAGGAGTCTGAATTGTATCCCTGTCTCATCAGCGAGGAGGCCCATGATACCGCCCAGGGCGTCTATTTCGCGAACCAAATGCCCCTTGGCCAGTCCTCCTATGGCAGGATTACACGACATCTGTGCGATTGTTTCGAGATGGATGGTGATAAGACATGTCTCAAGGCCCATGGTGGAGGCTGCGTATGCGGCTTCACATCCTGCGTGACCGGCGCCGACCACAATTACGTCATATTCATCCACAAAATTCATTTTTTGCCTTATTTTCCTACACAGAACCTGCTGAATATATTCTCGATGATATCATCCGTGCGAATTTCTCCGGTAAGCTGGCCGATTAAAGGGATTGTCTTGCGGATTTCTTCAGCATAGATTTCTTCGGAATGGCCTTCTTTAAGGAGGCGGAGGCCGTCAATCAGACAGTCCAGTATATCTTCAAGCAGGAGCTTTTGCCGCAAATGAAGAATAACCTCTTCTGCCTGTTTCTGCTGGGGGACAAAAAACTCATAGATCGTCTCTTTTAGCTTCTCTAAGTTTGTTCCTTTTAAGGCTGATATTTCGAGCGCAGGCAGGGATTCTGCTCGGCTTTTTACATTCTTTTTGTTTATTTTTTGAGGAAGATCAATTTTATTAAAAAGGAGGATGGTCTTCTTGTTTTTAAATTTTTCGATAAGCTTAAAATCTTCAGTACTTTCGCCCTGAGAAGCATCAAGCATAAGGAGTACTCCATCAGCCTGAGATGCAAGTATTTTTCCTCTTTTGATCCCTTCTTTCTCTGCCAGATGGAGGGGACTACCCAATCCAGCCATGTCGATCAGGGTGAAAATTGAACTATTTACATTTAATTTATCGCACAGATAATCTCTTGTTGTCCCAGGATAAGGTGTGACAATTGCCCTTTCCTTTTGGAGAAGTGAATTAAATAGAGTAGATTTGCCCACGTTTTTTCTTCCTGTGATGGCTAATGTCAGGCCTTCGGAAAGTGTTTTTCCCAGATCATAGCTTTCTACGAGCTTTTTTAAGTCATGAATAGCCTTTTCCATTTTTTTTGATATCTGCTTTGCTGAGATTCGCAGCCCCTCTTCCGGGAATTCAATGCTGGCTTCGACTTGAGAGAGAAGAAGGATAATCTGGCTCCGAAGAGAGGCAATTTTTTGGGAGAGGCTTCCTTCGAGCTGGCTAAAGGATATTTTTACCTGTTTATATGACGGGGCTTGGATGATGTCGTTTATGGCTTCAGCCTGGAGAATGTCGATTCTTCCGCTAAGAAAAGCCCGAAGAGTGAACTCTCCGGGTTTTGCGTGCCTGGCTCCGGCTTTTATGCCGAGGCGAACAACTTCCTCAAGAATTACAGGACTTCCATGACAGCTGATTTCCACCACATCTTCCCTGGTATAAGTGTGTGGCGAAGGGAGATAAGTCAGATAAGCTTCTTCGAAGAATTCCTTTTGTTCAAAATGATACAGGTTTCCCAAAATGGGCTGACGAGGAGGGATTTGTGCCTTGCTTTTCTTCGGTTTGAACATTTTTTTTGCTATGGGCAAGGATTTTTTTCCGCTGAGACGGACAATGCCCAGACCACCGTAGCCCAGAGGAGTGGAGATGGCAATGATCGTATCTTCAAGCATGGCTTATATATAATAAATCGTGAAGCGCAAAACGTAAAGTGAGGAAAAATGGGGCCAGAAAAATGGGGCCAGGCCCCATTTTCTGAAAGCAAAAAAAGGGGACAGGCTACTTTTTCTTTTATTATGTGGGATTAGGTCTTGCCATTGGGAAAAGATATGTTCCTTCCTCCCGCGCTAATACCATTTTACTGGATAAAGCCTGACCCCAACATCAGAAAAAGTAGCCTGTCCCCTTTATTTAGCTTCGCTCTTTACGGGGAAAATCTTGATTCGTTTCAGAAATCCATTGCCAATACTTTCAGTCCTAGTTCCTGAAACTTGATTCACAGCTATATGCACGATTCTTCTTTCATAAGGATTCATCATATCCAGGATTTCATCCTTGCCTGTTTCGTGAACATGATGAGCAATATGCTGAGCATACTCCCTTAGCTGCTTTTCTTTCCTTTTTCTAAAAAATTCGCAGTCGGCTTGAACTTTTTGGGGAGAGATTTTGTTAAGTATGTGCTGAAAGGCTTGGAGAAGTGACCCATCTTTCCGCAGGAGAAAGTTTTTGTCTTCTCCTTCAAAAATGAGATAGATCATGTCGTTTTTTCTTTTTATCTGGTAATTTATTTCAAGGGGTAGGCGAGACAGGATCTTATCGAGAAATTGAGCCACGGGATTTTCCTGTGGTTCTTCCCGAGGCCAGGCGCGGATTACAATCTCTTTGCTCTTGATTCCGAAGAGCTTAGTTTTTTCTGTAACAATTTCATAGTTTATCTTACTCCGGGGAAGCTTGAGAACATGCTCGGCGTGGCCAATGACCTCATCTAAATTTTTTCCTTTGAACTCTTTTTCTTGATTATTTTTTTCTTCTTTTGCCATGAGATTCTCTCTTTTTCTTTTGCCTCAAGCGGTTCATGATGTACTGCTGGCCGATTTGGAGGACATTGTTGGTTAGCCAGTAAAGGACGAGCCCGCTTTGAAATTGCATAAAAAAGATAGTCATGATAACAGGCATGAGGAGCATCATCCTTGCCTGAGTGGGGTCAGCAGATGTGGGAGTCATTTTCTGGCTTATGAATTGAGTAATGCCCATAAGGATTGGAGTAACATAGAATGGATCCTTTACGGAAAGGTCTTTTATCCAAAAAATGAAGGGACTGTGCCTGAATTCAATCGCTACGACCAGAAGCCGGAAAAATCCCCAGAAGACGGGGATTTGGATGAGCAGGGGCAAGCAGCCTCCAGCAGGATTGATACCGTGCTGCTTGTAGAGTTTCATGATTTCTTCGTTCATTTTGCGGCGCTGGGCGATGTCTTGTTTGGCCTTTTTGTATTTGGCTCTCAGAGCTTTAATCTTGGGCTGGAGTTCCTGCATTTTGGACATGGAGCGCATGCTGCTGTAGGTTAAGGGGAAAAAGAGGATTTTGATAATAAGAGTGAGGATGATGATAGAAACGCCCCAGTTAGGGATAAGTTTATGGGTAGCTTTGCTGGCTCTGAGGAGGATTTCAGAAATAAACCCAAAAAATCCGAACCTTATTAATCTTTTCGCTTCGTAGCCGAACTCACTTAGAATATCGAAATCCTTAGGTCCAATATAAACCTTTTGGGGGAAGCTCACAGAGATAAAAAAGTAAGGATTTTCTTCTGGCCCTTCTCTCAAGAAGGACGCGCTTGCTTTTTCAGGAGAAGTGAGGAAAAGTGCTGTGAAGTAATTATCTTCATAGGCGGCCCATTGGACGAAATAAAAGTCATTATGTTTCTTCGCGGTCAAATCTTCCCATTGCTTTATTTGTTTGAATTTTCTTTCTTCTAAACGGTCTTTTTTGGGGCGAGCTGGCGGTGGAAAAACAGCCATGCCTCTTGCCCCTCCGAATCGGCTTCTTTGCTCTTTTGGAGAGGGGTTGCCAATGCCCGGGCCCCAAAGAGCATGGAACTCGATTTCTTGTCCGTATTTCCAAACATTGATTATCACATCAAAATCATATTTTCCATCCTGGAAAGTCAGGATTTTCTCCACGCGGGTCCCTTTATCATCTCCATACTGAAGGCGGAGTTCACCTGTCCGGCCGCCTTCCAATTCTATCTTGAGGTTTGAGAATTCGAAGAGGGCAGTGTTGATAGTGCTATCGAAGGAAGAATCATCTGTTCTCAGGGAAAAAGGATATCTATCAAGCTCTGCCGATCGGAGAGAAACAAGGTTCAAGTCTTCTTTATTCTCATCCGTATGTTTTTTAAGCTTCCAACTCTTTAGCACCCCTCCCCTGTTACTCCATACAGCTTGATATAGAGAAGTATCGATCAGGATTTCTTCTTCAGTCTGGGCTGAGATTGGCTGAAGGGCTCTTTCTTCTTCTGCTGGTTCTCTTTCCTCTGTTATTGCTGGAGGAGAAAGGAGCTCTTGTTCTGCAGGCTTTTGCCCAGGCTTTTTCTCTATCTCTGTTGAACTTTCTGGTGGAACTTCTGGCTTTGGCTGTTTTTTAATGAAAAATGCCTGATAAAGAATCAAAATCAGGAAAGAGAGGACAATAGCCAGTAGTACTCTTTTTTCCATCTATGGACCTCTTAAGGGATGAGATCGACTCCTCCTGGGTGAAACGGGTGACACTTGAGAAGCCTTTTCCCTCCCAAAAATATTCCTTTAAGTAAACCATGCTTTTTTATGGCCTCGTAGGCATAGCTAGAGCATGAAGGGTAAAAACGGCAGTGACGGCCAAGCAGCGGTGAGATGAGCACTTGGTAACATCTTATCAAGAACAAAACAATTTTTTTCATAGATGTTATTTATTTTGACCGATGGATCTCAGGGCAGCAAAGTAGTCTTCCTGAAGCATGAGCCAGGAGGCTTCGAGGATTTCCTTTTTAGCGATGATTAAGATGTCAAAGGAGCTTTCGAGCAAGTTTTTATTCCTTCGGAAAAGCGCTCTCATCTGTCTTTTGATTTTATTTCTTCTAACTGCACTACCTACTTTCTTGCTGATGACAACGGCCATTCTGGAGAAACTCAAGTCGTTGGAAGCGTAGATAAGATTAAAATATTTTCCTCTATAACGGCTGCCATTTTTGTAAAGATGCGAAAATTCTTTTTTATTTCTTATCCTCTCCTGAGGGCTAAGGGTTTCGTTCATTAGCCAGCGAGTCTTTTTCTGCCTTTTTGTCTTCGGTTCTTGATGATATGCTGGCCTCCTTTAGTTCTCATCCGGACCAAAAAGCCGTGATTTTTTTTTCTCTTTCTTTTGTTGGGTTGGAAAGTTCTTTTCATACCTGTCCTTCGACTTTAGAGGGAGTATGTTAATAAACCTGCTTTTATCTGTCAAGTCCGCACAAAGAGGCATTTCTAAATCCGCGAGAATGAAGAGAGCAGGCTGGGTGATTGAGAAAACCGTTGGGGTCAGACTTTATCATGGAGTAATGTTCATAGGTAAATTCAGCCCGATTATCAACATGAGGAAAAAGTCTGATCCCGAGAGGAGAGCGAAGCCTGTATCCGAGCGGGATTTCCTCGCTGGGGAAATCCCGCGTGTTTTCGAAACACCCAGCCTGCTCAGATATTATGTCGTTTATCACGGAAAAGGACATGCTAATTCTGCACAATAATGATTTGACTCCAGGGCCATTATTGATTATAATACCATGACAATGGACTCCTTCAAGGTTGGAGATAAGGTTATTTATCCCAATCAAGGGCTGGGTATCATAGAAGATATTCAGGAAGAAAGTTACTACGGGGAAAAATTCAGGATTTATCATTTGAGAATCCTTTCCAATAATACTTTAGTTCTGGTGCCTTCTTCCAATGCTGAAGAGATTGGGATCAGAAAGCCTGTCACTACTGAGCTTATTAGGAAAATATTTGAATTTATGAGAAACGGAGATGTCGATGTCACGATGAACTGGAAGGGGAGATACAAAGAACATCTCAATCTTCTGAAATCTGGATCGATGTTGGATATGGCCTTGGTCTTGAAGAGCCTTTATTATCTCAATTTAGTCAAACCCCTTTCTTTCCGCGAGAAAAAAATGATGGAAAAAGTAAAAGAGCTTGTCGTATCAGAAATATCAGAAGTTTCCTCCCTCCCTTGCTCAGAGATTGAGCAAAGACTTATGGAAACCTTATCTCTCTGTTTTAGAGATGTAAATCCTCGTTTGGATTCCTGATTTTCATAAATATGCTCTTTCCTGCCCTCATTCTTTTTTTTCTGTTTCTTCTTCTCAGTGCTTTCTTTTCTTCTTCTGAAACATCTTTTATTGCTGTTAATCCTTATAAACTTGATTATCTAGAAAAGAAGGGCTCGAAGAGGGCAAAATTTGTAAAAAGAATGTTGGCGAGAGTGGATAGCCTTCTGGCAACTATACTCATCGGCAACACTCTAGTCAATGTAGCCGCGGCTTCTATTGCGACATTTATTTTTGTCTCTTTGATTCCGAACAAAAATCACGCGGTTTTATTGGCGACTTTGGCGACGACTTTTTTGATTCTTATTCTCGCAGAAATCACTCCCAAGATTTATGCTGCTTATAATCCTATAAAGCTTTCTTTTTTGTTTGTGCAGCCGATCAGGTTTTTTATCCTGATCTTTTATCCTTTTGTTAAAGCTTTCACATTCATCTCCCGCTTGATATTTCCTTCCTCTCAGAAAAAGGAAAAAGGCCTAGGTCGTTCTCTTAGCACGGAAGAAATAAAAGTTCTGTTGACAATGGGGATAAAGGGGATGTCTTCGTTTCGAAAAAATATGATTTCTGGTGTTCTTGATATAGGCTCCCGCCCCATCAGAGAAATCATGGTTCCGCGCCCTCAAGTCAAGGCTATTGAGGTGAAATCCTCTATGCAACAAATATTAGATATAATTCTTTCAGCTGAATTCTCCAGGTTTCCAGTGTATAAAGGAAGTTTAGATAACATAGAGGGGCTTATTCATGTGAAAGATGTAATTCCTTATCTTATTGATAATAAAGCATTTAACATAAAAAAAGTTATAAGAAAGCCGTTTTTTGTCCCTGAACCTGCTTCTTTAGAGAATGTTTTGCTTCAGATGCAAGAGACCGCAAACCATCTTGTTTTTGTGGTGGATGAATTCGGGAACATGGAGGGTATTGTAACCCTCGAGGATATTATCGAGGAGATAGTAGGAGAGATTCAGGACGAGTACGATCCTAAGGAAGAATGGTTTAGCCAAGTTGAGGAAAATGTCTATGTGGTCAAAGGAAGAGCTTCTATCAAGGATGTTAATCAAAGACTTCTCCTTAAACTACCGGAGAAAAGGGAATATACGACTTTAGCCGGTTTTTTTCTTTACGAATTTGGAAAGATACCCCAAGAAGGGGAGGTTTTAAAATACGAGAGCTACAGATTCATCGTTGAAAAAATGAGCAAGCGTCATATAAACTTACTCCGAATTATAATAGAACAAAAAAATGAAGATGAAGCAGATGAAAATCGTTGCCAAGAATAAAAAGGCTTATTATAACTATGAAATACTGGAGAGCTTTGAAGCAGGTATTTCTCTTATGGGGAGCGAAGTCAAGTCCATTAGGGAAGGCAGGATAAGTTTAAAGGAGAGCTATGCTGAAATTAAATCAGGTGAAATTTTTCTTATCAGCTGTCGCATAAGCCCCTACGAAGCTGCGAACATATTCAATCATGATCCTACAAGGGAAAGAAAACTTCTACTCCACCGGCGTGAGATAAAAAGGTTAGCAGGAAAAGTGATAGAAAAAGGCTTAACGCTCATTCCGACAAAGGTCCTGATCAACGATAGAGGAAAAATAAAGATAGAAGTTTCCCTTGCCAGGGGTAAAAGGGCCTATCAGAAAAAGGAAGCTATCAAAGAGAGGGATCGCGAACGCGAACTGCGGGCTGAACTAAAGAGAGCGCGGCGATAACTCGTAGGCTAACTTTATCGCCTCTACCATACTTTCGGGATTTGCCACTCTTTTATTAGCGATATCAAAAGCTGTACCATGGTCAGGAGAAGTGCGAATAAACGGAAGACCCAAGGTGGTATTAACTCCCTTTTCAAAAGCCTCAAGCTTGAAAGGAATGAGCCCCTGATCATGGTAGAGGGCAATGACGATTTTGTCTGAATGGTTTAGAGCCTTCCGGAAAACAACGTCAGGTGGAAAAGGGCCGCTGATTCTCATCCCTTCTTTCTTGGCACGGTTTACAGCAGGCATTATTTCCACTTCTTCTTCTGATCCAAAAAGTCCCCGCTCTCCTGCATGCGGATTCATCCCTGCAACCAGGAACTGGAATGTCTCAGGCTGGATCTTTTCTGTATGCTGGTAAAGCCGGAGGAAAAAATCATAAAGATCTTCATTTTTTATTTTTTCTAGTGCGTCCTTCAAGGGTAGATGGTGAGTAAACAGGACTACCTTTATTCTCTCCGACCAGAAAGCCATCGTCGCCTGAGGATAGGCTTGGCTGAGGAAATCTGTATGGCCGTGCCACTTTAGTCCTGCTAGTTTCCAGGATTGTTTTGATACGGGCGCTGTGACCAAGGCTTGTATAGTTCCCTTTTTTGCTTCTTCGAAAGCCTTTTTGAAGAAGAGAAAAGATGCCTGTCCGTTTTCCTTGGTAGGAGATCCCTTTTTTATGGTTCTTAGAGGGCTTTTGACTTCTAAAAGAGATAGAGAAGGATAGATTGTCTCTCTTGATTTATCAAAAGGTTGAATATCCAGTTCGAGACCCAATGCGAGTTTTTCTTCCTCTACGAGTAGCGAAGAACCAAAAAGGACGTATGAAACCTTGGGAAGGGAAGTTTTAGACGATAAGGCCTTTATGACGATTTCTGGTCCGATTCCCCCTGGATCCCCAAGAGTTACTCCTATCTTGGGAATATTCATTTTTTATGATTTTTCTTTAGCTTCTTTAGTATCATTCAGCTTATAGAGATACTTTATGTTGTCTTTATAGATTAATAAATTGGGAGCGCTGTCTCTGTTGAGCTTTATACAATTTTTATCATACCATTCAATGTATCCTTCAACCGTTTCTCCATCTTCAAAAACAACTCCCATTGGAGTTTTTTTGTTCATCTGTTTCAGGTAGTAATAATTTTCGGCGTGAGTATCGTAAGGGGGATGGGCTTTCTTTTTGGCTGATTCACGATTCATCTTTTCTTTTATCTCAGATAGGTTTGGTCTGATAAGCTTTCTGTTCATAATTTACTTCTCCAAGATTTAAGCTGGCTAAGAGACTTTTAAGTCGTTAAAATAATGATAACATCAAATCCGTAAAATTTCAAGAATATTGAGAGCGAACTAAGCATATTTTTTAAATGGGATCATAAATGGGGCCAGGTCTTGCTTTTTGCTTGTCCTAAAGATCTCACATAAACGCATCAAAATTTCATTGCAAGGAAGAAAGCGACACCCTTGTCTCCTATCTTCGGGATGGAAAAAAGAGGACAGGTTCCTTTTTTTTCAATTTTCTGTCCACGATAAGTCACTGTCCTCTTTCATACAGAAAAGAGGACCTGTCCCCTTTATTATTACTATGTTCCTCTGGCCATTTATAAAAAGAGCTGTGTCGCCCGTCAATCCTCGGGGTCAGGCCTTATCCAACGGAATGCCATAGGGACAAGACGTAGGAAAATATCTTTTCCCGATGGCAAGGCCTGACCCCACAAATAAAATTGCGTTTTCATGCGCATGGATAAAGGCAAAAAGCAAGACTTGATCCCGCTAAGAAGGAAGTGTTAAACGGCGGAGGAAGATTTTTTAAGGGTTTGATACAGAAGAGGAAGGACTAGAAGGGTGACTAAAGTTGAAGTTAAGAGCCCTCCAACAACGACCGTAGCCAGCGGTCTTTGAATTTCTGCCCCAGGGCCTCTAGCTAAGAGCAGGGGCATGATTCCAAATATAGTCGTGAAGGTCGTCATCAAGACTGGCCTTATTTTGGAACTCACTCCCTTGATGATAGCATCTTTAATTGTTGCTCCCTGAAGAAGGTTATAGCGGAAATAGGAGATAAGAACAAGGCCATTTTCTAATGAGATTCCTAAAATAGCGATAAAACCGATGGAAGCAGGAATGCTTAAATAAAGGCCTGAAATTTTTAAAGCAATGATTCCACCTGTGAGAGCTAAAGGAATATTGATAAGGATAATAAGAACTTCCTGAAAAGAATAGAAGATAGTGAAAAGAAGGAGCGCAACTAAGGCCAAAGTTATAGGGGTTATGAGTGCCAACCTTCTATTTGCCCGCTGCTGCAGTTCGAATTGCCCACCCCATTTGACAGCATATTCGGGGGGGACCTTGATGTTTTTTTCAATTTCTCTCTGAGCCTCATTAACAAACCGGCCGATATCCCTTTCCCTGATGTTGCATTGGACGGTGATGAACCTTTTGTTATGTTCTCTGTTTATAAGGCGGGGGCCCACGGCCTCCTCGATCGAGGCCAGAAGTTTAAGCGGGACTTGACCTCCGCTGGGAAGGCTGATTAAGAGATTTTCGATTTGCTCAATATCTTTTCTGAATTCGGGCTCAAACCTGAGAAAGATGTCAAATTTTTTCTGACCCTCGTAGACCTGACCGACTGTAATCCCTCCCACAGCGGCTTCAATTGTATCCTGAATATCGCTGATATTCACACCGTAGCGGGCTATTTGCTCTCTCAGGATACCAATCTGGATGTGATTTTGACCCGTGAACTGTTCGACTTGGACATCTGCTGCTCCTTTTATGGATGAGACAACATCCTTAATCTGTATGGATTTATCCTTCAGGATATCAAAATCTTCGCCGTAGATTTTTATGGCCAATTGAGCCTTTACTCCTGTGATGAGTTCATCCAGGTTATGGGCAATAGGTTGAGTAATGTTGAGGTTTACTCCAGGCAGTTTTTCAAGACGGTGTTCGATCTCTTCGAGAAGTTCATTTTTCGCCTTAAAATATTTCCATTTTTGGATGGGTTTGAGCTGGATGAGAATTTCAGCATCATTCACAAAATGGGCGTGGCTCCCTATTTCCCCTCTCCCTATCCGGCTTAGAATGCCGGACACTTCAGGAACATCTTTTAATGCTCTTTCTATAGAGGTCGCTATGGAAATGGTTTCTTGAAGGCTGATGTTTGGATCAAGAGTGGCTCGAAGGTGAATCGTCCCCTCCTCTAAAGCCGGGATGTATTCTCTTCCCAAAAAAGGTATTAAGGCAATGCCTGCTATAAAAATAATAAAGGTGATAAAGAAAACCCTTTTTCGGTGTTTCTGACACAGTGAAAAAAAGGGAAGATAGGCTTTTTTTATGTTTCTTATCAGGAATGGTTCTCTTGAGACATTTTTCTTTCGCCTTAAAAAATAATAAGAAAGGGCAGGGGCAGAAACTAGGGCAAAGATCAGAGATCCGGCCAAGGCAAAGGATATAGAAAAGCCCATGGGTCGAAACATGATGCCTTCTACCCCTGTAAGGGTAAGGATAGGGAGGAAGACAAGGATGATTATCACAATAGCAAAAAAGAGAGGCCGGCCCACTTCCTCTCCAGCTCGAACAATAGTCTGCATCTTTTTTTCTGGGGAGACTTGGAGATTCCGGTGGGTGTTTTCGACAAAAATAATGGCTGCATCCGCGATAAGACCTATGCTTATAGCCAGCCCTCCAAAGGACATCAAATCCGCTGCCAGGTTTATTCTTTGCATCATGATGAAGGTAAAAAGAATAGAGAAGGGCAGACAAAAAACCGCTATCAGGGCTGAAGGAAAATCTCCCATAAAGAGAAAGAGAACGAGAATGACAAGAACAATTCCGAGAATCAAGTTTGTGGAAACCGTTGAAAAACATTTCTTGACTAAAGAGGCCTGGTTGTAAAAGGGTACAATTTTTATGCCAGCGGGAAGGGATTTGTTTATCTCAGCGATTCTTTCCTCTATGTCTTTGATGACCTTAGCCGTGTTGGAACCAAAGAGTTTCAAGATCATGCCGACAACTTTTTCTCCCTCCCCGTTGACTAGCGCTGCTCCTCTTTTTATGGCTGGAAGTATTTGGACTGAAGCGACATCCTTTAAAGAGATAGGAGTCCCTTGATAGTTAGCGACGACAATATTTTTAAGGTCTTCGAGAGTTTGGACGAGCCCAGTGCTTCTGACTATGTATTCTTCTTTTCCTTTGGTGATGAAGCTTGCCCCTATATTTTGGTTGTTTTTCCTGATTTTTTCTGCGAGATCAGAGATTGTAAGGTTATACTTGAGAAGAGAATGGGGACTGACAAGAATTTGGAATTGCTTAATATCTCCTCCGATACTTAAGACCTGGGATACTTCGGGCACAGACTTCAGCTCATATTTTACGAGCCAGTCCTGGACAGTCCTGAGCTCGAGTGGTGAATAGCCCTCTCCTTCAAGATAATAAAGATAAACCAGGCCCAGACCGGTCGCGATCGGTCCTAAGACAGGATTATGCGCTTGAGCAGGAATATTTTCACTGGCCTCAAGAAGGCGCTGAGAGACAAGCTGTCTGGCCCAGTAGATATCTGTTTTATCTTCAAAGTAAACACTGACAATGGACAGGGCAAAGGTGGAAAAAGAGCGGATATTTTTGACCTGAGGCAAGCCAAACATGGAAGATTCGATGGGGTAAGATATGAGTCTTTCAACCTCTTCAGGAGCCATGCCTTCGGCTTCTGTGTAGATCTGGACGAGAGGAGGGGAAGGATCAGGAAAGACGTCTATGGACAGTCTTTGAAAAGCGAGAAAGCCTAAACAGGCTATTATTGCAGTGGCTAAGACTATGAAAAGCCTTTGTTTTAGAGAGAAGCTTATAATTCTGGGAATCATCCATCGTTCCCGATTATTCTTTAAAAATCCTAATTTTTAAACTAATGAGCATGAGCACGCCCGAAGGATTGCTTGGTGAGCTCAGTTTTTAAATTAAATGCTCCCTTTATGACTATTTTTTCTCCTTCTTCTAAGCCTTTGGCTATTATCCTTTTGTTTCCAATTCTCTCACCTAATTCCACACGGATGGCAGCAAAAACATCTTCCTCTTCGAGTTTTTCTTCAAGGACAAAAACAATTTTTTCTCCGTTCATATTTTGAATAGCCTCTTCTGGTATGACCAGTATTTTTTTCTCTGCTTGCCTATTTTCTATAATCCCCTGGATGTACATGTTAGGTTTGAGCAGAGCCTCGTCATTCTTGACCTCGACTCTAATTTTTATGGTTCGGAGTTTTTCATCTATTATATCGCTTATATAAGCGATTTTTCCTTTGAATTCTTTTTCAGGATAAAGAGGGGATTTGATGGTGACTTTGCTTTTTTTGCTTATATACGGCAAATCTTTCTCGTAGGCATCTAAATGAGCCCACAGAGTATTGAGGTTTGAGACAGTAAAGAGTATCTTTTGCGGTTCCACGTGCTCCCCAACAGTGACATCCCTAAAGATAACGGTCCCTTCCATAGGAGAGAGGATGCATAGATTTGGATCTGCGAGCCCGCATAATTCTCCTTTTTCTACCAAAGAGTCACACTTCTTAATGAGATCTTGGATTTGTTCGTGTTCTATTCCGTAAGAATGCAGGACAGACTCTGCAGCTCCATATTCGGTGGAAAGCTCCGCATGCTCTGCTTCACGTCTCAAGTACTCTTTTTGTTCAATAGCCTTTTCTTGAAGGAGCAGCCTAGCTCTTTCGACTTCTTGGCGGCTTAGGTTTAATTTTGCTCGTGCTTGAAGAAAGTTTGCTTGGGCATGGGTGAAATCTGGAGAATTAATCGTAACCAGAACCTGTTTCTTATTTACTCTATCTCCTAAATCTGTGGAGAGGGAGACAACCTTTCCCTTAACAAAGGAAGAGATGTGAGCAGTTTTATTTTGATTGAGCGCAATGACACCCGGGATAGTAATTTTTGAGGCAATATCCTGTTTAGTGGCTGTGCCGACTACGATTCCCCAATCTTTCTGCTTTTTCGCAGCCAGATGCAGTTCAGCGTGGTCTTCGCTTTCATCTGCTTCCTGTTCGATAACTTCAGGCGCCTGAGCTTCATGCTCGTGAGAGCGGGATGAAATATTCTTTTCTTTGCTTCCGCAAGAAAAGAAAACGAGTAACGAAAGGAGAATAATATATTTTTTCATTTTATCTTTTCTCATCTAGCTCAATCTAAAGCCGCCTTAGCATTGATCAAGCTTATCTATATATTCTATAGAAATGGGGGGTTAATGCAAAGAGGAATTTTTTCCTGTTCTAGATTCTCCACCAGTATGAAAATTTGATGAAATAATAGCGGCCCTCTCTTCTGAAAATTCCTGATTCGCCTCTTTCTTGGTTGTCATCTATCCCGAAATAAAAGACTGTACCGGGCCTTAGCTCATAACTCAGAAGGATGCTGTTGTAGAGTTCCCCGTCGTAGTCGTTGTAGTCTGTGATAAGCCGCAAGGATAATGGACGGGAAATCTGATAATTGATACGCTGGCTGATGATGTTGATCTCATAATCTTTCTCTCCGCCTTTTACTCTGTAGAAATCAACACTCTTCAAATCATAAAATAGGCGAAGGTTGGTTAAAGGTTTCAAGGTGAGTGTTATTCCAAGGGAGGTTTTATAGCCTAAGTAAGGATTATCTTCATATCTAATTGCATCTCCAAAAGAATAGGAGAGACGGCCGCTCAGCCAGGAAAACGGCTCCGAGCTAAAATTGGCTCGAAAGTTTTTTTTGCGAAAGTTTATTCCTTCGTACCTCTCCAGTTCCGAAGAAGCGGTGGCCCAAAGATGAGATTGCCTCCAGCCGTTTATAAAACCAGTGAATTGGAATTCTTCATCAGTGAGAGTGTTGTCAAAGTCATAAATTCTTCGATATTCGAAAGAGGGACGGATAGATATGATTAAATCATTTTGGGGAAGGAACGCATAGCTTACACGTGTGTTTAGAGAATGAATATTTTTACGGCGGAAGAAGCCTGATGATGCTTCAAAATCAGGATGGATGCTTGTCCAGCTGGTTGAGAACGTTAAATGACGGGCCACTCTGCTAAAGCTAAAGTTCATGGCCGGGACAAAGTCAGTTTTTTCATTCTCTGCTTTACTTAAGGAGCTTAAGAATTGAAAGGAGAATCTGTAATAATTTTGGAATTTGAAATGCCCGTCCACTCCTAAAACCCTGTTGTAGTTGTCCGTAAGGGATTCCCCTGAGAGCCCCATTTCTTTATCAGTCATGATAAATCCGATGTGAGATTCTGAATAAAGGTCTCTTTTAATGCGGAAGATATTTATCAGGGCTTTATAGGAATTATACTCTTCTTCATCTTCCTCCTCCTCATCTTCCTCCTCTCCAATCTTGATATCAGGGGGATTTGTATCAAAGGCGCTTAAAAAGGCCAAGGTAGTTTTGCCGGTTTTACCTGTAAGCTTAACTCCCAATTGAGGGGCAACAATTTTTCGCGTGTAGACCAATTCGAGTGGTGTGTCATAGAAATCCTTTCCTTCCAAGAAGAAAGGCCTCTTTTCCGGATAATAAACAACATAGCGTTGATTGACTTCGACCTGGGGCATATCAGCTTCGACTTGGCTGAAATCAGGATTATAAGTGATGTCTGCTATCAAATCAGAACTAATACCATATTTGACGTTTAAACCCGCTTCAGGTTCAAATTTTTTATCGGACTGTTTCAAACCTGTCAAAACGGGCATAATTTCAATATTCTTTCCCTTGTCAATAGCCCCGTCTATCTCCATAGTTCCGGATTGAACCAGGAAGCCGTTTATATCGCGAGATCGCGGTCGCCAATAAATTTCCTCATTTTTTCTTTTTATAGTTCTCATTATCTGAAGACCCCAAGTCTGAGGTTGGGCGTTGGGGAATCTTAAGCTTTTAAAAGGAATGGCCATTTCAATGGTGTAGCCAGAGTTGTCTATATGGGCGTCGGAGAGAAAAAAAGTATCCCAGTTTCTATCGAACCCGAAAAATCCTCTCCCGCGGCCTCTTCTCCGTGTTTCCGTATAAATTCCATCGTTTTGTATCCCGCAGGGATTAATCTGGAAGACAAAAGCTCTTTTTTTATCGTTGAACGTGTCGAGGTAAATCGTAACTTCGTCGTCTCCTTCCACTTTGTCTCTTTTCGTTAGACAGGCTCTGATGGCTTCTGGATTGGAATCAAAGCAGCGGACCGCAATGTAAAGATTTTTTTTATCATATCCCATGTAAGCCACAGTATTTTCAGAGGGCCTGGCCCCTTCTTGCGGTTCGAATTGAGTGAAGGTGTCGATGATCGCCCCTTTTTCCCAGACGGGATTTTCAAGCTTTCCGTCAATCTTTGGTGGAGAATGAAATTTTGGAACGTTTATTTTGTAATTATTTTGGTCTTCTTGGGAAAAGGAAAAAGGAGCAAAAATATATAAGGTGTTGAGAATAATTATAATAGGCAGAGAAAATCTTGTTCGAGTTTTCATTCTTGAACGAAGTACGAAGTATATAGTATTGTGTCTTAATTTAAAAGTCATCTATTTTTATTAGGCAAATCAAAACTACGTTCTAAGATCTTGGGTCTTGCTTTTCAGGCTTTCTTTTTCCTCAGCTTTGTTTCAAAGATAGAATAAACAACGGGCACGATTACTAGAGTAATTAGTGTCGAGCTTATTAATCCTCCGATTACGGCCCTGGCCAAAGGTGCTTGCGCAGCTCCCCCGGCACTAAGGCCCAGTGCCAACGGGAAAAGTGCCATGATTGTTGTCATGGCCGTCATCAGGATCGGCCGCAGGCGCCGCCGGCCGGCCTCTTCGATAGCTTCCTTCATGGGCATTCCATCACGGCGTCTGAGGAGATTTGTATGGTCCACGAGTAAGATAGCATTGTTAACCACGATGCCTCCCAGCATGATGCATCCTATGTATGACTGAACGTTGAAAGTTGTTTTGGTGAAGAATAACATCAGGATTACGCCGATGGCAGCAAGAGGAACTGAAAACATTACAACGAAAGGATCTACAATTGATTCATACAGGGAGGCCATTATCATGTAAACCAGCAGTAGAGCCAAGGTGAGACTCAGCAGAAGCTCACGGAAGGCCTCTTTCTGTTCTTCGTAATCACCGGCAAATATTATGCTGAAATCCCTTGGCACCGGAATTGATCGAAGGCTCTGGCGGGCATCAGCTAGAACAGATCCCATATCCCGTCCGCTGATGTCAGCATAGACTGTGATAATGCGCTCTTGATCTTTGCGTTGGATTCGGAGCGGTCCTTCTCGAGGACGAACATCCACTACGTTGCGCAAAACAACCGGCTGTCCGTCTGCATTGGTTAGAGTTAGGTCCAGGATGTCTTCCATAGCCAGATGTTCTGAATCCTTGACTTTGACGCGAATCCAGTACTCTCTTCCTCCCTCACGATAGTCGCTGGCGTGAGTTCCGGTTAGTATTGTTTGAAGAGTCCTGGCAATTTGAGAGACTGTAACCTTCATGTCTGCAGCCTTCTGCCGGTCAATTATGATGAGTTCCTCTGGAGTGCCGGTTTCCCGGCTCAACCGGGCGTCAGTAACACCTTCTATATTCTCAAGAGCAGTTTTCACCTGTTCGGCGAGTAAATTCGAGATTTCAAGGTCATAGCCTCGAATCTCGACTTGTATCCTTTCTGCATCACTCGTTCCCATACGACGCAAAAGGAAGAGTCCTTGCCCTGCCCGTGTGCGAATCACAACTCCCGGAATATTGAGAAGCTTACGCCTAAGGGTGGCAGCAATCTCTTCACTCGACCTTGACCTTTCGGATTCAGGCTTGAGAGAAATCCTGATACTTCCTCTGTGAGCACCTCCGCGCCAGCCTGATCCTCCCAAGCTTTCCACCATGCTTTTTATTTCGGGAACTTCTTCCTTTACGACGGATGTGATAATTTTAAACTTTTCATCTACGACTCCCACTCGCGTCCCCACATCCATCTCTGCGCTTACTCGCACTTCCCCTTCGTCCGCGGCAGGCATAAACTCTGTGCCAACAAGCCTTATGAGAGCCAAACTTCCGATGAGAAGTAAAGCCGCTATCCCCAGGACGAGTCCACGGTGACTTAAGGCATAATGGAGCAGATTTTTGTAACTGTTCTCCATTCTAGTAAAGAATTGTTTGCCGGTTATAAAGATCTTGTGTTTTAGTGTCTTGCCAGTTGATGTCTGAATTTCTATCATCCGCAGGATTTTATTCGAAAGCATCGGTACAAGAGTAAGGGCAACAACCAGCGAACAAAGGAGCGCAAAACTCACTACATAGGCAAGCTGCTTGAACATGACGCCTGCCATGCCTCGGAGAAAGACCATTGGCAGAAAAACCGCCATAGTAGTGAGAGTGCTGGCAATGATGGCAGATGTAACTTCCGCGCTCCCGTTAATTGCTGCTTTTAGGGGAGAATCCCCTGATTCCTGGAGGCGATATGTGTTTTCCAAGACGACAATTGCGTTATCGACCAGCATGCCTATGCCAAGGGCAAGGCCCCCAAGAGTCATGATGTTCAATGTAAATCCGCCGAAATATATAAGAGCAAAGGTAGCAATAATAGAAATTGGTATAGCCGTGGCGATAATAGTTATGCTGCGCACGTTGCGCAGGAATAGAAACAGCACCAGTACTGCTAAAATTCCGCCATAAAGAGCTGCTGAGCCTACGCTTCTGATCGAGTCTTGAATGTATTTTGAAGTATCTATCATCGGGTTCAATTGGATTTGGGGGATATCCAGCTTAATCCTGTCGAGCTCGCGAAAAACTTTTTTGGCAATATCAACAGTGTTCTTGCCCGATTGTTTATTGATTGACAGGCGAATTCCGGGCTGCCCGTTAATCCGAACAACCCTTCTGACCCTCTGCCAGGAATCCTCAACACTTGCGATTTCCTTGAGCTGGATTGGTACATTGTCGCGAACAGCAACAACCGTATTCCGCAATTCTTCCAGGTTAGTAAATATTCCTGGGATGCGGATCAGAACCTCAAGGTTTCCCCTCTCGATTGTGCCTGCAGGCACGTCGACATTTTCCGATCTTATTTTTGCGAGTATGTAATCAAGAGGAAGACCGATTGCCTTAATTTTATCAGGGTGAAGATTGACATGTATTTCCCTTTGAAGGCCTCCCCAGATATCTACAGAAGCAACTCCGGGCACACGCTCTATACGGTACTTGATCTGATCATCGAGAATGCGGCGCATTTGTAGAGGGTCCAAGTCACTCGAAGCGCCGAGAATAAGAATGGGAAAGTTCGCCGGATCAAACTTACGCAAGCTTGGCCTTGTTGCTTCTTCCGGAAGACGCGGGATTACGCGGTCTAAGCGGTCCCGGATATCATTCGCTGCGGCATCCAAATCTGTGCCCCATCCAAAGGTAACGCGGACACTGCTGCTGCCCTCTGATGAAGTCGAAAAAACACTTTCCACTCCAGGAACAGCACTCAATACTGCTTCAATAGGACGAGATATCATTTCTTCGATTTCTTCAGGGCTTGCATTTTCGTAAGAAGTTTGAATGCTGAGGGTTGGATAGGTAATATCCGGCAACAGGTCAACGGGCAGGCGGCTAAGGGACACCGCACCCAGAATAATGACAATCAGGACTATCATGACAGTAAAAATAGGATGTTTGACTGAAAATTCAGTTAGCTTCATCTCTTTTCTCCTTGTTGATTCTGGTCATTCTTGCTTGGAGGTTTAGAATCAGGTTTACCTGTTGCGGAAGTTTCCTGCCAGTCGGGAGGCAGGATGATCGGACTCCTGCTCCCAAGAAGATGCTGCCCCAGTGTTACCACAAATCCGGAGAGAGAGGCTGGCTCGACAACCTCAGCCCATTCACTGCTGACAATGCCAAGATTAACAGGAATGAACTGGGCAATCTTGTTCTGCGTGTCTGCCAGGAAAATGCCTTGTTGATTTTCACGTTTTACCACCGCATCCACGGGGACAACAGTCGCATTTTTTTGTGTGGCAAATTCAATTTGGGCGTTGATAAACATGCCAGGCTTAAGAAGTTCGTCTGGATTGGGAATATCGATCTCAACCCTTGCCTCACGAGAAGTTTCCTTTAGCAAGGGCGCTATGCGTGCAATATTTCCGCTAAATGTTTTTTCAGGGAACGCTTTGCTGGACACGACCGCGTTTTGACCTGTTTTAATCCGGAAATAGTCTCTATCAGTCACATAGATGGCGGCGATTATTGGTTGTATCTCCAGGATTGAGAGGATAGGAGCGTTGGGCGTAAGCATAGCTCCCTGATCGACAAAACGTTCTCCTACAACCCTATGGTCGTAGCCGTTTTCCCATGATAACCTGATTTGTGTATACGATAAACGAACCTCCGCTGCTTTCAGGCCTGCTTTCGTATGAGCAACCTGGGCAACAGCAACCTTGTATTTTGCGTCTTGGGCCTTGTAAGCGGCCTGGGCGGTATCGAGTTCTGAATCAGACGCTATTCCTTTTTTGTGAAGCGCCTGTGCTCTCTCGAGTCCCCGCTTTGCAATTTCTAATGAGCTGCGAGCTTCTTCAAGATTAGCCTGGGCAACTTGCAGGTTTGCCTGGGCCTGGGCGACCTGTTGGGCATACTCCTTGTCATCAAGAACCGCAATCAACTGGTCACGTTCTACCCTGTCTCCGATATTGACCATGAGCTTCTCCAGTCGTCCGGAGATCTTAGGTGCGACCATGAACTGTGATTTGGGAAAAAGAGTTCCTGTAAATAACCCCACATCACGGATTGTTGTCCTCTGGACAGCCGCTATTTCAACAGCAACTGGGATTTGCATCTGCCTCATTCCGGATTCCTTAGAAGATTCTGAAATCCTTTGATAGACTTGCCAGCTGATAACGCCAAGCGCGGCTACAGCAATGAATATCCAGACGTATTTTTTTTTCATGCTATTTCTCCTTACCTCAAGATGGCCCTGCGCCCTGTTTCAACTGAAGCATATGCGTTCTTCTTATACCGTGTTAAAACACATGGATTATTATACCTGGTTTGGCAGATATAATACAGAAACTGCTGAGAAGAAGCACCATGATAAGTTCCTGGCTGCGGGGTTGTGCTTCCAGCGGTTGACTTCTTCTATTTTTCAATTTTTTCTATTAAAAAACGTATTTTAAGCTATGATCATTCTCCCAGTATTGCAGAGAATTTGATGTTCTTAACTTTAAGACTTACCCCCATGGCTCTGTCCAAACGGGCTAAAGAGAGGTTGTAATCAACCATAGCCTTAAGCTCATTTGTCTGGGCAGTAGCCAAATCTGTTTGGTATTGGAGGACAAAGAAGGGTGTTGTGATGCCAACTTTGAGTTTTTCTTCTTCAGCTTCGAGTGTTTTCTCAGCCAGCTCCCTGGCAACTTTGTAGGCCTGAACTCTTTTATAATCTGTCTGCACTGCTCTCACTGCGTTCTTTATTTCAAGAAAAATTTGCTGTTCCTGGTTCTTAAGCTTCAGCATCGCCTGATCCAGGTTGACTCTCGCCTGGGCGTAGTCTGCACGGGAGAGGATGGTATTCAAGGGTATATCGAGGGTTATTGCGGCAGACCAGTTATCGTATTTAAAATCTAAAGCATCCCTTAAGGCATCTGAGGGACTGCCTTTGATTACGCCGATAGGGTCCGCGAAAGGGTCGCCTGGAGGATAGAGAAGTTGGTCTCCTGTTATCCCAGGGCTCCAGTACGATGCATTTAGACTTAAGTTCGGAAGAAGTTGATTCCTGCTGTAGCTCAAATCTAAGTCTTTGTTCTTCAAGTCTATTCTTGTTGCGTTCAAATCCGGGCGATTCTCCATGGCAGTTAGAAGGGCCTCATCGAGGCTCACTTCCTTTTTTTCGTAGGCTGGCTTATCCAGGGGGATTATTGTTGCTAATTCAGCTTCTTTTTCCGTAGCAGCAAGGTTAATGATTGTTTTTAAACGATCCTCGCTATCTTTAAGTAAGGCCTCAGCTTGCAAGATGTCCGCTTCCCTGGTAGCGACTGCGGACTGAGCGCTTAATATTTCTATGGGTGCTAAAGTTCCCACTTCGACGGCCCTCTTGTTTTTTTCCAGAAGGTCTTGGGCTAGCTTTAAAGACTGTTTCCTTACCTTGAGGTTTTCGATACTATGGACCAAATTCCAGTAAGCCTCCTCCACACTGTAAATCGTTTCCTGAAGAACTCTTTTTAGCTGATTTTCTGAAATATCCTGGTTGTTCCTGGCGATGATGATTTCTCTGCGGTTTATCTTAAAACCAAAATTTCTAAGGAGGGGCTGGGTGAAATTAAAGGTTATTGTATTTTCGTAGCGGGGATTAATGCTCGTAAATCTTCTATTTGTATCGGTCTTGCGACCGCTGAGGGAAATAGAAAAACTGCCTCCTGTAGGAATGAGCTGGCTGATCTCGGCAGAATAATCGTCTCTGGCAGTAGCTACTTGGTCAGAGGCATCGAGAAATGAATAAGAAGCAGAAATTTGGTCCCTTTTGCTGTAGCTTAAAGAAAGACTGGGCAAAAATTTTTCCTGGGCTTTGGAGATAGAAATATCAGCAAGTTCTGGAGTTAAGACCTCAATGGCCACATCGAGGTTGTTCTCCATGGCTTTCAGGATACAGTCTTCGAGCGAAAGAGCTTTTTCTTTTTGTTGGGCAAAGGATGTAATTGCTATGAATAAAGTCAGGAAAACGAAAATTCTGATTTTGCGCTTGCGCATTTCAATCCTCCTTGATTTGGATTAATAAAAAGCAGGACAAGCTAAAGAAGCTAGGATAGCGAGGCAAGCTAGAAATACGATAAAAACCAAATTTCGATTTCAATTTTTTTGCCTTTCATGTCCGCTTGGTTTTTTACTTGATCTTTTTTTATTTGCTTCAGTTAAAATCTAATAATTTTTTCTCCTAAGTATGATTCTTTTTTATTCGTATCTTAATGCTTCAATCGGGTCCAGCTTAGAGGCTTTGCGGGCAGGGTAGAAACCGAAAAATACTCCTACTGAGCCTGCAAAAAGGAATGCTAGGGCTATAGAGCCCATGGAGACAAGAGTCTGCCATCCGGCGATGCGAGCGATAAGTCTAGAGCCTCCTATGCCAAGAATAATCCCTAAGATTCCCCCCAACAGGCTCAACACGATGGCTTCTGCCAGAAACTGGAAAAGAATATCTCTTTCCCGAGCCCCCACGGACATCCTGATCCCGATTTCTCGGATCCGCTCGGTTACAGATACGAGCATTATGTTCATGATGCCTATCCCTCCAACGAGAAGCGAGACAGAAGCAATTCCTCCGAGAAGGAAAGTCAGAGTTTTTGTTGATTCAGCAAAGCTTTCGGCAACATCAGCCATATTTCTGACATGGAAATCATCTTCTGCTCCTGGAGCAATTTTGTGTTGAATCCTGAGGATTTCTTCGATTTGCTCTGTTGCTTCTGCTGTTTTGGCTGCGCTAACGGCTGAAATATCAATCGAAGAAACCCTGTCGGGTCTCCCAACAAGCCTTCTTTGGGCAGTGGTGTATGGAATGACGATCATGTCATCCCTGCTATGCCACCCACCAGCTTCTCCTTTTGTTTCTAAAACACCGATTACGCTAAAAGGGATTTTCTTGATTCTTATGATTTGCCCGATGGGATCTGCTCCTTCGAAAAGATTCTCACTCACTTCGCTTCCTAATACAGCGACTTTTTGTCCAGACTTGACCATTTGTTCATCAAAGAAAATCCCCTCTTCGACTCTCCAGTTTCTGATTTTAGTATAATTCTCGCCAGCTCCCTGTATGCTTGTATTCCAGTTCTTATTTCCGTAGATGACCTGTGCTCGAGTCGACACATTTGGTGAGACATACTCTACAGCATCAGCTCTTTCTAGAATGGCTTTGGCGTCATTTGGGGTAAGGTTTTGATATGTTCCTCCGCCCCCATGACGGCCGCGAAAGGAACGACTTCCGGCATGGACAAAAAGAAGGTTGGTTCCCATTGACTCAAACCGCTTTTCAACGTTACTCTTGGCTCCTTGTCCGATGCTGACCATGGCAATCACAGCGCCAACACCGATGATAATGCCGAGGGCTGTGAGAAAAGAGCGCATTTTATTGCGGCTTAAAGCTCTAAGAGCGACTCGAATGGTCCTCATTATGTTCATTTTTCGCTCCCTAATTTTGATGGAAATTTTAAAACGTAAGTTTTATGCATGTTCCTCTTTTATGATTTGTCCATCTCTGAGATGTATTCTTCGATGAGCAATTTGAGCTATTTCCTGCTCGTGTGTGACCAAAATAACTGTAATATGTTTTCCCTCGTTGAGCTTTTTAAAAATGTCTATAATTTCTTTTCCTGTTTTTGTGTCCAGGTTTCCAGTCGGCTCATCGGCGAGAATCAGCGAGGGATTATTCACAAGGGCTCTAGCAATGGCGGCTCTCTGCTGCTCTCCACCAGAGAGTTGATTTGTTCGGTGGAGCTCTCTGCCTTCTAAACCCACTAACGAGAGAGCCTTATAAGCTAAATCCCTTGTCTTTTTTCTGGGAACATTTGAGTACATAAGTGGAAGCTCGGTGTTTTCTAAAGCAGTGGTGCGAGCCAGGAGGTTAAAAGTCTGAAAAACAAAGCCAATTTTCTTGTTGCGAATCCGCGCCAGTTTGTTCTTATCTAGAGTAGAAACTTCTTCTCCTTCGAGGAGATACTTCCCTTCTGTAGGTCTATCCAAACAGCCTATTATATTCATCAGGGTTGATTTGCCAGAGCCCGAGGGCCCCATGATAGCCACAAAATCTCCTCCTTTAATGGCAGAAGACACACCTTTTAAAGCATTGACCTGTGTCTCGCCCACCTTATATATTTTTTTAATATTTTCTAGTTGAATGAGATTGTTGTTTTCCATTTTTCTATTCTCTCTTCTTTCGGTCTTATAGTTCTGGAAGGAGAGCTTTTAGCGAAACATCCTGAATATGGAAGGAGGCCTGTTCGAGCGACTGCTTCCCTCTCCTGAAGCCTCGCCAGTGATAATAAGCTGTCCTTCTTTCAAGTCTCCTCTTACGATTTCTGTATAACTGTTATCAGTGACTCCTGTTCTTATAAAAGCCAGTTTAAGTTTTCCGTTTTCATCCTCAAACCAGACTCGAGCGATCTGTCTCATCTGTCCCCCTGGCATGCCAAATCCTCTCCTCCCAGAGGCTTGCTGTCCTGAGCCAGGCCTTTGTGCCTCTGGCCGTTGGAAATCTCCTTGTGGTCTGGGCCTTTCAGCCCGCTCTGAACCTCCTCTTCTTTCTCTCATTTCCTTCCTTATGCTTGCCATGATTTCTTGCATTTCTTCGGGGCTTAAGGAAGGATTAAAGCGGAGGGCCGAGTTAGGAACTCGCAGCACATTTTTTGCTTCTCCTGTTACGACGGAAACTGTAGCTGTCATTCCCGGCCTTAATTTCATCTCCGGATTATTCACTTCAACAATAGTTGTATAGGTGACAACGTTTTGGATTATTTCAGGGGCATAGCGGACTTGGCTTACTTCCCCTGTGAAATTTTCATTGGGAAAGGCATCGACAGTGAACCTGACTTTCTGATCCTCTTTTACTTTCCCGATGTCAGCTTCGTCCACACTACATTCTACCTGCATTTTGCTCAGGTCATTGGCAATTTGAAAAAGAACCGGAGCCTGAAAGCTGGCAGCAACAGTTTGTCCGATGTTGACTCTTCTGTCGATAACGACCCCTTCAATAGGCGATTTGATGATGGTGTAGGTCAGATCTACCCTGCTTGAGTCGAGTTGAGACTTTGCCTGTTCTAGCCTTGCTTCTGAAGATTGGATGTCAGCCATGGCGCTGTAATATTGGGTTTCGATGGCTTCTTTCTCTTCAAAAGATATCAAGTCCTTTTCAAAAAGATTCATAGCTCGATCATATTTTTTCTTTGTATTTTCAAGGGTGACTTTGGCCTTTTCGAGGGAGGCTTTGGCGCTTTGATAATTAGCTTCATTCTGTTTTACCCGGGTGATGAACTGAGATTGGTCAAGCTCGGCTATAATCTGGCCTTCCTTGACCTGAGAATTAAAATCCACATAAAGCTTATCAATCTTCCCTGAGACTTGACTCCCAACGTCGACAATGGTCACCGGGTTCAATGTGCCCGTTGTGATAACCAAGGCTTCAATATTTCCTTTATCAATAGCTTCTTTTTTGTATTTTGAGATATCGTTTTTGTTGCGGCTGAATAAGGAGAGAACCAGAACAACTCCGGCGATAACAACAAGGATAGAGGCACTGATAATGATCTTTTTCTTCATCTTTTTTCTCCCTTGTCTTTAGTTCGGTTTCTCGAATGCTTTTTTCTTTTCTCCATTTCTTTTTTTCTTTGAGAAATGTATTTCTTGATCATAGCTTCAAACTTAAGGACTTGTTCATCAGTTAATTCGTCTTTGATTTCATTTTTAAGTTGAGTCCTTATGCTCGAAAGGCGTTCATCGATATTTTTTCTCAAATTTTTGAATCTTTCCTCGTTATTCTTAAAGATTTCCCTAATCTGTTCTTCCTGTTCTGGGGTGAGGTTTAACTCCATAGACATCATTTCTAAAGAGGGAAACCGAACAGAGCTCCTTCGTTTCACCCTTTTTTCTACTTTTTTGTCAATGATGTTCTTTTCAAAAAGAATTCCACCTGTGAAACCGGCAGCAAAGACCACGATTAAAGAAATCACAATCCAGAATTTATTATAGTTTTTCATGGCAAGTATCTCCCCGTCGAGTTTTTTTCTTCCAGTGCGGTGAAGATAAGCATCATGTTTTTGTCTTCGACTTTCTCTTCTTCCAGCAATATTGTAGTTTCTTGCAAAGGGTCTAAGTTGCGAAGCAGAAGGTCTCCTGATTCACTGAGCTCTTCTTTTTTCGGAGGAGTAAAAAGAATTATAGCGGCTGCGAACAGAATAACCAGAAGCATCGAAGCGGGAATGGCCCTTATGGCCCATTGTTTCCAGAGTGACCATAGGTCATATTTTTTCCTTCCCTTCAACTTGGGCTGCAGGCGTTCCCAAAAATTGGGTTTAGGTTCTGGAAAGTCTTTTTCTTTGAGGGCGTCGAGAATGCTTTGATATTCTTCTCTCTTTGTTTGACAGAAGGGACACCTTTCCAAGTGCTTCTTGAGTTCATTCTTCTCTTCTTCTTTTAAAAGCTCATCGAACGACCGAAAAAGAAGTCTCTCAACTTTTTTACATTTCATGATTGCCTCCTTTCTGAATAAAGAAAGGCGCTAATTTTTTTCGAAGCATTTTCCTGGCTCTGTGCAGACGTGAATCCACAGTACCAGGGGATATTTTCAGAATTTTAGTGATTTCCTCGTAAGAAAAACCTTGAATATCCCTAAGAGATAAGATGACCTGGTATTTTTCAGGAATGGTTTGAAGGCATTGGCGTACGAATTTTCTTCTTTGCTCACTTATTTGTTCTTTTTCTTTTTTCGTCATCTCGTTCTCCTGGATAAGAGCTATCTCTTTCATCTTCTCGATTAACATTTTGCTCATCTTGCCTTTTTTTCTTAGATAATCCTTAATGTGGTTAACTGTGATACGGTAAAACCATGTTCCAAATTCGGACTTAAATTGAAACTTCGGAAGAGCAATGTATGCTTTGATGAATGCCTCCTGAGCCAGGTCATCAGCAGTCTCGCGGTCACGTGTGAAGCTCCAGGCTAAGTTAAAAACTTTTGTTTTGTATTTTTTCACCAGAGAGGCAAAGGCCTCTTCATTGCCTTCTTTGCTCAGTCGGACCAGTTCTTTCTCTTCCATCCACTTTCAACTTTTCTTTACCTCCGTACATAATTTAGACGGAGGAAAGAAAAAAATCTTCCGTTTAATCTAATAAACAAGAATTCTCTTGTCTAGTTTCCTATTTTAGGCTATATGAAGGGATCTATAAAGAATTATATACGCCAAGTAAGCATTTCCAATTCCGTATTAGAAAAGGTTTTGGGAAATAGCCTCGCTCCCTTCAGATTTTTAATGCCATTCTCCATTCGCTCTTTTGTTTTATTATATGAAGCAATCTCTTCAATAGGTTTAGGAGAGCGAAGCCTTGATCCGAGTTGCTTTTGACTCGCTGGGGCAAAAGCAACGTGTTTTTGAGCCATATAGCCTGGGCCTTTCTTCAATGGTCGCTGCAGCTATTTCCCAAAACCTATGCCTTCGTAATCAGTTATCACGGATTCGGAAAGGCTTCCGTACACTGGTCCAGAGAAGGGGTGGGCTGATAGAGAGAAAGGATTAGCTTTTATAGAGAAGAAACTGGTCAGTATAAAAGGAATCTAGATATTTTTTCTAGAGGAGAAAAATATCTTTAGAAGCGAGCGTTATTTTTTCTTTGCCTTCCATTCTCTGCTACCGAAATCACCCATTTGAACCTCGCCCGACATCATGTCTCCTTCGATTTTTCCGGTGTAAGTCATCGTGAATTCTCCTCTTGGGGTTGAACGGGTTATGGTCCATTCGATTTCGTTTCCTTTTACAGTGCCTTCTCCTGTCACTTCCCCGCCTCGGCTTTGCATGGTTACAGTTAGTTTTTCGCCTTCTTGCTTGAAGTTAATGTCCTGAGTTCTTTCTCCTCGAGGAGTGGTGACTTTTATTTCCCAGTCTCCTGTTACATTTACCTCTTGGGCGTTCAGGGAGATGGCCAGCAGGAACAAAATACAAATACTCAGAATGGAATAATTCTTGGACATCCTTTCCTCCTTTTATTAATTCTCACTATTTAGACGCAGTATTTTTATTTCTCTTCCCCACAAAAATAAAAAGTTTAAACTCAGTCTTGTCCTTTTATTATTTTCTTTTTATCACATTTTGGAGAGAACAGATAGAGAGAAAGGAGAAAAAGTTATTAGGATGGAAAAAGGAAGAAAATGCGTTCTCTTTTCCTACAATTTTGTCAGAAATCCTACAATTATGTCGGAATTCATCAGGTCGTATTTTTTTAACTTATTTATATTCAATGATTTAGATTTTGGCACGTTTTTTGCCTTTATGATTGCCTAATAAATTGAAAGGAGGTTAAAGTGATTATGAAAAGAACATTTGCTCTCGCAGGATTATTATTGATCCTGGCCTTAGGTTTTTCTTTTGCCCAGGAGAAATCCCAAGCAACTGTTCGCAATGAAATTCGCAATGAAGTTAGAAGTGAAGTTCAGACGAAAGCTCAAGAGCGTATAAGGAACCGAGTCTTGTTTGTCGATGAGAATGGAGACGGGATCTGCGATTTTGCTCGAGACCATGACAATGATGGAATCCCAAATTGTCAGGACCCTGATTGGTCAAGACCGGAGGATGGAACAGGATACATGAACAGGCATAAAAATGCTTCTTCTTCCAACCAGTTTGAATACAGAAACAGATACTACAGCGGAAAAGGCTGGAACAAAGCCTCTTTCAGGCATAATATGGCTAATTATGGAAGGGGCGTTTTCGGTGCCCGTGCTTGCAAAGGAAAAGCTTCAAAGTATGGCAGGAGCTGAACTGATGAGGAGAGGTTTCCTCTCCTCTTCCAGAGAGGGAAAAGGAGTCTCTCTCCTTTTCCCTCTTTAAAGGAGGAAAGGATGAGAAAGCCTAGTATTTACCTTTTTTCGATAATTTTTCTGAGTGTGAGCTTAAGGGCGGATAGCGTTTCGCTTTCCTTCTTCCAGAATATGACTGATAATATTTTTCAGAACAGGTATTCTGGACGAGATCAAATATCTCACCTAGGTTTTTATATTGATAAAGATTTTTCAAAGATTTCTGTCTTTACAGAAGGAAGCTATTTCTATCTTTTTGAGAATTCTAGCCTTGCCTATTACCTTCAGGATGTCGGCTTAGATTACCTTCATCCGCTTAGCGATAAGTCTGCATTTTATTTTTCTCTAATAGGTCAGGGAGTATTCTATCGTTCTGATTATGAGGATTTCAATTATCTCTCTTTTAATTTCCTGGCAGCTTTTAAGACTTATCTCAGCCAAACATCGATTTTAAAGTCAAATTATAGCCTGGATTACAGGAGCTATAGATATTCCCTTTTCGACTTTGTTAGCCATGTTTTATCTGTTTCTTTCGATAGATACTTCCAGACAAAAACGACAATTAAATCAGAAATAAACTGGGGTTTAAAATACTATCTCCACCCATATTCTTCACAAGAAGTCATTCTGGTGGAGGATAGCAAGGGCCATCACTCTGGGAGAAGATCTTATCTCTTTGTTCCCAGGGCTCAATTTGAGGGGCAAAGCATTCAGATTTTTTCCTTCACGGGCTTATTCGCCCAGGGCATCGGAGGTAATGTGGGCTTCAATATTTCAGGGATGAAACAGTGGTATCTTTCAGGACAGAATCCTTTTACTTCTATCGAAGAATTTTATATGGTGGAAAATCCTTCTTATGATAGATTTGCTTGGACAGGTTATCAGCTTGGGGCACAAATTACGTTGTTAATTCCTTGGAACATCGAGCTTAAAATAAGTTATACTATGGCTAATAAGGAATTTCCTGGAATTGAGAGTATGAATTTAGAAGACGAACCTTTAGGAGTAACAAGGGAAGATAGAAGAAAAGAGTTTGAAACGAGGTTGGAAAAGAATTTTCCCAGGTTTTCTTTATTTCTATCCTATGTATACATGGATAACAATTCAAATGATCCTTTCTTCAAGTGGCAAGGTAATTTCTTATCGGCGGGCAAAGAATGGAATATGTTTTTTGGAGGGGAGAAATGAAGAAAGGATTAAGCCTGTTTATAGCGGCCTGCTTTTTGGGATTATGGAGCTTTTCCTCTGGCCAAGAGCCTCAGAAGCCTCATCATTTTTATAATGTTGATACAGAAAGGAAGATCAAAGGGACGATTCAAGAGATAATCATGGAGCCTCGCTATAAAGACTCCTCTCCCTTCTTAATTATTGTGCTTGAGGAAAAAAATACTCATAAGAAGTTCATCGTGGAGATCAGTCCAGTTCGATTTTTTACTCACGATTTTCACAAAGGGGAAGAACTTGAAGTGGTCGGTTCCTTCTATTCAAAAGAGGGAAGTCAAAATATTATCGCACGTCAAATACGATTCAGGGGAGAAATTATTATCCTTAGAGACAAGCATGGGTTCCCGGCTTGGAGGGGAGGCGGCATGAAACAAAAGAAGAGAAGAAAGGGTAGAGGTTTTTGAGAGGCAAGAATTTTCTTCTCTTTTTTTCCCTTCCTTTTATAGGGATAATTGTAATCTTTTTTGTTCTCTCATCCTTAAATAGAGCGTACATTAAAAATAATACAGAAGAGTTAGTCAAGGAGCAGCTTCAAGCTACGGCTGAAATTTTAAAAGTCAATATATCTCACCTTTTAAGGGAGCATTATTCAGCAGATGAGATCTTCGAGTCTTATTCCAGAAAAGAAAACATTTATTATATGGCCCTGCTTGATGAGAAAAAGGAAGTTTTAAGCTGGAGTTCTCAGTTTGAAGGGTACCTCCCTCTTTCTCTTCAATCCATAAGAGATGAAGAATCATGGATAATAGATTCCCCTGCTGGGAAAATATTCAACTATTTTTCTCCCTTTTCTTCCCAAGAGGGAAAAGCATATTTTCTTTACTTGGGTTATTCTCTGAAAAACTTAGAAGAAATGGTTGTCTATTCGCGACGAAATTTCTTTTTAATCTTTGGGCTTATTTCTGTTATAGGCATCATTTTTTTCTTAGGTATATACCAGCTTCAAGGACATTATCTGGAGAAAAAAAGAGAGGCAGAAGAAGAAAAAAAAGAAAAAGAACGGTACCGGGAGATTTCTGCTTTTACTTCTGGTGTTGGCCATGAGATAAAAAATCCCTTGAACAGTGTTTCTCTTGTTTTTGAGCTTCTTCAAAAAAAAGCCCCAGCTTACCTTCAAGAAGAGGTCGGGGCGGGGAAGGAGGAAATCCAGAAGATTTCTAGAATCATTGACCAGTTTGCATCCACTTTGAGACCTCTAAAATTAAGCAAAGAGACGTTCGCCCTTGGAGAGATTGTATCGTCTATTCGTGGGTCGCTTATCAAGGAACTAGATAAAGCAGAGGTGGAAATACGCTATGTGTAATCTTCGTCTATAGCTCTGAAAGCGGATAAAGGCTTGATGAGCCAGGCCTTGCATAACCTCCTCAGTAACTCTATTGAAGCCGGCAGCGGAGGTGTGATTTCTATCAAAGCGCACCAGAGGAAAAAAAAGGTGCTTATAAAGATCGAAGATTCGGGACAGGGGATAGCTGAAGAAGATATGCAGCATATTTTTGAACCTTTCTTCTCAAGAAAAAGGAAAGGATTGGGTATTGGCCTCTACCTGACCAAAAAAATAGTTGAGGCCCATGAGGGCAAGATCCAAGTCCAGAGCAAGATAGGACTGGGCACGACTTTTCTTATCCAGATTCCGGGAGGCTGAGATGAGCAAAGCAAACATTTTGGTTGTGGAGGATGATCCTCTCCAGAGAAGATTGATTAAGGAAAATCTTGAACAGGCGGATTATACTGTTCTTGAATCAGCATCAGGGAAGGAAGCTCTTGATATGATTGATGATCATCCGATAGATATTGCGATCGTTGATTACAAGCTCGATGGAGAAACAGGGATAAGCGTCATTCAAAATATTTTAGAAAAGAATCCTCTCATCACTCCTATTGTGGTCACAGCTTTTGGAAATATTGAGAATGCTGTGGAGGCGATAAAGAAAGGAGCCTACGATTATATCGTCAAACCCATAGATTTTGGTAAATTTCTGTTAGTCATAGAAAGGGCATTGGAAAGACTGAAGCTGAAGAAAGAAATATCAATCCTTCAAAATTCTCTGGAAGATAAATTCAGCTCAAAGAACTTTGTGTTCTCGTCATCAAAGATGGAAGGTGTAGCACTCCTGGTTTCAAAAGCTTCGAAGAGTGATGCCACTGTCTTGATTTCAGGAGAAACTGGGACCGGAAAAGACTTTGTAGCCAAGACAATTCATTTTTCTTCCAAGAGAAAGAAAGGACCCTGCTTGGCGGTCAATATCCCCTCCTTTCCTGAAACATTGATTGAAAGCGAGCTTTTTGGGGCAGAGAAGGGTTCATTTACTGGTGCTTTTGAGAGGAAAACAGGAAAGTTCGAGGCTGCATCAGGAGGGACCATTTTCCTGGACGAAATAGGAGATCTTCCCTCTCAACTCCAGGTCAAGCTCTTGCGCCTCCTTCAGGAGAAAGAGTTTTATCGCTTGGGATCTTCCCAGCCTTTAAAATCGGATGTAAGGATTATAGCAGCCACGAACAAGGATTTAGAGAAATTGATGAAAGAGGAAAAATTCAGACCCGACCTTTATTACCGGCTGAATGTCATCAATATCCATGTCCCTCCTCTCCGGGAGAGAAAGGACGATATTCCTCCTCTGGTTGATCATTTTATCAGAAAATACAGCGATAGAGAGGAGAAGGAAATCGAGGAAATTTCAGCAGAAGCTATGAACTTTCTCCTTAAATATGCTTTCCCAGGAAACATAAGAGAGCTGGAGAATACTATAGAGAGAGCCGTTGTCTTTTGTGAGGGAAGCGTTATTACCTCAGCCGACTTGCCCATATTCTTGAAAGAGAAGAAAGAGGAACAACTAACTGACGAGGAGATATCTTTAAAGGATAAAGTCAAGCAAGTGGAGATTAGAGAAATAAAGAAGGCATTTTTAGAAAGCGGCAAAGTTAAGAGCAAGGCTGCACGCTCTCTAGGGATAACAGAAAGAATTTTAAGCTACAAGATGAAGGCTTACAATCTCTTCGCTGATCAAAAGCACCAGAAATAATTATTTAATCCAATTTCCGTTACAGAATGCCTTTTTCTTGACAATCCCTTTAGTCTTTAATTTAATATATCTTCAAAGCAAGGAAATCATTCAATGTTTGTATGGATCTTCCATCGCATCAGCGGCCTCCTGCTTATCCTCCTTCTTAGCGTTAAGTTTTTAACATCTTTTTTTCTGATGACGAAAGAGCAAAAGCCAGATTGGGCTCTTGTTCTTCACACCAATCCCTTTATAGACACTCTGCTTATTATTTCTGTGGTCTTCCATGCTCTTTATGGGCTGAGAACGGTCGTTATTGATCTTGGATTGAGGAAAGAGAAGCTACTTTTCTGGATTTTTACTCTACTCAGTCTTGTTTTGAGCGCTCTGTTACTTGTCCTTTACTTTACCAGGAATTACTGAATGATAAGTCAGGACATCCTTATCGTTGGGGGTGGATTAGCAGGATTGGCTGCAGCATTATCCTGCGATTCTCACCTTAAAGTTGCTGTTATATCCAAAGTCCATCCTCTTCGCTCCCACTCTGTTGCTGCTCAAGGAGGGATAAATGCTGCCCTGGGCAACAATCCAGATGGAAAAGACGACAGTTGGGAGAGGCATGCCTTTGATACTATCAAGGGAAGTGATTATCTTGCTGATCAAGACGTTGCGGAGGTGATGTGCCAGAAGGCAGTTTCAACAATTTATGAGCTAGAATATCTGGGTGTCCCTTTTAGCCGTTTTCCTGGCGGCCTTATCGCCCAGAGACCTTTCGGTGGAGCTGGATTTCCCCGGACGTGCTATGCAGCCGATAGGACAGGACTCGTCATTCTTCATACTCTTTTCGAACAATCCATAAGAAAGCAGGTCAAATTTTATAATGAATGGCTGGTGACAAAGCTCGTGGTAAAGGATGGAAAATGTCTGGGAGTTGTTGTCTACGATTTAGCTACAGGTCAAATCATGCCCGTAAGAACCAGGGCTGCTATTTTTGCAACTGGTGGTTACGGCAGAGTCTATTCAAAGACTACTAATGCTTATATCAATCATGGAAGCGGAACGGGGATAGCCTACAAAGCTGGCGTTCCCCTTAGGGATATGGAATTTGTCCAGTTTCATCCCACATCTCTTTTCGGTAAGAATATTTTAATTACAGAAGGAGCAAGGGGAGAAGGAGGTTACCTGGTCAATAACAAGGGGAAAAGATTCATGGCCGATTACGCCCCTTCAACCATGGAACTTGCCCCTAGAGACATAGTCGCCCGAGCTATACAGACTGAAATCGATAAAGGAAACGGTTTCGATGACCAGTATATTCACCTCGATTTAAGGCATATAGCAGAGGAGAAAATAAAAAAAAGACTACCCGGAATTCGAGAAATTTGTATCAATTTTGCCGGAATTGACCCAGTTGAAGCACCTATACCCATCCAACCAGCCCAGCATTATTCTATGGGAGGGATTGATATCGATCCGAAATGTGCCTCACAAGTGGAAGGATTCTTTGCCGCTGGAGAATGTGCTTGTGTAGGAGTTCACGGTGCTAACCGCCTCGGGGGGAATTCCCTTCTGGATACGGTTGTTTTTGGAAAAATTTCTGGGGAAGAGGCATCAGTTTATATCAAGGGCAGTGAAGGAACAAATAGCGATGAAAAGATTCTCCTCGAGGAAGCCTTAGAAGTGAAGACAAGAGTTGAGGAGTGGGAGAAGAGAGATTCTGGAGAGAAAATCCATCGTCTGTTAGAAAGGTTGAAAGTTGTCATGAGTGAGAAAGTCGGGATTTTCAGAAAAAAGGAGGATTTAACGGAAGGCATGGAGAAGATCTCTGAGCTCAAAGAAGACTATAAGCGAGTTTATCTTTCTGGAAATTGCCTGCGCTACAGCCAGGAGCTTGTGAACCTCCTTGAATTTGATTCCATGCTGGATTTAGCAGAAGTCATCACCTTGGGTGCTTTAAGAAGAGAGGAAACCCGGGGCTCCCATTATCGCCTTGACTTCAAAGAGCGCAATGATAAGGACTGGCTCAAGCATACTCTGGCCAGCTGCAAGGAAGGCAAGCCCCAGATTAGTTATTCAGGAGTAAATATAAGCAAATACGAGCCAGAAGCGAGAAAATACTGAGATGGAATTCCTTTTTAGGATTTTTAGATACGATTCCCTGAAGGACGAACATCCATACTTTCAGGATTTTTTCTACGAAACTAAGGAGAAGAAATCAGTTCTTGAAGCCTTGATGGAAATCCGGAACGAGCAGGACTCGACCCTTGCTTTCAGGTATAGTTGTCGTGAGGCTATATGCGGGTCGTGTGCCATGGTGCTTAATGGAAATTTTGATTTAGCCTGCCGGACAGAGCTTCAAGCGCTTGAATCTTCCCTGATTGTCATAGAACCCCTGCCCAATCTGGAAATCCAGAAAGATCTAGTTGTGGATATGGAGCCTTTCTGGGAAGCTCTTTCCCAAATAAAACCCTACCTTTTCCCTGATAAGAAGATCCAAGAGAAAGGACATAGAATAGAAGAAAGAGAGATGGAAAAGATATTCCAGTATATAAACTGCATCATGTGCGGATGTTGTTACAGTGTCTGCCCAGTCGTTTCAAGGGATGAAAGATACTTGGGAGCGGCTGCTTTGGCCAAGCTTTATCGGTTCGTCAAAGACCCCAGGGATAAAAGACGTTTCTCGGATTTATCAGGCGTTAACACTGAAGGTGGAGCGTGGGGATGTGATACAGTTTTTAGATGCAACGAGGTTTGTCCGAAAGATGTAAGGCCTGCAGACGGCATCGAGGCTTTGCGCAGAAAGTTGGTTGTTGAAAAGATTAAACGGATTTTTGGGTTTAGAAGATGAAGCTTAAACATTCACTTTTCACTCGCCGGCAATTTCTAAACGGTCTTCTCGGAGGCTGGATGGGAGCTTTGCTGGCTTCCTTTCTGTATCCTGTTTTAAAATTTGTTTTTCCGCCTACGAGGGAGCCGGATCAGGTTATTTTGCCTTTTGCAGACTTTAGAGATATGGGGCCTAATTCTGTTAATAATTTTTTGTGGGGAACCAAGCCCGGGATTTTAAGAAAGAACGATGATGGTGCCTACTTGGCTTTTGTCGGTGTCTGCACTCACTTGGATTGCAATGTCAGCTATCTTCCGGACCAGAGGAAGTTCTTCTGCGCCTGCCATGACGGCTGGTATGATGAGGATGGTCTAAACATAGGCGGGCCTCCTCCTCGCCCTCTTCGTCGTCTCGTAGTATCTATTGAAGGGGAAGACCTAATCATCAAGAGAGAAGGCGGGGAAAGAGTGGAAGACTCATGAAAACTGGAATTCAATCCTGGCTTGATGACCGCTTTGGTCTTTCAAGCATAACCAAATTCTTAAGAGAGAAGACCGTTCCCCAGCACAAACATACAATTTGGTATTATACAGGAAGCGCCATCCTGCTCTTTTTCACCATTCAAGTCATCACAGGATTTATGCTCGTCTTTTATTATAAGCCCACCCTGGAAGGAGCCAACGAGAGTGTTGCCCGGATAATGACCGAAGTTCCTTTGGGCTGGATTATCCGATCAGTGCACAGTTGGTGTGCTTCTTTTATGATTGCTTTTGTTTTTATTCATCTTCTCAGCACCTGGCTAACCAAGTCATACCGGAATCCAAGAGAACTCACCTGGATGAGCGGAGTCTTTCTTCTTGTTGTCTCTCTGCTGTTTGGTTTTACTGGGTATCTTCTTCCGTGGGATGACCTTTCTCTATCAGCTACCAAAGTGGGGACAGATATTCCTCGCTCTATACCTCTGGTTGGCGCCTGGGTAACAAAATTGCTTCGAGGAGGGGAAGATGTTACGGGAGACACACTGACCCGCTTTTATGGTTTTCATGTCAGCATCCTTCCTGTTCTTATCTTTATCCTTCTGGGTGTTCATATCTATCTCATCCAGAAGCAGGGAATGAGCCTTCCCATTGCTGCTGAAAACAAGAACGATGAGGTGAGGGATATTCCTTTCTGGCCAAATTTTGTCTACAGGGAAATGATTGTCTGGCTTCTGCTCCTGGGTGCTCTTTTCTCTCTGGCCATTTTTTTTCCTCCTTCTCTGGATAAAGCAGCTGATTTGATGGCCCCTGCCCCCGAGGGGATAAAGCCTGAATGGTATTTTCTTTTCCTGTTCCAGACTCTGAAGATCTTCCCGGCCAAGATCTTATTCCTGAACGGAGATACCCTTGCTGTCCTCTTGATGTTAATCGCAGGTATTCTGTTCTTTTTTCTGCCTCTTATTGATAATAAACCTGCAGAAAGGAAAGGTAGAATTATAACCGTCATAGGTTTAGTGCTTATAGTTTATGCTGTGGTCATGACGATCTGGAGTCTATTATGAGATTGAGAAAGAAAAGATTCATGGGCTTGTTCTTGTTGATGATATTCTTTCTTTCTTTTTTCATCCTGGAGTATAACTTTGCCCAGGAGGTTACCCAAGAGGAGCAGGAAGAGAAAGTTCAGGTTAAGGCTGATCAAGAGAAGATTATTCCTTCTCCCCAGAATATCAAAGAGTCAACAGGTATTTACGTTTTCGTGGCCTGGATGTGGATAGCCATAGTCGTCCTTATTTATATCTTGAGGTTAAAAATAAGAGAAGCCGATAGGCTCCACAAGCTTTGGTTTTTATCCGCCAAGAAAGAATAAGATTTCCCAATCTGCGAAACTTTCCATTTCTTTTTCGTCATATGTTTTAGTTATCCTGATATTGGGTACTATGGACAATTTTGAGAGAGGGAAAAATCGAAGCCGACAAAAGGAGCAGGGACATAGATGGAGACTCAGAGAAAAATTCCTGAAAGGGGGGCTTAAGGGATTTCTTGACTACGAGATCGTCGAGCTTCTCTTGACTTTGGGAACTCCCCGAAGGGATTGTAAACAACAGGCAAAGGAAGCTCTAAAAAAATTCCAATCGTTGAGAGGAGTCTTAGAAGCTTCCTTTGATGAGCTCCAGAAGATAAACGGAATCGGCCCTCATAATATTTTTGGCCTCAAGCTCATTCAGGAGGTTTCACGCTGCTTCCTTAAGGAAAGAATGATGAGCAGGCCGTATTGTCACTCCTCCAAAGAGGTTTTTGATTACCTTTATCATACACTCAGGGATTTAAGAAGGGAAAAATTTAAGGTTCTTTTTTTAGATGCGAAAAACCAGATACTGGAGGAGGAGACTGTTTTTGAAGGAACGGTGGACTCGAGTGCTGTTTATCCCAGAGAAATCGTGAAAAAGGCTTTGAGGTGGGACGCTTCATCCCTAATTTTTGTCCATAATCATCCCTCCGGTGATCCCGAGCCTTCAGTGAGTGATAGAGAGATCACAAAAGAACTATTTTTTGCGGCAAATGTCATGCAGCTCAAGGTGCTGGATCACATCATAATCGGGAATAACTGCTATTTCAGCTTTGCCGACGAGGGGCTGATTGAAGAATATGATATAATGTTTCAAGATTTCAACAAAAGGGATCACGAAAGAAAGAAGAATCGGTCTTGAGGATTTTGCCGAAAAAGAAAAGAAGGGCTTAAAATGCACAGCGGATTAAAATGTACTAAATGAATACACCGAACACGATGTTTGTGGATGCTTATGAGCGAGTCCGAGATACGGCTGAAAAGTTGAAAGTTGATTGGTGCACAGCTGCCCATACTGTTGCTATATTAAGACTAGAGTTCGTCTACAAAGAGAGAGGAATATTCCCCTAATATCACACGTGAGATGCAGCTGATTCTTTATTTATAATAGTCATCCAAAAAATATGAATGCAAGTGAAGTGTCAATGGCGCAAAGAGCAGTTGAATAATTAAGAAGATTCAGGTAAAATTCTTAAGAGATATATTTTTTAATCGGATATTTAATTACATCCAAAGATTTTTCCTATCCAAAGAGAATGAAACTTCGTCCTTTATCTTTAAGAACCAAGCTTATCCTCAGTTTTCTTATTGTCATTATTATAGGAGGACTATTGTCCGTAAGCTTTGGATCAAGATTGGTGAAAGACACTATTATCCGCCAAGCTCAGGCAAAAGTCGAACATGATCTGGCCGCTGCTTGGATGGTTTTCAACGAGAAACTCAACGAAATCAAGGAGATTGTAAGTTTAACTGCCGCAAGAGAAGGGATACAGGAGGATATTAAGAGTAAAAGTCTAAGTATTCTTCAAAAAAAGCTTAGCCGGGTAAGAGCAGAATATGGATTAGATATATTAACTTTGACAGATAACAAAGGAAAAGTGATTATTCGAACCAGGAATCCTGGAGTTGTGGGAGATGATCAATCTCAAGATGAAATAATTAGTTGGGCTCCAAAAAAAGGCGTCCTTGCTTATCCTCAGATTGTTCCACGAGAGGAGCTCCTCAAAGAAGGAGAAGGCTTGGCTGAACAGGCTTACACGGAATTTATCGATACTCCAAGAGCAGCTCCAAGGCCTGAAAACAAAGAGATAAACGGCATGATGTTGAAAGCAGCCGGTTCAGTCAAAGACGAAGAGGGAGAGGTCCTCGGTATCCTCTACGGAGGAATATTACTCAACCGCAACTACGAGATTGTCGACCGGGTAAAAGAAATCGTTTACAAGGGAGAAATATATAAAGGTCGAGAAAAAGGGACAGCCACAATCTTCCAGCATGATCTGCGGGTATCCACAAATGTAAAAAATGAAAAGGGAGAACGCGCTATCGGAACGCGGGTCTCAAAGGAAGTTAACAATGCTGTCCTTGTGGAAGGTAAGCCTTGGATTGATAGAGCTTTTGTGGTCAACGATTGGTACATAACAGCCTACGAACCCATTAGAAATATTGATGACAAGATCATCGGCATCCTCTATGTCGGGATGCTTGAAAAACCCTACATAGACACAACTAACAGGGTTATGTCGACTTTCATAATAATTGCCTTCCTCTGTGTTGTCTTTTTATTGGTTATTCTTTATTTCTCAACGACAAGGATAACCAACCCTCTCCAGAAGATGGTCAATGCCACACAAGTCATATCTAAGGGAGACTTGGCCCACAGAGTTAAGGTTAATTCCAGAGACGAAATTGGATGCCTGGCTGAGTCATTTAACCGCATGACAGCAAATTTAGAGACAGCTAACGAAAAGCTTATCGAATGGGGCAAAACTCTTGAGAAAAAGGTCGAAGAAAGAACGAAAGAATTGAGAGAAATGCAGGCTCATCTTATTCAATCAGAAAAATTAGCTTCTTTAGGAAAATTAGCAGCTGGAATAGCACACGAAATAAATAATCCCTTGGGAGGTATTCTTATCTACAGTAATCTGCTGCTTGAAGATACAGACAAAAATAGCCTCCATTATGAAAACCTTAGGAAGATAGTCAAAGAAACCTCAAGGTGTAAAGATATAGTTAAGAGCCTCCTTGAATTCGCCCGGCCCAAAGAGCCAGAGACGTCCATGATAGGAGTCAACGAAATCTTGGATAGTTCTCTTGCCATCATGGAAAAACAGGCCCTTTTTCAAAACATAACTATAAAAAAGACCTATGAATCTGGCATGCCCAAAATCTTTGCTGACAGCGCTCAACTTCAACAAGTATTTATGAATATTATTCTTAATGCCGCAGAAGCCATGGCCGGAAACGGAACTCTCACCCTCCGTACTTCTCTTAATCCAGATGGTAGATACATAGATGTGGAATTTTCCGACACAGGCCACGGCATTTCAGAAGAAGACAAAAAAAGACTTTTTGAACCTTTCTACTCTACTAAAGAAGTTGGCAAAGGCACAGGTCTAGGCCTTGCCATAAGTTATAGCATTATTCAGCAACATAAAGGAACGATTGAAGTTAAAGGTCAGGTTGGGAAAGGTTCCACATTTACTGTTAAACTTCCTGTATTAGAGAAAAATAGTCATGATTGAAAAACCCAATATATTGGTCATAGACGACGATGAAGCCATACTAGATTCCTGTAGTCAAGTGTTTAAAAAAGACGGGAATACAGTCAAGACAGCTAAGGATGGGACAGAAGGCTTGAAGCTCTTCAAGAAAGAATTTTTCCATGTTGTCCTTCTCGACTTAAAACTGCCTGGCCCTGATGGAATGGTGGTTCTCAGCAGAATAAAAGAAGAAAATCCAGAAACTCCTGTTATCATCATAACTGGATATGCATCCATTGAATCCGCAGTTGAGGCTGTAAAACGCGGAGCTTCAGATTATTTGCCAAAGCCTTTTACTCCTGGACAGCTGCGCGTTGCAGTCAAGAAAGCTATGGATAATCGAAAAATTTTATTAGAAAACATTTATCTCCGGGAAGAGCTGGAGAAAAAAAGTGAATTTGATATGGTTGTTGGAAAAAGCAAGGCAATGGAAAGAGTCTTAGATGTCGTAAAGCGAATCAGCTCTTCTGATAGTACTGTCCTTATCACCGGAGAAAGTGGCACAGGGAAAGAACTACTTGGCCGAGAAATTCATAACCACGGTCCACGAAGAAAGGCACCTTTTGTCATTGTAGATTGTGGGGCACTTGTCGAAACTCTGTTTGAAAGCGAGCTTTTTGGCCATGTTAAAGGATCTTTCACAGGAGCCTATGAAACTAAGCATGGACGATTTGAAGTCGCCAACGGAGGTACGATTTTTTTAGATGAGATCAGCGGTATCGGCCTCAATATCCAGGCAAAGCTCTTGAGAGCTATTCAAGAGCGAGAGGTCACTCGTGTTGGCAGTACAAAGCCTTTAAGAATAGATGTGCGTATTCTGGCTGCAACAAATGAAAACCTAGAAGGTTTGGTGAGAAAAGGAAAATTCAGAGAAGACCTTTTTTATCGGCTTAGTGTTGTCCCTATCCATCTTCCTGCCTTAAGGGAAAGAAAAGAAGACATTCCCTATCTTATTGAACATTTTTTACAGAAGTACAACAAAAAGGCGAGGAAAAATATCATTGGTATTTCAGATGGAGTAAAAAAAGCTCTGATGGATTACGATTGGCCAGGAAATATCAGGGAATTGGAAAACACTATAGAGAGAGCTGTTGTGCTCTCTAAAGGCAGCAAGATTGAACTTGAGGATCTTATGTATCATGGAATCAGTACTGCCACTTCTTTGTTCCATCCAGTCAAAGGCAAGTATCATACCCTTGACGATATTGAAAAAGAATATATAAGAACGGTTCTTCTCGCGCAACAAGGGAATAAAAGCAAGACAGCCAAAATTCTTGGTATCGACCGAAAAACACTCTGGGCAAAGGCCAAGAAATATAAGATCCAATGAAAAACGTTCATAATTATTAGCTCGATGTTCTATTAGAGAAAAATCTAGCAATAATTTACTAAATAGATACCGGCTCTATCCAGAGAAAAGAAGACATCTCCTTCTTGCTTTCCTCACTTTATTAGAACAAAGCAATTAAATAATTCTACATCTCCCAAATCTAAACTTAGATTCCGATATAGAGATTTTAGTCTTTTTACTATGTCAAAATTGAAAAGGAGGCGGGGAAAAATTCCACACACATGAATTTCACATTTCTAATAAAATAAGAGTCCTTAAGCTAGGCAATTTCTATCTCTTTATAATTCAATAATTTATATAATCGGAACAACCTTCTCTGCTTTTAGAAATTAGGCATGCTTTTTGCAATTATCCTTTTGCTGATGAGATTTCTTACTGCAATTTCGAATCTATTGCTTAAAAGGAAATAACAGGGAGTATAATCAAACTAAAAAAGGATAACTTGTTTCCCTTCTTAGAAATAATTTCTTATGAGGCCAATATTTTAGCGTACGTAAAGAAAGGAGACAAACACATTTTTAAAGTTTAGGTATACGTTGAAAAATCGTCCAGTTAGGTGAGAAAAGGTGATTTAAATAATCACTAAATCCTCCTTTTCCCTGCATCAATCAACTCACCGCTGGACGATTTTTTTATTTTGAAATAAAAAGAAAGGCTGGAATTTTTCTGAAAGCTTTTTAATTTTTTCCCCACTTATTACCCAAATCGATTATTTCAACTGTCCAAATCAAAGTAACTTGATGAACGAAAGAAGATGGATTTACAGATGATTGGATTGTCGGATTTATTAAGTCCCAGAGTCACTGCCAGAATGGACTAGATAGACCAATTGGCAACACAAGTGGGGAATAATGCCTCGCTTCTATATTTTTCCTTATCAATGTATCAGAGTGTCTCCTTATTTATCCTCATAATTTATTTAAAATAAATAAAATATGTATTCATCCTATCCTCCCTCTCTCCAGAATAAATGGCACATTAATTGCATTTGAACAAATGTGACGAAGTTATAGATGAACGACACAGAAAAAAAAATTCTTATCATTGACCCGGATTGCACAGATAGAACAGTTATGGCTGCTTATTTAAAAAGTGAAAATTTCTATATTGAAACTGGGACAGGGCTTAAAGATGCTGTAAGGAAAATATCTGAAGGCTGTTTCAGCTGTCTAATCATGGATGTAAAAATCCCAGAGATGAAAGGATACGAAGCTGTTCCCATCTTAAAAAAAATAGATCCCGAAATAAAGGTTATCATGACGACGAAAAAAAACACAAAAAGCCTGGAAGCTAAAGTCAGAGAACAAGATATTTTTTATTATTTCATAAAATCTTTTGCAAAGGAGGAATTAAAGGAGGCAATCAACAATGCCCTAAATAAATAGGAGGAAGGAAATGGAAAAACATATGGCGAAGATTTTAGTCATCGATGATGATCCAGATTTCCTAGAAAGTATGACTCTTATGCTGAAATCAGCGCCGTACAATGTTGTAACTGCTTTAAACCCTAAGGAAGGCAAAGAAAAAATCTTTTCAGAAAAACCAGATCTCATCCTTCTCGATATCATGATGGATAGTCTCTTTGACGGCTTCTCCCTGTGCCATGCCATAAAAACTTCGGATGAATACAAAGAATTCAAGGACATCCCGATTATCTTTGTCTCAGCAGTAAAAGAGAAGGCGGGTTCAAGATTCTCATTCAAAGGCGAAGAATATGGAATGGCAGGACCTGACGACTATATTGATAAACCAGTTAAGCTCGATGATCTTACTGCTCGCATTGAAAGGCTTCTTCAAAAATGAAGAAAGAAAGACGTACACCTAAAATTCTTATTATTGACGATGATATGGACTTTGTAAACGCAACAAAAACGATCCTAGAGACAAAATCATACAAGATCTTGGCCGCTTATAATAAAGATGCAGGAATGAAAATAATTGAGTCTGAACAACCTGATCTAATCATTTTAGATGTTATGATGGATAGGTTAAGCGACGGATTCAAACTATGTTATCAACTTAAACATGACCCTAAATATGAAAATATTCCTGTAATAATAGTTACTGCTGTAACTAAAGAGACAGGACTTAGATTCTCACCAAAAACTGATGGAGAATATCTTGAAGCAGAGGATTTAATATCTAAACCCATCAAACCAGACGACCTTTTAAACAAAGTGGAAGATCTCCTCGTTGGAAAAAATTATAAATAATGGAGGCTACAAGTAACAAAGCTTCAGAATTAGGACTCTTCATTTTCAATCATAGTTACAAGTAAAGCAGTGAAAGCTAATTTAGTCTTTGCTTTCTGCCGAAAATAAAAAAGAAATGAAAAAAATAATAAAAGAACTAAATATATACCAACCACATTCAGCGAGGATTATTAAGATTCACCCACAAATTCAAGGACATCGCCTGTTTCTAGTCAAATTTGAAGATGATAAAATCTCCCGCAATTTCACCTACAAGCCAGGCCAATTCATGGAACTAACCGTATTTGGCAGTGGGGAAGCACCATTTTCATTAAGTTCTTCACCAACAAGACCAGGCATAATTGAATTTTGTATTAGACAAACAGGAAAAGTAACCGATTCTCTATTCAGGTTATCTCCAAATTCTTTAATTGGAATTAGGGGCCCTTATGGAAATGGATTTCCTATTGAGAAGTTAGAAAACAATGACTTACTCATCGTGGCAGGAGGATTAGGCATGGCACCGCTACGATCGCTTTTACGATATGTTTTAGACAGCCGAGAAAGATTCGGAGAAGTTACACTTATATATGGGGGCAGAAATCCAGATGATATGCTTTTTAAATATGAGCTGTTAGATTTGCTTGATTCCCCAGAAATGAATTGTTTGTTAAGCGTAGATAGAGATGATTCAGGGACTTGGCCAGCTTGTATTGGACCCGTTACTGCTTTATTCGACCGCATAAAAGTTGAGGCGCGTTCAACCTACGCAGCGATTTGCGGCCCGCCCATTATGTATAAATATGTCCTAGAAAAATTGTTTGAAAGGAATTTCTCTTACGATCGAATATTGATGTCATTGGAAAGACATATGAAGTGTGGAGTTGGCAAATGTGGACATTGTGCCATAGGTTACAAATACATCTGTATGGACGGCCCAATATTTACCTATCAGGAAGCGCTAGATTTACCGGAGGCGGTCTAAATGAGAAATGTTTTAACTGTCTGTCCCTACTGCGGTTGTGGCTGCGGATTATATTTGAGAGTCGATGGAAAGAAAGTATTGGGTACATTGCCGAGCAAAGAACATCCTATTAGCCATGGTCAGTTATGCCTCAAAGGATGGAATGTTCATTCTTTTATCCACAGCTCTCAAAGGCTTCGTGAGCCTCTTGTTAAAGCCGATCCTGCCGGTACATATCGGGGAACAGGTTGGGATGAGGCTTATAGTTTAATCACAAAAAGACTTATGGAAATACAAAAGAAATACGGCAGTAATTCAATTGGAATTATTGGTTCGGCTAAATGTACAAATGAGGAGAGCTATCTTCTTATGAAATTTGCTCGAAGTGTTTTAGGAACAAATAATATTGATAGCTGTGTCAGACTTTGTCATGCACCGACAATTGCAGGATTAGGTGATTCTTTTGGGTTTGGTGCAATGACTAACTCAATAAATGAGATAGAAAACGCTAAGGTAATTCTAGTAATCGGATCTAACACTACTGAAGAACATCCTATTGTTGGAACTCGTATTTTGAAAGCTATTGACCAAGGCGCGAATCTGATTGTTGTTGACCCTCGCAGAACTCAAATCGCTAATATATCTCATCTTCATCTACAACCAGCGCCGGGCACAGATTTAATCTTGATTAGTGGTTTAATCCGGATAATCATTGAAGAAAATTTAGCCAACTTTGATTTTATTTCTAGACGAACAGAAAATTTTGAAGTAGTTAAAGAAAGCGTAAAGAAGTTTACTCCTGAATATGTAGAAAAAACTACCGGCCTATCTTTCTCTAACCTCAGAGAGACTGCACTAATGTATGGTCACTCCAAAGCATCAATGATCATTTATGGAATGGGTATTACCCAACATATTAATGGAACAGATACTGTTCAAGCCTTTGCTAATCTCGCCATGTTGACAGGAAATATTGGCAGAGAAAGTACTGGAGTTAATCCTCTGATAGGACAAAGCAATATGCAAGGCGCGTGCGATATGGGTGTTTTGCCTGATTACTTTTCTGGCTATCAGTCTATTAAAGACAAGAAAAATGTCGCTAAGTTCGAGAAAGCGTGGAGCACAAAACTCCCGGCAGATAAAGGTTTAAGCTTCATGGAAATGATTAAAAGAGCAAGACAAGGGAAAATCAAAGCAATGTATATTGTTGGTGAGAATGTTTTGCTGAGTGCTCCTAATATTAATGAGGCAATAGAAGCGTTGAGTCATCTTGAGTTTCTGGTTGTGCAGGATATGTTTCTCACAGAAACTGCTCAATTAGCTAATGTGGTTCTGCCCAGCGCAAGTTTTGCCGAAAAAAACGGCACATTTACCAGCACAGAAAGAAGAGTTCAGCGAATCAGGAAATGTATTGAACCATTAGGAGGTACAAAGCCAGATTGGCAAATATTGAGTGAATTGGCTCAACGAGCTGGATACACAGAGATGAAAAATAAAAATCCTAGAGAGATTATGGAAGAAATTGCATCAATTACGCCAATTTATGAAGGAATTTCTTATGAAAAGTTAGATAACACAGCTGGAATTCAATGGCCATGCTTTGATAAAAGCGATACAGGGGCAACATTTTTATATAAAGATTCTTTTGCTAGTGGAAAGGCTTATTTTATTCCTGTTGATTTTACACAGGGAAGTGAAGTTCCTGATAAGGAATATCCATATTTTCTCATAGCTGGAAGAAGAGAGTTTCAATTTCATACCGGCAGTATGACTCGAAAATCACCGACATTAGAAAGAGAATTTCCATATGGACTTGTTGAAATAAATCCGAATGATGCAGACGACCTGAAGGTTAAATCAGGATGGAGAGTTAAAATTGCATCAAGACATGGAGAACTTGAAACAAATGTTTCAATTACGACTGCAGTGCCAGAAAAAACAGTGTTTATTCCTTTTCATTTCAAAGAAGGCGCGGCTAATTTACTGTTAGGAAATTCAGATTTAGACCCAAAATCAAAAATTCCAGAATTTAAAGTCTGTGCAGTAAAAATTAGTTCAATATGAATAATGTAAAGATTTTATTTAAAGAAGATATTAACAAATTTGTTCAAATATGTTTGAAAGAGGCTAAGGTCATAGCTCCATTCAAAACAACTTATGGTGATACTATTTTTAGCCCAGTAACTTCTCCTTCCGAAGTTGTAATTGACCATGGTTATGAGAACAGTATTATTCCTCCAAAAGAATTTTTCTTACCTCAGGAAGAAACTATGCTCACCTACGGCAGATATAAAGAGGGCTATAAATTCAAACCAAGCCTAGCTGATGAGTCCAAAAGAATCATTTTTGGGATTCGTCCCTGTGATGTTTCCGCAATTCTCTTTTTAGATAGGTTTTTCAGGAGTGACATTGAAGATATTTATTATCTCAAAAAGAGAGAGAATACAGCTTTAATTTCTTTTTGTTGCCATGAACCTCAAGAAACTTGTTTTTGCATTTGTACTGATAGTGGTCCATTTTTGACTTATGGTTTTGATCTGCAGTTCATTGATTTAGAAGATAGATATTTTGTTGAGATTGGCACTCCCAAAGGTGAAAAGTTAATAAAATTTAATAAAAATTTATTTAAAGATGTTTCTGTAGCAGATGAAAAATTGAGACAAGAAATTGTTGAATCAACAAAAAATAAGTTTAAAAGTGCCCGAGCATACTTTTCCAAAACAATTCGAAAACTATCCGAAGGAAAGGTTGATAGAAATGTATGGGATGAACTAGGACAAAGATGTTTTTCTTGCGGTGGTTGTTCATATGTTTGTCCAACCTGTTCTTGTTTTGATGTAGCGGATCTACTTAGATCAAGAGATGGATATAGCCGGATTAGAACATGGGATTCTTGTATGTTTGCTGGTTTCACGAAAGAAGCTTCTGGTCATAATCCAAGATTAGAAAAAAAGGATAGAGTATGCCGTCGGTATTACCATAAGTTAAGTTATCAATATGTTGAAAAAAATGAAACACATGGATGTGTAGGCTGTGGCAGATGTATTGTTACCTGTTTAGGTAATATAAATATGCCGGTAGTAGTAGAAAAAATAAGGAGAAGTTAGCCGGATGACGACACTTTTCACTGTTTTAGTAGTGCTGCCCATTGCAGGAGCATTTGTTGCGATTCTTCTCTCGGATAAGGTAAATGACCGTTGGGCAATCATAATTACAACTTTGACGACGATTGCAGCTTTGTTACTAATTTGTAAAAATTTCCCAGATAAAATAGAAAATTTGTTAGTCATTTTACCTTGGATTGCTTCACCTTCGAAACTATTCGGGTTCCTCATTGATCCCTTAAGTTCTTTAATGCTGCTCGTAATAACCATCATCGGATTCTTGGTTGTTCTTTACTCGACAGAATACATAAGTCCAAGGAACAAAGACCATTCAATCACAAGTGGAAAAAATAGGTATAACTTCTGGATGCTTCTTTTCATTGGTTCAATGGTCGGCGTTGCCGTTTCCCCTAATCTACTCCAACTTTTTATTTTTTGGGAAATGACAACATTATGTTCTTGGGCTCTGATTTCTTATAACCAGCAAGATGCAGCTTTGAAAGCGGGGTACAAAGCACTCTTAATGACATATCTTGGTGGAATATTCTTCATGATTGCTTTAGTTATTCTATTCGTCAACACCAACTCCTTCGAATTCCACGCCATAGCTAATTTAACTCCTGCTCTGCGGACAACAGTGTTTATCCTTTTAGCCATGGCTGCCTGGGCAAAGGCAGCTCAAGTTCCGTTTTATACTTGGTTACCTGATGCTATGGAAGCACCCACCCCTGTTAGTGCCTATCTACACGCTGCGGCAATGGTAAAAGCAGGTGTTTATCTTTTAGCAAGAGTTGTTCTTTCCGCCTATCCGACGATAACTCTCGGGAATGGTTTAGTAATCGCTGTTATGGCCTTGGCTACTATGTTTGTAGGAGTATTTCTATATTTTTTCCAAGACGATTTGAAAAGGCTCTTAGCATTTTCAACTATCACTCAATTAGCCTTTATTCTCTTTGGCGTTAGTCTCGGGATCATGGGTTCTTCTATAGGTTTTCGAGGAGGGGTGCTTCATATTGTCTGCCATGCTGTTGCCAAAGGACTTTTGTTTTTATCTGTTGGAGCTATTGCTTATGCTACTGGCACCAAGAGTATCAGAAATTTAAACGGACTAGCCCGGAATATGCCTTTAACTGCGGCTGCTTTTATGATCGGCGTTTTTTCTTTGACTGGTATTCCTCCTTTCTCCTGTTTTTTCAGTAAATTCTTTATATTTACTGGTGCATTGAATATAAGTGGCGTAATCGGCACTTTATTTGCCGTTTTGGTAATCCTTGAAAGTTTAATCTGTTTTGGCTGGTTTTTATGGATCGGACACAAAGTGTTTTTTGGCAAAGCGTTGGCTTTAAACCCGCAGAATAATGCTATTAAAGATCCACCTTTTTCCATGTCAGCTTCGTTAATTGTACTTGTAGTACTTTGTTTAGTTGTTCCTTGGATAGCGATATCAATAGTTAACAGGATAATGTAGATGAACACGATACAAGTATTAATTGGTTCGGTTTTGATACTGCTCACTGGTGTAGCTATAACTGCAATATTCTCTTCTTATCGCAAAATATGCAGTTGGATTGCATTCTTGAGCATGCTGTTCGCGGCTATTGGCATAGGCTACACCGCTGTTTTTGTCTATCTTCACGGTCCTGTTGCAACCACTCAACCCATCTTTACAATCTCAACAATTGGTGCCTCACTTAATCTTAGAATAGACGAACTAAGCGCACTTTTCTTAACTGTTATTTCTTTCATCGGGCTGTGGGCAACTCTCTACTCGGTTGATTATATGTCTTTCTATAAAAAAGAAAGCCTGCTCCGTTTCTCTCCATTTTTACTTTTATTTATTATTGGAATGGTCGGAGTGGTTTGTGTAACTGACATGTTCTTCTTTTTTGTTTTCTGGGAATTCATGACTTTAGCTTCCTATCTATTGGTTATCTTTGAGAAAGAGCGGAAAGTGAACTTGAAAGCTGGATTCAAATATTTTTTGCTCACTCATATTGGCACTGTATGTATGTATATAGCAGCAATTGTTCTGTGGACTCAGAGCAAATCTTTTGATTTTAATGAACTGAGAGGAGTTTTTGAGACATATCTTTCATCAGGTTTGGGTATTGTCCACGTAGTTTTGCTTCTTTTCTTTGTTGGTTTTGCTACTAAAGCAGCTATTCTACCTTTTGGTATCTGGCTTCCTGATGCCCATCCAGCAGCTCCTTCCGGAGTAAGCGCTATTCTTTCTGGAGTAATGATAAAAATGGGGATTTACGGATTATTAAGAGTTTTTATCTTTTTATGTCCGATTTCTCATGCTACCTATATTTGGGGTGGCATAATTGCCATCTTTGGCACTATATCTTTATTTGTTGCTACATTTACTGCCTTGATTCAAGAAGATTCGAAAAGATTGCTAGCCTTTCACAGCATTGGCCAGGTAGGCTACATCTTTCTAAGCCTGGGAATGGGTATAGCCTTTTTGCCTATAAGTCCTGTAATAAGTGCTGTTGCTTTAATAGCCGGAGTTTATCATTTGATAAACCATGCCTGCTTCAAATCCTTATTATTCTTGAATGCTGGTTCGATTCTCTATCAAACTGGCACACGAGATTTAAATAAAATAGGCGGATTATCAAAGTTAATGCCGGTTACAGCTGCTACGGCTCTGATTGCTTCTCTATCGATCTCAGGAATGCCGGTTTTCAATGGTTTTATCAGTAAATGGTTAATCTTTCAAGTCACGATTCTGGGTGGTATTTCTCATCCTTTATACATAATCTTAGGTCTTTTCGCTTTGTTTATCAGCGCAGTTACGCTGGCGTCTTTCATCAAGTTCATGGCAACAAGCTTCTGGGCGAAAACTCCTGATTCACTAAAAACACGGACGATAAAAGAAGTCCCTCTGACAATGCAAATTCCACAGGTGGTGTTAGCAGCTATGTGTATTTTTTTGGGAGTGTTTCCAGTAGTCGCCATACCGATATTATACACTACTGCTGGTTCCCTGGGTCTTTCTGGATATCTTCCCCAGCTTGATGCACTCTTTAGAGGAAGCTATTTAGGATTGAACACTAACCTTGGGGAAGGGATGGCTACTACTTTCAATCCGTTTTTTATTCTAATTATTATGATGATTTGCACTGTTCTTGCTTACTTGATCTTCAAAATGGGTAAATCAGAATTAAGACAAGTAGAAACATGGTACTGCGGAGAGGAACATACGGCAGAAGAAGTAAGATACAAGGCGCACAGTTTTTATGTGCCTTTTAAGCAAATCTTCCGTATCAGGATCGGAAAATACTGGAGTGAAAGTCTGTATCTGACGAACATACCCTGGCCAAAGATCAAAGTGCCCGGCTTTATAAAAAAAGCATTACAGATTGACCGATGGTTTTATTATCCTTTAGTAAACTTTGTTATAAAAATATTTGACAGGTTCAGCATAACCCATGTTGGAGTGCCCCAGGTTTATACTCTGTGGCTCATTATAGGAATGGTACTGGCAATTATAGTTTTATTTGCGTTGTCATAAAATGAACATAATAAAAACACTGCAAAAAAAGTTTGGAAAAGAAATCCTTGAAGCTAGGGAACCTGTAAAAAGAAAAATTTACATTACTATTCCTAAAAAGGCAATTAAAAAATTTGCAGAGTACATTTTCAACGAGCTAAAGGGAAGGTTTATTATAAATGTGGGAACTGATACTCGTTCGATTTCCAATGATTATGCAATTACTTACATATTTTCATTAGATAAGGAAAAGACGTTTGTATCCTTGGAAGCTCATGTAGCCAATGATGACCTTAATGTTGATTCTATAACACCTATTATTCCAGGAGCTAATTGGGCTGAGCGCGAAGTTTACGATATGGTAGGAATTCACCCTAAAGGGCATCCTGATTCTCGTCGACTAGTTCTAGCAGATGATTGGCCAGGCGGTGTTTATCCGTTACGCAAAGATTTTCCTTATGACAAGAAACCAAAATCAGCACCTGAGTGGAAGGTTCCACTTAAAAAAACACCAGAAAAATCAACAATTATCTCGCTGGGGCCATTCTTCCCTGTTTTGGAAGAACCAGCTTACTTCAGATTGTTTATTGAAGGAGAACAGGTTGTTGGCTGTGACTACCGAGGGTTCTACAACCATCGTGGGATAGAAAAATTAGGAGATAGCAAGCTGACTTATAATCAGATACCTTTTATTGCAGAGCGAATCTGCGGTATCTGCGGTTTCATTCACAGCACCTGTTATTGCGAGGCAGTAGAAGAAGCTGCGGAAATTGAAGTTCCCCTTAGAGCTAAATACATTAGAACGATTATGCTCGAATTAGAACGTCTCCACTCGCATCCTCTTTGGTTAGGAATTGCTGGACATATAATTGGATTTGAAACAGTCCTGATGCAAACATGGCGTATGCGAGAACCAATAATGTGGTTATGTGAAGCCATCACCGGCAATAGGAAGACTTATGGTCTGAATTTAGTGGGTGGAGTAAGACGAGATATTCCTAAAGACCTTCATCCTAAAATTATGGATGTGCTAACCACACTCGAAAAGGAATGGAAAACTTTGCTCAGGGCCATCCAAGGGGATACTACTCTAATGATGAGACTGAAAAATGTAGGCCGATTGTCTAATGAAGATGCAAAAAAAATATGTGTAACTGGCCCAACTGCACGAGGGTCTGGAGTTGATATTGATTCCCGACTTGACCATCCTTATGCTGCCTATTCTGAAATAGGATTCAAAAAGGTAGTCTCCTATCCAGAAGGAGATACTTTGGCTAGAACTCTGGTTAGGTTAGAAGAAACATTAATATCTATAGATATTGTGAAAAGAGCCCTTCAAGAGATGCCCGAGGGCCCAATCATGGCTGAGATTACTGAGGAGATACCACCGGGAAAAGAAGCAGTCCGTGTAGTAGAGGCGCCTCGAGGAGAAGCTATCCACTATGTTATCACAGGGCCGGATAATCGTCCTTTTCGATGGAAAGTAAGAGCGCCAACTTATGCTAATCTTCAGGCTATCCCGGTAATGATTCAAGGCCTCCCGCTAGCCGATGTGCCCATTACTATCGGAAGTATTGATCCCTGTTTTTCTTGTACTGAGAGAATGATTGTTGTTGATAAGAGAACAGGCAAAGAAAAAGTGATAACACACAACGAATTGCTGGAATACTCGATCAAAAGGAAGTTAAAATGAGTTACGCTATCGGAATCGGTTTTCTAAATATCTGTCTAGTTCTGCTTCTCTCTCCTTTTCTTGAAGGAATAATCAGGAAAATACGTGCCTTTATCCACTCAAGAAAAGGCCCCCCTTTGAAACAACCTTATTATGATTTACTGAAATTACTCGGCAAAGAAAACCTAGTAGTCTCCCCCAACTTTCTAATACGTTGGGCACCGATAGTATGTCTAGCCACGATATTGATTGCTGGTTTGCTGATTCCAATGGGAACAATCAGACCTCCTCTTAGTGTTGCTGGTGATGTTATTGTCTTTATCTACTTTATCACATTAGCAGCAGTCGTAATAATGATGGCGGCCGCTGCTTCCGAAAATCCGTATGCTCATATAGGGGCGAGCCGGGAAATGATGATGCTCTTAACTGTTGAGCCGGTGATAGCTATCGCCTTGATCACAGGTGCCATTAATGCGCATTCATTTAGAATATCAGATATTGTGATGTGGAACTTAGCCCATGGTCCGACAGTTTCAATGGGGATTGCTGGTCTATCTGTTTTCCTAATAGTTCAGGCTCAATTGGGCAAACTGCCGTTTGATATTCCAGAGGCAGATCAGGAAATTATGGGTGGCGTTTTCATCGAGATGAGCGGGCCTAAATATGCTCTTTTCAAATGGGCATTTTTAGCTAAACAGGTCATCTTCGCGTCGCTTTTATGTCAGGTTTTTATTCCTTGGCCAACAACTTTCATTCTATGGTTGGATGTCCTCGTTAATTTAGTAAAGGTTCTAATTATTGTTATTTTTGTTTGTATCATTGATGTGGTTAACCCAAGATTAAGGATTGACCAAGCAATAAAGTATTTCTTTATTATTATCTTTGTTGCCTTGATGGGCTTAGTTTTCGCATTAGTCCAAGCATGACGGAGAAGAAAGGAAAGAGAAAAAGATGTTACTAAGCAAATTAAGAGAAGCCTTGATTTGTCTGAAAGCGGGAAGAGTAACTCTGCCTTATCCCTTTAAGCCAGCGCCAGCGGTCGCTCCTGGTTTTAGAGGCAAACTCATAATAGATATAGAAAAATGTATCGGTTGTGCTGGTTGTGCCAATGTTTGCCCGCCTAGAGCAATTAAGGTGACTGATGTAAATAAAGAGAAACGAATTATTGAGTTTTTCTTAGAACGGTGTACTTACTGTGCCCGGTGTGAGGAAGTTTGCCCTGAAAAAGCAATTGAAATGAGTAACGAGTTTGAAACCTCTACAAATAATACTCAAGATATGCACATAAAAATAGAATTAGATATGAATACCTGTCAAAGATGTGGCAGGTGTTTTGTTCCAACTAACCCGTTAGACAAAATGATGGAAACAGGGTTCAGGGAGGACAATGATTAGAGGAAACCTAATTGTTACTTTAATGATAGCGCATCTGATTGCATCAATACTTGCTGTAGAAATAAGAAACTTGAAGTCAGCGACAATCGCACTTTGCGTTCAAGCTTTTTTCTTAAGCAGCATATTCGCTGCGTTTGCTCATCTATCCAATAATCCAACACTATACTGGTGGAGCCTAACAGCACTTGTTACCAAAGTCGTTGTTATTCCCTGGTTGCTCTTGGTGTATATCCGTAAGTTACCTAAAGCAGAAATCACTCCGTTTATGGGACTTACGTTTTCTATTTCAATCGTAAGCATCATTTTAGTGATATTCTACCGGTTCATCCATACCTATATAGAATTTGTTGCTCCTACACCGGAGGCAATGGTGGAACCAGCGCGGTCTTGTTTAACTATATCTTTTATGATTTTTGCCTTAGGACTTTATGTTCTTATTGCCCGCAAAGATGCGATCAAAGTCGTAATTGGCCTTTGCCTATTAGAAAATGGAGTGCACTTATCTTTGATTACTTTAGCACCTGGCTTACCAAGCACAACATTCATTGGAATAGCGACTAATGTTGTTATTGCTGCTTGGCTCCTTTTGTATTTGACTGGCAAAATATTTGCAATAATTGGGTCAACAGATACTTCGATTTTGTCAGAACTCAGGAGGTAGTAATCTAACATGACATCAATTGAAGTTGTTGAAAGTAATCTTGCTATTCTGGTCTTTATTATTCCAACTATATTTTCTCTAATCATATTTGCTTTTGGGCGCTTTTCTCGTTTGCTGCGTGAAGGAATATCATTTTTAGGACTTTTGATTACATTTTTAATATCAGCTGCAATTTGTCAAAAAGTCCTGTCCGGTTATGTGTTGAGCGCATGGAACATGACAATTTACGTTGATGGATTGTCAGCGTTGATGGAGATACTTGGATCTTTGATGGGATTAGTAATTGTTTTTTATTCTCTGAAATATTTAAAAAGACATCGTCCACCAGAAGAGGTTACTCCAAAGCGGCTTAGCTTGTATTATGGGCTGTTAATGCTATTCTTAGGAACCATGAACTGGACATGCGCTACTAATAATATTGTTATGCTCTTTGTTTCTTTGGAAGCAACGACATTAGCTACAACCTTTCTTATTGCGTTTTATTGGGGAAGAAGGGGTGTTGAAGCAGGATATAAATATCTCCTGTTAGTGACTGTGGGTGTCACTTTTGCTCTTTTCGGCTGCGTTCTCGTCTATTCAGCAAGTTTGCCCTATCTTTCAGGACACGAAGCTCAGCTATTTACCAGTATAGGTGGCATAGCAGAAAAGATACCTTCTAGTATTGTGCTTTTAGCCTGTGCTTTCTTTATTGCCGGTTTTGGAACTAAAGCAGGACTGATGCCTTTTCATGCCTGGCTGCCAGATGCTCATGCTGAAGCTCCCGCTCCTATCAGTGCTTTACTTTCAGGAATTGTCATTAAAGTAGGTGTTTATGCCCTTGCCAGGACAGCTGCAGTCTTTTCTCCAAGTTACAGCGCTGTTGTTGTATTTGTGGCCATTATTGCTTCAGCAAGTATGTTTCTTGGAATTTGTTTAGCTTTGGTTCAAGATGATCTCAAACGAATGCTCGCTTACTCTAGCGTCTCTCAAATTGCCTATGTGATTGAAGGAATAGGGCTAGGAACGTATTTAGGCATTTATGGTGGATTATTCCATCTTTTAAATCACACTATTATCAAAGGCCTTCTCTTATTGACTGCTGGTGCACTTGTGTACACGACGAGAACACGCAGCATTCAGGAGCTACAAAAAATACCAAAAAAGATGCCGATAACTCTATTCTGTTTCTTTATAGGTGCCCTAGCTATTGCTGGAATGCCTCCATTAAACGGATTCATGAGTAAACTCACTCTATTTTTGGCTGTAGCTCAAAGAGGACTTCTTTGGGCAGCTGTCATAGCTATCTTAACCAGTTTGTTGACTGCCGCTTGTTTTGTCAGGGCGGCCTATCGAATATTCTGGAGCAAACCAGCAACGCAACTCGCAACTAATCCTCACTCAAAAGATGTCCCGGCTTCAATGTGGCTAGGAATGGGAATCTTGGCATTGCTCTGCATAGTGATAGGAATATATCCTCATCTTATTCACCCGATTTTGGATAGTGCAACTCAATGCATTTTAAAAATTCTGGGAGGATAAATGCTACAGAAATGGTGTAAGAAGGCATTCCCTAAATCGCTCTGGGTTTATCATGCCAATACTGGTGCTTGCAATGGCTGTGATATAGAAGTCATAAATGTTTTAACTCCTTATTATGACGCAGAGAGATTTGGGATCAAGCTAGTTGGGTCACCAAGACATGCTGATGTTCTTCTGGTGTCAGGCCCTGTAACCAGACAGGTTGAACCTGCCTTGAGGCGACTTTTTGAGGCAGTTCCTTCGCCAAAACTCGTCATAGCGATCGGATCTTGTGCCTGTGGCGGCGGCATCTGGTATGACAGTTATAATGTTGTTGGTGGTGTAGATAAAATTTTACAGGTTGATTTTTATGTTCCTGGGTGTCCACCTCGACCAGAAGCTATTCTCTACGGAGTAGCTGTTGCTCTTGGCATAGCTCCCAAAAAGATTGCCTCAATTAAGTTAAAAGAAAAATCGTTGGAGGAATGCATTAAAAAATGATGAGAAAAATTTCGCCATCTCAGAATATCAATTCTGCTCTGCCTTGCAAGCGGGAAAAGTTCATAGCCGGATTAATTATTGTTTTCATCATGATGATTACTGCCTGTGGTCATAAGATTCCCGCAGAAAAGACTGAGGGTAAGATAAAAGTGAAGATTTCTGTTCTTCCGGCTTATTCTTTACCTTTGATGACTGAGAGATTTGTTCCTCTAATAAACTATCTGTCTGAAACTACAGGATATAAAATAGAGTATGTATCATCATTGAGTTACGGAGGATATTTGACAACTTTAGAGAGTGCGCAGGCGGATATTGGATATCAGAATCCGCTTTTTTATATCATTTTGGCAAAGACCAAAGGGGCGTATCCTTTAGTTAAAGCCGTAGATATCAATGGGGATTCTTCGTATAGAGGCGTAATCATTACCCATATAAATAAAGGAATAGAGGATATTGGAAGTTTGAGAGACAAAAAGGTAATGGCCGTATCCAAGAAAGCTATAGGAGGTTATTTAGCTCAAGCATCTTTATGCGTTCAAAATAAAATTGACCCTGAAAAAAACCTAACAATAATCTTGGCCAAGAGTCAGGATGAGGTTATATCCAGAGTTTATCAACAAAAAGTCGATGCTGGTTTTGTTCGGGAAGATGTTCTGCGAGCAGTGAAAGATAAAATCGACCTTAACAAAATAAAAATTATTGCTTATACAGAGTATTTTCCAAATTGGTGCTTTGCTGCATTTTCTCACACGGATAAAGATGTAGCAGAAAAGATAAAGCAAGCCTTACTAGGACTGGATAAGAAAAATCCTGATCATTATAAAATACTTGAGAAAGCAGAAGTAAGTGGATTCATTGAGACCCATGACACTGATTATGACATAATGAGAAAAAAAGCTGAGATTCTTAAAGTACCGTATTGAAATGAGAAATTTAACGTTGAAGAAATATAAGAAAATATTGAGAGGTAAAACAATAATCCTTGGAGTTGGCAATATAATGAAGGGAGACGACGGTGCAGGGCCTATTCTAATATCCCAGTTGAAAGGAAAAACAAAAGCAAATCTTATTTATTGTGAAGATGTACCAGAAAACTACACCCAACCTATTATCGAAGCCAGGCCGGATAAAATTATCATTGTTGATGCAGCAGATTGGAATGGCCCAGCAGGCGCAATAAGATTAATAGGCCCGAAAGAGATAAATAATATTAGTTTTTCTACACATGATTCGTCGTTGCAGATTTTCATTAATTATTTGAAAAAGCACCTTCCAAAGGTAGATATTATTATTATTGGTATTCAACCAAAAAGAAAAGGCTTTCAGGACCTATTAAGTCCTGAGGTAGAAAAATCAGTTAATGAATTAAGCCATATACTGAAAAAAGTCTAATGGAAAAGTACATCCTCCTAGATACATTTCTTTTTCCTCGCGAGACTGGTTTGGAAATAGCAATAAATGCACTGAGAATTATAGCTGGGATAATAAAGGTTACGTTTCGATTACAAAAAGGATAAGCGTATGCTGAAGAAAAAAACTGTAATACTTGTGATCGACGATGAAGAATCCATGCGGGATGCTTGTTCCCAAATTCTTTTGAAAGAAGGATTCCAGGCTGAAACAGCTGAAGATGGTCTTGTAGGCCTGCAAAAAATTAAAGAAATTAAGCCCGATTTAGTTCTCATCGATTTAAAAATGCCTGGGATTAGCGGTATGGAGATATTAGAACAGCTCAGAGAAGCTGATCCCAATATTATCTCTGTAGTTATCACAGGCTATGCCACGGTCGAGTCCGCCGTTGAAGCCATGAAAAAAGGAGCTTATGACTTTCTTCCCAAACCATTTACTCCAGAAGAATTGCGGATAATCGTCAGCAGAGGATTAGAGAGAAGGAAACTCGTCCTAGAGACAGAATCCCTCAGAAGAGAAAAGAAACTCATGGAGGAAAATTTCATCACTATGGTTTCCCATCAGCTTCGAAGCCCTTTGGTTGCAATCCAGCAATACTTCGAAGTTATACTGGCGGGAATGGTAGGCAAAGTTGATAAAAAGCAAAAGGAAATGGTCCTGAGAGCCAGGGAGCGGATGGAAGGCCTTCTGAATTTAATAAATGACTGGTTAGATGTTGCTAGGTTGGACAGCGGACAAATTATCGACAAACTCAAACCTTTATCGTTGAAAAAAATCATAAGAAAGTTGATAAAGGAAATGGAGCCTTTAGCCCAACAGAACGATATTTCTTTGGAATTCAAGCCCCCCTCTGAAAGTGACTTAGTCCAAGGTGATGAAGAGACCCTAGGTCAAGTCTTTTCCAACCTTATCACCAATGCGATCGGATACAACAAGCCAAACGGGCGAGTTATGATAACCATAAAGGAAAACAAGGATTTCCTTGCCACAGAAGTTCAAGATACGGGAATAGGTATCTCGAAGCAGCATCTTCCCTTCATATTTGATCAGTTTTACAGAGTGAGCAGAGGAGAAAGCCGAAAAATAAGAGGAACGGGATTGGGGCTTTCCATAGCTAAAAAAATTGTAGATGCTCATGGAGGCTCTATTCAGGTCTCCAGTGAGCTGGGGAAAGGAAGCACGTTTACGGTTTTGCTGCCTAAGACAGAAAAAGATACCCTCACATCTTAAATTTTTGGTTGAGAAATATCTCTAAAAGAAAAAAATATAAAAAGTGCTTTTTAAAAATAGTCTTGGACTTTCTGATCGCTGACTATATGAGTTGGAAAGTATTTGAGATCTTCATTTTCAAGGGGCGGAAATCAAACGATAGACTAAAAAAAATGAAAAATGAGTTTAATTAATGTTTTATTAGTTTGCTTCATTTCTTTTATTGTAAGTATTTTTAGCATATCTGTTGGTGGAACCTCGTTAATAACTGTACCCGTGCTTATATCATTGGGGATGATCTCAAAAAATGCTGTGGCAACAAATATGTTTGCCCTGATCTTTTTAAGCATGAGTGGAGCTATCGGTTTTAGAAAAGAAGTAAGAATGCCCTATCATAAAATGATTTCCTTTTTTTCTATTCTTACAATCTGTGGATCAGTTGCGGGAGCTAATCTGATTTTGGCTATTGAAAAAGACCTCTTGGAAAAAGTGATAGCGATTATGATTTGCATTATTGTGTTTTCTTTTTTCTTAAAAAAAGATTTAGGCATTCAAGAAAGGAATGAAAAAATTTCAAAGGTTAAATTCGGGGCTGGTGCGCTATTAATCCTTATTTTAGGTATCTATGGAGGATTCTTCAGTGGAGGTTACGTTACTCTTTTAAGCTACGTTCTTATATTGATTTTTGGTTTGAATTTCCTTCAGGTAGCATTTATTTCAAAAATATTCAATATATTTTCTTCTTTGGTGGCCTGCGTTTTTTTTTATTACCATGATTTAATTGATTTTTCTGTTGGTCTTCCCTTGGCCTTTTCAATGTCTTTAGGTGCTTTTTTGGGTACGAAATTAGCTCTTGCGAAAGGAAATATATGGATTAGGAATCTATTTATTATTGCTGTAATATTGCTAGCCATAAAATTGTTGATTTTTTAATGAACCAGTATGTATCCAGGCTGCAGGTATCCTAATCCTCCCAAGGGCACCCTTATGTTAGATTAGCTCCTCTTTCTTGGGAGAAAAATTATAAAGCAATTCTTGCCAACTCAGCATGGAATATAGCATACTTTTAAATTTGACTTTAGAGAATATCATATTTAGAATTAATCAAATGGAAAAAGATAAGGTCACATTGAAAATTCCCCGTCCCCTTTATGACAAAATCAGGACAGTCATCGAGGGAAGCGGGTTCAGCAGCGTCAATGAATTTGTCGTCTATGTGTTGCGGGACCTCATATCCACAAAAGACATGGACAAGAAAGAGCTCTCTGCTGAGGAAATAGAAGCCATCCGACAAAGGCTTAAAAACTTAGGGTATTTCTAAGCTTCATCCATCTCAATAAACCCTACATTAAGTTTACTATTTATCCTTAACAGCCCGAATGTTCTGTTTTGATTCTTGAGCTAGTCCCATAGCTAAAGGCACCTTACAAACCACCGAAGAAGGCCAGGCAATCCCAAATTTAGTTTTACATCAGCCGTAACCTGCAAAATGTGATTCCAACTGTAAAAAAACAGAAAAAAGTTCTTGACATTGTACTCTAATTGTATTATTAACGGAGTACTTCTAGGCTATAAATGGAGGTAGTATTATTGTTCGAGATTTTTCAAGGGAATGAGAAAGAAGCTGAGTGGGAAGTGTGATAGGAATCTTAGATGCGGGGAAGGAGAGTCATTATTTCATTATTCGGCTATAGAGTTAGATACGTCTACCATTCCCAAAAAATTTTTGAACTCTGCATTAAGATATAACTGGGATAGCCCGATATGGAATTAAAGAAATTTAAAAAGTTGTTATTAAATTTAGCCCTAGATTTCTTGATTGCTGATTATTTAAATTGGGGATTTTTGAAAATCTATAATATCAATCTGAAAAAATTTGGAGATGGATCAGTAGATGTAAGCAAAAACTATACATTTAAAAACAGAATTAATTATAAAAGGAAAATTGGATTGAAAAGATCAGGATAAGAAAGGTGGAATCATGGAATTATTAGTTTTTATCATAATCTTTGCTTTTCTTTGTGAGTATGTCGACTCTTCTCTTGGGATGGGATACGGGACAACTCTTACTCCCCTCTTGCTCATAATGGGGTATAATCCACTTCAAATTGTTCCTGCTATTTTATTGTCTGAACTGATCTCAGGATTAACTGCAGCCTTCTTTCATCATAAGTTTAAAAATGTCAACTTTAATTTTAGAGCAGTTGATTTCAAAATAGCATTGGTTATGGCAGGTTGCAGTATTCTCGGGACTTTAGTTGCAGTTTTTGTTGCTCTGAATTTACCTTCATTTTATGTGAAGCTTTATATCGGCATTTTGGTCCTCGGCATGGGAGTGCTAATTCTAATGACTTTAAAACGAAAGTTTAGATTTACATGGAAGAAGATTACTTCTCTCGGACTTTTGGCATCATTTAACAAAGGAATTAGTGGCGGGGGCTATGGTCCCTTAGTGACTAGCGGTCAAATTCTAGCAGGGGTAAATTCTAAAAATGCAATAGGTATCACATCTCTTGCTGAGGGATTGACCTGTTTTGTAGGCGTAATCACTTATCTTATCTTCACAAATCACGCCATTGGCTGGGGTCTTGCCCCGTCCCTGGTTGTCGGAGCCATTCTTTCAGTTCCTATCGCAGCTTATACAGTTAAAAAATTTAGGGGCGGGCATCTTAAGCTGATCGTGGGTATTGCCACTCTGATACTTGGCTTAGTTACTCTGGGAAGATTATTTTTTTAAATTTTCTTAGTCTATTAACTTTGTTGTGGTCGTACTGTAAATATTTAACAACGACATATTTTGGGAATATTAAAAGGCAACTGTAAGCTGAAGCCCTTAAAGCCGCGGCTTCCCAAGGGCTGGAGAAGACTGCTGAGCAAATTAGTGCCAAAAATAGAAAGTTGGACATAATCTGGACGTAAGCGGGAAATTTTACCTGCCTTAGGGAACATCTAAATAATTCATTTTTAAAGATTTATATCTCAATGGAAGGAGTATATCTGCGGTAAATGTTATGGAGTTAAAGGTCCGGGATCACATCATGATCGGGAACACCCGCTATTTCAGCTTTGCGATGAGGAGATGATCGGGGATTATGATATAATGTTTCGAGATTTCAACAAGAAAGACCATGGAAGAAACAACTAATTTTATAAAATGTTATGTATAAAAAAGGGGCCGGGCCCCATTTTCTGATGTTCTGTCCACAAGTTGAGAATGTCCTCTTTCTTAAAAAATAGGGTCTTCCCCCCTTTTTTTATTTTTTTTATGTTATTGCAAAAAACAGATTGAATAAAAGGAGGTCAAAGTGGTTGACGATATGAATATTGCAAAAAAAGTGAAGATAAAGCCTATAGAGGTGATTGCCAAAAAACTAGGAATTGAAGCGAAGGACCTTCAGAAATACGGAATGTATAAAGCTAAAGTTACTCCAGAAGAAATTTTGAAAGGAGAAGACAAGAAGGGAAAATTAATCATGATGACAGCCATGACTCCGACTCCAGCTGGTGAAGGCAAGACCACGACCTCAATTGGTCTGGCTGATGCTTTGAGTGGATTGGGAAAGAAAGCTGTAGTGGCTTTGAGAGAACCTTCCTTGGGGCCAGTATTCGGGATGAAAGGCGGAGCAACTGGAGGAGGATATGCCCAGGTTGCACCCCGCGAGGAGATAAACCTCCATTTTACCGGAGATATTCATGCGGTCACTGCAGCTCATAACCTTTTAGCTGCCATGGTGGATAACCGTCTTCATTTTGACGGAGCCTGCGGCCTGCTTGACTGTCGAAGGGTGTCCTGGAAGCGGGTCATGGACATGGATGACCGAGTGCTTCGAGAAGTTGTGATCGGTATCGGAGGCCCTCTTCGGGGAATAGCCCGGGAGACAGGGTTTGATATTACCGCAGCCTCAGAAATTATGGCCATTTTATGTCTTGCCGAGGATTTAAAAGACCTAAAAGAAAGGCTTGGAAATATATTCATAGGATATTCGCCGGATAAGAAACCTGTTTTTGCGCGAGAGCTTAAGGCTGAAGGATCGATGGCTGCTCTGCTTAAAGATGCTCTCAAGCCAAACCTTGTCCAGACTTTGGAGGGAACACCGGCTCTGATTCATGGGGGCCCCTTTGCCAATATCGCCCACGGTACAAATTCCGTTATCTCCACTCGAATGGCTCTTAGGCTGGCTGATTTTGTTGTGACTGAAACAGGATTTGGCTCGGACCTTGGAGCGGAGAAATTTTTCAATATTGTGGTCAGAACAGGCCACGTTCCTCCACCTGATGCCTGTGTGCTGGTGGCAACTCTCAGAGCTCTTAAGCTTCACGGCGGAGTTAAACTGGACAAAGTCAATAAGGAAAATGTGAAAGCTGTGGAGAAAGGCTTTGCCAACCTTCAAAAACATACGGAAAACCTCAGAATTTTTGGAGTTCCTTTTGTCGTTGCTTTAAATAAATTCCCTTCAGATACTGAAACAGAAATTAAGAAAGCCTTAGATCTTTGCCGCAGGGAAAAAGTTCGAGTTGCTTTGAGTGAGGTCTACGGTAGAGGGGGAAACGGCGGCAAAGAACTGGCGCGAGAAGTTTTAAAGGCCATTGAGGAAGATGGCAGCCGCTTCCGCTTCCTGTATCCTTTAGATATAACGCTTCTGGAAAAGATAGAGACTATTGCTAAAAAGATATACGGGGCGGGATCAGTTGCCATGGAAGGGAAAATAAAAAGGAAAGTGCTCAGGATTGAGAGAGAAGGATTTGGAAGCCTCCCTGTCTGTATCGCTAAAACGCAATATTCTCTCTCTGATGATGATGAAGCACTAGGGAGGCCCAAAGATTTCACTTTAATCGTGACCGACGCTTCCCTCAGCTCAGGAGCAGGCTTTGTAGTCGTTTATTGCGGAGATATCATGACCATGCCAGGTTTGCCGAAGAATCCTTCAGCCGAGAAAATAGATGTAACCGATGATGGAGAAATAACCGGTTTATCCTGAAAGCGAATTAGTATCTAAAATTTGGTCTATTTTTTTCCTGACCATTTGAGCTGCTGGGCCACGAGGTCCATCGGGTAGGATATCTCCACATCGACGATTTTTCCTTCCCGGTCTTTGACGAGAGCTAGATCTGGCATAACAAAAGCCACAAAATCAGGGTAGCGAATCTGTTGGGACCTTTCAATGACTTCGTCTCTGAGTGAGGGGTCAATTTTTACGGCATAGGCGTTGACAAGCTTTTTGGCCGCTTCGAAATCACCTTCAGCTTTTATCCTCATGATCTCTGCCAGGAGTTCTCCTGCTCCCTGGCGGAAAAGGTCAAAATCCTTAACCCTTCTGTATGTTTTTCCGTTTTTCTTTACTGTTTCTACTGCCAGAGTTTTTTTCTCGAGGTAAACCTGAATAAGATGCGAAGCTCTCATATGGTCATCCTCTATTCTATCTCCCTTTTTTATCCTCCGCAGCATGGTCAGGTCAGACATGGCTTCAGAGATATAGCCAGCTTTAGCTGCATCCTCATTGGGCAAGATACCCAGCTCGACTAATTTTGGATCGAAAAAGTTATAGAGAGCCATGAGGTCTCCTCGGGCTTCCTCCAGGGTGTTATAATGTTCCAGCAAATAGTCTGAAGGATCTTTGGTCAACTTTGGACTCACTTTTCCCGAGCCATGGCCGATGACTTCATGAAGAGCGATTATTACATTGTCTGCCAAACTGCCGTATTTTAGAACAAGCTCTTTTTCTTCATCCGTCAGCAGGAATTCCTCAGCTGATTTTCCACCGGTCACTTTTCGGGCATCACGCATGACATTGAAGAGGAGAACACTCTTGCTTCCGTACTGCTCTCTTATCTTTTGTTCATTAGGCAGGTTGATTCCTGCGGGAATAAGGGGACCGGCATCTCCTCCCGAAATAACGACATCAATAGAGTTGGCGACAGGAACCTGAAAATGCTTTTTCTTGTATTCCTCTTTCCATGGGGCTTTGTTTTCAAAATATTGGGCGTTGGCTGCGATGTCTCTCATCATCTGGGTGGTTTTTTTGTTGACATAGCTAATTAAGCCTTCCCACTCTCCTTTGATTCCTCGGGCGTCTTTGTAGTTTTCGATAAAACCAATAATAAAATCGACTGGAGGGTCGTCTTGAAGCCAGGAAATATTTGCTTTACGAAAAGAATCAGGGTCTCCTGTCTCAAAATAGTCAATCATATGCTGCAGAGTTATTTTCTGCTGTTCACCTGCGTAAGGAATAGCAAGCTTGAGCTTCTCAATAACCTCGGCCAGTTCTTGGGCGTATAGGCCGGGCTTGACATCCTCATTGCCTGCTCTCCAGACTAGCTCCATTACCTTGCCGTCCTTTTTAATGATTTTTGAATTTAAGGGATATTTTTCATTAAAATTCTTGATGTCGGCCAAGGTGACATTTTCATAAAAATTATTGGCGCTGGCTGTGAGTATATCCTGGCCTGGAGGAGGAATCTTGGCAGTGACCAGGGGTTCAAAGTTCGAGTCGAAAATAGTTTTTTCAAGTTTTTTGAGCTTTGCTTCGATGGATTCGCCTTCCTTGAGGTCGAAGCTGGCTCCGTTTTTCTGTGCTGATTTGGCAGCCTCTAGAAATTGGTCAAAAGAACAGGAAGGGATAAATTTTGCCTTTGTGCGGGCGTTGTACTGGCTGTGATTTACCCAGAAGAGCTTGGTGTAATCAAGGATTGCCTTAAAAGTTTCCGGGTTTATTCCCTCCTTGTGAGTGATAATTTCTTCCAGGATATCTTTTATTTCCAGAGCATGTCGGTGGCTTTGGTCATTATCGATCGTGTCGCCGGCGATAACAGCTTGAGCTAAATAATAGGCTAATATTTTCTCGTTGAGGCTTAGGTCTTTAAATCCGTCAGCATACAACTGGGCAATGGCCGTAGTGCCCACTTGTTCTATTAGATAGCGCTGTTCTTCTTCTGTTTCAACTTTGGATTTTTCACAGGAAACAAAAAAGGCTAAGAACAAAATCAATGCAAAAGATAATAAACACCTTTTCATCTTATTCCTCCTTATCCAATTAGGATTATTTATAATCAATTTTATCCTTTGTTTTGCCTTTAATCAAATAATAAAAAATGGTAAAAAATGGGGCCAGGCCCCATTTTCTGATGTTCTCTGTCCACAAGTTGAGAATGTCCTCTTTCTTGCAAAAATGGGGCCTGGCCCCATTTTTTATTCCTTTTTTTTAGATGGGTTTACACCCTCGTTCAATTGTGATAAAAATGGAAACGCTTTAATACAATCCATTAACGAAAGGCCTAATAAATGTGCGAATTAAGAGATGTTTTTATTGTCGGTGCAGCTCGAACAGGCATCGGCAATTTTTTGGGAACTTTGAAGAACTTCAAAGCTCCTGAGCTAGGCGGTTTTGCTATTAAAGAAGCTGTGAAGAGAGCCGGGATTTCAGGTGAAGACGTTGAGGAAGTGATCATGGGGAATGTTGTTTCAGGGGGCTTGGGCCAGGCGCCTGCAAAGCAGGCGGCAGTGAACGGTGGAATTCCCTACACTGTGAGTTGCTTTGCTGTAAACAAAGTTTGCGGCTCAGCTCTAAAGGCTGTTGCCCTAGCTGCTCAGTCCATCTGGCTGGAAGAGAAGAATATCATTGTTGCCGGCGGAATGGAAAGCATGAGCCAGGCGCCGCATCTCCTCTGGGGAGTAAGGGAAGGCGTCAAATTTGGAGATATGAAGATAAAGGACTCCATGATCCTCGATGGCCTTTGGTGCGCTTTTGATGACCAGCATATGGGTATGACAGGAGAAGTCGTTGCCGAAAAGTTTGGTGCCACTCGCCAGGAACAAGACGAGTATGCTTTGAGCAGTCATCAGAAAGCTATCCATGCGATCGAAAAAGGCTATTTCAGAGATGAAATTGTTCCTGTGGAGATACCCCAGAGAAAGGGTGATCCTGTAATTTTCGCTGTGGATGAAGGTCCTCGGAAGGATACCGCACTTGAAAAATTAGCAAAACTCAGGCCTGCTTTTAAGAAGGATGGGACAGTTACGGCCGGAAATGCGTCTAGTCTAAATGATGGAGCAGCAGCAGTTGTTGTCGCTTCAGAGGATGCGGTGAAAGAGAAGAAAATTAAACCTATGGCCCGGATTTTAGGCACCACAACCAACCCTGTCGAACCGTCCATGGTGATGTATGCCCCCAAGGGAGCCATCGAGAGATTGCTGGCCAACGTGGGCTGGAAGATTGAAGATGTTGACCTCTTCGAGATAAACGAAGCCTTTTCTTCCCAGTTGGTGGTAATAATAAAAGAGTTGGGTCTGGACAAACAGAAGGTCAATGTTCATGGAGGAGCTGTTGCTTTGGGCCATCCGATCGGAGCAACAGGAGCCAGGATTTTAACGACCTTGGTTTACGCTCTAAAACACAGAGGTTTCAAGAAAGGTGTGGCATCTCTCTGCTTGGGAGGAGGGGATGCTGTGGCCATGGCAGTAGAAATGGTTTAAGTAAGGAGGGGAAATGACTATTAAGAAAATAGGAGTCGTTGGTGCTGGAACCATGGGCACGGGTATCGCCCAAGTTGCTGCTAGTTCTGGATTTGAAGTCATCCTGAATGATGTGGGAGAAGATTATCTGCAGCGTTCTTTGAAGATAATAGATAAGAGTCTGACTAAGCTTTCGGAGAAAGGAAAAATCGAAGAAGACAAGGAAAAAATATTGTCTCGAATAAAAACCACTACAAGTCTTCCAGATTTAAAAGAGGTTGACTTTGCTTTGGAGGCTGTCTTCGAAGATTTTGAGGTGAAAAAGAAAATACTCTTGGAGCTGGATAAGCTGCTTGCGCCTTCAGTCATCCTGACTTCCAATACCTCATCCATTTCCATAACCCGTCTTGGAGCTTTGACCGGACGTCCTTCCCAGTTTATGGGCATGCATTTTATGAATCCCGTACCCCTGATGGCATTGGTGGAGCTGATCAGAGGGATGGCTACGTCCCAGGAGACATTCGACGAGGTGAAGACTCTTGCCGAGAAGCTGGGAAAGGTTCCCGTAGAGGCTAATGATTTCCCGGGGTTTATCTCAAACAGAATTTTGATCCCCATGATCAATGAAGCTGTTTATGCCCTGATGGAGGGAGTAGGCTCAGCAGAAGCCATTGATACAGTGTTGAAGCTGGGCATGAATCATCCTATGGGACCCTTGGCCCTGGCTGATCTTATAGGGCTGGATGTCTGTCTCGACATTATGGAAGTCCTGCATGAGGGCTTTAAAGATCCGAAATACAGACCCTGTCCTTTGCTGAGAAAAATGGTAGATGCTGGATATCTTGGCCGAAAAGCAGGAAAAGGATTTTATGACTACGAAAAATAATTCGTGGTGTTAATCGCCTAAAAAAGGTAAAGAGCTATTTAATAATCTTAGAATATAAGTTAAAATTAAAGAACAAAAAAAGAATATTTAAAAATTGATAAAGACCCATTTGGTTGGGGGAGGATAAAATGAAAGAAGAGGAGATCGAACAAAAACAAGCCTCGAGAAACCGAGCAATCGAAGCCGCGCTTTCCCAGATAGAGAAACAATTTGGCAAAGGAACGGTGATGAAGCTCGGACAGAAAGAAGCAGCAATTAAAGTGCCCACAATCCCTACTGGCTCCATCGCTTTTGATTTAAGCCTGGGTATAGGGGGGTTTCCGCGAGGAAGGGTTGTCGAGGTCTTTGGTCCTGAGGCTACAGGAAAAACAACCTTGGCCATTCATGTTATTGCCGAAGCTCAGAAACAGGGCGGCCAGGCCGCCTTTATTGATGCCGAACATGCCTTAGACCCGAATTATGCAGCCAGCGTAGGCGTGGATGTAGATAGTCTCCTCATCTCTCAACCGGATTATGGCGAGCAGGCTTTAGAGATCGCCGAGGTTCTGGTCCGCAGCGGGGCCGTGGATGTCATAGTTGTCGATTCCGTAGCTGCCCTGGTGCCCAAAGCAGAGCTTGAAGGGGAAATGGGAGACGCCCATATGGGTCTTCAAGCGCGTCTCATGTCCCAAGCTTTGAGAAAGCTGACTGCTATAGTCAGCCGCTCGAAAACATGCTTTATCTTCGTTAACCAGATCAGAGAAAAAATCGGCTTTTTTCTGGGAAGTCCCGAGACAACGACAGGTGGAAGAGCTCTAAAGTTTTACTCTTCATTAAGGGTTGATATCAGGAGAATTGCCACCCTAAAGGAGGGGGACAAAGTCATCGGGAACAGAGTGAAGGTGAAAATTGTTAAGAATAAAATGGCTCCTCCTTTCCGAGAATCTCAGTTTGACATTATCTACGGTGAGGGAATCTCGAAGGAAGGAGATTTAATTGACTGTGGAGTAGATACGGGGATTATCGAGAAAACCGGAACCTGGTATTCTTACAAAGGAGAACGATTAGGGCAGGGAAGAGAGAATGTTAAAAAACTGTTGAGAGAGAATGAGGAGTTAGCCTCTCAGCTAAATACGGAGATTAGAAAAGAAGTGGGTCTTCTTCCCTCTGAAAAGACCGAAGAAAAAGCCGCAGAGAAATCCTCGGGGAAGGTGGCTGAAGAAGCCGGCGTGAAAGCCACCGAGGAGGCCGCTGGGATAGCTGTTGAGAAACCGCCCGAGAAACCTGCAGTAAAATAATCTTTTTTGACTGTATCTAGGCGTTTTTAAGATTCTTTATCTTAATCCGGGATTTTTATAT